>NZ_JBEZWO010000008.1:0-16075 GCF_040637515.1 Streptomyces sp. NPDC029041 | reverse complement strand
TGTGTTACCGGCGGGGGGTGGGCGGCGTCTATTCCACCCACACCCCCCCCCCCCCCCACCGCTCGGTCACAGCTGGAGCTTGAAGCCCGTGTGTGAGGCCGTGAATCCAAGCCGTTCATAGAAGCGGTGGGCGTCGGCGCGGGTCTTGTCAGAGGTCAGCTGGACCAGCTGGCACCCCTCGTTCCGGGATGCTTCGATCGCCCACTCGATGAGCTGTGTTCCCAGGCCGCTGCCGCGCTCGTCCGCATGGACGCGCACCCCTTCGACGATCGACCTGGTTGCACCCCGACGGGAGAGCCCGGGAATGATCGTGAGCTGGAGCGTGCCGACGACCCTGCCCTCCCGGACCGCCACGACCACGTGCTGATTCGGATCGGTGCTGAGGCGCTCCAGCGCGGCCAGGTACGGAGCGAGGTCGTTCGGTGACTCGCGCTGTGCGCCCAGGGGGTCGTCCGCAAGCATGGCGACGATCGCCGGGACGTCATCGGCTGCGGCGGCCCGTATCTCAAGATCTTCCATGGACGCACCTTACGCACAGCCGGCCGGTGGGCAGATGCCGCGCGGCGGCCCGTGCTCGGGCGCCCTATGCGGGCACGGGAGCCTTCAGCGTCTCCACGACTCGGACCAGCGGTGCCAGCTCGGAGTTCTTCGCCGCTTCGTCGAGGGCCTCGCGCAGGGCGGTGTCGTTGGTCGGACGCGCCGCTTCCAGCAACGCGAGGCCTGCCGCGGTGACGTTGGTGTAGATGCCCCGGCGGTCGGTGGGGCACAGGTAGCGCTCCAGGAGGCCCCGGTCTTCGAGTCGGGTGACCAGGCGCGTGGTGGCGCTCTGGCTGAGAACGACCGCGTCGGCTACCTGCTTCATCTGCAGATGCCCCCCGTCGCCGTCGTGCTGCCGGCTGAGTACGTCCAGCAGGGAGTACTCGCGCGCGCTGAGGTCGTGCCCGGCCTGCAGGGCGCGCTCGATGTGGGCCTCGATCCTCCCGTGGAGAAGGGAGAGAGCGCACCAGCTCTGGGCGAGAGCGGTGAGCGCGGGGTCCGTCGCTGTCATTGGCGTTTCCTCCGTCCCGGAGCGGCTGACACCCAGGATAGAGCAGTCCCGCAATTGACGTCGTTTGCATATAGCCCGCGTCTGCAACTATTGTGGGAGCACGTTAAGCGCTCCTGCAATCGTCTGGGAAGGTAACCCCTCCATGCCTCTCGCGCTTCTGGCCCTGGCGATCGGGGCCTTCGGGATCGGTACGACGGAATTCGTGATCATGGGCTTGCTGCCCGAGGTCGCGGCCGACTACGGGGTGTCCATCCCCACCGCCGGTTACCTGGTGACCGGCTATGCGCTCGGCGTCATGTTCGGCGCGCCGCTGATGACCGTGCTCGGCACGAAGGTCTCCCGTAAGCGGATGCTGATGCTGCTGATGGGCCTCTTCATCCTGGGGAACCTGCTCTCGGCCCTGGCCCCCGCCTTCTCCGTCATGCTGATCGGCCGGATCGTCGCCTCGCTGGCCCACGGCGCCTTCTTCGGCATCGGGTCGGTCGTCGCGGCGGACCTCGTCGCTCCGGACAAGAAGGCCGGTGCCATCGCGATGATGTTCACCGGTCTGACCGTCGCCAATGTCGTCGGTGTCCCGCTGGGCACGCTCGTGGGGCAGTCCGTCGGCTGGCGGGTGACCTTCGGCATCGTCGCCGCCCTCGGCGTCGTCGGCCTGGCCGGCATCGCCCGGCTCGTCCCGGACATGCCCAAGGCGGAGGGCGTGCGTCTGCGCCATGAGCTGGCCGCGTTCAAGAACGTACAGGTCCTCCTCGCCATGGCCATGACCGTCCTGGGCTTCGGCGGTGTCTTCGCGGCCATCACCTACATCGCGCCGATGATGACCCATGTCGCGGGCTTCGCCGACGGCTCCGTCACCTGGCTGCTGGTCCTCTTCGGCCTCGGCATGGTCGGCGGCAACCTGGTCGGCGGAGCGTTCGCCGATCGCGCCCTCATGCCCATGCTGTACGTCTCCCTGGGTGCCCTGGCCGTCGTCCTGGCCCTGTTCACCTTCACCGCCCACGACAAGCTGCTCTCGGCGGTCACCATCGCGCTGATCGGTGCTCTGGGATTCGCCACCGTGCCACCGCTGCAGAAGCGTGTGCTCGACCAGGCGCACGGCGCCCCGACCCTGGCCTCCGCTGTGAACATCGGCGCCTTCAACCTGGGCAACGCGCTCTCCGCCTGGCTCGGTGGCCTGGTGATCGCGGCGGGCCTCGGCTACACGGCGCCCAACTGGGTCGGTGCCGCCCTGGCCGCCGCGGCTCTGGTCCTGGCCTTCCTCTCGGCCGCCTTGGAGCGCCGCACCGGTGGCCCCAGCACCGTCGTCACAAAGGCCGCACCAGCCGAGCAGCGCACTGCCGTCCACCACTGAGCAACGAGACCCGGCCCACCGGCCCCACGACCCGCGTCGACCGCAATCGGCCTCACGACCTGCAACGACCGCACAGCCTTCGGGAGAACCCTTCATGAGCACCACCACCGCAGTCGCCCCGCTGACCACTCAGGACGCCGATGTTCTCGTGGCCGCGGCCCACCGCGCCGCCGAGGTCACAGGCATCACCGTCAGCGTCACCGTCCTGGACGCGGGCGGCCATCTGCTCGCCTTCCGGCGTGACGACCGAGCCGTGCTGATCTCCGGTGAGACCAGCACCCGCAAGGCCTACACCGCTCTGCAGCTGAACGCGCCCACCGCCGACCTGGTGGACGCGGTGCAGCCCGGAGGCCTCTTCCACACGCTGCCGACCGCGCTCGACCGGCCGCTGCTGTTCATCGCCGGCGGCGTGCCGGTGCACCGCGACGGCCGGCTGATCGGCGCGATCGGCGTCGGCGGCGGTGCCCCGGATCAGGACCACCGCTTCGCCACGGCCGCCGTGCAGGCTCTCGCCTGACCCGGCCCTCACAGCGCGACGACGCCGGTTCCCTGTTCCGGGAGCCGGCGTCGTCGTCTGGGGGCTCGTCAGCCGGCCGCGACCGTGACCGGTGCGAACCGCCGGCTCCAGTCGCCGGGCAACTCGGCGATCCCGTACGCCATCACCGCGTTGAAGGCGACGGATTGCAGGCCGCGCTCCTTCACCCACGCGAGGAGCTCCTCGTGCCGCACGTCGATGTCGGTGCGCAGGGGACGGTCGGTCTGGGCGGCGAGGGAGGCGATGAGAGCCTGGGCCACCGACGTGTCGCGAGCGATGAGCGGCCCGACGACGTGGGTGTCCATGTTGGGCCAGGCGGCCGCGTACCCGATGATCCGTCCGCCGTCCTCGGCCACGCGCAACTGGTCGGCGAAGGCCGGCAGCCGGGTGACGATGTGGGTGCGGTCGCTCCCGAACACCTGCTCGTCGAGACGGAGGATCGCGGTGAGGTCCTCGGCGGTCGCGGCTCGGGTGGACACCTCCGGCTCCGGCCCACCGGGAGTGAAGCGCCCGCAGACCATCTCGGCCCGTCCGGTGACCTTGAAGCCGAGTTCCTCGTAAAGGGGGCGGCCGTTCGGCGTCGCGTGCAGGGTGAGGGGCGTGGTGCCCATCGCCGAGACGACGTGGCGCATCAGCCGGCGTCCCACGCCCTGCCGAGCGTGCCGTCCCGCGACCAGGACCATGCCGATCGCGGCGAGGGCGGGCACTTGCGGTCCGTACTCGGTGACGACGCAGGCGCTCACGAGGCCGCCCGCGGGGTCGTCGATGCCGTAGCCCTTCCCAGCCGTGAGGAGGAAGCCCCACTTGTGCTCCTCCCGTGGCCACCCCCGGTCCTCGGACAAGTCGGCGCAGGCGGCTTGATCGTGGAGTGTCAGACGGCGGATGGGCAATGAGGCAAGGGAAGGAGTCGGCACGCACGTCAGGCTGTCCGACGAGGGCCCTCGGCGTCCACCTGTTTCAGCGGAGACGGGCGAGCTTTTGGCCAGTTGTCGCCGCCCGCACAGACCAAGGACCAGTGCCGGACGTTTCACGTGAAACAGGTAAGAACATCGAGCGTCTTGTCTACACCTGAACGGGGCTGTACGGCTTGAGAGTTGGTGGCCTTTGGTGATTCGCGCCATGCGCGCATGCGTGACGAGAGGAGGGGGGACTTGTGTGCACGGCAGTGGCCGGTAGGGTCGAGTCCGGTTCGCATCCGGGACGGGACGCCCCGTCCCGTTTGGGGTGGTGCGGGGCAATGCAGCCTAACGGGACGGAGAGATCTAAGACCCGCGTTTCCGGGTATACGCCGGAAGTGGCCAGGCGGGTGGGAAGCTCGATGAGTGTCACTGCGGCCAATGTCACACTCTCGCCTTACTTGTCCGTACGGAGCCGGAATACGGGTTGAATGTGGCCGTATTGGCCGCGACAAGGATGGGAACGCAGACCGTCCACGGGGGAAGCAGGCACCTTCCGGCTTCGGAAGTGCGCAGACCGACCGAAAGATGCTCGAGGCGAGGCACACCATGGACGCTCCGACCACCACGTCGGCCGACAACGGCACTTCTGGCGGCGGGGGCGACTGGTTCACGCCCCGCAAGATCCCGACGCCAGTACCGGACACCGACGCCGGGGCGCCGGACAGCACGGCGGAAGGGCGTCGACCGGCCACGATCCGCCCGGTGGGCAGGCCCGGGCCCGCCCCGGAGGCACCGGCACACACCACGCCCGGGTCCACCGGCTCGGCGACCGGCAGCCCGGGCCCCGGTGGGCCAGACCAAGGACGGGAACATCCGGACGCGGTATCCACACCCGTCCCCCTCGCCGCACAGCACGCTCCGGCCCCCTCCGCGGCTTCCGGCCCGGCCACCGTCCCGCCGTCGGGCCCCGCGCCCACGGCGCTCACCCCGACGCCTTTCGTCTCGACCGTCGCCCCTCCCCGTACTCCCCCCGTACAGCGGGTTCCCGCCCAGGAACACGCACCGGTGTCACCCTCGACTCAGGGCACCACCGCACCGGCCGAAGAGGGCTCCCCTGACGCTCTCCTCATCCGCCGCACCATGGCCGAGGTCGCGCCGGTCGCCGACAAGGTCACGTCGTACTTCTACGCCCTGCTCTTCGTCCGCCACCCCGACCTGCGGTCGCTTTTCCCGGCCGCTATGGACACCCAGCGGGACCGGCTGCTCAGAGCGCTGCTCACAGCCGCCGAGCACATCGACAACAAGGACGTCCTCGTCGACTACCTGCAAAAGCTCGGCCGGGGTCACCGCAAGTACGGGACGCGGCCGGAGCACTACCCGGCCGTCGGCGAGTGCCTCATCGGCGCGCTGAGCAAGTACGCCGCCGGGGTGTGGAACGCGGAGATGGAGGCGGCCTGGATCCGGGCCTACACCACGATCTCCCAGGTCATGATCGACGCTGCGGCCGCGGACGAACTTCGTGCCCCTGCCTGGTGGTACGCCGAGATCGTCACGCACGACCTGAGAACGCCGGACGTCGCGGTGGTCACCGTCCGACCCGACCAGCCGTACCCGTTCCTGGCCGGGCAGTACACGAGCGTGGAGACGCCGTGGTGGCCGCGGATCTGGCGGCACTACTCCTTCGCGTCGGCGCCCCGGTCCGACGGTCTGCTGTCGTTCCACGTCAAGGCCGTACCGGCCGGCTGGGTCTCCAACGCCCTGGTGCACCGCGCCCGCCCCGGCGACATCATCCGGCTGGGCCCGCCCGCGGGTTCCATGACCGTCGACCACACCACCGACAACGGCCTGCTCTGCCTGGGCGGCGGCACGGGCATAGCCCCCATCAAGGCCCTGGTCGAGGATGTCGCCGAGCACGGGGACCGCCGGTCGGTCGAGGTCTTCTACGGTGCCCGCACCGACCATGACCTGTACGACATCGACACCATGCTCCGTCTGCAGCAGACCCACCCCTGGCTCTCGGTCCGCGCGATCATCGACCAGCAGGCGCACCTGCAGCTGCCGGACGCCATACGCACCTACGGGCCGTGGGACGAGTTCGACGCCTACCTCTCGGGCCCGCCCGGCATGATCCGCAGCGGTGTGGACGCCCTGCGCGACATCGGAATCCCCTCGGACCGCATACGGCACGACTCCGTGGAGGAGCTCGTCGCGGCCGGAAGCTGATCAGGCGGCGTCTCAGCCCAGGTCCGGCGCGTGCATGGCGAGGACGCCCTCGATGTTGCCGTCCAGGTAGTGCCGCAGCGACAGCGGCACGAGATGAACGGAGGCGATTCCGACCCGGGTGAAGGGCACGCGCACGATCTCGTACTCGCCGACCGGCTCGTCCACCTCGGGTCCGTGGCGCAGGGAGGGGTCCATGGACTCCAGACGGCAGACGAAGAAGTGCTGCACCTTCACCCCGGTCGCGCCGCCGTCCTCTCCTATGTGCTCCATGGTGTCCACGAAGCAGGGCACGACATCGGTGATCTTCGCGCCGAGCTCTTCGTACACCTCGCGGTGCAAGGCATCGACGACGGTCGAGTCCTTGGGCTCGACTCCGCCACCGGGGGTGAGCCAGTAGGGATCCACACCCGGCTTGGTGCGTTTGATCAGTATCAGGTCGGCACCGTCCAGCAGAACGGCGCGGGCGGTGCGCTTGACCACGGGTCGCACGGTCATGAGTGAAATGTGGCCCGGCTGGTTCCACGTGAAACATCGCGAAACGTCACCGGCCGAGCTCCCAGAGTGAGACACGGCCCCGAGCGCCCACAGCTCACCGTCCGCGCGACCCGGCACACGGATCCGAGCGGCTCAGCACCAGTCGGCAGAGGACCGCAGCAACCAGTCATGCGCCCGCGCTATATGGGGCATCGCAAGCGTCCCGGTCCGGACCACCAGGAAGTACGTCCGCAGCGGCGGCACCGCCGGCTCGTGCAGCGCGACGACCTCGCCCCGCTCCAGCGCCGCCGCGCACAGATAGCGGGGCAGCACCGCCAGGCCGGCGCCCGCCACCGCGCAAGCCAGGACCGCACGCAGGTCGGGGACGATCACGGTGCCCGGGGCGGACGGGTGCGAGTCGAAGACGGATGCCCAGTAGCGGGAGACGAACGGCAGCGACTCGTGCACCTCCACCACCGGAACCTTCTCCAGGGCCGGTTCCGGAACGCGGTCCGACTGCCCGGGCCCGGTCTGCTCGGACCAGCGCGGGGCGGCGACCAGAACGTGCTCCTCGTCGCAGAGCGCAGTCGCCGTGAGCAGGGCACCGCGTGGCTGAGCCGTACTGATGGCCAGATCATGATGCCCGGCAGAAAGCCCTTCCAGCGTTTCCTCGGCGGTCCCGAACGAGGCGCGCAAGGCGAAGCCCTGGCCGTCCTCACCGGTCAGTTCCGTGAGGGCGGGCAGGGCTCGTTCGGCGGTGAACTCCAAAGGGCCCGCGAGGTGCAGCGTCCGTAAGGAGGAGTCGTCGTCGAGCCCGGTCTCGGTGATCTCCACCAGGGCGTCGAGGTGAGGTGCGGCCTTGTGGGCGAGTTCGTCGCCGATGCTCGTCGGGGTCACACCACGGGCCTGCCGCAGGAACAGAGGGCGGCCCAGCTGCCGCTCCAGCGTCCGTATCTGCGAGGTGACAGCAGGCTGGGAGAGGCCGAGCAGGGCGGCGGCGCGGGTGAAGGAGCCGGCCCGGTGCACGGTCACGAAGGTCCGCAGCAAGGCCAGATCCACCGCGGACTCCCCTCGTCGGCCCCTGCTCCCTGCCCTGGCCGGTGCTCAACTATAAATAAGTCGATAGGTTCCTGTCGCTACTGTGATTGGACACTGACAGAGAGTCAACTAGCCTTGGTCACGCGGTTCTTGCGCGCGGAACCGGAGGACGGTCCGAGCCACGAGGGGGGAGGCTCGGACCGTCCGTGGGGGTGGTCAGGCGGCCGACTCGTCCAACGCGCGCAGCACATCCGCCACCAGGTCCTCGGGATCCTCGGCGCCCACCGACAGCCGGATGAAGCCCTCCGGCACGGCGTCTCCGCCCCAGCGGCCACGCCGTTCGGCGGTGGACCGCACCCCGCCGAAGCTCGTCGCATCGTCCACGAGGCGCAGAGCGTCGAGGAACCGGTCGGCACGCGCGCGGGTGGGCAGCGTGAACGACACGACGCAGCCGAAGCGCCGCATCTGCCGCGCGGCGACCTCGTGGGAGGGGTCGTCGGTCAGCCCGGGGTAGCGCAGCCCAGCCACCTCGGGCCGCTCGCGCAGCGCCTGCGCGACGGCAAGGGCCGTGACGCTCTGCCGGTCGACCCGCATCTGCAGCGTCGCGATCGAACGGTGCGCGAGCCAGGCCTCCATGGGCCCGGGAATCGCACCGGCGATCTTGCGCCAGCGGCGCACGGCAGCCATGGCCTCGGCGTCCCGGCCGACCACGTAGCCCAGGAGGACATCGCCGTGGCCGGTGAGCTGCTTGGTGCCGCTGGCCACCGCGAAATCCGCGCCCAGCTCCAGCGGACGCTGGCCGAGCGGCGTGGCGAGGGTGTTGTCGACGGCCACCAGGGCACCACGCGCGTGTGCCGCCTCGGAGAGCCGCCTGATGTCGCACACGTCGAGCCCGGGATTGGAAGGGGTCTCGATCCACAGCAGCCTCGCACCGTCGAGGACGTCGAGCTGGGCGTCCCCGCCGGTGGGCGCCGTGCGCACCTCGATGCCGTACGCCTCCAGCTGAGCGCGGACCAGCGGCAGCGCCTGGTAGCCGTCGTCGGGCAGGACGCACACGTCGCCGGTGCGCAACTGGGAGAAGAGCACCGCCGAGATCGCCGCCATGCCCGAGGCGAAGACGAGCGTCTCCGAGCCGCCCCCGCCGGGCGCCTCCAGCTCGCCGACGGCACGTTCGAGCAGCGTCCACGTCGGGTTCTCGTCGCGGCCGTAGGTGTAGGGGCCCGTCGGATCGCCCGGGAGATGGAAGTGGGCCGCGAACACCGGGCCGGGGAGGGTGGGCTCGTGCTTGACCGGCTCGGGCAGCCCGGCCCGCACCGCACGCGTGCCCTCACCGGCGCCCGCTGCCAGGCCCGCGAGTGTCGTCACCTCGCGCGCGGCCCCCGTCACGTCATCTGCGGCGTCTGCCCCGCCACCCCCGGCACCCGTCGCGGAATCATTCATGCCGCCTGTCCCTCCACGTCCTCGCGCACTGCGGCGAGCAGACCGGTGCTCGCCGCCTCCACCATCTCAAGGCACTCCTCGAAGCCGTCCCTTCCCCCGTAGTAGGGGTCCGGTACGTCGAGGTCGTCGCCGGCGGCGGGATCGTACGAACGGAGCAGCCGTACCTTCGCGGCCTCCTGCTCGGTGGGCGCGAGGCGGCGCAGGGCCCCCAGATGGCCGGCGTCGAGGGCGATCACGAGGTCGAGGCGGGAGAACCACGACGACCGGAACTGCCGGGCCGTGTGGCCGCCCGGGTATCCGTTGTCCTCCAGGACGGCCACGGTGCGCGGATCGGCGCCGTCTCCCTCGTGCCAGCCGCCCGTACCGGCGCTGTCGACCTCCACCAGCTCGTCGAGACCGGCCTCGGCCACCCGCGCGCGGAAGACGATCTCGGCCATCGGCGAGCGGCAGATGTTGCCCGTGCAGACGAAGCAGACCCGGTACGTCATGTCCGCTCAGTCCCCGTCGGGCAGGATGACGTGCAGCGCCCAGGAGACGACCGAGATGATCAGGCCGCCCACGACAGCCGTCCAGAAGCCGTCCACGTGGAAGCTCAGGTCGAGCTTGTCCGCCAGCCAGGAGGTGAGCAGCAGCATCAGCGCGTTGACGACCAGCGTGAACAGGCCGAGGGTCAGTATCAGCAGCGGCAGGCTGAGCAGCTTGACCACCGGCTTGACCAGGAAGTTCACCAGGCCGAAGAGCAGCGCCACGATGATCAGGGTGGCGAACTCCTTGCCCGTGCTGTCACCGGTCAGGGTGATCTTGTCGAGCAGCCATACGGCGACCGCCAGAGCGCCCGCGTTCGCGATCGTCTTGACTAGGAAATTCATCATGTGTCTGATCGTGGCAGACCTGATCGGACACGGGCACAAGAGGCAGGGGCGGACAAGGCGATGAAAGCATTCCGGCTGGACGAACTGGAGGCCGAGCGCGCCGCCAACGAGGGCGCCTACCTGCAGTTTCTGCGGGAGCAGAACATGTCGGTCGGCTTGTACGCCCTCGACGCGGGCGAACAGGATCCACAGAAGCCGCACAAGCAGGACGAGGTCTACTTCATTGTGAGCGGGCGGGCCTCGATCACCGTCGGCCTGGAGACGACCCAGGTGGCGCGCGGCAGCGTGATCTACGTGCCGGCGGGCGTCGCCCACAAGTTCCACCACATCACCGAGGATCTGAGGGTGCTGGTGGTCTTCTCTCCGCCCGAGAGCTGACGCAACGTCTCGGGGTTCCCTAGGGGATCGGTCAGGGGAGGACAAGGGATGCGAGGCACCCGTTCGACCCCCTCGCGCACCTAGCATCGAGTGCAGGACATCAGAGATCCGACAGAACTGACAGAACCCGGCACTCGAACGGGCGGAGAGGTAAGGACGAGGGCGATGCGAGAGATCTTCACGGGACTGCCGTGGTGGGTGAAGTGGATCGCGGTGCCGGTCATCGCCCTGGTCGTGTTCGGCGGGCTGATCGCCAGTGTGGTCGGTTTCGTCATCGGACTGCTCTTCAAGGTGCTGGTGTTCGTGGCCCTGGTCGGCGGACTGATCTACGTCGTACGCAAGTTCACGTCGAGCTCCTCGTCGCGCAGCGACTGGTGAGGCCGGTGGGGAACCGGTGGGGGTAGCGGGACACGCCTGGAATCACCGGTTCCCTCGGGCGGGGGAAGTTTCCCTGTGGGGCCGTCTGCACGCGGTGGCAGGCGAATAGAGTCCGAAACTCGACGCGGGGACTTCCCCGCGAGCGGCATACACCCCCACCCGTGTTCCTCCGCACGGGTCTGCCCCCTCGCGCTTCGGGAGAGCCCCTTGGTCCCGGCTGACACCGCACCCGTCCACCTCAGCAGCGTCCCCGCGCAACCTCGCTCGGCGGCGCCTTCCGGACCACGGCCTCCCGCTGCCGCACCCCCTCCGCCGACCCTGATCGGATCCGTGCAGCGCGCGATGCGCCTGCTGGAGACCGTCGCCGCCCATGAGTACGGCGCCCCGGCCAAGCAACTGGCCCGTGAGACCGGGCTGGCGCTGCCGACGACGTATCACCTGCTGCGCACACTCGTGCACGAGGGCTATCTACGCCGGGACAAGGGCCTGTTCTTCCTCGGTGAGGCGGCCGAGCGGCTGAGCGGCAGCGGGGCGCGGCAGAAACGTCGCAGCACGATCGTCGACGCCCTGGCGCACTGGCGGGACACCCTGGGCGTGCCCGTGTACTACGCGGTCTACCGCGAGGGCGAGATCGAGGTCATGTGCGTCTCCGACACCCCCGTCAACCCGGCCGTCGAGGAATGGGCCGACTTCCGGGAGACCGGACACGCGCACGCCGTCGGGCAGTGCCTGCTGTCCCAGGTGGACGAGGAGGCCCGCCGTGACCACCTCGACCGCTACCCCGTGCAGCCCCTCACGCCGTACACGGTGCGCGACAACCACAGCCTGCTCAGACGCCTGGAGCGGATCCGGCGGATGGAGCCGGTGACCGAGCGCCAGGAGTACGCCCTGGGCGCGGTCTGTGCCGCGATCCCCCTCACCCTCGGCACAACGGCAGCGACGATGGCCATCTCACTCCCCGCACACCAGGCCGACCGGTTGCTGCCCGCGGCCCGGCAGTTGCAGGCAGAGATGGGGCGGCGGCTCGGCTCACTCGCGCTCTCTATCAGTATGTGAAAACTCACTCCTTGTGATCTGCTGTGTACGTTCAGCAAGATTCCACCAAGTGTCAGAGGTTTGTTCCCGGCCAGTAACGGCGATTTGACGGGGTTATCGATGCGCGAGTCCGTACAAGCAGAGGTCATGATGAGCTTTCTCGTGTCCGAGGAGCTCTCCTTCCGCATTCCGGTGGAGCTGCGCTATGAGTCCAGTGATCCCTATGCCGTCCGGCTGACGTTCCACTTGCCCGGTGACGCCCCGGTGACGTGGGCTTTCGGGCGGGAGTTGCTGATCGACGGGGTCGGCCGGCCGTGCGGGGAGGGCGATGTGCGCGTCACGCCTGTCGACCCCGATGCGCTGGGCGAGGTGTTGATCCGGCTTCAGGTGGGCAGCGACCAGGCGCTGTTCCGTTCGTCGACCGCACCACTCGTCGCTTTCCTCGACCGTACGGACAAGCTGGTGCCGCTGGGCCAGGAGGGCTCGCTCGCCGACTTCGACGCGCACCTCGACGAGGCCCTGGACCGCATCCTCGCCGAGCAGGGCGCCGGCTGAGACATGGCCCGGCAGCACGCTGGAGTAACGCTTCACCCGGCGCCGCCGAGCCGTGCAGGAACGCTTCCTCCTGCGATCGTCCTACGATCTTCCTCCGACGGCGGGACGCCCTGGACACTCAGGCGTCAGCGCTTGCGGCGCCTGCCCCTCCCCCCGCGCGCCGGGACCGTGGAGGCCTCCGGGGCGGGTACCGGGCCGGGACGGTCGGCCGAGACCACCAGTGCCGCCAGGGCGGTGGTGACCGGCACCGAGGCGACCAGGCCGATCGAACCGACCAGCGTGCGCACGATCTCCTCCGCGACCAGCTCGCTGTTGGCGACCGTTCCCACACTGCTCTGGGCGATGGAGAAGAGCAGCAGCAGAGGCAGCGCGGCACCCGCGTAGGCGAGGACGAGTGTGTTGACGACCGAGGCGATGTGGTCGCGGCCGATCCGGATGCCGGCGCGGTAGAGCCCCCGCCAGCCCATCGACGGGTTGGCCTCGTGCAGCTCCCAGACCGCCGAGGTCTGCGTGACCGTGACGTCGTCGAGTACGCCGAGCGAGCCGATGATGATGCCGGCCAGCAGCAGACCGCTCATGTCGATCGTCGGGTAGAGGCCGTGGATCAGACCGGTGTTGTCATCGGTGTTCCCGGTCAGGGCGGCCCAGTCGATGAACACCGAGCCGAGGAGACCGATCAGCAGCAGTGAGATGAGGGTGCCGAGCACCGCCACGGACGTCCGGGCCGACAGGCCATGACACAGGTACAGGGCGATGAGCATGATGGCGCTCGCGCCCACCACCGCCACGACCAGCGGATTGGAGCCCTGAAGGATCGCGGGCAGGATGAAGAAGTTCAGCACCATGAAGCTGATGGCCAGGGCGACCAGCGCCATGACCCCTCGCATCCGCCCGACGATCACCACGGCGACGGCGAAGATGCCCGCGAGCAGTGCCATGGGCAGCCGGCGGTTGATGTCGGTGACCGAGTACTGCAGGTCCTTCGGGGCCGAGGGCTCGTAGGCGACCACGACCTTCTGGCCCTCGTGCAACTGGCGGGACTGGTCGGGCTGGACGATCTCGGTGAACGTACGGCCCTTGTCGTCGCCGCTGTCGACCCGGATCGTCGCCCGCTTGCAGGTGCCCTTCTCCTCCTGCACCGCGGAGGAACCCTCGGCCGTGGAGGTGTCACCCGTGGGCGGCACGCCTGAAGCGCCGGCCTCCTTGCAGCTCACCTCGACCACCTTGGTGACGGTGGCGTCCTGCGTCTGCCGGTCGAAACCGACGCCGGTGCGCTCGTGTGCCGGAGCGCCGCCGGGCCACAGCACGGCGAGACCGACCAGCACGGCGGCGGCGAACGGGATGAGGATCGCCGCGATGACCTTGCGCAGGTGCTGGGAGACCGGCGTGGCCGGACCGTGACTGTGAGAGTGCCCGTGCCCGCCGCCCGCGCCGGAACCTGGGCCATGGCCGTTACCGTCGCCACCGCCCTGACCGGGGCCCTGTCCGTCGCCGCCACCCTGGCCGTGGCCGTGTCCGGGGCCACCGCCGTGCCCGTGGCCCTGCCCGTCGCCTCCGCCGTACCCGTCGCCGCGGCCGCGGCCGTGGCCGCCACCTCCGGTGGGCCCTGGTCCGTACCCGCCATCGGCTCCCTGTCCGGGGCCCTGTCCGCCGAATGGACAACTCTGACGGGGATGACCGCCCGGAGAACCGGTACCCCGGCCACTGCCGGAGCCCGTCCCATACTCACCGCGGTCCCCAGGGCCGAATCCCGCGTCCTGCCCGTACCCGAGCTCGGGGCTCTGCCGCCTGGCAGGTCCTTGCCCCCCGGCCGGCCCCTGCCCGGCTCCGGCGGCGTAATCATGGCCGTCACCACGGCCATTGCCGTTTCCGGCGCCGGATCCGCGGGGCGGCTCGGGCGGTGGGAAGGAGGGACGCTGCGTCGTGGTCACCGCCCGATCATCGCAAGAACGAGGGGGGCCCTCTGTTCACCGCGCCAGAATTGCCGCTAGCGTGGGGGCACCTTTTGTACACGCGGGAGCTCGGAGCACCGGGCTGAGAGGGCGCTGACCTCCGTCCCAGCGATGTTTCACATGAAACATCGCCGGAGTCGAGTGATGTTTCACACGAAACGTCGCCGGACGGAAACCGCTGCGTCGACCGCCGAACCTGTTACCGGGTAATGCCGGCGTAGGGAGTAGGTCTCATGACCAACAAGGACGCACGCACGCCTGCCTCCATCCAGGACGAGACGTCCGAGGAGGCCGGGAAGTCCATCGGCTGGCACAAGGCGTACATCGAGGGAACCCGCCCCGATCTGCGCGTGCCGGTCCGTCAGGTGCACCTCACCAACGGCCGGTCGGTCACGCTGTACGACACGTCGGGCCCCTACACCGATCCACTCGTCGAAACCGACGTCCGCAGGGGTTTGTCGCCGCTGCGCGAGAACTGGATCATCGCCCGCGGCGACACCGAGGAGTACGCGGGCCGCCCCGTCCGTCCCGAGGACGACGGCATCAAGCACACCTCCCCCCGGGGCGGTCTCCGGAACCTGGACGCGGTGTTCCCCGGCCGGCCCCGCCAGCCGCGTCGCGGCAGGGGCGGAGAGGCCGTCACGCAACTCGCGTACGCCCGCCGCGGCGAGATCACGCCCGAGATGGAGTACGTGGCCATCCGGGAGAACGTTTCTCCCGAGGTGGTCCGTGACGAGATCGCCGCAGGCCGGGCCGTGCTGCCGGCCAACGTCAACCACCCGGAGATCGAGCCGATGATCATCGGCAAGCGATTCCTGGTGAAGGTCAACGCCAACATCGGCAACTCGGCGGTGACCTCCTCCATCGAGGAGGAGGTCGAGAAGATGACCTGGGCGACCCGCTGGGGCGCCGACACGGTCATGGACCTGTCCACCGGCCGCAACATCCACACCACGCGTGAGTGGGTGCTGCGCAACTCCCCCGTGCCCATCGGCACCGTGCCGCTCTACCAGGCCCTGGAGAAGGTCGACGGCCGAGCCGAGGAGCTGACCTGGGAGATCTACAAGGACACCGTCATCGAACAGGCCGAGCAGGGCGTGGACTACATGACGGTCCACGCGGGTGTGCGCCTGCCGTACGTGCCGCTGACGGCGAACCGCAAGACCGGCATCGTCTCCCGCGGCGGCTCGATCATGGCGGCCTGGTGCCTCGCGCACCACAAGGAGTCGTTCCTGTACGAGAACTTCGAGGAGCTCTGCGAGATCCTCGCCGCGTACGACGTGACGTACTCGCTCGGGGACGGCCTCAGGCCCGGGTCGATCGCGGACGCCAACGACGAGGCCCAGTTCGCGGAGTTGCGCACGCTCGGGGAACTCAACCGGGTCGCGAAGCGTTTCAACGTTCAGACCATGATCGAGGGCCCGGGCCACGTCCCGATGCACAAGATCAAGGAGAACATCGACCTTCAGCAGGAGATCTGCGATGAAGCTCCGTTCTATACGCTCGGCCCGCTGACCACCGACGTCGCACCGGCGTACGACCACATCACCTCCGGCATCGGTGCCGCGATGATCGCCTGGTGGGGCACGGCGATGCTGTGTTACGTCACGCCCAAGGAGCACTTGGGCCTGCCGAACCGTGATGACGTCAAGACCGGTGTCATCACCTACAAGATCGCCGCCCACGCAGCGGACCTCGCCAAGGGGCATCCGGGTGCGCAGGAGTGGGACGACGCGCTGTCGGACGCTCGCTTCGAGTTCCGGTGGGAGGACCAGTTCAACCTGGCCCTCGACCCGGACACGGCACGGGAGTTCCACGACGAGACCCTGCCGGCGGAGCCCGCCAAGACAGCTCACTTCTGCTCGATGTGCGGTCCCAAGTTCTGCAGCATGAAGAT
>NZ_JBEZWO010000007.1:186124-587998 GCF_040637515.1 Streptomyces sp. NPDC029041 | reverse complement strand
GCGAATTGACACGCTTTCAGAATTCCGCTTGCGGAATTCAATTCCCGCGGAGCGGGTACCCCAGCGCTGGCGCGCTGGGGAGTTGCGCCCTCCGCTGCGCTTCGGGCGTGGCTCCGCTGACGCTCCGCCAGATTCCCGCGCTGGCGCGGGAATTGAATTCCGCAAGCGGAATTCTGAAAGCGTGTCAATTCGCGCAAGCGCGAATTGAGGGAATCCCGCAAGCGGGATTCCTGAGGCTGGCTACAGGGGTGAGTGCATCACGCGCTGGTCTGTGTAGCCGCTGGGAAAACCAGTGCACCACCCCTGCAATGGAAGTGACAGACTGCGGGTGCCGGCCGGAGCGCCACCCTGCCGTGGATACGGGCTCCGCTAACGCTCCGCCCTGACGCTTCCTCAACTCCCCACACGTCGTCCCGGCCAGCTCGACTGCGTCTCGGCGTACAGGGCAACCGGCCGTTGCCGCATGGTATTCAACCGGGTATCACCCTGGAGGCGGAAATCGACCCAAGCTGCTGCATCACTGTAGTGAACTGTGTAGTATCTGGGATGAGACACTACTCCCCCCGAGCCGCATCCGCGCAGCCGGAATCCCCATTCTGATTACGTGCGACATCCCGCGACAAGGAGAACACGGGGCATGGCCGTGAAACTGCGTGATCACCAGATCGAGGCTGTTGCCGCCATTGTGCGTGGTCTTGATGTCCCTCCGGGCGGTGTTCCGTTCAATGGGCTGCGCGGTCAGGTGCACGCTGCGTGTGGCACGGGGAAGACGATGATTGCTGCGGCGTCAGCGAAGCGGCTGGTGCCCCGCGGGCGGGTGCTGGTGCTGGTGCCGACGCTGGATCTGCTGGCGCAGACGGCGAGGGCGTGGCATGAGGTGGGGCATCGGGGGCCGGCGGTTGCGGTGTGCTCGTTGCAGGATGGCCCGGAGCTGTGGGGGCTGAAGGTGCGCTCCACCACCAATCCGGTGCAGCTGGCGCTGTGGCACGGGCGCGGGCCGGTGACCATCTACGCCACGTATGCGTCGCTGGGTGTGCTGGCGGAGGCTTTCGAGGGGGCCTACGGCCAGAAACTTGATCCGGTGGATTTGGCGGTGGTCGATGAGGCGCACCGGACTTCCGGGTCGATGGGTAAGGCGTGGGCGGATATCCACGACCAGGCCGTCATCCGGGCTTGCCGCCGGTTGTATATGACCGCGACGCCGCGGATCTGGGAAGAGCGCCATCGGGAGGTCGCTGAGGGGGTGCGGGATCCGCTGCCGCGGGAGATGGCTGCCTCCATGGACGACGAGAAGATCTTCGGGCCCGTCCTGTACAAGCTCTCGCTCGCCTCTGCCGTCTCGCGCGGGCTGCTGGCGCGGTATCAGATCATCGTCCTCGAGCTGAAGGACCCCGTCCTCACCCCCCAGCGGCTCTACGGTGAGGACCGGTATGGTGAAGAGGTCCGCGGGCAGCGACTCGGGGCGCTGCAGGCCGCGCTGCTGCACACGATGGCGCAGCACGACCTGTCGACGTGTATTACCTTCCACCACCGGACTATTGAGGCGCAGGCTTACGCGGAGGGCCTGGAGCGGGTGGCGGCGAAGCTGCATGCCAATGAGCCGGAGAAGTACCCGAAGTGGATGTGGGCGGACTGGCTGTGCGGCGAGCACGCCCCCGAGCACCGGCGGGAGGTGCTGGGCTCGTTCGGCACTACGGCGCGGCGGGCTGTTCTCTCCAATTGCCGCGTCCTGGGTGAGGGCGTCGACGTCAGGGCCGTGGACAGTGTGGCCCTGCTCGATCCGAAGGGGGCGCCGCACGACATCGTGCAGGCCATCGGCCGTGCTCTGCGGCAGAAGCCGGGAGAGGGAAAGCTGGCTTCTTTGATCGTGCCGGTGTTTCTTCAGCCGGGAGAAACACCACAGGACATGGTCGGCTCGGGATCGTATCGCCCCCTGGTGAGAGTCCTTGAAGGGCTGCGCGCTCATGATGAAGAGGCCGTCGAGTTGCTCGCGATCCCTCAAGAGCCGCAGAAGGACATCGCGCAGCCGTCCGTGAGGATCGGGGCGGTACCCGAGGAAGGCGGGGAATCCCGCCTGCTGCTGCGTTTCGCGGCTCCGCGTGACCCGGTGATGGTCGCCAGCTGGGTGTCCTTCAACGTCATCGACACCGAGAAGCAGGACTGGGCCCGCGGCTGGGCGAAGCTCAAGACGTATGTGGAGCGGGAAGGGAACGCCCGCGTGCCCTACGGGCACCGCGAAGGCGCGACGCCCCTCGGGCAGTGGGTCGCAGAACAGCGAAGGGCCTACGCGGCCGGAGAGATGAGCGGTCAGCGCGCCCGCCGGCTGGAGAAACTCGGCATGGTCTGGTCGGTGGCGGATGAGCGGTTCCAGGAGAACCTGGAAGCCGCCAAGGCCTACTACGACCAGCACTGGACGCTGTGCGCACCCCGCACCGCGACCATGCTGGACCGGCCCATCGGGCAATGGCTGTCCAACCTGCGCAGGCCCGGAGCTCTCGACGCACACCCGGAGTGGAGGGCCGCGTTGGAGGCCGTCGATGAGCACTGGAACCCGTCGTGGCCGCCGGACTGGCAACGCCACTACACCGCACTACGCGAACTCGTCCGCGAAGAGAGCGACTTCACGGGCCTCACGCCCGGCGTCACCGTCCACGCCATGGACATCGGCCGATGGCTCCACAAACAACGCCAACACGAGGTCTGGCACAGCCTGGCAGATGGGCAGCGCAAGCTCCTGGAGCAGATCGGCATCACACCCCTCCCACCGGAGCAGGAAGAGCCCGCGAAGCCGTCCACGACGCCCATGGGGGCCTTCGAACGAGGCGTCGCGGCCCTCACTCAGTACAAAGAGCGCGAAGGCCACCTGACAGTGCCCAGAGGTCATGTGGAGACCGTCGTTATCAACGGCGACGAGCACACCGTGAAACTGGGCGTATGGATCATGAACCAGAAAGGACGCCGGGGGAAGCTCACTGTCGAACGGCTCCAGCAACTTGCCGGCCTCGGACTCGATTGGGCCGGGGTGTAGCGGCCTATGCATCAGGGGGGAGCCCTTGCTGCTTCTTACGGATGACGGAGCTCGGCTTGAGATTGTTCGACAGTTTCGAGCCGTTCCAAGTCCGCTGCGAGCAGGCATCCGCGACGGCGGCGCGGCCGTGTTTGCGTAGGTGGATGCCGATCGAGTCGGGATCACTCACCTTGGATCTGTCAGTTTCGAGCCGCTGCGGCCTTGGAGCTGCTTCGTCGCGCCAGGTCAGAGGTCCGACGGTCAGCCCTGCTGCCTGCCAGGCGGGCTGGCGTGCAGCGACTGCGGCAGCACCTTCGTCGAGATCTATCACTCGCTGCATGGGGCGATGATCGCCTATCGCGCCGCCCCTGCGCGGGCGGGGCGGCACAAAGGTTGCCGGCCCCTGCCTACGGGCTGGGCACTGACGAGTGAGCCGGCGGACTGTCACGCGGATCATGGCCCAGCGGATCGTGGTTTCGGTGTGGGTGGTGTGGTGCTCGTGGTCGCGGGTCAGGCGGCGGTGGGAGGTGAGTCAGGCGAACGTGCGCTCCGCGGCCCATCGCTTGGGCTGAACCCCGGAGTCCTCGATGGCCTGGCTCTTTGCGGAGGATTCCCACCATGGGATTGAGGGGGCTGGCAGTCCGGTCGGCGAGGCGGCCAGTGAGTCCGTGGCCGGCCCGGACGTTCAGCAGCCGTTGGGTGGTTGAGAGGGGTCCCCAGCGGGGAGCGCCTTCAGCACGGTCGCGGTCGTGGATGCTGGCCGATTAGGACGTGGACGGTCGGCAGAAGGCCGGGGGTGTCGGTGACGTTGAACGGCTTGCGGCCCGTGGCCTTCTTGCGTGCGCCGGACCTGCGGGTGTCGGCCGAGACGGTGCCGGCGGTTGCGTATGGGCTGCGAGTCGATGCGTTTGGCCGTGGGTTCAGCATTTCCGGTCCTCGCCCTGATGGATTGATTGCGCAGGACGTCGTGGATGCGAGTGAGGGTGCCCTCGTCGTGGCGGCGTATGAAGTACCGGTACGCGGTCGGCCGGGGCGGAAAGTCGTGCGGCAGTTGTCGCTTTGCGCGCCCGGTCCGCACCACATACGAAGATCGCGTCTGCGGTTCGCCGCGGCGGATGCTTCTGTCGCCGCGCGCCCTTCGGTCCCGTTTCCGGCGCAGGCAACGTCGGTTGTGCCAACGCCCGCTGCTTGTCGGTCAGGTCCGGCGGATACCGCTTCCCCGGGCACTCCTCGCGTCCAGTGCAACAGCTGCCTGGATCCTGCGGCACGGCAGATCTCGAACGCGGTCTGAGGGGCACATCGATGGGGGCATGCTGAATCTGGCAGAGGATCCGTCGGACGGGCGCGAGGAAGCTTGTGGCCGCCGCGCTCGTGCAGTTCGAGCTCGTGGTCGAGACGGGCGTCGACGTGGCCCGTGATGCTGAGGGTTGGTGGCGTCATCCCGCACGTCTGCGCCCGTGCCCGCACCGGCCTCTCCTTCTCCGATGTCTCGGTCATGGCCCGCCGCCGTGTGTGCAACGGTGTTCGAGCACACCATCGTCTACTTGGCCTGGCCGGGCTCCTGCCACGGCTTCGTTGCCTTGCTCGGCCGCCTGGCCCCCAGCTGCGCGGGCAGGAGCCTGCGCCGGCGGCCGACCTGCGCCGGCGGCCGGGAGCGGGCGTAGGCGGGCGTAGGCGGCCGGGAGCGGGCGGGCGTAGGCGGCCGGGAGCGGGCGGGCGTAGGCGGCCGGGAGCGGGCGGGCGTAGGCGGCCGGGAGCGGGCGGGCGGGCGGGCGGGCGGGCGGGCGGGCGTAGGTGGCCGGGAGCGGGCGTAGGCTCTGGCCTCGGCGGAGGCCCGCGAGCCCGCGCCACGGCCATTGCGGAAGGGGAACGTGATGATCGCTGCGGAGTACGGTTACGAGGTGCTGCCCGGGGTGGCGGTGGAGACCCCGGGCGTCGAGGACGTCCTGCGGCGGCGTGAACGCGGCCTGCGGTGGGGCATCCTGGCGCTGAGCGGCGAAGTGCTGCTGCTGGCTGCCGTCCTCCTTGTGACGGGCCCGGCCTCCACCCCAGGCCTCGTCGCTGCCGCCTGCGTGATGCCCGTCTTCGCGGTCACGGCCGGCCTGACGCTGGTGTGGCGCCGGGCGCGACGTCGGGAACGGCTGGTGATGTCCACCTACGGCTGGCAGGTCTGGCCGGTGCGGACACAGGACGTGCGCGTGGTCGCCTCCGGGGGCGAGCGAGTCCAGGGCCGCCGCTGGGGGACGGACGGGCGGGTGGTGCTGCTCCAGCCGGACGGCCAGAGTCACTGCTCGTTCCCCGTCCCCGCGGACGGCTGGGACGGCCCCCCTCCGCCAGGGCCCCGCCCGGCGGACCGAGTGTGGTTCGCCGGCGACACCCGGTTCGGCGGCATGGTCGCCGAACCGGGCGGGCTGCCCTTCCGCTACGTCGTCCGCTCCGTGCCGGGCAAGCGTCGTGGCACCGGGCCGGAGGACGACCTGGCCCGCCGTGCCGGCCTGATGCCCCGCGACCGGCGGCGGTAGGCGTTCCCGACGCGTCTGCCCGCCGCAGCCCGGGCCGGGAAGATGCTGCGCCCGGCGACCTGCTCGGTCTCCGCGGAGGTCAAGGGCCGTGTGTGAGCCGTGTACCGGTCCTTGATACTGCTGGTGATCGTTCGGCCGGGCAGTACAGCCGCCGCCATGGAGGGCGGGAGGACACTTGCGTCGGATGCTCGCTCCTTCGTCCTGGCCCAGCCCAGACAGGTACGGCTTGCCGAGATCGGTGAGAGCTGAGCTGGATTGCCTGAATCGCCGAGGCCGAGAGGGAAGGCCGGCTCGGTGGGATCCGAAGATCTCCGTGTCAGCCTGGCTGCGCCGAGGTGACGTTCCACCAGGTCGATCAGGGTCACGAGCAGCAGACGGACGTGGACCGTGGCAGCCCTGCAAAGGCGTGGTGATCAATGAGCCGACGAAGGTGGAGTGCCGCGCGGCTCCCGACAAAGATCCGAAAGCCTCCGCGAGGGCGCCCGTCGACATTATTGTCCCGTCGCCCGGACCTTTCTGGTGAGGTGGCCATTGCGCAGGACCGGAATTGCCGAAACCTTGTTGTCACCCGGCCCGGGTGTAACGCCGCGGCAGATACCGGACGCGGCAGAAAGCGGCAGTGAACGCGTCGGAGGACCCGGCCCGCCAGGGCGGTGGCGGTCCGTTTGACGCTGCGGTCGTAGACGCCCGCGCCCTGCATGTCGCCCCAGCAGTACAGGTCCAGGACACCGGCGGCCGACGGCCTGGAGGCCGGACGGAGTACAGCCGTTGTGGGTGGCGAAGGACTCCACGGCCGTACCGGCGGGGAGTCTGGTGGCCGTGACCTTCCCTGCCGGGACCGCGCCGCTCCACAGCGTGTCGCCCCGGATTGCGGCGGCGACCCGGTCCCGCTTGTGCAGCACTTTGCCGGTGGCACCGTCGGCGAACTCCCCGGTGTACTGCCCGCCGGAGGGAGACGCCGATGTACTGCCCGCCGGAAGGAGGCGCCGACGACCGCGTACCGCCGGGATGGGCCCTTGAGCTGCGGGGTGGAGTCGCCCGTGTCGAGGCTCCGCGGCCCCAGCCCTTGGCGCCGTTGGCGCGCAGCATGCTCAGAGCGGACTCTGTGGCGTTGCGGCGGCCGTGGCGGCCGGTGCCGCTCGGCGAACACCGGCAGGCAGTGGGTGCGCCGGCGTCGCAGTCGTCTTCCCGCTCACCGGCCGGCCCGTCCACGCTCGCCCTGGTGACGCACGGGGTGCCGCTCGTCGTGCACCACATGCCGCGGCAGGCGCCGATGAGCGCGCCCGGCGCGTACAGCGTGCTGTTGCCGGCTGCGGTGAGGATGTTACTGCCGAGCGAGAGGCCGTGGACCCTGTGCCGGCATCGGCTGCACAGCGCATCAGACATTTACGCATGACCGTTGCGTCGCCTGGCCCGGCAGACCCGCCCCAGTCGAGGTCACCGCGTCCGACGCTGTGCGCGGCGCCCGCCCCCAGCACCGAGCCGTCCCGCGCCCGGCCGGGTCCGTGCGCGGCCGGGTCCATGACCGCGGTCATGGACGTGTCCGCGCCGCGGGAGGGGAAGGGCCCGCAGCGGCTGGCCCCGGTAGCTGATGTCGCCGGGCGCCACCGGTTCGAGACCGAGGAGCTTGTCACCGACGATGCCGTATGCGGCCTGGTAGGTCAGGCAACTCGTGTCGAAGGTACAGGCCGCGCTGGACGTCCTGTCCCGGGTGGTGGAGGTCCGCCCAGTTACGCCCGGCACCCAGCCGCAGGACCGAGTGGGTACCCAGCCACAAGCCGGTCGCCTCCCGGGCGTCCCCGGCCCTCGGCCGGTCGGGCAGATAGCCGAACACACCCAGGGCCGACCCGATGACTACCCCGTGACGCTGGCCCCCTCGCCGTCGGCGACGCCGAAAGCGCACGCTGACGGACCGCGCGTCGCCGTCCTCGACCCACCACGCCGAACACCCCGGCCGGCAGACCCTGCACCGGGGTCCGTACGACATCGCCGCCATCACGCACACCCGCCAACCGGTAGACCCTCGGGGCGCGCCGCCGACACCGCCGGCAGTGGTGACAACGATGCCGCCGAAGATGCCACAGCAGGTATGACCCACCAACACCGCGGTGGCGCCGACACCGACACCGCGGTGGCGCCATACCGCCCACGCCCCGCAGCGATCGACGACGTGCCGCAACCGGTCGGCGGCACGATTGAGGTACGGCGCGGCAAAGCTGCCGGCCCGGACCCGGACGCCAGGCCGGTGACTGCGGTCTGCTACAGGTCGGTGGCGTACTCCGTCCACAGGAGCCGGTCACTGCCCTCCTGGGCTCAGAGGAAGCCGCTGGACCCCGCATTGAGGATCTGTGTGGCGCGCGGAACGGCCCGCGCAGCGGCGGGCGGTACGAACTCGCCGGCCGCCGGCGCCGGCTGTGGCATGGCTGCCGCCGGGCGCGGCAGGGCGGCCAGCGGGAGACTGAGCGTCAGCGCCGTCGCCGGGACAGCCGCGCCTAGGTGCCGCCGACCGGCCGGGCTGTGGACGTGAACCCAAGCGTGGGGTCTGTGACGGTGCCAGCCGGGGGTGGGGCCACCGTTCCTTCTGGAAGGCAAGAAGGAGACGTGGCGGGCGGCGGCAACGCCCTGGCATGTTCCCCGGCCTTCCCCGGCCGCAGGACGCGCGGGAGGGGGAGCGCCTGGACCGCGGGTGAGCAGCCGACACCGGTGGGGACGGTGAGGTGCCTGTCAGACGCGTGGTGTCCTGGAGGTGACGTCATCCGCGTTCGTTCGGTCTGGTCACCGGGCCGCCCGGTGTGCGCCGGCTGACCGCCCACGATCCGGCCGTGAGTAATGGGGCCGTGTGCTGCCGTGGGCGCGGTCGTGAGGAGGGCGGTTTGAAGCCTGTCCCGGTGCGGGGGCTGTGTCCTGCCGGGCCCGTGTACCGCTCGTAGGCGTTTGGCGCCCGCACCTCACGGCGCCGCTCGCTCCTGGCGTCTTTTTCAGGAACGGGCCGGACCTCAGGAAGGGGCGCGGCCGCCAGGGCCGGGCCGCCCGGCGGCAGCGGTGCAGGCGTCGGCGGTTCGGCGGAGGATGGTCTGCGCGTCGTCGACGATGCGCCGCACGATCTCGGCTGCGGGCAGGACGTCGTGCACGAGGGCGGCGGACTGTCCCGTGAAGGGGAGGAACTCGTGTCCCCGCCCGGTGAGCATGGCCTCCACCAGGCGCGGGCCGGCCTCCTCCGGTCGCACCCGCTCGGGATGCTCCTCGGCCTCCTCGACGAAGGGTGTCCGCAGGGAACGGGGGAAGCCGTAGGCGCCGGGTCGCGAGAAGGGCGGCATGAACCGGTCGCTGTGAGCGAGCTTGACCGTGTCGCGCGCCTCGGCGCGGACGATCCGGTCCTTCCACTCCTCGGCGATGTTCATCTCCGCCGACGCGAGCAGACGGGTACCGAGGGCCACGCCCTGCGCACCGAGCGCCAGC
Source organism: Streptomyces sp. NPDC029041 (assembly GCF_040637515.1). Taxonomy (NCBI): domain Bacteria; kingdom Bacillati; phylum Actinomycetota; class Actinomycetes; order Kitasatosporales; family Streptomycetaceae; genus Streptomyces; species Streptomyces sp. NPDC029041. The sequence goes on along the minus strand of NZ_JBEZWO010000007.1, from coordinate 579,010 downwards.
GCCGCCGCCAGCCCCCGGCCGTCGGCGATACCGCCCGCGGCGACAACGGGGATCCCTCCCGCGATGTCCACGACCTGCGGCACGAGCACCATGGTGGCCACCTCACCGCCCTGGCCCCCCGCCTCGCCGCCCTGGGCGACGATGACGTCCGCGCCCGCCCGTACGGCCTGCTCGGCCTGCCGGACGTCCATGACCTGCTGGATCCACAGGATGCCGGCGTCATGGGCACGCTCGATCAGGTCGTCGGGCACCCCGAGGTGGAAGGAGATGCAGGCCGGACGCTCCTCGAGCGTCGCCTTGAACGCCTCCTCGTTCAAAGGGCGCAGGGTGTGGTTGACGGCGAAGGGCCGGTCGGTCAGCTCCCGCATCCGGGCCCACTGGCGGCGCAGGTCGGCGAGCGGACGCACCGCCGTGCCCAGACTGCCCAGGGCTCCCGCGCCACTCACGGCGGCGGCGAGATCCACCTGCTCGAACGGCCCGTACGGCGCGCCGATCACGGGCAGCTCGATCCCGAGTACGTCACACAACCGCGTGAGGAGCATCGCCACCTCCTGCTGGCGCCGCGATCGAGGGAGCGGGGCCGCGGTCGAGCGGAGCGGGGCCGTCTACGACCATCGTGACCCGCCGTCGGCGCCGGCGCACATCGACCGGTCCTCGCCTGGGCCGGTGAGTGCCTCCCCCGGGAAGCACGGCGCGGCGGGGCTGCTGGGGCGGCACATGGGTGCACGCATCCACATACACACCATGCCATAATGCACGCATATTGGCTCCAAGTAGACATATGGACGTGTCATGGCAAGGTCGCGCACCGCAGTGAGGACAGCTGTCGCGCTCGCCCTGACGCTGGCCGGAACGCTGGTCACGGCGTGCAGCGCAGGCAGTGACGGTTCGAGGACGCTGACCTGGTCGATGTGGGCCAACGGCGGTGAGGAACAACAGGTCTGGCAGGAACTCGCGGACCGTGTGTCCAACGAGGATCCCCAGATCACGATCAAGCTCGAGACCTCGTCCTTCGACGACTACTTCACCAAGCTCGCCACCCGTTTTGGCAACGGCGACGCGCCCTGCATCGTCTCGATGCAGGCGCTGCGCACCACGGGCTACACCCAGGGCATGCTGCCGCTCGACGACCTGATCGCCAAGAACAAGTTCGACGTGAGCGACTTCGACAAGTCCGTCATGGACGGACTGAGCGCAAACGGGAAGCAGTACGCACTGCCCTACGACGTCGGCCCGGTGATCCTCACGTACAACAAGGACATGTTCCGCAACGCAGGGGTGCCCGAGCCCAGAGTGGGATGGACCCTGGCCGAGTTCGAGTCGGCCGCCCGCAAGCTGACCGGACACCGCCAGTACGGGTTCGTGGCGGCACCTCAGGATGTGTCGATGTTCCCCATGGTGCTGACCAAGAGCGGGGCGCAGCCCACCGACGGGGCGGGCAGACTGCGCCTGACCACCCCCGCCATGACCCAGGGCGTGCAGTGGTACGCCGACCTCGCGGCCAGGGAGAAGGTCGCCCCCCGCCTGCCCGCACCCGATCCCGCCTTCTCCGACCGGGAGTTCCTCAGCGGCAACGTGGCCATGGGAACCAACGGGCCCTGGGCGTTGCTGAACCTGAGAAACCAGGCCGGCTTCCAGGTGGGTCTGACCACGCTGCCCGCCGGCCCCGAAGGCAGCAGGACCTACACCTCCGGATCCGGATTCGGCATCTCCGCGTCCTGCCCGGACCCCGAAAGGGCGTTCAAAGCAATCACGCTGATGACCTCCAGGAAACAACTGGAATGGCTCGGCGGGGTAGGACGCGCCTACCCCTCACGCGAATCGGCACAGCACGCGTGGTACGACAACGCCCATCTCGCCGGAGCCCGAGAAGTCCTCGAAGCCGCCAACGCCACGGCGATCCCGCTCCGCACGACAAAAAACTGGGAACAGGTCAACCGACAACTCAACCAATACGGCCCCGACCTCTTCAACGGGACACTCCCCGCACAGCACATACTGAAGCAGGTGCAGGGACAGGCCGGGCAGGACTGATCGGCATCACCCCACCCGCTATCCATACAACAGTGCGACGCGGCCCGGACCGGGCCGCGTGGCTTGCGGTCGGGTGTCAGGACGTCAGACCCGGCCGAGGCGGACCGCCACTGTCTCGCTGACCGTCACCGGCTGCTCGTAGTCCGGGTCCGTCGCCGTGGCGCGGCCCTCGACCTCGACGTCCCCCTTCTGGAAGGGGACCGATCCGGTGGGTACGGCCGTACCGGTCCAGGCGACCGGGGCACCCGGGGTGCAGGACACCGACACGGAGAAGGAACCGCGGATGAGGTCCCGCTTCTTCACCTGCGTGACGTCGCCCCCCACGCTCACCCGCACCGGCTTGTTACAGCTCACCGTGCCGTGGAAGGTGGCCTTGCCGTTGAGTGAACTCGCGGTGCCGGCCAGGGCGATGTCGAGGTCCAGGCCGAGTTCGGCCGGCGGGGCCGGGTTCTCGATGTGGACCTCACCGTGCACGGCCGGGGCACCTCCCTCGCAGTGCTGCACGAAGGCGGCGTCGAGCTTCTTCACGTAGCCCTGGGGGCCGAACTCCACCGCGGAGATGGTGAAGGTGCCCGTGAGCTGGTTGCAGCCGCGGCCGTTGCCGCTGAGCGACAGGCCCGGTTCGGTCCCGTCGTTGAACGGGTAGCGGGTGGCTCCCGTGTAGGTCCCGGGCGTCAGGGCCTTGCCGGACGGTGCCGCGAGGTTCAGGGTCCACCAGTCGCCGTTCACCCCGTCCACGGAGACGGTGGCCACCCTGTTGTCGGTGTTGCCGGAGACATTCATGCGGTCTTGGGATGCCGTCGTGTAGGCATAGGACTGGCCGCCGCTGATGTAGTCGTCCTCGTCGCCGCTGAAGCTGAAAGAGCCGTCGGCGACCGGCAGGGCGTGCGCTTCGGTGCCGGAGAGCAGACCGGTGGTGCCGGTGGCCATGGCCACCGCCAGTGCGAGGGTGGCGGTGGCGCGGCCGAGGACGCGTCTGGGCAAGCTGAGATTCATGGATGTTCCCCCTGATGAGGTGACGTGAGCCCCGTCCGCTGACGTGATGTCTCCGCGCGTGTGCTGCCGGGCATGCGTTCGCACGCTTGTCCGCGTGCTTCCGTCGGCGAGCCGAGTCTGCCAACCAGGAGGACGGGCGACAACTGTGTTTCAGGTGTGGTGAGTTGATGCTTCAGCCAACACCTGGTGTCAGCGTCGTGAGCCGGACGGGCTTGGTTCCTTCAGATCAGGGAAAAGCCGGCGTCGGCGTCCGTCATGCGACTCCGCCGCCAGGTGCAATCGGTCGACCGCCTCGGCAGAGGAAATCATTTCTGCGGCGTCGGCGGGTCGAGAGACGGTGGCGGACAGGGCGACCGGATTCCTGCCCGCCGTCCGCATGAGTGGAGTGGTCACACCCTCAGGGGGAGCTCAGCCGGCCTGCGTTTTGTCGGCGTGGTCTGCGCAGGGGCGGCGCGCCGGCTCCGGAAAGCTGACGAAACCTCCACCCTGCGACCGGGGGCTTCGAATCTGGCTTCCAGCATCGCGCAGGCCATGCCCCTCCGATAGTTGTAGTGCGGCCTCAGATGCAGCGAGTTGACCGGCCCCAAGTCTCGGCACTCGCCGCGTTCTGCCGCGATCCACCACGTGCAGTCGTTCGGGGTTGCTGAGGCTGTGAGCGCCGTAAGACCCGTAGACGTGGCTCGGCGAGACCGCCGGATCCTGGCTCTGCCAGCAGATCAGACCCCGCTACGCACAACCCGCTTAGATGTCGGTCGGCTTGGCCTGTGCGGTGCCGGTCGTGACGACGATCGCGGTCACGCCGGCAAAGCCGGCGCGGCGGCGCGCCTCAGCTTGGTGCGCATGGAAGGTGGTCCCTCCGCTGTGAGATCGGGTAAAGACCGCAGACCTTACGGAGCGGGTGGGCTGGTCAGGTCCTGACAGATGTCAGGGCCGGTGGGCAGCGGGGAAGCCGTACGTTCACGGTAGACCACCGAGACCGGGGGGAATGCCGTGGACAGATTGCGCAGATCATGGGGACTGGCGACAGCGGGGTGGGGAGAGCGGCGATGGGGTCGCCGGGTACGGCTGTTGCCGGCCGCGCTCGTGACGGTGGTGAGTCTCGGTCTGCCCGTCGCCTCAGCCGCTCCGGCGACCGCCGCCACGGGATGCGCGCCGCTGCAGTCCGGTGCCAGCCAGGCGGCGCAGGCGGCCGTCCAGGTCGCGTGCCGTTACGTCGGGCAGCAGTACGCCTGGGGTGGTGGCCACGCGCAGGGGATGCCCGGTCCCAGTCAAGGGATATACGATCGCCTCTACCCTGAGACCGCCGCGGACCCGACGTACTGGAGCTTCGACTGCATCGGCCTGGTGCGCTGGGCCTGGTACAAAGCGACCGGCCGGGACATCATCACAGAGCGCACGACGCAGGCGACCTTCGCGGCACCGGGGTACGCGCACACGAAGCTGCTGAAGTCGCAGGGGTCGGCCGTGCTGCTGCCCGGCGACATCATGTACTTCGGCCGTGAGGGCTTCGGGCCGACGCACGTCGCGCTCTACCTCGGCAACGGACTGATGGTCGAAGCACCCGAATCCGGCGCGAAAATCCAGGTCAACTCCATCAGCGCCCGCTGGGACCGCTACCAGGGCGCGTTCCGTCCGCACGCCGACGCCGTACCGATGGTCTGGACCTGGGACGGTCGCGGTTCGTACCACAAGACATGGGGCCAGCCCAATCTGCGGCAGGACTCCAACACCGGAAGCCACATCAACTTCACCAACGGCAACGGCATCTCCGTGCAGGTGCGGGTGCTGTGCCAGCGGGTGGGTGAGCGGGCCACGGTCGACGGCATGGTGAACAACGTCTGGTCGTACCTGCCGGACTACCACAGCTGGATCAGCAATCTCTTCGTCCAAGGGCCGGCGTTGCTCAAAGACGTTCCGTCCTGCGGTGACTTTCCGCCGATCGGCGGAACTCTGGCCGGCGCGGAGAACAACACCTCCTGCGGCGACGGCACTCAGCCCGACTCCGCGGGTGCCTGGACGGCCAAGTCGACCACCGTCTTCGGCCGTACCGTGGAGCTCCGCTACAACGGCACCACCCAGTGCGCCTGGGGCCGCATCACCGGGGGCACGGTCGGCGACGAGATCTGGGTGGACCGCAGTGCCGACGGCGGGAAAACCTGGGACTCGATGCTGGGCTACACCACCGTCACCTCGGGCAACGACGCGTACACCACCCAGTGGAACGACGCCGGCCTCGTAATGCGCGCCTGCGGCACGAACGGTCGGGGCGGCAGCATCGAATGCACCGGCTGGTTCTGACCGACGGTGCTCAACGCTTCGGACAGCTCCGGCTTTTGACCGGTGATCGCGCCGTGCCGTTTCCAGGGCGGAAGTGCAAGCAGGTCCCCCCGGGTACGCCCAGGCCAAGAGTCCGGACCCTGAACGAGCGCCCGGCCCACCTCACAGGGCCGGGCGCTCTGGTACGGGTGGTTCAGGGTGGACCGGACGCAGGAGTTGTCGTACGACTTCCTGGCAGTTGCTCCAGGGCAGCCGTTGCGGTGGGTTTTATGTCGGGCGGTTCTCCCGGCGTCACGGGCAAGCGTCCGACGCTGTTGGTGCCGGCCTGCGGCGGCTGCGGTCAGGAGCCGGTTCCGGTGTAGCGGCGGACGCGGCCGTGGTAGTCGAAGTCGCCGCGGACGATGCGCCGGTAGTCCTGCGCGCACCGCTGGAGCGCGAGGCGGGCTTGCCCGGCATACGGCGGGTTCTCGCTCAGGCTGGTCAGTTCTTCCTCGGCGACCAGGATGCGTTCCACGTGCTCGCCCAGCAGAACGTTGGAGGCGTCGACCGCTTCCTGCAGTGTCTTGCCCTCGCGGATGTGCAGGACGTAGACGGCGTTGTGGAGGTCGCCGACGGCCACTTCCTTCTCCAGCGAGCCGATGTCGTTGTGCAGCCAGATGTAGTCGCTCGCCGCATTGCGCAGTTCCCGGTAGACCGACAGGTGTCGGTCCGGCTGCGGGATGTCGATGCCGGCGTCGATCTCGTGCAGGTCGAAGTAGAGGTTCATCGCGATCGTGTCGCGGCGCAGGTCGACGAACTCCGCGACAGTCGGAACCCGGCCGGCGTCACGGTCCGCCGCCTGCGAGTACAGGGTCCACACATACCGGTGCAGCCCGTACTGGAACTGGTGCACCCACCCCGCCGAGCGGCCGGGGCATGAGCGGGCCAGAAGATCGGCGAAGGCCCTCTCCATAGCCGTACGCGGTGCTCCTCCGTGCAGGACCGCGTCCATGCCGGCGACGGCGACCTTGGCGGCCCGGACGCCATGGCCGCCCTCGTCGAACTCGTCGTCGAGGGCGAACCCCCAATAGACCCACTCCGACAGCAGGGCGAGCGTCCCGATATCACACGTCGTGTAGCACAGCGCCGCCCATAGTTCCGGCCGAGTGCGCTCCATCCGCTGCCGTGCCGCCTGGTCGCGGACGAGTCCGTGACCGTACGCCCAGGCCCACATCTTCTCCGCAGCCTGGGCCATGAGCGGATTCTCGACCGACGGGCCGAACGGCATGGGGTAGTCCGGAAGCCTGAGCGGAGCCCGGACCGGTGGTGCGCCCACCGGCCCGCTGGCACGGAACCGTTCCGCGACACGCGTAGCCGATGTCCCCAGCCCGCTGGGCTGCCACGGTGCCTTTCTCAGCATGGATCTCCCTCGTCCACTGCCCTGCCCCGTCCACGAACTCGCCTGTGCCAGGCACCGGACCGGCTGCCGCCAGGTGAGTCAGTGACGTCTTCAGTCGTCCGAGTGTCCCTGCCCTGCAGCGTTCCGAGTGCTGTTCCGGATCGAAACCGCTCGTGAGAAGGCACTGGATGCGTGGCCCCGGCGCACACCGCCTGGCGCACCAGATGCGGCGTGGGCGCGCGCTGGCTGTTGCTGATTGGGCAGTGAGGGGCGGGAAGTACCACCTCACCGTCCCCCACCCGTGCTCAGTCGCCGTAGAGCCAGCTGTCGTACCCGGCGCCGTCCACAAGGAGGTGCAGGCCGAAGGCGCCGGGAGACAGCATCAGGGCCAGCACCCCGGTCCGCAGCAGGACCGGGGCCGCGACGGTCGCCGGCCCGCCCTGGCCGCTGACGGTGTGCCAGTCGCGACAGCGCCGGACGTCTCCTTCGCAGGCCCACCAGAAGAAGAGCCCGACAAGGATCCCCACCACAGCTGTGAAAGCGGCGAACAATCCGACCACGCCGAGGAAGGTTGTCCGGTCGTGATGGTCGCCGACGCACAGGGAGGCCACCCCGGACAGGGGCACGGCGGCCAGCCCGTACAGAGCCCCACGCGCCGCCACGTCCCGGAGCCGCAGCAAGGGTCGGATGATCGCGTCCTCGGTGCGCATACGCGGCACGGTATCCCAGCCGCGCCGCCGGTATCCCACCGCCTCCGGCCACCCCGGCATGGCCTTCGAGCTGGGCACAAGCCCGGCGACGGCGGGGTGCCGCCCACGAAACCCACGCCGGCAGGGCCCCGCGGGCTGGATGCGTCCTTCGGCGGCGGTTCCGGCGGGCTGATGGCCGCCTACTCGGCCGTGGTCCGTGGCGCGAGCAAGGTGCTGGTGGTCGACCGGCTCACCGAGCGGCTGCAGAAGGCCGAGGAGATCTGCGCCGTACCGACCAACTCTGCCGAGGGCGACCTGGTTGCGCAGACCGCGAGCGGACGGCGGGCGAGGGCACGGACCAGGGCATCGACGCCGTGGGCTACCAGGTGCAGGGGCACGGCGGGGGTCGTGAGGAGCCGGTGACCGTACTGAACTCGCTGGTCGGACGGCGGCCGGCCTGCGGGCGCTCTGGGCGGGCGAGTGCTACACCAAGGTCGTCCTGCACCCCACGAGTGGCGTCGCTCCCGGCCGTCCTGCCCACGACCGGGCAGCACACGTATCACGGGCACCGTGGGGTAGGGCTCCAGTCAAAGCGGGCGCCGCAGTCTCGCCTTGACCGCCAGGGCCGCCGCCATCCGTCTCCGGCCGCACACCCGGACCGATTGACAGGGTTTGCACGCGGGGCGAACCTGGAATCAGATGCCCTGAACGGCCTCTCAGAAGTCTGCAGTTCCCATCAGACTTGCGTTTTCGTCGGCTCCGGCCGCGCGCGAGAGGAGCCTCGCATGCACGGGCGTGCAGGACCATTACCGGGTACGAGCCGATCTCCGTGATCAAGGTCAGTGGCTACCACCCCGACCTCACCCTCATCGATCACCTGGTTCCCGGGGCCAGTTCGCGAACACGGCGCGCGGCACCGAGGTACTCGCCGCCAATGTCCTCAGGTGAACTTGCGCAACTGAAAGGACGGCGTCATGTCCGAGAACCACGTCGATGACGAGGACGTGAGGGCAGCCATCGAAAGGACCGACACCGGCGATGGACCCGGCACCGACCACCTCGACGACCTTCCGGAGAGCGACTTCGTCGGTTTCGCCGGGGACGGTGCGGTAACCGGCCCCCAAGCGGCCGCCACCATTCCTTACGACCGTCCGGTAGCGGACTTCATCGACGCGCTCAGCGCGACGGGCCATGTCACCCACAAGTCGTACAGGAAGACGTCGGTCACGCTGCATCACAACGCCGGCCGGCTTTCGCATCAGGGTGTGCTCGACCTCTGGAAGGTACGTCCGGCTTCGGCCCACTTCGACGTGGACGCCTCCGGCGCCGTCGCCCAGTACGTCAAGGTGAACGAGTACGCCTGGGCCGTCGGCAACACGGCCGGCAACCAGAGCTCGATCAGTATCGAAATGGCGAACGCAACGCTCGCGCCCAACTGGACGGTCGGCGAGACCACCTGGAAGAGCGCCGCACGTCTCGCCGGCTGGCACTTCGCCGAGGTGATCGGCCAACGCCCCAGCAGGAGCAACCTCTTCTACCACCACCACTGGTCCTCGACCATCTGCGCCGGTCCGCACATGGACCGGATCTACGACGAGGTCCTCGTCGCGGCACAGGTCGCGTACGACCATTTCATGGATGCGCACCCCACCCTCCGGCCGGATACCGAGCCGATACCGGTAGAGCACCAACGCTGACCGGGCGGGGCCAGCTGGCACGGTTACCCGCGGGCCTGCATCGCAGCTTTCAGGAGCCCCCGCACCGAGGCGTCCCGCCAATGAGGAGCTGCAGGCCCGGCCGGTGCTTGTCCGGCTCAGCCGTTCAGGATGCCGCCGACCTCGGTGACGGGTACCGTGTCGGCGCCACGCGGAACCCTCACGCGGACCGGCTCACCGGTGTCCGAGAGGGACATGGTCAGCGTCGACCGCGCACCGGACATGTTCATACTCATGCGGGTTCGCACCAGCCGCCCCTGGCCGTCGACCCACGCGTCGGCGAAGACCGGGAGGTCGCTGCCCAGCGTGTCGCGGGCCTGCTCCGTCTTCCTGCGCGCGTCGGGGGCCATGCGCAGGGTGACGGTCCGGTGGTCGAAGGATGCCCCGGTAGTGCACGACGCGCACCTCCCGCAGCAGGTAGTGGGCCTCCGCCTGGTCCCGGGGCACGACCCCTCAGGCGCCCTCGCCGATCCCCCTGGCGCCGCGGATGTAGATCTTGCCGTGCGCGAAGATCTGATCGCTGTGGTCGATGGCGCCGCCGGGCAGGTCGACCGCCAGGTGGCCGTTGTCGGCGGCGAAGTCGAAGCCGCCGGTGATGGTGAGGCGGTGTACCTGACCCTCACCCTCCAACGCGACCTCCTGGCGCATCCGGGCAAGGTCCTCTCGAAGAGCCGCCACGGCTTCTCGCACGGCGGAGCCGGGGTCGGAGCGCACTGCAGAGGGTGACGCGGCCGCAGCCTCGTCTCGGTCTGCCGCGTCGGCCGAGGAGCAACCAGCGCACAGCAGCGCAGCGGCAGCGGCGAGCGCGGTGGGGCGGCCCATGGGTTCTCCGAGGTTTTGGGTGAGCACTCGGCCACTGCGGCACGGCCTCGAACCGAGATCTCACGCAGGCACGTACAACAGTACGAATCAGACCTGGCACCCAGTGGCAGGCCGGCCGCGGCCAGGAAGACGGCCGCGCCCTGGCCACGCAGCTAGTAGCTGTCGTGACTGGGCGCACCGTTCGGCCGGTAGACGCCGACGATGGTGCCGCCCTTCGTCGTCGAGACGCTGACCGGCTCCAGCGCAGTGGGGATCGCGCCTCCGGCGAACAGTCGCTTGCCGGTGCCGATGATCACGGGATGGATGGTCAGGCGGTACTCGTCCACGAGGCCGTGCTGCATGAGGGTCTGGGCGAGGTCGCCGCTGCCGACGACGTTGATGTTGCCACCATCGGAAGCCTTCAGCTCGCGTACGGCCTCGACGACGTCGCCCTCCAGCAGCGTGGAGTTTTGCCACTCGACGGAGCTCAGTGTTCGAGAGGCCACGTACTTGTGCATGCTGTTCATGCGGTGGGTGAACGGGTTGTCGGGGTCGGCGGTCGGCCAGTACGACGCGAAGATTTCATACGTCCTACGGCCGAGCAGCATCGCGTCGGAGTGCTCGTACCAACCGGCGATGGCCGCGCCGACCTCCTCGTCGGCCACCGGCTTCTGCCAGCCGCCGTGCTCGAAGCCGCTGCCTGCATCCTCGTCCGGACCGCCCGGCGCCTGCATGACGCCGTCCAGTGTCAGGAACGTGCAAACGATGATCTTGCGCATGGTGCGCTCCCTTCGTCGACGGGTAGACCGCACAACCGCGGGAAACTCATCGACGACACGTCCTAGGCGGCACCGGGGATGGTGCTGCACAGGCAGGAGTCCTCGTGGTCCTGGTCCGCGTGGTCCAAGATCACGGTTCGGCTGTCGGCCGATGCAAGGGGCGCGCACACGTGGCGCTCACCCTCCGCGAGGTGAACGACGGTGACGAAACCGGGTTCAGTTCCCGCGAGAACGGTGAAGAAACCAGGCAGATCAGCTGCGTGTTCTTCAAATTGCCGGGCACGAGGCGCAACGGAGGTTGATAACTATGGTTCCCCTGCTTCTCGTCCTGCTTCTGGCTCTGATCTTGTTCGGCGCGGGATTCGCGCTGAAGGCACTGTGGTGGATCGCTGTCATCGTGCTGGTCGTCTGGCTGCTCGGCTTCGTGCTGCGCAGTGCGGACACAGGGGGCCGCAAGGGCCGCTGGTATCGGTGGTGACGCGTCCAAAAGCAGCTGGCCTGTGGGCCCCGGAACACCGGGGCCCACAGGCATGTCCCGCCGTATCCCTCGAGGCATACGCGAGCAGGCGCAGGTCGCGGTGGCCGTAGCGCAAGCCGGCGCGCGGGGCAGGAGCCACTGCGAAACCGGCCCGGACGAAGAGGCCAGGTGCGTCTCGTATCAGGTACTGCAGTGCCGGCTCCTACGAGCCGCCCGGCGCGGCGCCATCCTGGCCGAGCAGCCGATCGAAGTGCACCGGCGGGCAAGGAGCGTGCGCTCGGACGCAACCGGCCAACAGGCTGACGGCCATAGCGTCCTCGTGTTCCTTCCCAGCGTCCGGACTCCCGAGGTGAAACCGTGATCAGAAAATTATGCGCCGCTCTCCTGGCCCTGGCCATGTCCATGGGCCTCGTGACGAGCCTCAGTTCTACGGCTTCGGCGGCCAACTACCAGGTCGTCGACTACAACATCTCCAACATCACCGCCGGAGGGACGGACCACGCCCTCGCCTACTATCACGTCATCGACGCGATCCACCGGCTCAGTTACGGAGACCCCACGGAAGAGCGTTCCATCGCCCAGACCACACAGGAACAGGGCCGCATCATCCAGGTCCGCATCCGCGATACCGGCGGCAACGACCTCGTCTCCATCTACATCTGGGCCAACACCCTTTACGTGGCCGGCTTCTACGCCGCCCGCGGCGGCGGACACTACGTCTTCAACGACGGCCGCGAAGCCGAGTTCGAGCAGACTTTGGGCATCGCCAGGAACAGCGCCCAACGCCTCGGACGCACCGGCAACTACACCAGCCTGCCGACCGGAAACAACCGGGAGAGCCTGACCATCAACCCGCAGGCCATCTACGGCGCCGCATCCACCCTCGGGTATGCACGCGGATACAACGACAACGTGGGCCGCGCTCTCGTCGTCATGATCCAGACGTTCTCGGAAGGGGCCCGCTTCGGGCGCGTCATGGAGAACATCTACAACAACATCTACCACCCCGGAAGCACACAGCAGATGGGCGCCCTCGCCGGGCTGCAGAACCAGTGGCGCAGCATCTCCCAGTTCGCCCGTGACCTGCGCAGCGGCTACACACCGTCAATCACCGTCCTGGGCACCGTCGTCCGCTCCTTCGACCAGCTGCGACAGCGTCTGTCCTTCGTCGAACTGCTCGGCTCGGTCGCCCTCCTGTGACGCGCCCGGGGATGACAGCCGTACTCCTGGTGCTCGGCTGAGGCGGGACACCGCCCGCTTGCGGACCGCCGGTGCCGCGCGTGTCGCCGGGTCCTCACCAACCGTACGGGGCCGGCCCGGCACACAGGCGCCGGGCCGGCCAGGCGTTACCCGGAGGCCGAGCCCATGGCCGAGCCCGAGCTGCTCGACCCGGACGGAGTGCCGGTGAACGATGCCACCGCCTACTTGCGCCGCCACCTGCAGCGTCACGACGTCGAGGTGGCCCGGGAGGGGCCGTATCGCACGTCGACCAGCTTGCGCTGAGCGTGCTGGGCACGGCGCCGGTTCCGGCCCAATCTCCTCATCCGCACGCCACCGGGCACACCCGCGTCCGTGGAGGACCAGTGGCTCGGCTCCAAGGTCCGCATCGGCACGTCGGTGGGCGTCGCGTTCGCGTGCTTCAGTGAGCGCTGCGTCATGGTCAACGAGTCGCAGCAGGGCCTGCCGCCACCGCCGTAGGCGCCTTGCGTACCCCCCCGTTGCGGGTGATCAGGGGCGCGCGCCGGGCTTGTTGACTACGCCCCAGGCGGCGCGGGCGGTGACCATCTGACCGTCGTCCCGGCTCACGCCGATCGCGGCGCGGCCGAGCGGGTCGTTCACTCCGGTCGTCACGCGGGCTCCGGGGATTTTCGCGAGAGCCCTGAACAGGCCCGCCTGGACGTTCGGCGGGACCAGCACCGACCGGTACAGGACGTCGATCTCCCGCCAGTCGCGCTGTGCGCGGGTTTCCCCCTCGACGGAGTCGATGGCGTGCTCCTCGCGGATGCGCTTCATCATGCGGTCGGCATTGCTCGGCAGGGTGGCGAGGAAGCGGTAGAACTGCCGCTGGGAGCGGTCGTCGTAGCCCTCCTTCTCCCACTCGGCCTCCTGGTTGGGGCCGTACCGGACCTGCAGCTTGTCCGGATCGAAGTCCGAGATGTCACCGGCTGGGGCGGTGCCGGGCAGATTGGCGTGCCGGTCGGCCGCGTCCCGGCCGAGCCGTCGGGCGGCGTACCGGTGGATCGCCGGGGGGTGACGGTCGAAGAGCGCCGCGAAACGTTCGGGTTCCTCGAGTGAGGCCGCGATGAGCTCGGCGTCGCCGCCGGCCAGATCGGTCATGGACCGCTCGGGCTCGGGCTCGGGCCAGGCACATCCGGGACAGTCGAAGCCGGATATCTGGTTGGTGGTCGGCAGGATGAGCAGACTGTGGCGGACGACCGTCTGGGCGTGGGCGTTGCGCGGGGAATACGTGACGGGTGACTCCCGCCTGCGGCGTGGTCCTGGGGCGGGCCCACCCGCGCCGGGGTCTCTGCGGGGCCTTGCCCTCATCGGCTAGGGCGTTCTTTTCGGATCACGGAAGTGAGCTGTTCACCGATAGGATCGATGGTCCCAGGGGCACATGAGGGAGGGCGTGATGACGCTCGTCATCGAACTGCGGCGTGGGGTCTCAAGGGTTCGGACCGGACGGAAGTCAGGACCGCGGCCCGCAGTAGGGGTACTGGAGCGGGTAGTCGTCGATGGCGAGTTCTGGGAGGCATTGGACACGCTGGGCCGACACCGGCTGCCCACCCTGGCTGACGTCGATCCTTACGGGGAGACACTCCTGCGCGGTGAGGCGGTAGACCGTATGGTGCGGGAGCTGGAAGATTCAAATCTTGCTCTGCTGAGAGGCGCCGAGAGCCACGCCGTCTCGACGCTACTAGCCTGGGGCCTGCGCTGCCGCGTGGACAGAGACTTGCGCATTGCCTTCTCGGGCGATTAGTTCGCCACTCTCTGATCGTTGGTCTGGGTGCGCCGTTGACTGACGCGCAGTGGGCGCGGATCGAGCCGTTACTCCCGGACCGCACACCGAAGCGGGGTGGCCGCTGGCGTGACCATCGTGAGGTGATCGACGCGATCGCCTGCAAGTTTCGGAGCAGCACGCAGTGGGTCCACCTGCCGGAGAAGTATGTGGGCCGTCAACGGCACCCGGGAACGGGTGTTCACCGCCCTGGTGGCCCAGGCCGACGCGGACGAGGACCTCAACTGGGCCGTTTCGGTCGACTCCACGATCGTGCGGGCCCATCAGCACGCGGCCGCCGCCCGCAAAAAGGGGCCCCGGCCGGCGAACCCGGCGACCATGCCATCGGCCGGTCCCGGGGCGGGCTGACCACGAAAATCCACCTCGCTGCAGATGCCCGCTGCCGGCCTCTGGCGTTCGTTCTCACCGCCGGACAAGCCGGTGATGCACCCGCGTTCACTGAGGTCATGGGTCGCCTTCGCGTCCGACAAGGCGTACTCCTCCCGCGCGATCCGCGAGCACCTGCGCAAGCGCGGCATCCGGGCCGTGATCCCCGTCACCGCCGACCAGCGCAGGCACCGGATCCGTCGGGGCAGCCGAGGCGGCAGGCCACCGGCCTTCGACCGCGCAACCTACAAGAAGCGCAACACTGTCGAGCGGTGCATCAACCGCCTGAAACAGTGGCGAGGCATCGCCACCCGCTACGAGAAGACGGCCACCATCTACCTGGCCGGACTCCGCATCGCAGGCATCTTCCTTTGGTCCGCCCGGTGATCCAAACGAAACTGCCTAGTTCACGCGGGTGCCGAGGCGGTCCCGGACCCAGTCGTGGAACTCTCCGATGTGGTGTTCGCTGGGCACCAGGACGCCGCCCTTGGCGTACAGGCGGGAGCTCATGGCCGGCTGGCAGCGCTCGCAGGCGTCGAAGTCCTGCCGGTTGACGCGGTCGAACAGCTCCACGGACCGGCTGACGTCCCGGCCGCTGTCCACCACGCCCTTGAGGTACAGCCAGTCGCATTCCACGATCGTGCGGTCGACCGCGACGGGGAACATCCGGTGGAAGATCACGTGGTCGGGGACGAGGTTGATGAACACCTGTGGGCGCACCGTGATCGCGTAGTACCGGCGGTCCTGGTCCTCGGTGACGCCCGGGATGCGGTCCAGGCCCTCCGAGCCGTCCACGGTGAAGCCCTGGATGTCCGCGCCGAACTCCGCGCCGTGCCCCACGTAGAACTGCGCGGCGTACCCGTCGGCGAACTCCGGCAGCACCTCGGTCAGCTCCGGGTGGATGGTCGCGCAGTGGTAGCACTCCATGAAGTTCTCGATGATGAGCTTCCAGTTGGCGTCGACGTCGTAGGTGATCCGCCGGCCGACCTCCAGGCTCTCGACGTCGTACCGCTCGATGGACTCGACGTCGCCCAGGCGCGCGACCACGTCGGCGATCACGGACTGCTCGAACGGCGGCGGGTTCTCGGCCAGGCACACCCATACGTATCCGAGCCACTCGCGCACCGCCACGCTCGCCAGGCCGTACTCGGTGCGGCCGATGTCGGGCATCCTGGTCAGGTTCGGGGCCGCGACCAGTTTGCCGTTCAGGTCGTACGTCCAGGCGTGGTACGGACATTGGAAGGCCCGCTTCACCTCGCCGGACTCCTGCGTGCACAGTTTGGCGCCCCGGTGCCGGCACACGTTGAAGAAGGCCTTGACGGAGCCGTCCCGCGAGCGGGTCAGCAGGACGCTCTCCCGCCCGACGTCCACGGTCCGGAACGCACCCGGCTTCGCCAGCTCCGACGCGCGTGCCGCGCAGAACCACATGGTCTCGAAGATGTGCTCCTGCTCGAGGCGGAAGATCTCCGGGTCCGTGTAGTGGTCGCCGGGAAGGGTGGCGATCAGGCTGTCCGGCAGGCCGGTCGTGGTCATGGTTCACCTCGGAGTGAAGCGCCCCGGTCGGGCGAGTGGTTGCCTCATGCGCAACGAGCCTCTTGGTGCGCAACTCACAGTGCAGTTCACCCGGTGCACTGTCAAGACCTTGACCACGGGGCGCCGCAGCCGGGACCATGTTGCGTATCAATCCCGCTGTTGCGCGATACGCACTTCCCTCAGGGAGGGCTCAGTGTCTGTTGGACCCACTACCGGTCGCGAGTTCGTCCTCACCCTGTCGTGCCCCGACCGCTCGGGCCTCGTCCACGCCGTCACCGGCTTCCTCGTCCGGCACTCCGGGAACATCCAGGAGAGCCAGCAGTTCGACGACCGGCTCAAGGATCGCTTCTTCATGCGGGTGCACTTCGACGTCACGGACCCGCGCATGTCGCTGGAGGACCTGAAGTCCGGCTTCGCCCCGGTGGCGGAGGCGTACCGGATCTCCTGGCAGCTGTACGAGGCGTCGACCCCCACGCGCACACTGATCCTGGTGTCGAAGTTCGGGCACTGCCTGAACGACCTGCTCTTCCGCTGCCGTACGGGCGCGCTGAACATCGAGGTGCCGGCGATCGTGTCCAACCACCGGGACTTCGAGCCGCTCGCCGAGAGCTACGGGATCCCGTTCCACCACGTGCCGGTGACCAAGGAGACGAAGCCCGAGGCGGAGGCGCGGCTGCTGGAGCTCGTCGAGGAGCTGGACATCGACCTGGTTGTCCTCGCCCGTTACATGCAGATCCTGTCGAACGACCTGTGCAAGCAGCTGGAAGGCCGGGCCATCAACATCCACCACTCCTTCCTGCCGAGCTTCAAGGGCGCCCGTCCCTACGTCCAGGCGCACGAGCGCGGCGTCAAGCTCGTCGGAGCGACGGCCCACTACGTCACCCCGGACCTGGATGAGGGGCCCATCATCGAGCAGGACGTCGTCCGTGTGAGCCACTCACAGGGGCCGGACAGCCTGGTCGCCCTGGGGCGCGACGTGGAAGCGCAGGTCCTGGCGCGGGCGGTGGAATGGCACAGTCAGAGCCGCATCATGGTCAACGACAACCGCACGGTCGTCTTCCGTTGAGGAAAACAGCCACCAGCCCTCACTCTTGTTGACCATTTCACCTAGGGTTTCGCCATGAGCAACTACGGTGCCGAGTCCGCAGGCGCTCCGAGTGGCGGAGTGCAGTCCGTTGACCGTGCTGTCGCCGTGCTGGAGATCCTCGCCCAGCAGGGCGAGGCGGGCGTGAGTGAAGTGGCCGCGGCGATCGATGTCCACAAGTCCACGGCCTTCCGCCTGCTCGGCGCGCTGGAAGCGCACGGGATGGTCGAGCAGGAGAGCGAGCGCGGTAAGTATCGCCTCGGCTTCGGAGTCGTGCGCCTGGCCGGCGCGGTGACGGGCCGTATCGCCGTCACCCGGTACGGGCGGGCCATCTGCGAGCGTCTCGTCGACGACGTGGGCGAGACGCTGAACATCGCCGTGCTCGAGTCCCACCACGCGATCAACCTCTACCAGGTGCGCAGCACCTCGGCCATCGCCGCACAGAACTGGGTGGGACGTCAGACGCCGCTGCACTGCACGTCGAGCGGCAAGATCCTCCTCGCCCACCTGGACCGCGAGGACCGCGACGAGCTCCTCGCCGAGACCGGCCTGCCCCGTATGACACCGCGCACGGTGACCTCGAGGAAGAAGCTCGAGGCGGACCTGGCCGAGGCCCGCGAGCAGGGTTACGCCATCACGGTGGAGGAATACGAGGAGGGCCTGAACGCCGTGTCCGCGCCCGTGCGTTCGGACGAGGGCCAGGTCGTCGCCGCTCTCAGCGCGTCGGGGCCGGCCTTCCGGATGACCGAGGGACGGATGCGCGAACTGGCGCGGTTGCTCGTCGCGGGAGCGGACGAGCTCAGCCGCCGTCTCGGCTACAGGGGCTGATACGCGGGCTGCGGCCCGGCCCTGCAGACGGCGGCCCCGGCTGGCCGTCGGCCGGGACAGGTCTCGTACGCCGAGCGGCGGCCCGGGAACCGGTACCGGATACCGGTGGTCCGGCCGCCGCTTTCGTGGTGTCCGTGTCAGCCCGTCCACTCCACGGCGGCGTCCAGCAGCCAGTCCGACAGGTAGCCGGCGAAGGAGGAGCGGACCAGTACCCAGAAACCGGCCCTCGGGTCGTCGCGGGTCACCAGGACGACCTGGGTGCGGCCGAGGGTCGTCTGGGCGCAGCGGCCCGGGCCGAAGACGCGCGGGTGCAGGTCGAGCGAGCAGCCGTGGGCGAGCAGGTCGCGGGCTCGGGGGCCGGCGACGAGGAGCGTGGTGCGCTGTGCAGAGACGTCGACGACGGACACGGGCTCGTCCCCGGCGGCCTCACGGATCCGGTTCTCCAGTGCGCGTCGGCCGCCCGGCGGTCCGACCACGAGATACTCGTCGGGGCCCAGCCACAGCGTGGTCAGCTCCCCTGCGCGGACGACGGTGCCGGGCTCGACGGGGAGTGGCAGGCCCAGCGCCAGTGCCACGGCGTCTGCCGCCGCTCCCTTCGGATCGAGGCGGACGTTGATCTGGGTCAGGAAGGGGAGTTCCCCGAGACGGACGGCGCCCCCGGAGGTGCGGGTCGCGGCGGCCAGCCGGTCCGCGGCGTGCGACAGGGGGCTGCGGAGCGGGGCGGTAAGGGCGGTGTCAGCCATCACGGCGGGCTCCCTCGGGGTCGTAGAGGACGGGGCTCGCGACGGTCACCGGGACCAGCCGGTCACCGACGGGGGCGTAGAGGCGCTCACCGATGCGCTCGCGTCCGCCCTTGACCAGCGCGAGCGCGAAGGTCCGGCCGAGGGCCGCGCTGCGGTAGCTCGACGTGACGTGGCCGAGCATGGGGACGGGGGGCGCGGGCAGCACGCTGTCGGCGACGAGGTGCGTGCCCTCGGGGAGGAACGTGCCCGGGTCCTCTGGGAGCAGGCCGACGAGGTGCTTGCGGTCGGGGCGGGCGGTGTCGGCACGGGCGAAGGAGCGCTTGCCGATGAAGTCGGGCTTCTTCTTCGACACCGCCCAGCTCATGCCGAGATCCTGTGGCGTCACGGTGCCGTCGGTGTCCTGGCCGACGATCGGATAGCCCTTCTCGGCGCGCAGGACGTGCATCGTCTCCGTGCCGTACGGGGTGATGCCGTACGGGGCGCCCGCCTCGTACAGCGCCTCCCACAGGACGAGGGCCTCCCAGGGCGACACGTTGATCTCGTAGGCGAGTTCGCCGGAGAAGCTGATCCGGCACACCCGGGCCTCGATGCCCGCGATGGTCGTGTCCCGCCATGCCATGAACGGGAAGTCGTCGTTGGCCACGGCCAGGTGCGGTGCGAGGGAGCCGAGGACCTCGCGGGACTTCGGTCCGACCAGGGCGACGGTGGCCCACTGTTCGGTCACCGAGGTGCAGTGGACCTTCAGCTCGGGCCACTCCGTCTGGAGCCACTCCTCCATCCAGTCCAGCACGGCGGCGGCGTTGCCCGTCGTGGTGGTGACCAGGTAGCGGTCCTGGCCGAGGCGGATGACGGTGCCGTCGTCGAAGACCATCCCGTCGGGGCGGCACATCACGCCGTAGCGGATCATGCCGACCTTCAGGGTGCTCATCATGTTGGTGTAGAGCAGGTCGAGGAAGGCGGCGGCGTCCGGGCCCTGGACGTCGATCTTGCCGAGGGTGGAGGCGTCCATGAAGGCGACTCCCTCGCGGGCGGCGGCGCATTCGCGCAGCACGGCCGTCTCCATGTCCTCGCCGTCCTGCGGGTAGTACCAGGGCCGCTTCCACTGGCCGACGTTCTCGAAGAGGGCGCCGTGTGCGACGTGCCAGTCGTGCAGGGCGGTGGTGCGGACCGGGTCGCTGAGCATGCCGCGGTCGCGGCCGGCGAGGGCGGCGAAGGAGACCGGGGTGTACGGGGGCCGGAACGTGGTCGTGCCGAGCGCCGAGATGTCCACACCGAGCAGTTCGGCGACGACACCGCCGGCCAGGACGCCGGAGGTCTTGCCCTGGTCGTTGGCGGTGCCGGCCGTGGTGTAGCGCTTGGTGTGCTCGACCGAGCGCATTCCTGCGCCGGTGGCCCGGGCCAGGTCGTCGACGGTGACGTCGCGCTGGAGGTCGACGAACCGTGGGGCGCCTTGCCTGCCGGGGACGGTGAAGACCCGCATGGGCGGCGTGTGCGGCTGTGCCGCCACCTGCGGCAGGCGGGGCGTCTCGGCCGTGTAGCCCTCGGCCTCGATCGGGCGTGCTCCTGCGGCCGCCCCCTGGGCGAGGACGCGGGCCAGGTCCATGACCCCGTTCGCGGCGCCCGCCACCTCGACGGCCTGACGGCAGGTGTCGGGGACGAAGCTGCCGAGCTCCTCGTCGTGGCGGAGCTTGCCGCCCGCCTGGCTGAACAGATGTGCGACCGGGTTCCAGCCGCCGGAGACCAGGAGCAGGTCGGCGGCGAACTCCCGTCGCCCCGTCGTCTCCCCGAACGGGGCGACGGTCACGGCGGTGAGACGCGGGGCGCCTTCGGTGGCCGTGACGGCGTGGCCCGTCAGCACCTCGATGCCGGCCCGGCGGGTGCGCTCGGCCCACTCCCCCGGCTCGGGACGGGTGTCGACCACGGCCTCGATGGCAACGCCCGCCGCGGCGAGGTCCAGCGCCACCGCGTAGGCGCTGTCGTTGGTGGTGAAGACCACCGCGTGGCGGCCGGGCAGGGCTCCGTGCCGGTTGACGTGGGCAAGGGCCGAAGCGGCCAGCATCACGCCGGGCCGGTCGTTGTCCGCGAAGGCCAGCGAGCGTTCGTGTGCGCCGGTGGCGAGGACGACGTGGCGGGCCCGGATGCGGTGGACCCGCTCCCGGGAGACCTTCTCGGGGGCCGCGGCGCCGAGGTGGTTGGTGCGGCGCTCGACGGCGAGCAGGTGGTTGTCGTCGTAGTAGCCGAAGACCGTGGTGCGGCGCAGGACCCGCACGTCGGGGGCGGCGTCGAGCCGGGCGGTCGTCTCGGTCACCCAGTCGAGGAGTTCGCCGGTGCCGAGGAGGCTGCCGCCGGGCTCCGGCTGGTCGTCGGCGAGGATGACGCGGGCGCCCGACCGGGCGGCGGCGGCCGCCGCGGCGAGGCCGGCCGGGCCCGCGCCGACGACCAGGAGGTCGCAGTGGGTGTGCACGGCGTCGTAGCGGGCCGGGTCCGGTTCGGTGGCGAGGCGGCCCTGGCCGGGGAGGCCGGTTGCGACGAGGCCGTCGTAGAGCTCGACGGTGGTGGCCGGGAGCATGGGCTCGGGGAACGGTTCCTCGATCTGGATGACCGCGTTCGGTTCCTCGACGCCGGCCGAGAAGATGCCCCGGGGGCGGCCCAGTTTGATGCTGGTGCCGGTCTGGATGACGCCGTTGGCGAGGAGGGCGGAGGCGAGGGTGTCGCCTCTGTAGCCCTGGTACTGCGTGCCGTCGAAGGTGAAGGTGAGGGGCTCGTCGCGGTGGATGCGGCCTCGGGTGGGGTGGCGGAAAGGCTGGTTGTCCTCCCCCGCCGCGCCCCTTCCCGAAACCAGGGGCTCTGCCCCCGGACCCCGCCGGGGGCTCTGCTCCCAGACCCCCGTACCGGCCTGAACGGCCTCGTCCTCAAGCGCCGGACGGGCTGCCCGCGCCGCACGTGCCTCGAGAACGGCCGGTCGCTCCTCCCCCGCCCGGTACACCGTCAGGATCTCGTTCGTCGAGGTGTCCCGGACGGCGTTGAACCAGCGGCGGCAGCCCGCGGCGTGGCTCCAGCGTTCCGCGAAGGGGCCCCTCGGGTTGTCGCGGAAGAAGAGGTAGCGGGCCCACTCCTCGTCGGTGAGGGACGCCGGGGCCTCCGGGTACGGCACATGGGCCTGGCCGCCGTAGTGGAACTCGGCCTCGTCGCGAGGTCCGCACCACGGGCAGGGGATCAGCAGCATGGATCGGCTCCCAAAGCTTCCAGTGGTCCTAGTGGGCCACCGCGGCCGCGCCGTGCTCGTCGACGAGCGCGCCGGTGGTGAAACGGTCGAGCGAGAAGGGGGCGTTCAGCGGGTGCGGTGTGTCGTGGGCGATGGTGTGGGCGTAGACCCAGCCGACACCGGGGGTGGCCTTGAAACCGCCGGTTCCCCAGCCGCAGTTGAGGTAGAGGTTGTCCACGGGGCTGAGGCCGATGATCGGCGAGGCGTCGGGGCTGACGTCGACGATGCCGCCCCAGGTGCGCAGGAGGTGGGCGCGGGCGAAGACCGGGAAGAGTTCCAGGGCCGCCGCCATCTGCTCCTCGATGATGTGGAAGGCGCCGCGCTGGGTGTAGGAGTTGTACGCGTCGATGCCCGCGCCCATCACCAGCTCGCCCTTGTGGGCCTGGCTGACGTACACGTGCACGGCGTTGGACATGACGACCGTCGGGTGGACCGGTTCCAGCAGCTCCGACACGAGCGCCTGCAAGGGGTGGCTCTGCACGGGGAGTTCGATGCCCGCCATGGCGGCCAGGACCGAGGTGTGGCCCGCCGAGCAGAGGGCGACCTTGCCCGCGGCGATCGGGCCCCGGGTGGTCCGGACTCCGACCACCCGGTTGCCGACCACGTCGAGGCCAGTGACCTCGCAGTTCTGGATGATGTCGATGCCGGCGGCGTCGGCGGACCGGGCCAGGCCCCATGCGACGTGGTCGTGCTTGGCGATGCCCGCGCGCGGCTGGTAGGTGGCGCCCAGGACCGGGTAGCGCACGTCCGGGGAGACGTTGACGATCGGGCAGACGTCCTTGACGCCGTCCGCGTCGAGCCACTCGGCGTCCACGCCGTTGAGGCGGTTGGCCTCGACGCGGCGCACACTGTCGCGGACGTCCTGGAGGCTGTGGGCGAGATTCAGTACGCCGCGCTGGGAGAAGAGGATCGGGTAGTCCAGCTCGTCCGCCAGGCCCTCCCACAGCTTGAGGGCGTGCTCGTAGATGCCGGCGCTCTCGTCCCAGAGGTAGTTGGAGCGGATGATCGTGGTGTTGCGGGCCATGTTGCCGCCCGCCAGCCAGCCCTTCTCCAGCACGGCGACCTTGGTGATGCCGTGGTTCTTCGCCAGGTAGTGGGCGGTGGCCAGGCCGTGTCCGCCGCCGCCCACGACCACGACGTCGTAGGAGCGCTTGGGCTCGGGGTTGCGCCAGAGCCAGTCGGGGTGTTCGGGGAGCTCGGCGCCGGGGGTGCGGGGGCTCATCGGGCGTCTCCGTTGTCGGACAGGTGCGGGTAGAGCGGGTGCTTGGCGGCCAGGGCCTCCGTGCGGGCACGCAGGGCCGCCACGTCCGGCTCCGGCTGAAGGGCTAGGGCGATGACGTCCGCGACCTCGGCGAAGTCCTCCTCGATGAAGCCGCGGGTGGCCAGGGCCGGGGTGCCGATGCGCAGACCCGAAGTGACCATGGGCGGGCGCGGGTCGAAGGGCACGGCGTTGCGGTTGACGGTGATGCCGATCTCGTGGAGCAGGTCCTCGGCCTGGCGGCCGTCCAGCTCGGAGTCGCGCAGGTCGACCAGGACCAGGTGGACGTCCGTGCCGCCGGTGAGCACCTTCACCCCGGCCGCCGCCGCGTCCGCCTGGGTGAGACGCTCGGCTAGGATGCGCGAGCCGGCGAGCGTGCGGGCCTGGCGTTCGGCGAACTCCGGTGTCGCGGCGACCTTGAACGACACCGCCTTGGCGGCGATGACGTGCTCCAGGGGGCCGCCCTGCATGCCGGGGAAGACAGCCGAGTTGATCTTCTTGGCCAGGTCGGCCTCGTTGGTGAGGATGACGCCGCCGCGCGGGCCGCCGAGGGTCTTGTGCGTCGTCGTGGTCGTGACGTGGGCGTGCGGTACGGGGCTCGGGTGCAGTCCTGCCGCGACCAGTCCGGCGAAGTGCGCCATGTCGACCATCAGCAGGGCGCCCACCTCGTCGGCGATCCTGCGGAAGGCGGCGAAGTCCAGCTGCCTGGGGTACGCCGACCAGCCCGCGATGATCATCTTGGGGCGGTGTTCCTTGGCGAGCCGCTCGACCTCGTCCATGTCGACGAGGTTGTCCGCCTCCGAGACGTGGTACGGCACGACGTTGAGCATCTTGCCGCTGTAGTTGATGCGCATGCCGTGCGTGAGGTGCCCGCCGTGCGCGAGGTCGAGGCCGAGGACGGTGTCGCCGGGCTGGAGCAGGGCGAAGAAGACGGCCGTGTTCGCCTGGGCGCCCGAGTGCGGCTGGACGTTGGCGAAGCCCGCGCCGAAGAGGGACTTGATGCGTTCGATGGCCAGCCGCTCGGTGACGTCGACGTGTTCGCAGCCGCCGTAGTAGCGGCGGCCGGGGTAGCCCTCGGCGTACTTGTTGGTCGCGACCGAACCCTGGGCCTCCATCACCGCGGAGGGCGCGAAGTTCTCGGAGGCGATCATCTCCAGGGTGGACTGCTGGCGGTGCAGCTCGGCGCGGAGCGCGGCGTGGACCTCGGGGTCCAGCTCCGCCAGGGGGGTGTTCAGCGCGTTCATACGGCGTTCGCGTTCCTCTCGGCGGCCTCGACGACATTGGCGAGCAACATGGCACGGGTCATGGGGCCCACGCCCCCGGGCATCGGCGCCAGCCAGCCGGCGACCTGGGCGGCGTCCGGGTGGATGTCTCCGACCAGGCCCTGGTCGGTGCGGGTGATGCCGACGTCCAGGACGGCCGCGCCGGGGCGCAGCATGTCCTTGGTGATCAGTCCGGGCGAGCCGGCGGCCGCGACGACGACGTCCGCCTCGCGTACGTGCCAGGCCAGGCCCTTGGTTCCGGTGTGGCAGAGGGTGACGGTGGCGTTCTCGGAACGGCGGGTGAGCAGGAGCCCGATCGGCCGTCCGACGGTGATGCCCCGCCCGATCACGCACACCCGGGCCCCGGCGAGCGGTACGTCGTGCCGGCGGAGCAGTTCGACGATGCCGCGCGGGGTGCAGGGCAGCGGCGCCTCGACGCCGAGGACGAGCCGGCCGAGGTTGACGGGGTGCAGTCCGTCGGCGTCCTTGGCCGGGTCCATGCGCTCCAGCACGGCGTTGGCGTCCAGGTGACGGGGCAGCGGAAGCTGGACGATGTAGCCGGTGCAGGCGGGGTCGGCGTTGAGCTCGTCGATGGTCTCCTCGACCTGCCGCTGAGAGGCGTCGGCGGGCAGCTCCCGCCGGATCGAGGCGATCCCCACCTGGGCGCAGTCCCGGTGCTTGCCTCCGACGTAGGCACGGCTGCCGGGGTCGTCGCCGACCAGGACGGTGCCGAGGCCGGGCATCCGCCCGGTGGTCGCGCTCAGCTTGGCGACGCGCTCGGCGAGTTCCTGCCGGATCGCGGCGGCGGTGGCCTTGCCGTCGAGAAGTTGTGCGGTCACCTGAAGTGGTCCTTCCAACAAGGCTGTGGCTGAACGCCCATCAGGGGCGCGGGGAACTGCGCGACAAGCCACGACGCACCCGCGGA
The DNA here is from genome assembly GCF_040637515.1 of Streptomyces sp. NPDC029041. Lineage (NCBI taxonomy): Bacteria > Bacillati > Actinomycetota > Actinomycetes > Kitasatosporales > Streptomycetaceae > Streptomyces > Streptomyces sp. NPDC029041. The sequence goes on along the minus strand of NZ_JBEZWO010000007.1, from coordinate 553,580 downwards.
CGAAAACTCACCCACGAAGCCGGGACATCGTCGGATCGAACAACGGCTCCTCAGCCACGACGGCCTCGACAGACTGATCGAAGTACCCGATGTGCAGAACGGTCCCGGGAGCGGCCAGCTCCACCGGCAACCACGCGTAGGCGATGCCCTTGCCGATCGTGTAGCCGTACGCCGCACTGGTGACGTACCCCACCGCACGGGCCCCGTCGTACACCGGCTCCTTGCCCATGACGACGGCCCCGGGGTCGTCGATCGTGAGACAGGTCAGCTTCCGCCGGACATCGGCCTTGCGCCGCTCCAGCGCGGCTTTCCCGACGAAGTCGTCCTTGTCGAGCTTCACGGCGAAGCCGACACCGGCCTCGTACGGGTCGTGCTCGTACGTCATGTCCGTGCCGAAGGAGCGGTAGCCCTTCTCCAGGCGGAGACTGTTGAACGCACCCCGCCCGGCCGCGATGCCGCCCAGTGGCTCGGCCGCCCGCCACAGCGTGTCCCACAGCTTCTGTCCCAGATCCGCGGTGGTGTACAGCTCCCAGCCGAGTTCGCCGACGTACGACAGGCGCATCGCGGTGACGGGCACGGAGCCGATGTGGGCGCGCTTGGCGCGGAAGTACTTCAGGCCGGTCGCCGAGAAGTCGACGTCGGTCAGGGGCTGGAGGACGTCGCGGGCGCGCGGCCCCCACAGGCCGATGCAGCAGGTGCCGGGGGTGATGTCGCGGACCTGGACCGTGCCGTCGCCGGGGAGGTGGCGGGTGAACCAGTCGAGGTCCAGGTTGCCGTTGGCGCCGACCTGGAAGAGGTCGGGGGCGAGCCGGGCGACGGTGACGTCGCTGCGGATGCCGCCGTCGTGGTCGAGGAGCAGCGTGTAGGTCACCGAGCCGACGGACTTGGCGACCTTGCCGGTGCACAGCCTTTCCAGGAATTCGCCGGCGCCGCGCCCGCTGACCTCCAGCCGCTTGAGGGCCGTCATGTCGTACAGGGCGACGGTCTCTCGGGTGGTCTGGGCTTCGGCGGCGACGATGGGCGACCAGTACCGTGCGGCCCAGTCGTTGGGGGTGACGATGGAGCGGCCTTCGACCAGCCCGGCGTTGACCTCGTACCACTGGGGCCGCTCCCAGCCGTTCGCCTCCAGGAAGAAGGCGCCCAGCTCCTGCTGCCGGGTGTGGAACGGGCTGGTGCGGATCGGGCGCGGGTCCCCCGACGGCTGGAGGGGGTGGAGGATGTCGTAGACCTCGACGAAGTTCTGGCAGTCGCGGGCGAGTACGTACTCCGGCGAGAGCTGGTGCGGTTCGAAGCGGTTGACGTCGCACTCGTGCAGGTCGAAGGAGGAGCAGTAGCCGTCGACCAGCCACTCGGCCATGGCCCGTCCGACGCCTGCGGAATGCGTGACCCAGACGGCCTCGGCGACCCAGAAGCCCTTGACGTCCGGGGATTCGCCGAGCAGGGGCAGGCCGTCGGTGGTGAAGGAGAACAGGCCGTTGATGCCTTCCTCGATCTTGGCGTCCTTCGTCGCCGGGAGGAGTGACTGCGTCTCGGTCCAGGCTTCCTCGAAGTCCTCCTCGGTGAACTTCAGGACGGAGGGCATCTGGTCGGACTCGTCAACGGAGAGGATGTCGTCGGCGGAGACCGGCATCGGGCGGTGGCCGTAGTAGCCGATGCCCAGGCCGTCGAAGCGGTCGCGGTAGTACAGGTCGGCGTCCTGGTGGCGCAGGATCGGGCGGACCGCCTCCTGCCTCTGTCCGGCCAGGGCCGGGACCGGGCCCGTCCAGGCGAGCTGGTGGGCCAGCGGGGTGAGCGGGAGGTCCATGCCGGCCATGCGGGCGATCTTCGGGCCCCAGATGCCGGCGCAGCACACAACGATGTCGGCGGGGATCTCGCCCTGGTCGGTCAGGACGCCGGTCACCTCGCCCTCGGCCTGCCGGACGTCGAGGACTTCGTGGCGGGCGAGGAAGCGGACGCCGCGCGCGGTGGCCCGGCGGATCTGCGCCTCGACGGCGAGGACCGCCTTGGCGAGGCCGTCCGTCGGCACGTGGAGGCCTGCGAGGACCTTGTCCGGGTCGACGAGGGGGTGCTGTGCGACGCACTCCTCGGTGTTCAGCAGCCGGGACTCGACGCCCCAGGAGGCGAGCCAGCCGTGGCGCCGCTGGAGTTCGGTGACGCGCTCCGGACTGGTGGCCACCTCCAGGCCGCCGACCTGGAGGAAGCAGGGCTGCCCGTCGACGTCGAGGGAGCAGAACTTCTCGACGGTGTAACGGGCCATCTCCGTCATGGTCTTGGAGGGGTTGGTCTGGAAGACCAGGCCCGGGGCGTGCGACGACGAACCCCCGGTGGCGGGCAGGGGGCCCTGGTCGACCACGGTCACTTCGGTCCAGCCGCGCGCGGAGATCTCGTCGGCGAGCGCCGCCCCCACGACACCCGCTCCGATGATGACCACCCGGGGTCCCGCCATCGCCGCACCTCCGACGTTGAAGCGATCCAGTTGCTGTCTACGCAACAGGATTCAGGTTGCGCAACTCAATGTGCCCGTCGCGCATCGGCGTGTCAAGAGGTCCGCGACGCCGGAAAACACCCGTTCACGGCGGGGCGGAAGCCCCGCAGAACGACGAGGCCCGGCAGGCTGACGACACAGCCTGCCGGGCCCCTCCGGCCGGACTCACACGGGCGTTCCCGCGCGCTACTTGATCCAGGCGTCGACCTTGTCGCGGTTGGCCTCGACCCACTTCTTCGCCGCCGCCTCGGGCGCCATCTTGTCCACCGCGATGTACTTCGCCACGGTGTTCTGGTCCTCGTTCGTCCAGGTGAAGTTCTTCACCAGGTCATAGGCCGGGCTGCCCGACTTGGCGAACTTCGCGCTGACGATCTTGTCGAGCTCGTACACGGGGTAGTCACAGGCGACCTTCTCCGCGTCGGCGTCGCAGCCCTCCTTGTACTCGGGCAGGCTGACCTTCTTCAGGGGCACCTCGGACATGAACCACTGCGGCTCGTAGAAGTAGCCGATCACCCATTCCTTGTTCTTCTCGGCGTTGCGGTAGGCCTGGATGAGCGCGGTCTCGCTGCCCGCGTACACCACCTTGAAGTCCAGCTTGAGGTTCTTCACCAGCGCCTCGTCGTTGGTGACGAACGACGGGTCGCCGTCGAGGAGCTGCCCCTTGCCGCCCGACTCCGAGGTCTTGAACTTCGAGGCGTACTCGTCGAGGTTCTTCCAGTCGGTGATGTCCGGGTGCGCCTTCGCCAGCCACGGCGGCACGTACCAGCCGATGAGGCCCTTGTTGCCGGTCGGGCCGGCCTCGACGGCCGTCTTCTGGTCGGTGATGTACTTCTTCTTCAGGTCGTCGTGGCCCCAGTTCTCCACGACGGCGTCGACCTCGCCCGTGCCGAAGCCCTGCCAGGCGATCTCCTCCTTGAGGTCCTTCTGCTCGACCTTGCAGCCGAGGTCGTGTTCGGCGACGTAAGCGAGGACCGCCGCGTTCGCCTCGTAGCCCACCCACGGGTTGATCGCGAGGTTGAAGGTGCCGCACTTGCCCGAGCCGGCCGCGCCGGCCGCGCTGTCGTCGCCGACCTTCGCGCCCCCGCAGGCCGTGAGGGTGAGGCCGAGGACGGCCAGGCCGGCAGCGCCGGCTCTGAAGTGTCGTGCCATGGTGAGGTGCTCCTTATGCCCCGGCGCGGCGAGCCGCTGCCTGAGTGATCCGGTCGAACATGACTCCGAGCAGGACGATGGCGAGTCCGGCCGCCAGTCCCTTGCCGTACAGCTGGCCCTGCGAGAACCCGGCCACGACGTCGTACCCGAGGGCGCCCGCTCCCACCAGGCCGCCCACGACGACCATCGACAGCACGTAGATGAGGCCCTGGTTGGTGGCGAGGGTCAGGGCGCCGCGTGACATCGGCAGCTGGACCTTGGTGATGATCTGCCAGGTGTTGCATCCGGTGGACATCGCGGCCTCGACGGTGGTCCCGGGCACGGCCCGCACCCCGTCGGCGATGATCTTGATGGCGACGGGTGCCGCGTAGACGATCGCGGCGACGATCGCCGTGAACCGTGTCGCGCCGAACAGCGCGAGGAACGGCACGAGATAGACGAACGGCGGCATGACCTGGGCCGCGTCCAGGGAGGGCCTGAGCAGCCGGTCGACGAGCGCGCTGCGGCCCATCCACACCCCGAGGACGACGCCGAGCAGCATGACGAGCACGGTGGCCACCGCGGTGGAGGCCAGGGTCGTCATGGCGTCCGACCACACACCGGTGCCGATGAGCAGACCCACGCACACGGCGGTGGTGGCCCCGGCACGCCATCCGCCGAGCACCGTGCCGAGGGCGACGAGAGCTGCACCCACGAGCCACCACGGGGAGTCGGTCAGCAGGGTCTGGAAGGGGTTGAGGAGGCCGTTGGTGAGAAGGTCGCGGAAGGCGTTCGTCAGGCCCGACAGGTTGTCCTGTGCCCAGGTGGTCACGTCGGTCGCCGCCCTGGCGATGGTGCTGCCGGTGCCGCCCTCGCCGGGGAACTCGGCCGCCCACAGGTACGTGTGCGACAGGTACACCAGGACCAGGGCGCCCACTCCCCCGGCCACCAGCAGGTGCCGCCGCCATCTGAGGAAGGGACTGTCCGAGCCCCGGGCCGTGTCGGCCCGTCCGCTCGCGGCGGTGGTGACCCGGTCCAGCACGATGGCCATGACGACGATGGCCAGTCCCGCGTTGAACGCCGTGCCGACGTCCAGTGACTGCAGCGCCTGGACGACGGTCGCTCCGAGGCCGGGCGCGTTGATCAGGGCCGCGATCGTCACCATGGCCAGGGCGGCCATGATGGTCTGGTTGACGCCCATCACCACGGTCCGTTTGGACATCGGCAGCAGGACCTTCAGCAGCGCCTGGCGCCGCGTCGCGCCCATCGAGTCCGCCGCCTCGACCGTGCTCTCGGGAACCGAGCGTATGGCGTGGGCGGTGATGCGGATGGCGGGTGGCGCCGCGTAGATGGCCGTCGCGATGGTGGCGGAGGCCGGGCCGATCAGGAAGAAGAGGGTCAGGGGCGCCAGGTAGACGAAGGTCGGCATCGTCTGCATGAGGTCCAGGAACGGCGTGACGACACGGTTGAACCGGTCGGACAGCCCGGCCCACACGCCCAGGGGAAGGGCGAACAGCAGCGCCACGAAGACCGCGGAGAGGGTCAGCGCCAGCGTGTCCATGCTCTCCTGCCAGAGGCCCTGGAGGCCGAGGAAGGTGAAGCCGGCGACGGCGAGCAGCGCGACCCGCCAGTTGGCCACGGCCCAGGAGACGTAGCCGGCGATGCCCACGACTCCGAGCCAGCCGATCTGCGGCACCGGACGGCCCGCGGTCGGCTGCGATATCAGCTCCTGGACGAAGGTCACCAGGGTGTCGATGACCAGGCGGATCTCGTTGAAGAAGTAGAGGAAGAGCGGGTTGGAGTTGCGGTTGGCGCCGATGGAGTCGTTGACGTCGTTGAACCACCGGTGCAGGTCGGTCAGATCGGCGGCGGCGAGGGACAGGGTCTGCTTGCCGCGCAGCACGGCGAAGAGGACGAGCCAGACGACCAGGATCCCGGCGACGATCACCGAGCGGCTGACCGTGGGCGCGCGCCGGGCGGGAGCGGGCGGCTCCTCGGCCCCGGTTCTCTCCGGCCTCTCCGTCTTCTGTACGGCGACGGTCATCAGGCGTCGCCTTCCTGTCCGGCGACCACCGCGAGGATCTCGTCGTCGCCGACGATGCCGAGCAGTGTGCCGTTCTCGACGACCTTGACCGGCTTGTCGGCCGCGAGCACCGCCCGTGTGGCCTCCTTGACCACGACGTCCGGACCCAGTTCGGGGCCGTCCAGGGGGTCGTCGGGCTCCGCCGGGCGCATGATCCACCGCAGGGTCAGCACGTCACCGCGGGGCACGTCCCTGACGAAGTCCCGTACGTAGTCGTCCGCCGGGGCGCCGACCAGCTCGTCGCCGGTGCCGCACTGGACCATCCTGCCGTCGCGCATGATGAGGATGCGGTCGCCCAGCCGCAGCGCTTCGGACAGGTCGTGGGTGATGAACACCATCGTCTTGCCGACCTCATGGTGCAGACGGACGACCTCGTTCTGCATGTCCCGGCGGATCAGCGGGTCGAGCGCCGAGAACGGCTCGTCGAAGAGCAGGACGTCGGGGTCGCCGGCCAGGGCGCGGGCGAGACCCACGCGCTGTTGCATGCCGCCGGAGAGCTGATCGGGGTAGGAGCTCTCGTAGCCCGAGAGGCCGACGAGTTCGACGACCTCCAGCGCGCGCCTGGTGCGTTCGGCTCTGCTCATGCCGCGGATCTCCAGGCCGAAGGCCACGTTGTCGACGACCCGGCGGTGCGGCAGCAGCCCGAAGTGCTGGAAGACCATGGAGAACTTGCTGCGGCGCAGCTCGCGCAGGCGGCTCGCGTCCGCGTCGCGGATGTCCTCGCCCTCGAAGAGGATCTCGCCGGCGGTGGGTTCGATGAGCCGGGTCAGACAGCGCACCAGGGTGGACTTGCCGGAGCCGGACAGGCCCATCACGACGAACACCTCGCCGGGCGCGACATCGAAGTTCACGTCGCGCACCGCGGCCGTGCATCCGGTGCGGTCCATCAGTTCGCGGCGGGTGAGTCCGCGAAGTTCCTCGGAGCCGGGCACCTGGGCCGCCTTCGCTCCGAACACCTTCCACAGCTCGCGCACGGAGATGACGGGAGTGGGCGCGGAGTCCTGGGGGGTGTCGCGCCGCCGCGACGCCTCGGTCGTTGCTGGGGTCATGCTCGACCTCTTTCGGCGTTCAGCCGCGGAACCAGTGCTGCGGCCGGGGTTGGATGTTCTGCCAGATGTGTTTGGGCTCCCGGTACTCGTCCAGGCCGGTCGGTCCCAGCTCCCGGCCCACGCCGGAATCCCCGAACCCGCCCCATTCCGCCTGCGGCACATAGGGGTGGTAGTCGTTGATCCACACCGTGCCGTGGCGCAGCCGGCGGGCGACCCGCTGGGCCTTGCCGGCGTCCTGCGTCCAGACGGCTCCGGCGAGTCCGTACGCGGTGTCGTTGGCGATGCGTACGGCGTCGTCCTCGTCGGTGAAGCGCTCCACGGTGAGGACCGGCCCGAAGGACTCCTCGTGCACCACGCTCATGTCCTGACCGCACGCGTCGAGCACGGTCGGCGGGTAGTAGTGGCCGCCGGCCAGGGCCGGGTCGTCCGGGCGTTCGCCGCCGCAGCGCAGGACGGCGCCCTCCGCGAGTCCGGCCGCGACGTACGCCTCGACCTTCGCCAGGTGCTGGGCGGAGATCAGCGGGCCCGTGTCGGCCTGCGGGTCGAACGGGCCGCCGAGGCGGATCCGCCGGGCGCGGCGGACCAGCTCGTCGACGAACCGGTCGTGCAGCGCGTCCTCGACGATCAGCCGGGCGCCGGCCGAGCAGACCTGGCCCGAATGCAGGAAGACGGCCGTGAGCGCGAAGTCCACGGCCGTCTCGAAGTCGGCGTCGGCGAAGACGACGTTGGGGTTCTTGCCGCCGAGCTCCAGCGCGACCTTCTTCACGGTCGCGGCGGCGGTGGCCATGATGCGTCTTCCGGTGTCCAGACCGCCGGTGAAGGAGACCATGTCGACGGCGGGGTCCTCGGCGAGCGGTGCTCCCACCTCGGGTCCGGTTCCCAGGACGAGGTTGGCGGCGCCGTCCGGAAGTCCGGCCTCCGCCAGGGCCTTCATCAGCAGGATCGAGGTGGAGGGGGTGAGTTCGCTGGGCTTGAGCACGATGGTGTTGCCGGCGAGGAGGGCCGGGGCGACCTTCCAGCTCGCCTGGAGCAGCGGGTAGTTCCAGGGGGTGATCAGGGCGCACACGCCGATCGGTTCGTACACGACGCGGCTGACGGCGTCGTCGCGACCGGTGTCGATCACGCGGCCGGCGTCGGTGCCGCCGAGGCCGCCGTAGTAGCGGAAGCAGGAGACGACGTCGGCGATGTCGTACTCGCTCTCCACCAGCCGCTTGCCGGTGTCCAGTGATTCGGCGCGGGCGAACGCGTCGGCGTCGCGTTCGAGGGTGTCGGCGGTGCGCAGCAGGAGCGCGCCACGTTCGCGTTCGGGGGTGCGCGGCCAGGGCCCCTCGTCGAAGGCCCGGCGGGCCGCGGCGATGGCCGCCTCGGTGTCGGGGCGGGTGCCTTCGGACACGGTCACGGAGAGTGTGCCGTCGGCGGGGCAGCGGATGTCCCGGTGGCCTCCGGCCACGGGATCCCGCCATTTACCGTCCACGTACAGGTCTGCCACATCGGACCTTTCGAGCGAATCACGTTGCGCATCACGCACCGCATTGCTTGTGGTGGAACACTCTGGAGAAGGCGGGAACGCACGTCAAGGGGTTGGCCGATGACGGTTCTGCCAAGGAGGCAACACATAGAACCCGACGCCGACCAGCCCGGACCACCGGATTTCCGGGCCGGTCGGCTGTCTGAAAACAGTGGGTTACGCGGATGCTTCGCGGTGCCGGTAGTACGTGGCCCCGGACGGCGGCAGCGGCTCCTTGCCGAGGATGAGGTCGGCCGCCTTCTCCGCGATCATCATCACCGGCGCGTAGATGTTGCCGTTGGTGATGTAGGGCATCACGGACGCGTCGACGACCCGCAGTCCCTCCACGCCGTGCACGCGCAGGTCGGCCGGGTCCACGACGGCCATCTCGTCGGTGCCCATCTTGCAGGTGCAGGACGGATGCAGGGCGGTCTCGGCGTCCTTGGCGACCCAGGCGAGGATCTCCTCGTCACTCTCCACGGACGGGCCGGGCGAGATCTCCCCGGCGTTGTACGGGGCCATGGCGGGCTGGTTGAGCAGCCTGCGCGCGACCCTGACGGCCTCGACCCACTCGCGGCGGTCCTGCTCGGTGGAGAGGTAGTTGAAGCGCAGCGCGGGGTGCTCGGCGGGATCCTTGCTCTTGATCTTCACCGAGCCGACGGCGTCGGAGTACATGGGTCCGACGTGCACCTGGTAGCCGTGTCCGCCGGCCGGGACGGAGCCGTCGTAGCGGACCGCGATGGGCAGGAAGTGGAACATCAGGTTGGGGTAGTCCACGTCGTCGTTGCCGCGGACGAAGCCGCCCGCCTCGAAGTGGTTGGTCGCCGCCGGTCCCGTACGGAAGAGCCACTGCAGGCCGATGAAGGGGGCCCGCCACTTCGCGAGGTAGGGCTGCATGGAGACGGGCTGCTTGCAGGCGTACTGGATGTACACCTCCAGGTGGTCCTGGAGGCTCTCGCCGACGCCCGGCAGATCGTGTACGACGTCCACGCCCAGCGCCGCGAGTTCCTTGGCGTTGCCGACGCCGGAGAGCTGGAGGAGTTGCGGGGAGTTGATCGCACCTCCGCAGAGGATGACCTCCCCGGCCCGCACCCGCTGGGGCCTGCCGCGGCCGCGCCGGTACTCGACGCCGACGGCGCGCTTGCCCTCGAAGAGGACGCGGGTGACCAGGGCACGCGTGGTGACGGTGAGGTTGGGCCGGTTCCGCACGGGCTTGAGGTACGCCTGCGCGGCCGACAGCCGGCGCCCGCGGTGGACATTGCGGTCGAACCTGGCGAAACCTTCCTGCCGATAGCCGTTCACATCGCTGGTGGGAGCGTGTCCCGCCTCCTCGGTGGCCTTGAGGAAGGCCTCGAAGAGCGGGTTGGCCCCCGGACCGCGTTCGAGGACGAGGGGGCCGTCGTGGCCGCGGAACTCGTCGTCCGGGTCGGCGGCCAGGCAGTTCTCCATCCGCCGGAAGTACGGCAGGCAGTGGGCGTAGTCCCAGCTCTCCATTCCGGGGTCGGCCGCCCAGCGCTCGTAGTCCATGGGGTTGCCGCGCTGGAAGATCATGCCGTTGATGCTGCTGGAGCCGCCCAGGACCTTGCCGCGCGCGTGATAGACGCGCCGGCCGCCCATGTGGGGCTCGGGTTCGGACTCGTACTTCCAGTCGTAGAAGCGGCTGCCGATCGGGTAGGTCAGTGCCGCAGGCATGTGGATGAAGACGTCCCACGGGTAGTCGGGTCTGCCCGCCTCCAGGACCAGCACCCGGTTGCCGGGGTCCGCGGAGAGCCGGTTGGCCAGTGCACAGCCGGCCGATCCACCACCGACGATGACGAAGTCGTACCGCAAGTCAGCCATGAGGCCTCGTCTCGCTCGCGCCGTAGAGAATGCGCGGCATGCTAGTACCGGTATCTCTATGCGCACCAGGTTGCGGACGGCGCAACTTCGGGTTTTCCGCTCCAGGCCCGTGACCTGCATCGCTGTCGGCTAAGTTAATCACCCGTATAGTTGCGTTGTGAGCAACTACCATCCAGATACCGAAACGACAAGTGCGCCGGCCGGTGGGGTGCAGTCGGTCGACCGGGCCATCACCGTGCTGGAGATCCTGGCCCGGCGCGGCGAGGCCGGCGTCAGCGAGGTGGCCGCCGAGATCGACGTGCACAAGTCCACCGCGTTCCGGCTGCTGGGCGCCCTGGAAGTACGCGGACTGGTGGAGCAGGCGGGCGAGCGCGGCAAGTACCGCCTCGGTTTCGGCATCGTCCGTCTCGCCGGCGCGGTCACCGGACGCATCGACATCACTCAGCAGAGCCGCCCGGTCTGCGAGCGTCTCGCAGAGGAGATCGGCGAGACGGTGAATCTCGCCGTGATGCAGGAGAAGTACGCGATCAACCTGTACCAAGTGCGCGGTCCGGGCGCTGTGACGGCGTTCAACTGGGTCGGCCAGCTGACGCCGCTGCACGCCACGTCCAGCGGCAAGATCCTGCTGGCCCACATGCCGGCGAAGGAGCGTGCCGCGCTGCTGTCGGACGCGGGTCTGAAGAAGATGACGCCGCGCACTCTGACCGCGAAGACGAAGCTGGAGAAGAACCTCGCCGAGGCGCTGGAGCGCGGCTACTCCTGGACGCTGGAGGAGTTCGAGGCGGGACTGCACGCCATGGCCGCCCCGGTCCGCAACCGGGACGGGGAGGTCATCGCGGCGCTCAGCGCTTCGGGGCCGGCGTACCGGCTCACCGAGGACCGTATTCACGATCTCGCTCCGGTGCTGGTCAAGGGCGCGGACGAGATCAGCCACCGGATGGGATATCTGGGCTGACCCCGGCCGCGCCTGCGCCGGCCGCCCCGCGCACCCGGGGGCCGGGCCGCCGGGGAGCCGCCGTTACTGCGGTCGCTTCAGCCCCGCGCCGAGTCGCTCCTGGACGAAGGTGTGGAACTCGCCGATGTGGTGCTCGCTGGGCACGAGGACCCCGCCCTTGGCGTACAGCCGGGAGCTCATCGCGGGCTGGCAGCGCTCGCAGGCGTCGAAGTCCTGCCGGTTGACCCGGTCGAAGAGCTCCACCGACCGGCTGACGTCCTTGCCGCTCTCGACGACGTGCTCGAGGTACAGCCAGTCGCACTCGACGATGGTGCGGTCCGCGGCGACCGGGTACATCCGGTGGAAGATCACGTGGTCGGGCACGAGGTTGATGAACACCTGCGGGCGGACGGTGATCGCGTAGTAGCGGCGGTCCTGGTCCTCGGTGACGCCCGGGATGCGGTCGAGGCCTTCCGAGCCGTCGACGGTGAAGCCCTTCACGTCGGAGCCGAACTCCGCGCCGTGTCCCACGTAGTACTGGGCTGCGTAGCCGTCGGCGAACTCGGGCAGTACCTCGGTGAGTTCGGGGTGGATCGTCGCGCAGTGGTAGCACTCCATGAAGTTCTCGACGATGAGCTTCCAGTTCGCCCGGACGTCGTAGACGATGCGCCTGCCGATGTCGAGGTCCTCGATGCCGTAGCGCTCGATCGACTCCGTGTCGCCGAGACGGGCGACGACGTCCTGTACGACCTCGTCGAAGGGGGGCGGGTTCTCGGCGAGGCACACCCACACGTAGCCGAGCCATTCGCGCGTCGCCACGCTCGCCAGGCCGTACTCGGTGCGACCGACGTCGGGCATCTTGGTGAGGTTGGGTGCCGCGACGAGTTTGCCCGTCAGGTCGTACGTCCAGGCGTGGTAGGGGCATTGGAAGGCGCGCTTGACCTCGCCGCTCTCCGCCGTGCACAGCTTGGCTCCGCGGTGCCGGCAGACGTTGTAGAAAGCGCGTACGGACTGGTCGCGGGCTCGGGTGACGAGGATGCTCTCGCGGCCCACTTGGACGGTCCGGAACGCCCCGGGACCGGCGAGGTCGGCGGAACGCACGGCGCAGAACCACATCGCCTCGAAGATGTGTTCCTGTTCCTGGGCGAAGATGCCGGGGTCGGTGTAGGCGGAGCCGGGCAGGGTGGCGATGAGACTTTCCGGCAGACCGGTCGAGGTCACAGTGCACTCCTCGGGGAGACGTCGTGGAACGGGCACGCACACGCGCCGGACGAGCTGCACCGGACGTCGTCGGATCAGGGAGCAACGCCCTCTCAGGGCGTGTGGGCCGCGAGCTGTTTGCGCCAGCGCATGAACAGGCGGGGCTGGTTCATCCCGAGGACGGCGACCGGGTGCCCGGCACGCCGGTAGACGGCCAGGACGTCACGGTCGTCCGCAGCGCCTTCCTCGATCGTGACGCTGTCGGCGCGGGACGCGTTGCCGGCGAACTGGATCTTCACGCCGTACTGGTCGGACCAGAAGTAGGGCGGTCTCGGGACGCCCGGTTCGGACTCGCCCCAGGAGAGCAGGGCGGCGACCGCCGCGTCGGGTCGTTCCCGGGCGCCGGTCCAGTGCTCGACACGGCGGTGGGTGCCGGCGCGGGGGTCGTACCAGGAGGCGCAGTCGCCGACCGCGACCACCCCGGCCAGGCTGGTACGGCCGTCCGCGCCGCACTTGACGCCGTCGGCGAGTTCGACTCCGGAGCCCGCCAGCCAGTCGACGCAGGGGCGGGCTCCGATGCCCACGACGACGATGTCGGCGGGGATGCTGCGGCCGTCCTCCATCAGGACGGCGTCGACGCGGGTCTCGCCGCTCAGCCCCTTGACGCCGACTCCGCACAACAGGCGTACACCGTGGTCGGCGTGGAGGGCGGAGACGATCCTGCCCATGGTGGCGCCGAGCGGTCCGGCCAGTGGTGTGGGCTCGGCCTCGACGATGGTCACGTCGAGGCCGAGCGCACAGGCGGTGGAGGCGACCTCGGCGCCGATGAAGCCGCCGCCGATCACGACGAGGCGCCCGCCCCCGGCCAGTTCGTCCCGCAGGGCGCGGGCGTCGTCCAGGGTGCGCAGGGTGTGCACTCCGGCCAGGCCGTCCATGCCGGGCAGGGTGCGGGCGGCGGCACCGGTGGCGATGACGATGCCGTCGGCCCTCACCTCCCGGCCGTCGGTGAGACGTACGGCGCGGGGTGTCGTGTCGAGCCGGGCGGCACGGGCTCCGAGCAGCCACTCCACTTGCAGGTCCTCGCCGTCCGGCTCCAGGGCGAGATCGGCCTCGCCGATGCCGCCGGCCAGGAACTCCTTGGACAGCGGCGGCCTGTCGTAGGGACGGTGGAGCTCGTCGCCCATGACGACCAGCCGTCCGTCGTATCCCTGCTTCCGCAAGGAACGCGCCGCTGACAGACCGGCCAGCGACGCGCCCACGACGGCCACCGTCCTCACGCGACGCCCCCGGCGAGCCGGGCGGCTATGCAGGGAGGCAGGTTCGGGGCGGCCGTGGAGAGCCGGACGTAGATCATGCCGTCCTCGACGAAGACCTCGTGCGTGCGCACCGGGAGCTTGGCCGGCGGGGCGTCGACGGCTCCGGTCGTGAGGTCGAACTTCGAGGCGTGCAGCGGGCATTCGACCTCGCGGCCCTCCAGCCAGCCGTCGGCGAGCGAGGCGTCCTGGTGGGTGCATGTGTCGTCGATGGCGAAGAGCTCGCCGTCGTCGGTGTGGAACACCGAGACCGGCGGGGCGATGTCGAGCCTGTGGGCCTCGCCTCGGGGCAGATCCACGAGACGGCACGCGGGAATCATCATGACACCTCGGTGCGTATAGCGAAACGGATTGCGGTCAACGCAACGCCAGTGTGAGGGCGTCCGCAAACCCTTGTCAAGGAGTTCACGGGCCGCTCGGCGCCGGAATTTTGTTGCGTCATATGAAATAACCTGCGTCATAGGAAACGCAGGTCAAGGCTGGGCGCCCGTGGGACGGGGGCATGTGCGACGGCGTCGGCGCGCACCCGAGACCCGCGGTCACGCGCACCGCGTCGGCCGTCGAGGCGACGTCGTGGACAAGGGCGCACCAGCATCCTGCACGGCGGCTGGGACCGGCACCGAAGCCGGAGCAGTCCGGGTCCGCGGGGCCCGCCGGTCATGTCGCGAATCGGTCGGCCCGGAATGTGGAGGGCCGAGGCTGTTCGGCCACAGCGGCCCGTGCGGCGGTGCTCGTGTCACCAGCCGCGGGCGGCCCACTCCTGCAGGTGCGGGGCTTCCGCCTCGACGGTGGTCGTGTCGCCGTGTCCGGTGTGCACGACCGTCTCACCGGGGAGGGTCAGCAGCCGGTCGCCGATCGAGGTCAGGATCGTGCCGAAGTCGCTGTACGAGCGTCCGGTCGCGCCGGGCCCTCCCGCGAACAGCGTGTCGCCGCTGAACAGCGCCCCGAGGTCGGGGGCGTGCAGGCACACGGCCCCGGGTGCGTGCCCGGGCGTGTGGAGCACGCGCAGGCCGATGCCCGCCACGACGAGGTCGTCGCCGTCGGCGAGGGGAGCGTCGGGCTGCCGGTTCGGGTGCACCATCTTCCACAGCACCTGGTCGTCGGGGTGCAGCAGGACGCGCGCGCCGGTGGCGAGGGCGACGTCCGGTGCCGCGCGCACATGGTCGTCGTGGGCGTGGGTGCACACGACGGCCACCAGGCGGCGGTCACCGACGGCCTCCAGGACGGCGTCGGAGTCGTGCGCCGCGTCGATGACGACCACCTCGTCGTCGTCACCGACGACCCAGACGTTGTTGTCGACGTCCCAGGTGCCACCGTCGAGACTGAACGTTCCGCTCGTGACGAGGCGTTCGATGCGGGGCGAGCCGGCCATCACAGCACCACCACGGAGCGCAGCACGTCGCCGCCGTGCATCTTCTCGAAGGCCTCCTCCACGTCACCGAGGCCGATGGTCTCGGTGACGAACGCGTCCAGGTCGAACCGGCCGCCCAGGTAGAGGTCGATGAGGGCCGGGAAGTCACGCGAGGGCAGGCAGTCGCCGTACCAGCTGGACTTCAGCGAGCCGCCACGGCCGAAGACGTCGAGCAGCGGCAGTTCCACCTTCATCTCCGGGGTGGGCACACCGACCAGGACCACCGTGCCGGCCAGGTCCCGTGCGTAGAAGGCCTGCCGGTACGTCTCCGGGCGGCCCACGGCCTCGACGACGACGTCCGCGCCGAAACCGCCGGTGAGTTCGCGCACCGCCTCGATCACGTCGTCCTTGGCGCCGTCGACGGTGTGGGTGGCCCCCATGGCCAGGGCACGGTCCAGCTTGCGCCGGTCGATGTCGACGGCGATGACCCTGGACGCGCCGGCGAGCCGGGCTCCCGCGACGGCGGCCATGCCGACACCGCCGCAGCCGATGACGGCGACGGAGTCTCCCCGCCCGACGGTGCCGGTGTTGACGGCGGCGCCGAAGCCCGCCATGACACCGCATCCGAGCAGCCCTGCTGCCGCCGCCGGGGCGGCCGGGTCCACCTTGGTGCACTGCCCGGCGGCGACCAGCGTCTTCTCCGCGAAGGCACCGATGCCGAGGGCGGGTGAGAGCGGGGTGCCGTCGAGCAGCGTCATGGGCTGCGTCGCGTTGTGGGTGGCGAAGCAGTACCAGGGCCTGCCCTTGCTGCACGCGCGGCACTGGCCGCACACGGCACGCCAGTTGAGGATGACGAAGTCACCGGGTTCGACGCCGGTGACCCCCTCCCCCACCGCCTCGACGCGGCCCGCCGCCTCGTGTCCGAGCAGGAAGGGGAACTCGTCGTTGATCCCGCCCTCGCGGTAGTGGAGGTCGGTGTGGCAGACGCCGCACGCCTCGACCTTGACCAGGGCCTCACCGGGACCGGGATCGGGAACGACGATCGTCTCGACGGAAACCGGGGCGCCCTTCTTCCGGGCGACGACGGCACGTACCTCGTGAGCCATGGGCTGCTCCTAGGACGGGAAAGTCACGCGGGTGCACTGCTTCATGAGTTGCCTCATCAGATACACGCACCGCTATACGCAACCGAGCATCGGGGAGGAGGACACCGGGGTCAAGAGGTCGGCCGCAACCGGACCGGTTCGGTGGCCCGCGCGATCGCCGAGGCGGGGCCGTCAGCCCGTGCCCGTTGATCGACAAGGTGTCCGTAGGCGTCTCCGGCCCCTCGACGCGGTGCCGATTGTCCGGTCGTCACCGGACGCGGCATGCTGCCCCGATGCCCCTGAAGACGATCCCTCCGCTCTCCCGCCGCACGCTGCTGCGCGTCCTGGGCTCCGGCGCGGCCCTCGGCGGACTCACCGGGTGTGGTGTCCCGGCCGCGTACGTACGCCCCGGCGACCGCGCCGCCGTCGACCTTTCCTCCACCGATCAGCGGCTGAACTGGGCGAACTGGCCGCTGTACATCGACACCGATGACGACCGCCCCTCGCGGCGGCCCACCCTGGAGGCCTTCGAGAAGCGCACGGGGATCTCGGTCGAGTACGTCGAGGAGATCAACGACAACGACGAGTTCTTCGGCAAGATCAGCCCGGCACTGATGAACCGCCGGCCCACCGGACGCGATCTGATCGTCGTCAGTGACTGGATGAGCGCGCGGTTCGTGCGGCTCGGCTGGGTGCAGGAGATGGACCGGGCCCGGCAGCCGAACGTGACCCGGTATCTCGACCCGCAGTTGCGTTCACCGGTCTTCGACCCCGGCCGCGCGTTCACGGTGCCGTGGCAGTCCGGCATCACCGGCATCGCGTACAACCGGCGCAGGACCGGCCGGGAGATACGGCAGGTGTCGGATCTGTGGGCGAGCGACCTGAGGGGCCGGGTCACACTGCTGTCCGGTATGGATGAAGCGTTCGCACTGTTGATGCAGGGCAACGGCGTCGACATCACCCGCTGGACGGCCGACGACTTCCACACCGTCTGCGACCAGGTGGAGAAGCAGGTGAAAGCGGGACAGATCCGGCACTTCACCGGCAACGACTACATCAAGGACCTGTCCAGTGGTGACGTCCTGGCCTGCCAGGCGTATTCGGGAGATGTGATCCAGCTCCGGGCGGACGACCCGGACATCGAGTTCGTCGTCCCCGAGGAGGGCGCCGAGCTGTGGGCCGAGTCGCTGATGATCCCCAACCTCGCCCGCCACAAAGCGAATGCGGAGCGGCTCATCGACCACTACTACGCTCCCGAAGTCGCCGCCGAGCTGGCCGCCTGGGTCAACTACGTCTGCCCGGTCCCCGCCGCACGGGAGGTCCTGGCCTCCGCACGGGACGCGGAGAGCGCCGCCCTCGCCGAGAATCCGTTGATCTTCCCCGACGAGGAGATGCGCAGCCGGCTGGCCATCGCACGGGACGTCGGCTCCGACGAACGTGTGGAGTTCAGCAGGCGGTGGAATCACATCGCGGGACTGTGAGGGCGTGCTCGCACCGGTCGGACGTCCTCGGCCTCCCCGGTTATGGCGGCCGGTGCCGGAATCCTCGTGGTCGTCAGTGACGGCCCGGCGGTACCGGGTCCCGGTAGCCGCGGATCCGGGCCGCTCCGGGGCGGCAGCGCAGCAGGCGCGCCAGGATCAGCCTGCCACCGCGGAGGGCGCCGTGATGGTGGAGGGCCTGGACGGCGTACGTGGAGCAGCTCGGGGTGTACGGGCAGCACGGCGGCCGGGTCGGGCTGACCGCGACGCGGTAGTGCCGCACGGACCGGTACATCGCGGCCGCCGCCCGGCCGCGCGGCGGGGGCGCGGCCGGGTCGGCGCCGTGACCGGCGGTGAGCGAGGGGCGCAGCAACGTCAGCCACAGGGCCGCCGCCTGTGACCACGCACCGCCGCAGCAACAGGGGTGCGTCAGCGTGTCGAGCGCTGCCGCGCAGCAGCCCTCCTCCTCGCCGTCCTCGGTCCCCCTCCGGCCGCGCCGACCGTTCCGCGCCACTGCCCACCCCCGCTTCTTCGCAACGCGGAAAGATCATACGGAGTGTCGGGAACGGGATGCCGGGGGGCTTCAGCCGATGTCGAAGGCATTCGGCAGGCCGAGGAGGTAGCGGGTGCGGTCGTGGCGTCTGAGGGGCTCCAGTTCGGGGGCTCGGTACAGGGGGGTCACCGTGCAGCGGGGCGCGGTGGATCCGCATCGGTCCAGCAGGGCGTTGACCGCCTGCCGGGCCGAGGAGTTGGCGCCCTCCATGGTGGCGAGGTCGATGGGTACGGCCACGTAGTCGCCGGCCAGGAAGAGGTTGGGGATCTTCGTGGCCGATTGCGGGCGGTGGTGGAAGGTGCCCACCGGGTGGATGAGCAGTTGTTCCTCGTTGACGGGATGCGGCGTGCCGAGGCCGTCGACAGCGGGGTCGAGGAACCAGGAGTGCAGCACGGAGTCCCGCAGGACCGTACGGCCGCCGTCGTTGAGCGAAGCCTTCAGCTGTGCCCACACCTCGCGTGCCACTTCGGTACGGGTGCACTGCTTGGCGGTCCTGCCGTACAGGATGCCCGGGCGGTCCCACTCGGAGACGTCCACGGACAGGCAGTCCACGACCGTACCGTCGCCGTAATCGGCCGGGAAGTCGCGGCCGGGCCAGTGCTGGGCCTGGGCGATCGCGGTCAGCGACCACGGGGAGTCGATGAGGTCGAGGTGGCCGTGCACGGTCGGTATGCGTTCGGTCAGGTAGAACTGAATGCCCGTCATCCAGTCCGTCTCCAGCCGGTCGCACTCGGCCAGCTGGGGGTCGGCTGCGCGGACGGCGGAGTTCCACGTGCGGCGGGCGTGCTCGACGGGCATCGCGGAGATGTAGTGGTCGGCGGTGACGGTACGGCGCGTGCCTGAGCGGTCCTCCACGACGGCTCCGGCGATGGCACCCGCGTCCAGGGTCAGGTCCCGTACGGTCCAGCCGACGCGGAACTCCACCCCGAGTGACTTCAGGTAGGTCACCCAGGGGTCGATCCACGCCTCGTTGGTGGGTGCGTTGAGGATCCGGTCCAGTGGTCCGTCCGCGCCCAGCCCGAGGACGTTGAAGGCGAAGGCCTCCAGCAGGGTGCCGACCGTGCGGGTGCTGGCCTCCTCGGCCTTGGTGGCCACGATGTTGCGGGTGATGCCGACCGCGAGGACCCGCTGGTAGTCGTAGGACATCCGTCCGGCGCGCACGAAGTCCCACCAGGGCGTCCGCTCCCATACGGTGTCGCGGCGCTGGTCGCAGCTGGTGAGGAAGACCAGCATGCGGTTGGCGAAGTAGAGCGCCTCGTGGAGCGGGAGGTTGAAGGCCGTGTCCAGAACGGCGGTGAAGGCGCGGCGGATTTCCTCGGGGGTGAGTTCGGCCGGGGGGTTGTCGGGCCAGGGCAACGGAATCCGGATGTCCTCACGGCCGCCCGACCTTGCGAAGAGCATCTCCTTCGGGGCGACGAGGTTGTCGTGAACGCCGCCCGGGTTGCCGGGGAAGGGGATGCGCCGCATCGTGTCGGGCAGGTTGTGGTAGATGCCGGGGATGAAGCGGAAGCCGTGCTCACCCGGCAGGGGGCGTCGGCCGCCCGTGCCACTGTCCGGTACGTCCATGCTGCGGGCCTTGCCGCCCAAGGCCCTGCGCTCGTAGACCGTGACCCGGAAGCCGCGCTCGGCGAGTTCGTGTGCGGCCGTGAGCCCGGCGACGCCGCCGCCCAGGACCGCCACGGTCCGCGGTGAGGAGGCGTCCTCGGCCGAAGCCCCCTCTGCGGTTCCGAGGGCCAAGCCGCCGGCGGCCGCGGCAGTGCCCAGGAACTCTCTGCGCGTGGTGCCACTCATCGCCACCCCTTACCGTTGGTAACGTCAGCCGCACGAGGATATGGGCGGGGCAGGAACCCCGGAAGAGAGCCGACGTAACTTGGCCTGATGGCGCATCACTTGGACCGGTCACGGCACGCACCTGCGGGGAGTCGGAGAGGGCGCCGCTCCGTGGCCGGCCGGTCTTTGCTCGGTGAGGGCAGCGGCCCGCTCATCCACATCCCCCGGCGGCCGTGTCACCCCTCAGCCTTGTGGACGGCGGACGGATTCGGCCGGACCGGACGAGAGACCGCCGAGCCGGTGCCGGCCCGACGGACCCTGCGCCTGATGCATCGAGGACCGGCGGCATGCAGGGCTCTCACGCCCGGAGCGGCATCCCGGACACGGCGCTAGGGCAGGGCCTGTTCGGCCCAGATCACCTTGCCTTGCGGGCTGTACCGGGTGCCCCAGCGCTCGGCCATCTGCGACACCAGGAACAGACCGCGGCCGCCCTCGTCCGTCGTCGCGGCGTAGCGCAGATGAGGTGAGGTGCTACTGCCGTCGGCGACTTCGCAGATCAGCGTGCGGTCGCGGATCAGCCGGACGTGGATCGGCCCGGAGCCGTAGCGGATGGCGTTGGTGATGAGCTCGCTGAGAATGAGCTCCATGGTGAAGCCGAGTTCCGCCAGGTCCCACGCTTCGAGCTTCCGGGCGACGGCGTCGCGCATCCCCGCGACGGCGGCGGGGTCCTGGGGAACGTCCCAGTCTGCGATGCGGTCGGGCGGCAGTTGCCGCGTACGGGCGACGAGCAGGGCGACGTCGTCCTTGGGGCGCCCGGGAAGCACCCTGTCCAGCACCTCCTGGCAGGTCTCCTCGGGTGGCCGGCCGGGGTTGCCGGTGAGCGCCTCGCGCAGCAGTTCCATTCCCACGTCCAGGTCGCGCCTGCGGTCCTCGATGAGGCCGTCGGTGTACAGGACGAGCTGGGTCCCCTCGGCGAGGCACAGCTCCGCGGTCCGGAACGGCATGCCGCCCAGGCCCAGCGGCGGGCCGGCGGGCACGTCCGGGAAGGTGACGGTCCCGTCGGGACGGACCAGAGCGGGCGCAAGATGCCCCGCCCGCGCCATGACGTAGCGGCGTGTCACGGGGTCGTAGATCCCGTAGAGGCAGGTGGCGCCCACGACGCCCGCGGCGCTTTCCGCCGTCTCGCTCTGGTCGATGCTCCCGACCAGGTCGTCCAGATGGCTCAGCAGCTCGTCGGGGGGCAGGTCGAGGGCGGAGAAATTGTGCACGGCGGTGCGCAGCCGCCCCATCGTGGCGGCGGCGTGGAGGCCGTGGCCGACCACATCGCCGACGGCGAGGGCCACCCGGCTGCCCGGCATGGGAATCACGTCGAACCAGTCCCCGCCCACGCCCGACTGCGCGGGGAGGTAGCGGTAGGCGATGTCGAGGGCGTTCTGCTCGGGCATGGCCTGCGGCAGCAGGCTGCGCTGGAGGGTGACCGCCAGGGTGTGCTCGCGGGTGTAGCGGCGGGCATTGTCGATGCTGATCGCGGCACGGGCCACCAACTCCTCCGCAAGCGAGACGTCCTCCTCGTTGAAGCGCTCATGCTGCTGCGCGCGCCAGAAGCTGGCCATGCCCAGGACGACGCCGCGGGCCTGGATGGGCGCGGTGATGAGGGAGTGGATGCCGTAGTCGATGACCGCCTGGGCCCGTTCCGGGTCCTGCACGCGCCAGCTCGTGGCGGTCGGCAGATCGCTCACCAGCTGGGAGCGGCCGCTGCCGTATCCGCGGGCCTGCGGCGTCGCGGGAACATAGTCGAAGAGCCGGCCCTGCTCGATGAGCGGATGGTTGTCCACGATGCCGGACACGGCCGCGCGCCGCATGGCCGTCCCCGTCGGGGCCGGCTCCTCGCCGTGCAGGACGGCGTCGGCCAGGTCCACGGTGACGAAGTCCGCGAAGCGAGGGATGGGGACTCGCGCCAGTTCGTCCGCGGTGCGCAGCACGTCGAGGGTGGTACCGATGTGGAGTCCCGCGTCGTACAGCAGCCGGAGCCGTTCCCTTGCCACCTCCGCCCTGCCCGTCACCGCCTGCAACTCGGTGGAGTCGCGCAGCGTCACCACCGTCTCCCCGGGTCCTCCCGCGCGACCCGTGGGCCGCTGACCCGTGGGCCGCTGGTTGACCGCGATCAGCCGCTCTCCCGCCAGGAACACCTCGTCGGTCGCCTCGCGCCCCGAGGTGAGCAGCGCCTTGGTCTCGGGATCGAGGCCCGGCAGGTCCGAGACGAGCCGCCCCTCGATGTCCGGGGGCAGCTCCAGCAGTCGTCTGGCTTCGTCGTTCGCCAGCATCAGCCGCCCGTCGGCGGCCACGATCAGCACCCCTTCCCGTACGGAGTGGAGCACGGTGTCATGATGCTCGTACATCAGAGCCATCTCGTCCGGGGCAAGGCTGTGTGTCTGCCGTCGCAGCCGCCTGCCCACCAGCGCCGTCACCCCGGCCGACAGCGCGAGCGCTCCGGCCCCCGCACCCAGGATGATCGGTAGTTGTTGGTTCAACTGACTTTCGACGTTCTTGACCTTCATCCCCGCCGAGACGAGGGCCACCACATCACTGTCGGCGTCCTTGACCGGAACCGTGGCCTGCACCTCACGACCGAGCGGGCCGTCGACGCTCTCCACGAAGACCTTCCCGGCCAGCGACGGCCCGATCTCACCCACGAACCGCTCTCCGATCCGGTCCGGCAAGGGATGGGTGTACCGGGTGCCCTCGGTGTCCATGACCACGATGAAGTCGACGTCGGCGGCCCGGCGTGCCGCCTCGGTGAGCGGCTGGAGGATTTTGCTGGGATCCGGGGTCCGCAGCGCCGCCAGGACGCCCGGCGAGTGTGCGAAGGTCTGCGCCACGGCCGTGGAGCGGCGTCTGGCCTCGGCGCTGCTGTCCCGCTCCGACTGCAGGATGAGAGCGAAGACGCCGCAGGCTACGAGCAGCACTACCAGAGCCACCTGGAAAACGAGAACCTGCCCGGCTACAGTCCGCGTGCTCTTGCTGATCAGACGCTTGACCGACAGCTGTCGAAAACGGGCGAAAAGACTCGCCATGCGACCTTTCTAGCATTCGTGATCCCAAGTAGCCAGGGCGCGCCCGGTCCCTGCACACCCCATGACCGATTAGACCGATAAGATACTTTTGTGATCACGTCTGCACGGCTGCGGCGCCGTCGCCCCGCCTACAGCGGCCGATGGGATGCTGCCCGGCTGGCGCCCCTGATCGTGACCGTCTTCATCGCCGTCCTGGCCTTCTCCACTCCGAGGGAGATCGCCTTCAGCCGCCTTCTGCCCGCCGCGCCCGCCCTTGCGGCCGCGATGTGGCCCGTGCTCCCCACCGTGGCGCTGGGGGCCTTCTGCCTCGTGCTCATGATCGTCCTCAGCTTCTTCCACACTGATCTGGGCACGCCGTACACCTCGGCCGCGATCGTCGCGGTCACCTTGGCGGCCGCGTACGGCAGTCATGTCCGACTTCAGCGGGAGGAGACGCTCTTCCAGGTCCGGCTCGTCGCCGACGCGGCCCAGAAGGTGCTGCTGCGCCCGCTGCCGCAACGCATCGAGGGGGTCGAGATCGAATCGCTGTATCTGGCAGCCCAGGAACAAGCCCGTATCGGCGGCGACTTCTACGAGGCGATCGGTACACCGCACGGGGTTCGTCTGCTCATCGGCGACGTCCGGGGCAAGGGGCTGTCCGCAGTGGGGGCAGCCTCGGCGGTGATCAGCTGCTTCAGGGAGGCCGCCTATGACGAACCCGACCTCCAGGGCATCGTCCACCGCCTGGAAACCACCGTCACCCGTCACAGCGCAGCCTTCCCCGCCCACGACCGGCCCGAGCACTTCGCCACCGCCCTCCTCGCCGAGATCCCGCACGACGGCAGCCGACTACGACTCCTCAACTGCGGACATCCCCCGCCACTGATCGCGCACTACGGGAAGGTCCGGGTTCTGGAGCCCACGGCCCCCTCCCCGCCCCTCAACCTCGCGGCGCTCATCGGTGATCGCTACCGGGTCGACATCGTCTCCTTCGCCCCCGGTGATCAGCTGCTGCTGTACACGGACGGCGTATCGGAGACCCGGGACCACAACGGCCGGTTCTTCCCACTGCCGGACTGGATGCGGCGACAGAGCCCGGAGCACCCCCGCGATCTGCTGGACCGGCTGCACCGGGATCTGCTCCGGCACAGCGGCGGACGACTCGACGACGACATCGCGGCCCTCGCGCTGAGACGCTCCACCGCGCAGGGCCCGGGAATCGTCGGGGCTGCGGGCTGAACCGTCGCGCCGGCGGCCGACAGATGGGGAGAGCCACTGTCCAGAGGAACTCGGCACGGTCGTCGCCCCGCCTCGAGAGCCCGCCGTGCGCCGATCCACTGCGAAGGACGGCTGGCCGTCGCGGCCCGGTCGGCCACGGTATCGACTCCGGCACCATGGGTACCCCGCATCCGAAACCGATACTTCCGAGCTGCTTCCGGAGAGTCATGACGCAGGGAAACGAGAACCAGAAGGGCAATCGGTTCTGCAAGGCATGCGGCACCCCCGCCGAGGACGGGAAGCTGTGCAGCCACTGCGGAACGGTGCTGGACTTCCCGCATGAGAACGGGCTGGTCGACGACGAAGGTGCGGCAGTGCGCCGGGACTTCGAGGGACGGGCCGGACAGCAAGGGCGACAGTGACCGAACAGCAGCTGACCCGGCAGGGGCGATGAACGCAGGTGAGCTGCCCGGCCCGGGGGAGGGAACCGCCACGCACCTCACCGGCTGTCACGGCTCCTGTTTCGCCGCACGGCGGTGAGCGCGCCGAGCACTGTAGCGACGGCCAGGATCGCAAGTCCGCGCAGCCAGACCTGTGCCTCGATCTGCGTGGCCAGCACGACACAGGACGCGATGCCCAGCACGGGCAGTGCGATCGGAGTACGGAAGTGGCCGGCCTCGCCCGGGTCTCGGCGAAGGACCAGCACCGCGGCGTTGACCATGAGGAAGACGACCAGCAGCAACAAGACCAGCGTGGACGCCAGGGTGGCCACGCTGCCGGTGAGGGCCAAGAGCATCGCCGGCAGCGTGGTGACCGCGATCGAGGCCCATGGTGTGCGACGGCCCGGCAGCACCTTGGTCAGCACAGCGGGCAGCAGCCCGTCCTTGGCCATACCGTAGGCCAGGCGTGAGGACATGATGCCGGTGAGCAGCGCGCCGTTGGCCACCGCGACGAGTGCGATGGCGCTGAACAGGCGGGGCGGCACGCCGCCCGCCTCCTTCACGACCTCCAGCAACGGACCGCTCGACCCGGCCAGCTGCGCGGTCGGTACCGCTGCGGACGCGCCGATGCCCACCAGCACGTACACGGCGCCTGCGGTGGCGAGGGCGCCGAACAGGGCACGCGGGTAGGACCGCCGCGGGTCGCGGGTCTCCTCGGCGACGTTCACCGAGGTCTCGAACCCGACGAAGGAGTAGTAGGCCAGTACCGAGCCGCTCAGCACGGCCGTCGCCGCCCCTTTCTCCGGCGTGCCCACCTGCGTGAGCCTCCCGGCGTCACCATCGCCGCGCAACAGCAGCCAAGCACCGAGGACGACGATGACGGCCAGTCCGCCCACCTCGACGAGCGTGGCGACGGCGTTGGCTCGGGTCGACTCCTTGATGCCTCGGGCGTTCACCAGGGCGAGCAGTCCCAGGAACAGCACTGCCACGAGTCCCACGGGCAGGGTCACGAAGGCCGACAGGTAGTCACCGCCGAAGCCGCGGGCGAGAGCGGCCACGGAGACGAGACCGGCGGCCAGCATGCAACACCCCGCGACGAAGCCGGCAAGCGGTCCGAAAGCGCGCGTCGCGTAGTGGGAGGCTCCGCCCGCCCGCGGATACTTCGTCGCCAGCTCGGCGTAGGAGGCGGCGGTCAGCAGTGCCAGCATCAGGGCGACGACCAGCGGCACCCACACCGCTCCCCCGGCGTCGGCCGCGACCTGGCCGATCAGGACATAGACGCCGGCGCCGAGCACGTCACCCAGGATGAAGAAGTACAACAGCGGCGTCGTCAGCGCGCGCTTGAGCGCGGCTCCTTCCGGCGCCCCTCCCCGTTCCGCCGACATCGCCGGCCCTCTGTTCCCGACTTCTCTCGCCATACCGCCTCGTGTCCTCGCGCCGTCGTTGCCCCCTGTGCTCATGCGGGGCTACTCGTCCCGCTCTGCGACGAAGACGCAGAACGGGTGGCCCTCGGGGTCCCGGTAGACCCGGAAGCGCTCCTCGTCGTCAGGATCCGGCCGGTCCCGGTTGCTGAGCAGGCTGCCGCCGAGGTTGAGCACGCGTTCGTGCTGGCCGCGCAGTTCCTCCAGCGAGGCGACACTCAGATCCAGGTGCATCTGCTGGGGCACCTGGCCGTCGGGCCAGTCCGGTTCGCGAAGGCGGTCCACCTGCTGGAAGGCGAGCCGCGGTCCACCGCCGGGATGGCGCAGGACGAGCCAGTCCCGGCCGTGCTCGTCCGGCTGGCCGGCCGAAGGCGGCTCGTCCCCCTCCGCGTAATCGAGCCCCAGCAGGGACCGGTAGAACTCGGCGAGTTTGCGGGCGTCGGTGCTGTCGAGCACGGTCTGCACCAGCCGGATGCGGCCTGCGTCGTTAGTCATAAACTCCAGGTGCCCGGCCCGGCCCCGCCCGAACGACCCACTCGGGGGAACGAAGGTCGTGTGCCCGAGCAGCTCTTCGACCCTGACTGTCCTGACACTGCCGGCTGACTGAAGGACGTCGGCTGTGTACGCGTGGGGCGGCGCCCGCGGACATCGGCGTGACGCGAAGTCGGATGCACGCATGACGAGGGCGCGCGCGTGCGGTGACAGCGTGACGCGTCACCGTCCGCCGGCCACCGCCTGCTCCCAGGAGACGAACGTCCTCGTGCCGCTGGACAGCGTCGCCGGCATCAGCAACCAGTCCACGTCGAAGGGCGTCGTCGTGCGTCTCGAACCCTTCGTCGACCGGGGAGTATGACGCCCCGGTCGTCGAAGGGCATGGTTCCGGTCAGCAGGAACTGCTGCAGGACGACGAGCTGCTCCCGCAAGACGACGAGCTGCTGCCGCACGAGGAGGAGCTGCTCCCACAGGACGACGAGCTGCTCCCACAGGATGAGGAACCACCGCTGGAGCAGTCACTCGACGTGCCCTCGCTCCCTCCTGCCACCCACCAGGACGAGTCGACCGGGCTGCAGCCCTCGTGCGTCGTCGTCGCGCTGTGCGTTCCGGTGCTGGTCGGCCAGGTTCCCCAGCCCGGCCCGGTGCTCGACCCGTGCGCGGTTGCCCGGAGGGACAGATCCTCCCACGCACGACGCCATGCCCGGCGCACCATCCAGGTGACCACGGTGACGACTGCCAGTACGCCCACCAATACGAATGCGATCAACACGACGCCCCCTTCCGCCGAGCTGTGCCCGGATTGCCCGCAGTATGACCGGCGTTGTCGTGGCCTGAAGCGCTTCTTGAGCAAGTCCAGAGCTTCGCCCCGCTTCGTCTCGCAGGACGTCGACGGCTCGCACCGCTTCCCGGGAGGCAGGGGACGTCCAGGAAGTCCCCGGGGCCCTCCGCAGCGCCCGGCGGTCGGACCAGCGGTGGCAGGGATCCGGAGGCAGTGTCAGTCCGCTGACGTATCCTTCCGGCCACCCGCACCGACTGTGAGGACCGAGAGAATTGACCGGCTCGTCTGCCTTCCCTTTGCCGTTTCAGGCTGCCCGTTCCATATCGTTCACGCCACCGCGAACGCTGCGGGAGCTCCAGATGATGCAGTGCAGCGCGCACATCAGGGCGAAGGCGGGGTGGTTCGACAAGCGGAATGACGCGGGCATCGTCGCGAGGTGGACGCAAGAAGCGGTTTCCCATGGGCTCACCGAAGCCCAAGTTCGTTATGTGGTGGACGAACTCGCGCATTACGCCGCCCTGCGAGATGAGCGGACCGGCGTCGAGGTGTCCGCCGTCGACGGGGTGTGGCAGTCGGACACGCTGGTCGACGACATTCTCAGATCCCGGTTGCGCAAGGCGGTTGAGGTCCTGGAGCAGGTTCCGGAAGAAGAGCGGGACTGGCATCCCGGCTCGGACGGACAGGTATTGGATCTGGTTCATCCCTCACTTTTCTGCTTGGTGCGGGGGGTGAGCGGGGCGCCTGAGCGGGCTTGGCGGAACCCGACGAACCACTACTCGAAGTACGAGTTCTCGGAGAAGTTCCAGTGGCTTCCCACGGACGTCGATGTCAGTGACGAGGGCGATGTCGTCTTCCGGTCGTACGTCAACAATGTCCACCCCGAAGCCCACCAGGAACTGGCCTCCGTCCTGCCGGACGTGTTCGCGCGAATGCGCCCGCTGCTGGAGAACGTCCTCACCGATCTACGCCATCCGCGGCCCCTGCGGATCGAGGCCGATCCCTACGGCTGGTACGACTCGGAGCCCGAGTACCCGGACAGATCCTCCTACAGTGATGACGGGGCCTACGAAGAAGCCCGCCACGCATGGGCCGAGGCTCATGACGCATGGTGGGAAGACCGCCGCCCGGTCGTCCCGGACGCACCTGCCTTCACCCCGCCCGAGCGGCCCGATGAATCCGCCCGCGTCGACCTGCGCGGCCGCCGCCTCCAGGTCATCGTCAAGCTCGCCACGATTCACCTCACGCCCGGTAAGCCCGAGTACCCCGGCGGGTCCTGGCACGTAGAAGGGATGCTGAACGAGCGGATCGTCTCCACCGGCATCTACTACTGGGACAGTGAGAACATCACCGAAAGCCAGCTGGGCTTCCGGGCGGCGCTCGACGACCCGGATTACCAACAGAACGACGACAACGGCCTTCGCGAGGTCTACGGCCTGGAGGATGAGGACGCGCTGAACCAGATGCTGGGATCGGCTGCGACCCCGGCGGGCCGCTGCCTTGCGTTCCCGAACGTCCTGCAACACCGGGTCGGCTCATTCCGCCTCGTGGACCCCACGCGCCCTGGCTACCGCAAGATCCTCGCGTTCTTCCTGGTGGACCCGTCAGAGACCATCGTCTCGACATCCGATGTGCCACCGCAGCAACCCTGGTCCGACACCTCGACCATGACGCTTGAAGAAGCCAAGCGCTACCGCGAACAGCTCATGCAGGAACGCAAGTTCTTCGTCGACGAACACAACGAGCAGCTGTACGAACGAGAGTTTTCCCTTTGCGAGCACTGAGCCCCTTCTCCCGGCGGACCGGAGATGGGCGGCGAGGCCCAGGAAGGCAGGGAAACCATCTTGCTGCCGTTCCGGACGACGAGCCCATCCTCGTAGAGGAGGAGTTGGGGCGTGCCCGGCGAAGCCGGGCCTCGTCTTGCCGCTGTCGACCTGTGTTCAGGTCAAGTCCGGACAGGTCTGCGGCCGGGTTGAAGAAGTAGACGATCCCCTGCTTCGCCGAAGCCACGGGGGTCGCCAGGCCGGGCAGCGTGTCCGGACTCGGCCCGAAGACGGCGCAGTAACCGAGCGGGTAGAACCGGCGGTTCGGGACAATGTCGCTGGTCACTTGATGACCCCCTGTGCTCCGGACGGAGTTGGTGGCTGAGCTGGACAAGACCAGACCTCAACGGCTTCCAGGCACAGGAGGTACGGCTCTCCGTGCCGGTGCCCGCCCGGCCCTACTCGGCCGATGCGCCTCGACGGCGAGCCCGCGCCCGTTCGCCTGCTCTCCGCGCCCTGCCGATGAACCGGTCCCGCCCCCATGACAGCAGGAGAGTCAGAGGCGTGGCGAGCAGCCCGATCAGCAGGGCCGGGCCCCAGTCCATGCCGTCTCCTCGATAGCGCAGGAGCAGTACGAGAAAGGCGTAGGTCAGCACGACGAGCAGGACGGTCTTCAACGGTGTGGGCAGTGTCATGCACCGCCAAGTGCCCTGATCGCTCGGGCACATGGCGGAATCCCCCACCTCACTTCTTCCCGGACTGCACACCGGTGGTGAGGTGTGTCAGGCCGGGCGGATGGCGCCCCTGATCGCCGACTGGCCGGCGAAGAACACCGATTCCTCACGGATCAGCGCTCCTGGCCCCGGGGCGTGAATCATCATGCCGTCGCCGCTCCAGATGCCGACGTGGCTGAGGTCGTCATGGAAGAAGACCAGGTCCCCGACCTGGGCCTCGGCGAGCGAGACCTGCACCCCCGCTTCCCACTGGGCCTGGACGGTCCGAGGAAGCGTGACACCCGCCGACTTCCACGCCGCCTGGGTCAGACCCGGCGCGTCGTACGATCCCGGCCCGACCGCGCCCCAGACGCAGGGCCGACCGGTCTGCGCGCGGGCGAAGGCGATCACCCGCTCGATCCGGGTGTTGTGACCGTGTTCCGGAGACGACCAGGATCCACCGTAGGCGCCGGTTGTGTAGGGGGTGGTGGGCGTTTCCCGGGCCGTGGGGATGTCCGGGGCCGGTGCGGCGGCAGCAGACGTCGGCGGTGCGGGGGCGAGTGCGGTGACCGGTCCGGTGGGTACCGGTGCGGCAGGAGCCGCCAGGGTCGCTGCGAGGGTGTCCGGCAGCCCTGCGCCGTAGGTCGCGGTGGTCGCCTCGGCCAGGGGATCGGCGCGGCGGTACGCGGTGAGATCGGCTGCCGGAGCCGCGGCGTACGGTGTGGTCGCGACGGCCGCCGGACCGGCACCGTACGCCTCCGTCACACCTGCTGGAAGGTCCGCCTGAGCACCCGCGCCGAGGGCCGGTACGGCGGGCAGCGCCGCAGCGGGATCCGGAACGACGGGCAGCATTGTGGTGGCCGGCAGGCCGGGCGTCGGTGAGGGCTCGTACGGCTGCCACGCCGACATGCCTTCGTCGAGCACCGGCTGTGCACCGGTTCGCCAGACACCCTCGTCCTGCCGGGCGTTGCCTGCCGCAGCCGGTGCGGCACGCTGCTCGGGGAACTCCGGCAGGAAGCCAGTGGTCCGTGCCTCCGCCGATCCGCCGGGCAGCTCGAGAACGGCACGGGTGGGTGTCGGGGGCGCTTCGAGGGCGAGGGGTTCCGCGGGCCGTTCCGCCTGGCGCACGGGGCGTGCCGGTTGGGGCGCGCGGTCGGGCCGGGCCGACGCCTTCTGGCCCGTGTGCCAGGCCGGCACGGTCGGGCCCAACTTGGTGCGGGCGGCGTCGAACCACTTCCGGGCCAGGGTTCCGACCGCCGGCTCCGCGTCGTCACGGGACCGGCCCCGGGTGGCCGCGTCCCGCTGCCGCGGGATGGCGGCGGCACGGGTCGCGTTGAAGGTACCGGTGTCGCTCTCGGCCCGGTCGTAGAGCCTGTCGACCCACCGCCGCACCTCGTCAGGGCTCGGCCCTTCGGCCTCAGTCGCCAACGCGGGCACCAGCCAGCTGGGAGAGCCGGGCCCCGGCGGTGAGAGCCGCCGCGGCAGAGGAGTCGGCCCTGTCCGGGAAGTCGGTCACTCCGGGACGCGAGGTTCGTTCAAGTGCCATGAGAAGGGCACTCCTTCCGTTCCGAGCGCACGAAACCACCGACCGATCGGCGAGAGTTGTGCACACGGTGACCAACTTAGCTAACTTGTGCGCCTTCCGTGAAGATCGAAGAGTGAAATGCCTGATATGCCGTTGTGATCTTCGCCCCGTCTCTTCGCCCACCGCGTCGCACGCGGACTTCTCGGCGCGGTTTCCGGGGCGCACCGCGGAGGCGGGCGTCGAACGGCCCACGCACTGCGTGCGAAGCCGGCCCGGGAGTCAGAACAGCCGACCCTGCAGGCCTTGACGAAGAGAACGCGGGGCGGGCCGGCTTGTGGTTGCCGGCGCTGGTTCGTCACCGAAGAGAGGAGCCGTGCCGCACTCGTCCAACTCGGCCGGTATCCGTCCGTCGACCTCCGGGCGGGGCGGCGCTTCACGGTCGAAGTCGTCCGGAGTCATGCCCACCCAGTCGCGGCCGCCTTGCTCACCCACTCGTCGTCACCGCCTCTCCCGCGGGCTCCACTCCCGGACAACCTTCCAGGATGAAGTGTCTCCCACCCAAGATCAGTTCCACCATCGGGCGATTGCGAACACCGGCGCCCGTCCGGCACACCTTCGCCCTCGAACGAGCCGTCTCCGATTTTGCAGGGGAGAGCCCGTTGAAGCGCGACGTTCGCCTGAAAGGGTCATCTCTGAACCGAAGCCGTGGGCCGGGCGCATAGGCGACCTCCGAGCGGTCAGACATCCGCCATGACCGAACCCTCACCGGCCGGCTCACTTCCCGTTCCCGGGCACCCGCTTTCCACACCGGTCGCCTTCACCGCCGACTTCACCTCCACCACCCAGTGGGTCGCGGGGCGTTCCTGGGCCTATCCCGGTGGAGGCCCGGTCAACCCGCTCGACGACAAGCTCGACCATCTGGTGGCCGACGCCGCATACAGCCGCTCCGGCGTCTTCCGTGCCACACGACGACAGGACGGCCGGTGGGACACCGGACTGCTCACCACCGAGGGCAGCGAGGAGGGCTTCACCGTCCGTGCCGGGGACGTACTGGAAGCCCGGGTACGACTGCCCACGGAGATCGGGGCCTGGCCTGCGATCTGGACCTGGCGCGACGGCGACCAGGAGATCGACGTCTTCGAGTACCACCCGGACAACCCCGACCTGCTCGAATTCACCAACCACGTCCGCGGCAGCAACCGCTACCACCGTGACCAGGCGATCCGCCCGGGCGCATGGGTGAACCTGCGCACCGTCTTCGGCAGCCGCTCGGTGGACTGGTGGCTCAACGGCAGACCGGTCTTCACCGACGGGCGAGGCGTGGGCCGGAGCTGGCACGCCTACCTCATCGTCAACCTCTCGGTCTGCGCGGGGAGATACCACCCCGCACCGCAGCCGGGAACGACTGAGATGTCATACGAGGTGAGCCACCTGCTCGTACGGCGACCGACCACCAGCGACCAGCGACCGGACGCGTGAAGGCACATGAGGCGGCACACAGGAAGCAGGGACGGGCCCCGGGCGGTGACACGGTCCAGCCCGAGCGTCTGATCAGCCGGCCTCACACCACCACGTGGGAGGCACGCTGAGGCGCCAGATCTCACCCGATTGTCCCTGGGCGTCCTCTTCGTCCGCGCAGACGAAGATCCTCACTCCGGATTCGGGCACACGGTAGCGGTGGATGTCGCCGGCCGTGCCGTTCTCGTCCGTTTCGGCTTCCACCGAGCAGCCGCGCTCGGCGATGGCGGGGGCCAGGTCCTCGAAGCTCGGCGTGGCCGTGAAGGCGCCGTAGACGCTGCGCAGGGCCGCCGGTACCGACGACTCCGTGCCCTGCCGCAGACGGTGCACCTGCACGCTCACCCTGAAGCAGGGCCAGGCGCCGTCGTCCTCCTGGAACGACAGCTCCACGAGCCCGTAGTCCCGCCGCAGCAGCCCCCTGTCCTCGACGTCCAGAAAATCAGTGCCGAGCACGGCCTCCCACTCGGCGGGCCGCGCACCGATCCCCACCCAGCACATCGCCGCGCGTCGCCACGTGGGCGTAGAAGTCCAGATCGGGCATGTACGTCTTCTCCCTCGCCGCGGTCAGCACGTGCCGTTCGGCTGCGCACCTTACTTGGCGGGTGCTGCTTTCTTTCCCCCCTGCCTGCCTCGTGCTTGCCCCGACGGCTTGCCGGGGGTCTTCGCCCTGTCCTTGGCGACCGCGCGGGCCGTCGCGGGTTCGGGGGCGCCGGCGGTGGCGGCGCGGTCGGCACCCGGCTCTGGCTCGGCAGAGCGCGGATGAGCGGCGCGTACGGGAGCGGAATCGTTCTCCGGCGGCTGGGCGGAATCGGAAGGGCCGCGCGAGGGCCCGGTCACCGACGCGGCGGGCGTGTCGTCCTTGCGAGCGGCGGTGTCCCGCGGGGTGGCAGGAGCGACCGGGTCCGGGGCGGACGGGGCCGCTTCGTCTGCGGCGTCGTGCTGTGACAAGCCGTCCGTGACGACCAGACCAGTGGCGAGAAGGGCGGCCAGCGCAGCCGCCACCCCACGCGTCCGCAGGCGGCCGCGTACGGAGGCGGACCGGGACACCTCGGGGGGACGTCCTGTCGTGGTATTCGGCCTGCTGGGCGCCTGCGCAGCAGGTGACACGCTTCGGTGTGTACGGTCGGCGCGATCCGTGGCCGTGAGGGGTACGACGCTGTGTGCGGGCCGGGAAACGGGTACGGCAGGCACCTCTGCGCTCGTTCCGGAGAGACGGGTCAGGGTCTGTGCGCAGTCGTACGCCCCGGGACGGACATGTTCTTCCAGACCGGTCATGTCCCGAAGGAGGGTGGCGAAGTCCTCCGGCAGGAAGTCGGGCAGGACGGGCGGGCGGTGCAGGCGCGCTACGGCGGACTCCAGGGGGCCGCCGTCGTACTCGAGTCGGCCGGTGAGGCTCTCCAGGAGGACCAGGCCGAGTGCGTAGATGTCGGCGGGCCGGCCGACCGGCCGGCCCAGCACCTGCTCGGGGGAAAGATAGGCCGCCGTGCCGGTCAGGGTGTCGGTGGCGGTGCGGGTGGTCGCATCCACCATCCGGGAGATGCCGAAGTCCGTCAGGTGGGCGTGGCCGGAGGAGTCGAGGAGGATGTTGGACGGTTTGACGTCCCGATGGACGATGCCCTCCTCGTGGGCATGGGCCAGAGCCATGGCCAGGGACGCCCCGAGCGCGGCCGCCTCCGCGCACGGCAGGGGCCCCTCGGCGATGCGGGACTTCAGGGTGCGTCCGTCGATCAGCTGCATGACCAGGAAGGCATCGCCGTCATCGCGCCCGGCGTCAAAGGCGGTCACCAGTCCGGGGTGCTGCAGTCGGGCGAGGATCACGGCCTCGCTCCGGAAGGCCTCCTCCGTGTCGAAGCCGGTACCGGGGCGGAAGACCTTCACGGCGACCGGCCGGCGCAACCGGAGGTCGAACCCGCGGTACACGTCGGCCGCCCCACCCGAACCGATCAGCGCATCCAGACGGTAGCGGCCCGCCAGTATCCGGGCACAGCCTCGAAAGGCCCGGGCGCCCCGCACCTCGCGCAGTCCCACCTCGATCTCCCCACTCCGCGCACTCGATCGCTCACAGGCCCGCCGTCGACGTGCCGCCGCACGCAGGTACCCATCCATCCGCCGCTTGCACAAACAGCGGGAACGTTTCGCCTTTTCGTTCCGCGGGTGGGACGAGCGCTCAGGCGGGGCCGGGCCGCGGTCAGGACACGCCGGAATCCTCACGAACGGCGATGGGAGATGGCGGTGCGGTGCGCGCCCGGACGACGACTTCAGCCCAGCGGCTTGTCCAGGACCGCCTTGCGGTGGCTGAACGTCTCGATGGAGTACCGCCCGTGGTAGTTGCCCATGCCGCTCTCCCCCACCCCGCCGAACGGCAGGTCGGAGACCGTGAGATGGGCCAGTGGGAGGCCGTACCCGAGGCCGCCGGAGGAGGTCTCCGTGGCGATCCGGTCGCGCGTCTCGCCGGACTCGCTGAAGACGTACAGCGCGAGGGGCTTGTCGCGGTCGTTGATGAAGTCGATCGCCTCGTCGAGGCCGGACACGGTGACGATGGGCAGGATCGGCCCGAAGATCTCCTCCTGCATCACGGGGGACTTCGGGTCGACGTCCGCGAGCACCGTGGGCGCGATGTACTTGCCGGTGCGGTCGCCGGCGCCGCCTGTCACCACACGCCCTGAGTCGAGCAGAGCGGACAGCCGGTCGAAATGCCGTTCGTTGATGATCCGGCCGTATTCCGGCGAGGCGGCCGGGTCCGGCCCGTACAGGGCGTCGAGGGCGCGGACGAGGGCGGACTCCAGGGCGGCCGCGGTCTCCGGGGTGGCGAGGACGTAGTCGGGGGCAACACAGGTCTGCCCGGCGTTGATGAACTTGCCGCGGGCCAGCCGGCCGGCGACCACGTCGAGGTCGGTGTGGTCGTCGACGAACACCGGGGACTTGCCTCCGAGTTCCAGGGTGACCGGGGTGAGGTGTTCGGCGGCGGCGCGCATCACGATGCGGCCCACGGTGCCGTTGCCGGTGTAGAAGACGTGGTCGAACCGCTCCGCCAGCAGGGCCGTGGTCTCCGGGACACCGCCCTCCACGACGGCGACCGCGTCGGTGTCGAGGTAGGCAGGAAGGAGGTCGGCCAGCGCGGCGGAGGTGGCCGGGGCCAGCTCGCTCGGCTTGGCCACGACCGCGTTCCCGGAGGCGAGCGCGCCGACCACCGGGGCGAGCAGCAACTGGGCCGGGTAGTTCCACGGGGCGATGACGAGTACGACACCGAGGGGGTCGTACCGCGTCCAGGCGGTCGCGTCGGCGCCCAGGCGCGCGGGGACGGGGGCGGGCTCGGGGCGCAGCCACCCCTCGAGGTGCTCCAGGGTGTGGTCGATCTCCCGGATGGTGAAATCGATCTCGGTGCGGTAGGCCTCGGTACTGCTCTTGCCGAGGTCGGTGTGGAGGGCGGTGGCCAGGTCGGCGCCCCGCTCGGTGAGCATCGCCCGCATGCGGCGCAACTGGCCGGTGCGCCATTGCACGGGCTTGGTGCGTCCGGTGCGGAAGGTCGTGCGCAGCCGGGCCACGACGTCGGCGGGCTTCTCGGGTGTGTGGTGGCTCATGGCGCCTCTCCGGTGAGCGCCGGGTGGTCACCCGCCCGGCGCGGAAACTCGATCAGATGTATATGCCAACCTTTCTTGTGCCTCCGACGCATCCCGGCGACACGTTTCGTGATGAGGCTCACGAGACCGGGGAATGGTCACCGGCCCGCGGATCCTGAGAGACAGCAGGCAGATCAGGCATGGTCAGGCCGGGCGGCCGTCCGCACCGGCAGGGACAGGCCCTCGTCCTGGACTGTCCGCGACGTGGATCTCCCAGTCCAGGATCCGCACGGCTGCCCCTGCTGCCTCCAGGCCCCGGCATCGGGCGTGGTGCCGGTCAGCGATGCCGTCCAGGTCGAGATGGCGGCCGAAGGCGGGGTGGGCGGCGAGGCGGCGTGCGTAGCTCCACAGGTGCGGATGATCGGCGATGCGGTGGACCGCGGCGGCGTCGAGGTGCAGGCGGTGCACGGTGTCGAGCCGGACCAGGGCGACCCACAGCCGTACGTCGGCGGCGGTCATCTCGTCGCCGAGGACGAAATTCCGGTGGGCGAGACGCCACTCCAGTGAGCCCAGGACGCGGAGCAGGGAGCCGAGGGCGCGGTGGCGCGCCGTGTCGTCGGTGTCGGCCTTCCCGGCGACCTGAGCGGCGTCGTCGATGCGGTCCTCGCAGAGGCGTTCCACGGCCTCGATCTCTCCC
The DNA here is from genome assembly GCF_040637515.1 of Streptomyces sp. NPDC029041. NCBI lineage: Bacteria > Bacillati > Actinomycetota > Actinomycetes > Kitasatosporales > Streptomycetaceae > Streptomyces > Streptomyces sp. NPDC029041. The sequence goes on along the minus strand of NZ_JBEZWO010000007.1, from coordinate 516,627 downwards.
TCCGCGCCCTGCGGGTAGAGGAGGGGCCGGTCCTGGGCGTCGCCGCCGAAGTGACGGGCCAGGTCCCGGAGGATGTGCGAGGAGTGCGTGGTGACGATCCGGCCCGTCCAGCTGTCGCTCAGCACCGGTGCCACGGCCGGTCCGGGGTGCCGGTGCGAGCTGGCCTCGTACAGGGCGTGCAACGCGGAGTGTCCGCCGTCGGGCCTGTCGGGGATCGCCGGGAGCAGGACGACGGGGAGTGTGTCCTCCAGACCGAGCAGGCTGTGGGTGATGGCGATCTGCAGGCAGTCCGGGCAGGACAACGAAAGGTGGAGGCGGTAGCGGCGCGGCACGGCGTGATAGCCGCTGTTCGCGTCGCAGCCGATCCTGCCGTGGAACGACCGCGAGGACGCGAGGGACGGCACGGTGGTCAGGGGTGTGGACGGCATGTGTCTCCCTGGGTTCCGGATTCCGGCTGCTGGCTCTGGGAGGTGCGGCGGGCGGCGCACGCAATGGGCACGCGGGGGATGGAACACACCCGCATGCGGCGGAGTGCGGTGTCTGAGGGCACCCCGGGTTCAGCGCCGAGGGCTCGCGGCGCTGCAGACACGCAGCAGATCGATGTGCCGGCGGGAGGTGAGGAGGAGGGAAGACCGGCCGACGCGCGGGGCGCAGTCGGCGGTCGGCTCCGGACGCTCCATCGTTTCCTACCCATGCACTAGGGAACCCCTCTCGTGGAGTGTCAGGGGGCTTTCCCGCCACGTCAAGAGGGCTGCCGTTGTCGCGTCCGGAGCCCGGGACGCCGGTGACTTCAGCGGTGCCCCTGACGCCGATGGTCGTTCGGCGTGCGAGCCCAGGACAAGCGGACACATAGCCGTTGCAGGCCGGGGCACCCGGTGGTGCCGTGCCGACGGCGGGTCGCGGTGCGTGGGCCGAGCCCAGGGAGGCCGGGGTGTTCGAGGGGTTCGAGACGGCGCAGATCGATGTGGGTGAGGCCCGCGTCTTCGTCCGCTTCGGCGGGGACGGTCCGCCGGTGGTGCTGCTGCACGGCCATCCCCGTACATCGGCGACGTGGCACCGGGTCGCTCCGCTGCTCGTGCGCGCCGGCCACACGGTGGTCTGCCCGGACCTGCGCGGATACGGGCGCTCCAGAGGGCCGGGTTTCACTGCGGATCATGCGGGTTATTCCAAGCGCGCGGTTGCCGGGGACGTGGTGGCCGTGATGCGCCACCTCGGACATCGCCGGTTCGCAGTGGTCGGGCACGACCGTGGAGGGAACGTGGCCCTGCGCCTCGCGCTCGACCATCCCCGGACCGTTTCCCAGGTGGTCTTCGCGGACTGTCTGCCGCTGACGGAGCATCTGTCGCGCATCACCGTGGAGTTCGCGACCCAGTGGTGGCACTGGTTCTTCTTCGCGCAGCCCGGCATCCCCGAGCGGGTCATCACCGCCGACCCGGACGGTTGGTACCGCGGCGACCCCGAGTCGATGGGACGCGAGAACCACGACGAGTGGCGGCAGGCCACACGCGATCCCGATGTGGTGCGGGCGATGCTCGAGGACTATCGCGCCGGCCTCACGATCGACCGGCGGCACGAGGAGGCCGACCTCGCCGCCGGTGCGCGCGTCATCTGCCCGACGCTGGTTCTGTGGTCGCTGCAGGACGACTTGGAGGATCTGTACGGAGATCCCCGCGCGATCTGGCGGCGGTGGGCCCACCATGTCCGCGGCCACGGCATCGACTCGGGGCATCACGTCGCAGAACAGGCCCCCGAGGCACTGGCCTCCGCACTCACCGACTTCCTTCGGCCCGGCTCAGACGTGGAGTAGGGCCGTCGGCGCGACAGCCACGCGGACCGCGCGATCCCGGCGTCGCGCAGGGTGCTCAGTCGAGGCAGAACTCGTTGCCCTCGATGTCCCGCATCAGAATGCACGACTCGTTCTCCTCATCGGCGACCATCGTCCGTACGTGCACCGCTCCGAGCGCGACCAGTCGTGCGCACTCGGCCTCCAGTGTGGCGAGGCGCTCTTCGCCGACGAGACCCGTGCCGACTCGCACGTCGAGGTGTACGCGGTTCTTGACGACCTTCCCCTCCGGGACCCGCTGGAAGAGCAGGCGCGGGCCCACGCCCGAGGGGTCGCTGCACGCGAAGTAGACGACCTGTTCCTCAGGCGGCAGCGAGCGGTGGTAGTCCTCCCATGTGGCGAACCCTTGCGGGACCGGTGGTACGACGTACCCCAGGACCTCGCACCAGAAGCCGGCGAGGCGCGCGGGCTGCGCGCAGTCGAATGTGACCTGGAACTGCCTGATCGATGCCATCGGCGCACCATAGCAAGGGACCCGGCCGCTCATCTCCCGCCGTGGGCACCGACGTTGAGCATGCCCTCCGGCTCGGGCTGTTCGACTTCGGATGCGCGCAACAGGGGCAGCGCCCGCGGGACTGCCCGGTTTGACGAAGCATTTCGGAAGCCGTGGACGGCCGGCGGGTCCGCCTCGGCGACGCCCTCGCGGAGCACCCCACACCTTTCTTGAGCGAGCGATCCAGATAGGTTACGGTGAAGTCATGGCAAGGATCCGGGAATTCGACACCGAGGCGGCGGTGAGCCGCGCCATGGACCTGTTCTGGACGCGCGGGTACGAGGCGACCTCGGTGCGCGATCTGACCCAGCACCTGGGGATCGGGCAGGGATCGTTGTACGCCGCGTTCGGCGACAAGGACGGTCTGTACCGGGCCGCCCTCGAGCACTACCGCACCACCCTCGCCGCAGCCGCCCTGCGCAGCCTGGAGGAAGGGGCGGACGCCCGCGCGGCGATCCGTACGCTGCTGACGGAGCGGATCCGCATCGCCGTCAGGAGCGGCGGCCAGGGCTGCCTGGCCGTCAACGCCGTCTGCGAGCGGCTGCCTCAGGACCCGGTGACCCGGCGGACCGTGCGTGACATGCAGGACGCCAGCCGGGAAGCGCTCACCGAGGTACTGCGGGCCGGGATGGACCGGGGAGAGATCGCGGCGCGGCACGACCCGCACACCCTCGCCGGGTTCCTGGTCACCTTCCTCAACGGTCTGCTGGTTTCCGCCAAGGTCACCCCCGACGCGCCCGCCCTCGAACCCCTCGTCGAGGTCGCGCTGACCGCTCTCGGCTGAGGGCCCCGCTGCCCCGGCCGGGCGTTTCCCATGCCCCTAATCTGTAACGTGCGATCAAGAAAACGTCACCTGTACCGCCTGCGACGACGACGGATCACCCACCAGTGGTGACGGTCCGAGCCGCCTGCCGACCTCTTCGACCACTGCACCCAAGACAGGAAGCACGACGTCATGATGTACGACCACACCGCAACTCCCCTGCGCACCGGCCGTGCGGCCGTCAACGGAACGAGCCTGCATTACCGGACGGCCGGGTCCGGCCCCGCACTGGTGCTGCTGCACGGTGTACCCAAGACCGGCTACCACTGGCGCCACCTCGTCCCGAAGCTGACGCCCCACCACACGGTCGTCGTGCCCGACCTGCGCGGTCTGGGCGACTCCGCCCGCCCCGCGGACGGCTACGATTCCGCGACGATGAGCGACGACATCGCCGAGTTGATGGCTCGACTCGGACACGAGACCTACGCCGTGATCGGTGAGGACTGGGGCGCGGTGATCGGCTATCAGCTCGCCGCCCGCCACCGCGACCACGTCACCACCCTGGTCTTCACCGAGGCCCTGTTCCCCGGCTTCGGCTTCGAGGACCACACGGCCCTCACGCCCGAGAACGTCTCCGGTGGCATGCACCTGTGGCACCTCGGCTTCTACTTCCAGCCCGACGTCCCCGAAATGCTGATCGCCGGGCACGAACGCGAACTGATCACCTACATGATCAAGAACGAGCGGAGCCACCCGGACACCGCCACCCCCGACGCCATCGAAGAGTACGTGCGCTGCTACTCCATGCCCGGCGGCATCCGCGCGATGCTCGCCGTCTACCGGGCGGTGCTCACCGACGCCGAACAGAACCGGCGGGCCGCCCGGCGGAAGCTGGACATCCCCGTCCTCGCGCTCGGCGGCTCCGCCTTCATCGGTGAACGCAACGAGTCCCAGGCACGGCTCGTGGCCCATGACGTCACCGGTCACGTCTTCGACGCGGGCCACGACCTCGCGGAGGAAGTACCCGACGAGATGGCCGACGTCGTCCTGCCCTTCCTGGCCGCACACCGGTAGCAGGCACCCGGCCGTCGGGTCCGGAGGCCCCGGCGGCCGGAACCGGACCGGCATGTTGCATTCGCCCCGACCGGGATGCCGGGGGTGTCGGCCGGAGACAGCGACCAGGACCCTCACGACAACGTGGCGCCCAAGCGCTCGACTGCCCGGCGGGACTGCCTCACTCGCCCGGCGTCTCGGCCCTCCGCACAGACAACCCACAGGCATCCCTCTCCATCCTAGGTGACGCGAGAGGCGCCCGGGACCGACGGGACGTCTGCGCACGGGGTTCTGAGGAGACATCGTTGATCCGTGCCCGGCGAATATGTGTGACGGCCGTGGCGGTGCTGGCGGCCTTGGCCGGCTCGCCCGGACCGGCACAGGCCGAACAACCCCACCCGTCAGAGCTGTTCGGCGCTACGGAGACCAACCCTCTTCCGCCGGGGTGGCGGATCGACGGAGGGGTCGGAGCGCGTGAGCTGGTCTGGCGCGCGCCGAAGGCCGTACCCATGGGGGATGCGCGGGTCGAGTTCCGTACCGAGGACCGGCTGCTCGGGGTGCCGAAGCCGGCGAGGGACGGGCGGACCTTCCGGCTCGCCCTCGGCGGGACGCGGCCCGAGCAGCTGACGGACCTGCAAGTGACGGCCGCGGGCCGTCGGCTGGACGCGCCGGCCGACGACACGCACGGGTCCGGCTCGCGCGTGGGACGAATGCCCGCGCAGGCACCGGCGAACGGCGTCGATCCGGGCAAGCCCGGCTCGTACCGCACGGTCAGCGGGGAGTACGACCTCGCCCCGGTGCACCTGCCCGGGTACGCCGCCCCGGTGGAGATGACCGCCAAGGTGGTGGCACCCGAGGGTGTCACCGGCAGCCGGCCGCTGGCGCTGTTCCTGCACGGCCGCCACAACACCTGCTACAGACCGGGCTCCGAGGACGACGTGACCGGCGAATGGCCCTGTGCGGACGGCTACAAGCCGATCCCGAGCCACCTGGGCTATCTCCGCGACCAGCGACTGCTGGCATCCCAGGGCTATGTGACGGTGTCGATCTCGGCGAACGGCATCAACGCCCAGGACGACACCGAGGACGCCGGCGCGCAGGCGCGTTCCTCGCTGGTGCGGCAGCACCTCGCCCGCTGGGCCGCCTGGACCGCCCGTCGCTCCTCCGCCCCGGCCGTCGTACGCAAGGCGCCGAAGGCAGACCTGTCCCGGGTCCTGCTCGTCGGCCATTCGCGCGGTGGCGAGGGCGTCAACCGGGCCGCCATGGACAGCCTCCACCGGCCGCCGGCCGCCGACGACGGCTATCAGGGCCCGGTCCGGTGGAAGGTGCGCGGCACCGTGCTCATCGCACCGACGATCTTCGGGCAGAATCCCCTCGCCGACGTGCCGTCCGTGACGCTGCTGCCGGGCTGCGACGGCGACGTGTCGGACCTGCAGGGTGAGGACTACGTCGACGGGACGCGCGGGATCGGCCGGGGTACGGCACTGCACAGTGCGGTCTACATGGTCGGCGCCAACCACAACTACTTCAACAGCGAGTGGACTCCGGGCGAGGCCGTCGCACCAGCCAGTGACGACTTCGGAACCGACCCGGACCAGCCGGATCCGGTGTGCACACCGGGTGCCGCGACCCGGCTGTCCGCCGCGCAGCAGCACAGGGCGGGCGCCACGTACATCGCCGCCGCGGCCCGGCTCTTCCTCGCCGGGGACGATCGGGTGCGTCCACTGCTCGACGGTTCCGGCAAGCGGGCCCCGTCCGCGGACCCGGCCCGGGTGCTGACCCACGCCGTCGGCGGTCGCCGCAACGGTGGTTTCCTTCCGGACGGCGGGGTCAAGGTGACCGGCGCCCGGCTCTGTTCGGCGATCGACCCCGACCCGGCCGTGGCCTGTCTCCACCCGGAGCCCCTCGGATCGTCACCGCACTTCGCGTCGTGGGAGACGAAACAGGAGACCGGCCGCAGTGCGGTGGATCTGAAGTGGTCCGCGCCGGGCAGGGCCGCGCGTATCACTGCGGCCAAGCCGCTCTCCTTGCGCGGGTCGCAGAAACTCGCGCTCCGGGTCTTCGTGCCGCCGAACACCACCGGCACGAAGTTCGACGTGTCCCTCACGGACTCCCGGAACCGCACGGCCACGCTTGGACGGGTCACGGTGGCCGGGCTGCCCGGCTCCGCCGCCGGCGCGTCCTACTGGGCACAGGAGCTGCGCGTCCCGCTGTCCGCCGGGACCCGGGCCGGGCTCGATCTCACACACGTCACGTCACTTTCCCTGACGCCCCGTTCACCGTCCGGGCGAGCCTGGCTCATGGACGCCTGGGGCTGGGCCCCCGGCACTCCGGCGGTCAAGGCGGCCGCACTGGCGCGTGTCGACGTGGGCCGCACGATCGTCAAGGAGGGTCACTCGGGCACCCGCACCTACCGGATCCCGGTCGAGATCTCCGGGCACGGCAGCGGGCAGGTCCGCGTGTACGTCCTGGACCCCGACAGCGACCGTGCCGCGCACCGTCTCGTGACGGTAGGGCCCGGCAGCGGCGCGGTCGACGTCCCGGTCGAGGTGAAGGGCGACACCGTCTACGGCGACGACGTGGCGCACGACATCGCCGTCAAGGCCGTCCAGGGCGCCGTCGTCGGCAAGCACCGGGGCGGGCTCACCGTCGAGAACGACGACCCCGAGCCGGAGATCACCCTGTCACCGGTCGCGGACCGGGTGACCGAGGGAGAGGCGCTGACCTGGCGGTTGTCCGTGGCCACGCCCGCAGCGGCGGACCTCTGGCACCCGGTGCGGGTGCTGCCGGCCGCCGACGGCACGGAACTCTCCACCAAGGACGTGGACCCGCAGTGGCTCAAGGACTCGTCCGGTGACGCGCCGGACCCGGAGCGGCCGCTGTCCGAAGCCCACCTGTGGGTGTGGCTGTCCATTCCGGCGGGGAACACCGGCGTGGACTTCGTCGTGCCGACCGTCCAGGACGCGGTGGCCGAACCGGCCGAGTCGATGCGCCTCGCACTGACCGACCGCCGCGCCGAGCCGCTGCCCGGCAGGCCGGTGCTGACGGGGACGGTGCTCGACAAGCCGTAAGCCCCCGGTGACGAGGCATCGTGAAACAGCCTCTTGTGCGGGGTCCGGTTCGTCCGGGCCCCGCGCCGCGCGAGGACGCCGGTCCCTTCTACAGCACCGCAACCAGCGCCAGCGCCTCGTTGCCGTGGTGCTCGGCGATGGCCCGCATGGATGCCCGGTCGGGGAAGTCTCCCTCGAGGAGGCGGAGCGGACCCGCCGTCAGTGACAGGCGCTGGACGAGTGTGTAGAGCGCGAGCCTCTCCTCGTCGAGCCCTCCCACCGCCAAACGCCGCACCTGCCCGTGGGGATGACGGATTCGCAGGAACACGTGCTCCCACTCGACGTCGAAGTACATCAGGTCCTCCATGTCGATGAGAACGGGGTTGCCGTCCCGGTCGATCAGTACGTGGTCCAGTCCCAACTCGCCATGCACGACGGCGTACTCCGCTCGGGGTCGCACCGCTGCCGCGTATTCGCGGAGTCGCTGCTCCAGCCGCTCCCGGGCGCCAGCGATCCTCCCGTCACGGGAAGCCGCCTCGGTCAGGCAGCGCAGCCCGAAGTCGAGCGCGGCCTGCTCGCACGACGCGGCCCCTGAGACCCCGCCCGCATCGATCAGACCGACCTTGCCGAACGACGGGCCCCGGTGACGTCCCATGGCTGCCAGCGCGTCGGCTAGGCGCTCCATGACGGGTCGGGCAGCGTGCGGATCGCGGTCGAGCAGCTCCAGCAGGTGCTCGCCGGGGAAGTCCTCCAGGATCGCGAGGTCGGCCGGGTAGTGGGTGTGATCGCGGTCGGTCAGGTGGAGTTCGGGGACCCGCAGGCCCAACGAGTCCAGCCGCGCGCGAGCGGCCTCGAACAGGTCGATCCCGCAACCGGGTGCGAACGGGTTCGTGGGGTCGTCGTCGCCCTCGACGGTCGGCCAGTAGTTCTCCGACGCGTCCCAGAGATAGGCGACAGCCGTCGTGGCGTCGTCCATCGTCAGCCGGTAGACGCCCTTCTTGCTGCCGCCCGCGAGCCGCTCGACCGTCTCCAGCCGCCGCCCGCCCCCCAGAGCGGCCCGCGCCGCCCCAGCCAGCCGGTCCCGTGTCACTGTTCGGGGTGCCATGCCCACGTTCCGCCTTCCCACTCGACAACCGGGGCACCCTACGCGAGCCACCACACTTCGCGGAACGAAGCGCCGGAGCCGGGGCGTTGAAGCCGCGACGTCGTTGCGCGGGGTCGGCGGGCGACGGCATCCAGCTCAGAGGGGATCCGGGCGGGGCAGGGCTGGTCGACCTCCTCGGGTCTCACCCAGAGCAAAGCCCCGGCCGGACGGGGGACATCACGGCCGGGGCGGTCCGGTGGCGGGTGCGGATGGCGGTCGCCTCTCGGCGAAAGGCTCCACAGGGCTTCAGCCGAACGATCGTCCCTGTGGGGGTGGGGTGATCCGTATCGTCCTCAACCGCTCAGGGGGTGGGTGAGGATGTTGGACGAGGCAGCGCGTCCAGGGGCGAGGACCCCGGGGAAGGTTGCCGGGCTCATCACGGCGTGCCTGCTGTGGGCGGCGCTGATCACCGTGAGCCCCTGGCTGCCGAGCACCATGGGCGTCGCGGATCTGACAGGCGTGACCGCCGTCCTGAGCATGCTGCTCTTCGGCCCTGTTCCGTCCTTCCTGCTGGGGGCCGTGCTGGGGCGCGCTCACGCCTGGTGGCTGGTGGCGGCGTGTGGCGCCGCGGGGCCGTCCCTCTGGATTCTCGACTTCACCGCCCTTAACGAACCCGGTGTTCGTTCTTCGACAGCGGTGGCAGTCGCTTTCGCGGGCGCACTGGCCCTGGGATGCGTCAGCGCTCCCCTGCTGGGGGGAGCGGCGGCAGGCCACGCCACCGGTCGCCGGACCGGTCGCCGGACCGGTCGCCGGACCGGTCGTGTCCGGAACTGATCCGGAGCGGAGCCAACCACTTGCCTGCTCACAGCCATTGATGCACCGAAGGCCCTTCCCTTGTCATGCACTCATCTGAAATCTTGCGTCGACCCATTCGACCCGTTCGACCCACGGCCCGGTCGGCGCCACCCCATGCCCCGGGCTCTCGGAGGATGCTGTGACAACCCCCCGCATATCCCGGCACCGTCTCAGACGGTCGCTGCTGTCCGTAGCCGCTGCCGGAGCGGCACTCACGCTCGCCACCCCCGCCGGCGCGGCCGAGGTCGACACCGGCCTTCCTCCGGGCCCGGCCCCGGCCGCCGCCCGCGCGGCCACGCCCACCCAGTCCGCCGCCGGGTGGGCCGCCGGAACCCGTTCCTACCTCGTCATCACCGCCCCCGGTGACACCTCGACCGCACGCGGCGCCGTGACGGCGAACGGCGGTTCGGTCTTCGCGTACTACGACGCGATCGGCGTGGTGGTCGCCCACTCCTCGTCGGCCGGTTTCGCCACCGCGATGCGCTCCGCGACAGGAGTGCAGAAGGTGGGGGCGACCCGCACCTCGGACGTTCCCGCGGACGCCTACTCCCCCAGCGTGCCGGGTGCTCCCGCACAGTCGCCCACCACGCTCACCGAGTCCGCGCGGTGGGACATGACGAGGATCAACGCCGACAAGGCCTGGGCCGTCAACACCGGATCGCCGTCCGTCACGGTGGGTGTCCTCGACACCGGCGTGGACGACCGGCACCAGGACATCGCACCCAACTTCGACGCGGCGGACTCCGCCTCCTGCGCCTACGGCAAGGCCGACACCCGCACCGGCGCCTGGCGTGACGTCGGCACGCACGGCACGCACGTGGCGGGCACCATCGCCGCCGCGAAGAACGGCAAGGGAGTGGTCGGCGTGGCACCGGGCGTGAAGATCGCCTCCGTGCGCATCGCCGAGCCGAACACGAGCATGTTCTTCGCCGAGAACACGATCTGCGGCTTCATGTGGGCCGGTGACCACGGCTTCGACGTCACCAACAACAGCTATTACACGGACCCGTGGATGTTCAACTGCCCCGACGACCCGGACCAGGCGGCCATCATCGAGGGTGTGCGCCGGGCGCAGGAGTACGCGGAGGGCAAGGGCTCGCTCCAGGTCGCGGCAGCGGGCAACTCCAACTACGACCTGGCGAACAAGCGCACCGACAACTCGAGCCCGAACGACTCCACGCCCGTCAACCGCACCATCACCAACGCCTGCGTCGACATCCCCACGGAGCTGCCGGGCGTCGTGACCGTGGCGGCGATGGGCAACGGGAACATCAAGGCGTCCTACTCCAACTTCGGCCGGGACGTCATCGACGTCGCGGCCCCGGGCGGCGACGGAGCGTACGGCGTCTACTCCACGCTCCCCGGCGGCAAGTACGGGAACATGAACGGCACGTCGATGGCCTCCCCGCACGTGGCCGGCGTCGCCGCGCTGCTGAAGAGCGCCGACCCGGCCGCCACCCCCGCCGACCTCCGCGCACGGCTGGGCACCCAGGCCACGGACACGGCGTGCCCGTCCGACAGCCGCTGCACCGGCACGACGGCCAGGAACGCCTTCTTCGGGGAGGGCCAGGTCGACGCGCTGAAGGCCGTGGGCGGCACCACGCCGCAGCCGGGCCGGTACTTCGAGAACGCCACCGATGTCACCGTCGCCGACAACGCCACGGTGGAGTCCGCGATCTCCGTGACCGGTGTGCCGGGGAACGCCCCGGCCGCACTCAAGGTCGGCGTGGACGTCAAGCACACCTACCGCGGCGACCTGGTGCTGTCGCTGGTCGCCCCTGACGGATCGGTCTACCCCCTGGAGGACTTCGCCGACGGCGACAGCGCGGACGACGTGGTGAAGACGTACACCGTCGACGCCTCGTCCAAAACCGCGTCCGGTACGTGGAAGCTGCGTGTCCGCGACATCGCGACCCAGGACACCGGCCGGATCGACACCTGGAATCTGACCTTCTAGGGGGAGAGGGCCCCTGGGGGGCGTACGCGCCGGCACTGCCACCCCTTGCTTGATCTATCGAAACTCGATAGGTTCCCATCGCAAGTCGATTGAAGGATGGGTCATGGGGAAGCCGGCAGTGTGCGCGCTGCGCACCGTGCTCGTGGTGCTGCTCGTCGGCACCGTGTTGGTCCAGGCATCGATGGTGTGGGCGTTGGTCAGCGGGAACGACCCCGAGGACGGGTCGCTCCCGCTGATCCCGCTGCGCGTGATCACGATCCTGGGCCTGGCGGCGGCTCAGGCGGTGCTGGTCTGCGTATGGCGGCTGGTGACGATGGTGCGCCGCAGAACCGTGTTCTCCCCCGCCGCCTTCCGGTACGTGGATGTCGTGATCGGCTCGATCGTGGCGGCCGCCCTCGTATGGTTCGCGGTCACGATCCTGAACGCGCCGGGCCAGCGGGACGACCCGGGCGTCACCGTCATCATGGGCGGCATCGGTCTGGCCATCCTGGGGGTCGCGCTCATCGTGCTGGTGCTGCGGATGCTGCTCGCGCAGGCCGTCGCCCGCGATGTCGAGGCATCGCAGATGCAGGCCGAACTGGACGAGGTGATCTGACACCGCTCGCCGCCGGACCTTCCCGTGCGGCCAGCGGCTCACTGGCATTGTCCGGCGCATTGTGGGTAGACGCGGCTCGTGTTGGACGAATACTCGAAGAACGCGGCGGCCCCCATGGATCGGGAAAGGGGAGGAAACCGCCCGGATCCGCTGTCCGCCGGCGTCATCTCCGTGTCCGCGGCGTTCGACGGCGACACCGGGATCGCCGAAGCCCGCGACCTGGCCCGGACCTTCCTGACCCGGGTGCAGGCGGTGCACGGCCTGCCGGTCTCCAGCCGGGCCATGGGGATGGTTCAGCTCGTGGTCAGCGAGCTGGTCACCAATGCCCGGAAATACGCCCCCGGCCCGTGTCTGCTGACCCTGGACATCGTGGACGGGGCCGTACGGATCAGCGTGTGGGACAGCAGCACCACGCTGCCGGCGATCCTGGCGCCCGATCCGAGCCGGATCGGACAGCACGGCCTTGAGATCGTCGCCGCTGTCTGCGTCGGCTTCGCCATCCAACGCGAGCCTGTCGGCAAGCGCATCACCGCCGATGTCGTACTCGCCGACGACCCCGGCGGGTCGGCGGCCGGCCACCAAGTGCTGTAGGACCGACGCGCGACGCGGGGCCGGGCACCGCAGGCGTCGGTGCCGGGTCCGGAGCACGTCCGCAGCGGCCGGGCGTACCGGCGCCTGGTCGGCCGCGACGACGCGTTCCACCGCGGCCGTCGCTCTTCGAAGTCGCCGGGCGGCCCGCCTGGCCCGGCGGGCCCTCGTTCACCCGCCTCGCCCGCCGCTGCCCGGGGGCCGGTGGTCGATCGGCCTCAGTAGTCGAGGTCGATGTAATCGATGTCGTTGAGGGAGACGTCCGAGAGTCCCAGTGCCCGGGCTCCACCGTCCTGGAAATAGATCTCCCTGAATCCGTCGGCGATGATCTGCCGCAGCCGCTGGTCGCCGGCGCCTGCTTCGCGGGCGTCGAACAGCTGCTGCGCGTACGCCGGGGGGAGGTGCACCGTGAGCCGGCGGAAACGGCCGTCGTCGGTCGTGCCGATCGGTGCCGTGTAGCCGAATCGGGCCCTCGTCTCCACCGTGATCCCGCCTGTCGAAGCGGCCTCCTTGCGGCGGCGCCTGCGGACCTGAGGCTGCCACCGGGTCCGGACGGCGGCATCGATCCTCCGCTGGATCTCCTTCGGCGGATGCTTGCGCTCACCCGTGCGGTAGCGCTCCACGGACCGCTGGCTCACTCCCAGCTCCTCCGCCACGGCCCGGGTCGTCTTCAGCTGCCTCAGCAGAAAGTTGATCCGGCCCTTGAGGGTCTTGGGTGGATCGCGCGTGAAGGCCTCCTCGTCGGCGCGCTCGATGGCGTCGTCGATCTCTCCCACGGCTTCCGCTCCTCTCGCAGGTCAGCCCTACTCGCCGTCGTCAAGGACGGCGTCGACGCCCTTGACGTGGCGGGCGGGATTCAGGCCCTTCTCCATCAGGTCGACCGCCCAGAGCATCTCCTGGACGCCCTCCGGCTTCGCCAGGCCCGGCGTGGGCCCGAGGCGGAAGCCGCCGGGCTGGGGCTTGCCGGAGGCCGCGTAGGGGAGGAAGTCCAGCGGCGAGGGGCCGGGGCTGGGGTAGACGACGCAGTCCGAGAGCACGGCGAGCGGGTACCGGCCCGTCAGCTTGGCCATGTTCAGCAGCTTGCGGTGCATGTTGACCCGGGCCTTGGAGATGACGGCGGCACGGATGTCGGGCCGCCAGGTGGGCCGTTCCAGAGCCGGCCACCGCTCCCCCTGCTTGTAGTGGCGTCCCTGGGGGCGCTCTCGGAGCTTGCCGATACCGCCCTTGACGGTGGCCTTGATCGCGGCGAGGACGGCGGCCAAGGCCGGATCGGTGTCCTTGTGCCGCACCATCGCCACGAGGAACTCCCGGTCGTCCAGGTCCCGGGTGACACCGAGGTCGGCCAGGGTGTCGACGTAGGCCGCCTTCAGCCGGTCGTGCCACGGGTCCAGGTACGCACCCGTCGCACGGCGCAGGTAGGCCTCCAGGGGCCGCACGTTGTAGCCCAGCTCCTGGGCGTAGGCGACCGTGTGGGTCTGGTACCAGGCGGGGCCGGACGGCCGTTCACCGCTCGGAGTGAAAGGGCTGGGCAGGCGTGGGTCCAGCTCCACGTGGCTCAGGTCGACCAGCCAGGAGCCGGGGATCTTCGGATTGAACTGCGGGCCGACGAAGTGCTCCGGGCCCGACAGCCCGACCGTGAGCCGTGCGGCGGCGGCGAGGAAGGCGGTGTTGAGGTCCAGACCGACCGCGTAGGGCAGATGGCACTCCTCGTCGCTCAGCAGGTCCACGTCGCGCACCCACTGATAGGCCTCCTCGTCGAGGAACCCTCCGTTCCAGCCCGAGTCGACGACCACGGGATGCTCCGGGGTGGCCTCGGGCGGCGCCGGGTCCACCGGTTGCGTCCCGAGCGAGCCGGGGTTGTGGCCCGGCACCCAGTTGCCCGTGGTCTCGTCGCGGACAGCACGGGTCGGCGGCCGCAGCGCCGTCATCAGCTCCAGGCCCGAGACGGCGGTACTGCCACGGGGGGTGAGGACGCGGCGCGCGTAGAGGCCGAGCACCCGGGCGATGTCGGCGGGTTCCATCGCTGTCACGCCCGGCCAGGACCGCTCGTCCAAGGCGTCCCACGACAGAACCGCCAACTGCACACACTGCCGCCGGTCTTCCCGGGCCTTGCGGTAGATCCGTGCCCACGGGCCGAACCCACGCTGCGTCAGCTGCCACCCCGCCTTCGTCACCTGCACGACGACCGGATGGTCATGGGGCAGGCGCAGCGAACGGCGCTGTTCACGGCCCTCCAGACGCTCGGGCAACCCGAGCCTGACAGCCGCCGCCGGGGTGAGCACCACCAGCGGGTCGGAATCCTTGCCGCTGCGGTGCAGACGCGGTGCGCCGACCCCGGACTCGCGCAGTGTCCACTCCATCAGGTCCGGCACGGAGGTGGCGGGGCATTCGAGGACGAGGCCGTCGACGCCGTACGCCGAACCGTCACCGTCGAGCACGAGCAGCGGCCCGTGCGGGTACCGCGGGTCGGCGGCGGGCATCGCGACCGTCCTGGTGGCAGGTCGCCGCGAAGACGCCGACGGCCGTCGGTAAGGGCGTTCCGGCGCGGTCGGCGCATGCGGCGGCGTCGGCGCGGGTGCCGCACCGGGTGGTGAGGACTCGGCCGCGGGAGGGGGCGGCTGCGAAGGGGTCTCCGGCCGGGGCGTATCGGTGGGGGCAGGTTGCGCCCGCGCGAGAGCAGGCGTGGGTGACGCGAGGACGGGCCCGCCTGATGGGGAAGTCGGAGGAGCCGAGGCGGGAGGCGGGACGGGGGCGCCGTGGGCGGGGTACCTCGCCGCCCAGCCCTTCAGCAGCCTCTGGTACGCCTCCAGACGCGGCGACTTCGGCTCCGACCTGCCGTTCTCGTAATTCTTCACCGTCTGAGTGGAGGTCTTCAGCGCGAGCGCGAGGCGCGCCTGGGTGATGCCCGCTGCCTCCCTCAGCCTGGCCCGCTCCGCCGGAGGGGGGAGCTGCGGTTCTTCCTCAAGCAGCGCGTCGACGGACGCGAACAGCTCTTCCTCGGAGGCCATGCCGAACTCCTCTCACGCACCCGACCCTGCGAACCTTAGCCCAGGATTTACCCCGTCCCTTAACCCGTGTCCGACGGTGCGCGTGTCGGTGCCCGGCCCGGTGCGCGGATCAGCGCACGGTCTGGTTGCGTCGTGCCTCCGCCACCTTGAAGTAGTCGCCGCCCTTGCGCTTGACGTCGTCCGTGCCCCAGGCCTGTTCCCCGTCGGCGGCAGTGGTGCCGCCCTGCGCGGCATGCGGCCGCAGCGGTGCTCTGACCAGCCTGGGTATGTGCTTCGAGCAGTGGATGTAGGCCTCCTCGACCTCGACTTCGACCCACATCTGGGGGCGGCGGCCGGGCAGCGGATCGACGGGCAGGCCCGGATGGCTCCGGCGCATGGCCTCATCGGGGACCAGGCGAGCCCGGCCGTTGACGTGCAAGCCGATGCGGTCCTCGGAGAAGTCGATCATCAGGAGGCCGACGTGCGGGTTCTCCCGGATGTTGCCGAGTGAGGCCATGACACCGTTTCCCCGGTACTCCGGGTAGGCGAGGGTCGTGTCGTCGAGAACCCGGAGAAAGCCCGGCGGCCCGGCTCGGAACGTGCTGTCGCACTCGCCCCGGCCGTCCGACGTGGCGAGGAAGAACATCTCCTGGCGGGCGACGAACTCCCTCATCCTGGAGTTGAGCCGGTCCATAACCTGTTCGTCGTAGAAGCGGTCAGCGCGGCTGGTGGTACCCAACTCGCCCTGGATCTGGTGCTCTCCGTGGCTTCCGGGCCGGTCCGCCCGCGGATCCTGGTGCAACGGTCCTCCTGACAGGCGAACCAACGCCTGTGTCCGAGCCCCGCGCCGGTGGTCCCTCGGCGCAGGAGACTCTGCCGATCCCCTCGGAGGCCGAACGGTGCTCACCGGCCACGCACATGAGGGTAGAGCAGGCGCTTGCACGTTCCGGCGCGCACCCGGTGTTCGCGCGTTCAGGTGACCGGCGTTCCACGATCCGTCCTCGTCACCGGGGGCGCCCTGCCGGTCACCTCGCGTCCGCCGCTGCTCGTCCGATGTCGCTGATGTCGAGGTATGCAAGGTCGTCAGCGTCTCCCTGAGCCTGCCGCCCGGTCCGCGAGTACGAGCGGAGTGAGGACTCACTCATTGACGGAGTGAGTCCTCACTCCGTATTCTTGCGGGCATGACAGCAGCCAAGGAGAACGTGACCACCCGCCGCCGCGCCCCCGCCATGTCGCCGGAGCAGCGCCGCGAAATGATCATCCAGACCGCCATCCCGCTGATCGCCGAGTACGGCGCCGCGGTGACGACCGCGAAGATCGCCCGCGCCGCCGGCATCGGCGAGGGAACGATCTTCCGGGTCTTCGCCGACAAGGACGAACTGCTGCAGGCCTGCGTGGCCGAGGCCCTCTCCCCCGAGCACGCGGTCCGTGAGCTCGACGCGATCGACGTGTCCCGACCGCTGCCCGAGCGGCTCGCGGAGGCTGCCGACGCGCTGCAGGCACACATCGCCAGGATGGGTGCGGTCATGGGCTCACTGGGGCACCGCGGCGGCAAGCACCCCGGCACGGTGCGCGGCGCGGGCCGTGCCGAGTCGACGAACCGCATCCGCGCGGCCCTCGCGGAGCTTCTGGAGCCGGACAAGGCCACCCTGCGCCGGCCGCCGGAGCAGATCGCGGCCCTCTTCTTCGGACTGCTCTTCGTACAGCCGCGCACCGAGGACGAGCCCGACCTGACCCCGCAGGAACTGGTGGAGGTGTTCCTGCACGGGGCGCTCTCGGGCGGGGCCGAGTGAGAGTGAGTACGCACCGTTGAGTGATGGGGTCCGTGGTGGAGGAACGCCTCCTCGAGGGGGGTTGGAGGACCACCGTCCCGGGCCGCCCGGCAGGCCGGGAGAATGGGCCAGGGACTGTCCCACCCAGTGGCTGTCACCCTACGGAACACTGCGATGCGACTGACACCGTCCCGGGTCGCCACACGGATGATCCTGCGTCACCACGCCTGGGAGCCGCCGTCGTCGGACTGATGCGGTCCTGCTTTGGACGATCTGCGGAGGCGCGTGGCCCGCTGCCGCGCCGGGGGCTGTCCCCCGTTCCGATCTTGGGGTTTTCCTGATCGCGCCCCCTCGGAAGCGCAGTTAGCGTCCAGTCATGACGTCGACTCTACGAAAGTACCTGGTCATGGCGCTCGGTGTCGCTGCGCTGCTCGCCGCCGACATGGTGCCCGCCGGCACCCGGGCCGCAGGCCCCTCCCCCGCAGAGCGGTTACGCCGTGACACCGAGGCGATCCACGCCCTCGGTGTCAGCGGTGTGCAGGCCCGCGTGATCGCGCCGGACGGCAGGGAGTCGGTCGCCACCAGCGGTACCGCCGACCTCGACACCGGCAGCCCGGTCCCTCCCAACGGCTTCTTCCGCATGGCCAGCACGTCCAAGACGCTGGTCGCCACGGTGGTCCTCCAACTGGAGGCCGAGGGCAGGCTGTCGCTGAACGACACGGTCGAGCGCCGACTGCCCGGAGTGGTGCGGGGCAACGGCAACGACGGCAGCCGGATCACCATCCGTCAACTGCTCCAGCACACCAGCGGCATCCGGGACGCGCTGCCCGGGTACACCACGCCGAAGGAGTACTACCAGCAACGCCACGACATCCACGAATCCCGGGAGCTGGTCGACCTCGCCATGGCCCGGGAGCCGGACTTCCCGCCCGGCAAGGGCTGGGCGTACTCCAACACCGGCTACATCCTGCTCGACATGATCATCGAGAAGGTCACCGGTCGTCCCGCCCGCCGAGAGATCCAGAACCGCGTCCTGCACCCGCTGGGCCTCGACCGGACCCGTTGGATGGGCACGTCGGCCACGCCGCCCCGACCTCATGCCCGGGCTTACCAGCTCTTCGGCCCCGCGTCCCGGGTCGACGTCACCGATCAGATACCGGTGGACTACGCGAACCTTTCATGGGTCACGACCACCCGGGACGAAAACCGCTTCTTCCGCGCGTTGCTCGGCGGCCGCCTGCTCCCGGCAGGACAGCTGGCCAAGATGAAGCAGACCGTCCCCGTCAGCGCGGAGGTCCAACAGCTTTGGCCAGGCGGCCGATACGGGCTCGGCCTCGTCGAACGCCCTTTGAGCTGTGGAGGAACCTACTGGAGCCACGAGGGCGGCGACGCCGGCTACATCACCCTCAACGGCGTCACCGACGACGGCGGGCGGAGCGCCGTGGTCTCCATGTCCGAGGCACGGGGCGACACCCCCAAGCACATACTCGAGCAGGAGAACGCGGCCGGCGCCCTGATCGACCACGCACTGTGCGCGGGGGGCCGCAGCACCTCGTGAGCGGACGTACTGGCCGTCACCGGGGGTGGTGACGCCGGCGCGGCGCTTCGCCGGTGCGGCAGATCAACGCGGGCACCGACCGATGCCCGGCCGCAGCCGGTCGTCCATCGGCTTGCCGGTCGTCACCGTCACTCCCCCGCGGCCGACAGGGCGTACGCCTGCTGGTCGGCGTCGGCACAGGGGATGGGGTGGTGACGGATGACCAGCGACAGCAGGGCCGCGGCTGCGCAGGCCGCACCCAGGGCGAGCCACACGGGGTCGTAGCTGCCGAACGTGTCGCGGGCGACGCCGCCGAGGAGAGAGGCCGTCGCGGCGCCGGCCTGGTGGGCTGCGTTGGCCCAGCCGAACACGATGGCGCTGTCCTCCCCGTAGAAGGTCCGGCACAGGGCGATGACCGGTGGCACCGTCGCGAGATCGAGCAGGCCGAAGGCGACCACGAAGACCAGCATGGGTGCGCTGACCGTGGCGGTCAGCGTCAGCGGCAGGCTGACCATGAGCAGGCCCCGCAGGAGGAAGGAGACGGCGAGGAGCCGACGGGCGTCCATGCGGTCCGTGAGCCACCCGGAGGCGATCGTGCCGGCCACGTTGAAGACGCCGATGCATGCCAGCAGGGTAGAGGCCGTGGTGACGGGCATGCCGTGGTCATGGGCAGCGGGGGTGAAGTGGGTCCACATGATGCCGTTGGTGGATGCGCCGCAGACGGCGAAGGTGGCGGCGAGCAGCCAGAAGGGAACGGTCCGGGCGGCGCGGCCCAGCACGGTCAGGGTGCGGCGGGCGGCGCCGGGGGCAGGCTCGGGCCGCGGGATGAAGGCGTCACTGCCGTAGGGACGCCGTCCCAGGTCGGCGGGGTGGTCGCGCAGTACGAGGAAGACCAGCGGACTGATCGCCACGGCGGCGAGGGCGAGGGTGGCGAGGGCGGGCCGCCAGTCGTGGCGGGCGATGGTCCATGACAGAGCGGGCAGGAAGACCATCTGGCCGAGGACGCTGCCTGAGGAGAGGATGCCCGTCACCAGGCCGCGACGGGTGTGGAACCAGCGGTTGGTGACGGTGGTGCCGAGGGTCATCGACAGTGATCCGGTGCCCACGCCGACGAGGAGGCCCCAGAAGAGGGTGAACTGCCATGCGGCGTCCATCACGGTGGTGAGCATCGCTCCCGCGGCCACGGTTGCGAGCGCGGCGATGACGACCCGGCGGATGCCGAACCGGTCCATGAGGGCGGCGGCGTAGGGAGCCGTGAGGCCGTAGAGGACCATGTTGACCGAGGCGGCCAGGCCGATGGAGCCCCGGGACCAGTGGAACTCCTGCCGCAGCGGGTCCTGCAGAAGGCCCGGCATGGTGGAGAAGGCGCCGGCGACGATGATCGCCACCCCGGCGACGGCGGCTACCCACCAGGCGCGGCGGCCGGACTCCTTGGGGTGATGGCCGGTTGTCTCAGACATGTCTTCATCGTCGAGTGCGACGGACGCCCGAAACCACTGGCCGTTTGGACACGGAGTGAAAGAATCTGGTCATGATGGTCAGTGGCGAAGGGGTGCACACGGTCGTTGTCCTGGTTCGTTCCGGGCTGCTCCCCATGGAACTCGGGATCGTGCACCGGCTGTTCGGCACTGCGGTGGATGCCACGGACCGGCCGCTGTACTCGGTGGTGACCTGCGCGGCGGAGCCCGGTGAGATCTCCACGGAGGCGGACTTCACCGTCAACGTGCCGCTGGGACCTGAGGCGTTGCGCCAGGCGGACACGGTCATCGTGCCCGCCGCCGTCGAGGACTACCGTCCCCAGCGGCGGGGTCAGGTGAGTCCGCCGGTACGATCCGCCCTCGAGGAAGTGCCGGAAACGGCGCGTGTGGCTTCCATCTGCACCGGGTCGTTCGTGCTGGCCGCCGCCGGTTTCCTCGCGGGTCGCCGGGCGACGACGCACTGGAAGTCCTGCCCCGAACTCGCAGCCCTGTACCCGGAGATCGAGGTGGACCCCGATGTGCTGTACACCGACGACCGCCGTGTACTGACCTCCGCGGGAGTCGCTGCCGGGATCGATCTGTGCCTGCACATGATCCGCAGCGACCACGGCGCCGACATCGCCAACACCGTCGCCCGCGGCACGGTGGTACCTCCGCACCGCGAAGGCGGCCAGGCGCAGTACATCGACCGTCCCGTACCGGAAACCGACGACAGCCCCATCGCGGCGGTCCGTGCCTGGGCTCTGGAGCACCTCGGTGAACCCATCGCCCTGGAGGACCTGGCGGGGCGGGCGGCGACGAGCGTACGCACGCTGTCGCGCAGGTTCCGTGCGGAGACCGGGGTGCCTCCGATGCAGTGGCTGGGGCAGCAGCGCCTGCAGTACGCCCGTAGGCTGCTGGAACGTACGGACGAGCCCGTGGACCGCATCGCGGCCGAGGCCGGCTTCGGAACGGGCACCGCGATGCGCCAGCACTTCCGCGAAGTGCTGGGCGTGTCACCGCGCGCGTACCGCAACACCTTCCGCGGAGGAGGGTGAGGGGCACGCGCGGTGCCCCGTCACCGGGCCGCACCCCCGTCGCGACGCATGTTCAGCCCTCCTCATGCCAGGGGAAGCCATCCGGGTCGGCTGCGGCACGGGCCCGGACCCGGTCATCGTCATGTCCGCGGATCCGGTCCAGGAACGGGAAGTCCTCCGGCTGCACGGCCAGCTTGGCAACAGGCCGCACCGGTAGGGAGCTTGCCCATTGGGCCGGCTGCACCGAGACCTTCCCGACCCGGATCCGCGGCTGCAACTCGAAGGTGCCGGCGGGCAGCAGGTAGACCGTCCCGGGACGCCAGGGCCGCTGCTTCAGCGCCGGTGCGCTGATGGAGAAGTAGTAGTGCGGCTCGCCGAGCCGTTCGTCTCCGTCGGCGAAGCGGGCGCAGCCGTTGATCAATGACATGGGGTGGTGATCCCGGTTCAGGATCGCGTAGTACATCGGCCAGAGCCCGTCGCCGGCGGCGAAGACCGCGCGCCGGTTGCCGAACTCGCTGCTGTCGTCCGGCTGCCGGGGTTCGAAGCGGCCGATCGCCGGATCGCCCGAACCGTGCAGCAGCAGCTCGCCTCGGTCTGCCGCATGGCAGAGAAACTGCCATTTCGGCGCGTCGAGCCGGTAGTCGATGGGCTCGCCGGGGCCGTCCGCGAGCGCTTGCTGCAGAAGCCGGTCGAAGGAAGACGACGTCGTGGGGTCCGGAGGTGGAGCGGGACGCGTCATCCAGTACGCGGGCAGCTTCATCGGAGCACAGTATCCAGTGCGCTCCTCAGGGCACCACGAATCCGGCCGGACGCGCCCTCCCTCGGGCCGGGGAGGGCGCACCGTGTACGACGGCAGGCGGCCCGTCAGGACAGGATCTCGACGTAGCCGTCGCTTCCGTGGACCCGGATCCGCTGCCCGTCCCGGATCAACCGGGTGGCCCGGTCCACGCCCACGACGGCCGGCAGGCCGTACTCGCGTGCGATCACCGCACCATGGGTCATCAGGCCGCCCACCTCCGTCACCAGGCCCGCGATCCCGACGAACAGGGGCGACCAACTGGGGTCCGTGAAGGCCGTGACCAGGATGTCGCCCGCCTCGAGATCGGCGTGCGCCATGTCGAGAATGACACGGGCCCGCCCTTCGACGGTCCCTCCGGAGACCGGCAGGCCGATCAGGGCACCGGCCGGCGCGTCGTCACGCCGGTACGCCCCGTTGACGGTCTCGCCTTCCGAGGTGAGGACCCGCGGCGGTGTGAGCGCGTGGTACGTCCGGAACGCCTCCTTGCGCCGGCGGACGAGCTCGTCGTCCACGGCTTTCGATCGGACGACGTCCTCGAGTTCCTGGAACGTGAGATGGAAGATGTCCTCCCGGTCCGCGAGCACCCGGGCCTGCACGAGACGGTCGGCTTCTTCCATCAGGGCCCGCTTGTAGACGAAGTACCTGCTGACGATGTCGTACTTCGGGTACTCGCGGTACCCGATGAAGGTGCGGACCCGGTCGATCATCCGCTTGGTCTCAGCGGCTTTGTCCTCCCCGTCGGGCAGGGCCCGCAGGCGTGTCAGTACGTCCTGTTCCTTCTTCCACGCCTCCTGCCGGCCCTGCTCGAAGCGCTTTCGCGCGGCCCCCGGTTCGAAGTTCCTGACGTTGTCGAGGATCGCCGGCACGAGCGTTACGGGGCGCTCTCGCCAGCGGGGCCTGGTGACGTCGATCTCTCCGGCGCAGCGCATGCCGTACCGGTCGAGGTAGGCCTCGATGGCGTCGCGTGCTTCGGCGCCGCCGGCGAGTTCCGGCAACTCGTCAAGGAAGCCGTCGTCGTCGGCGTGCTGCAAGAACTCCACCACCTGCCCATGGGGGCGGATCGTGTCCGCTACGTCGAGCAGCGCCAGTCCCATCTCGGACGTGATGTTGCCGGGAGCGGACAACGTCAGGGTGTCGGCCGCGTTCTTCTCGCCCAGCCACTCCTGCAGCTTGTCGTTGAGCCACCAGGTGGCTTCCATGCCCGCCATGATGGCCTGGACGCTCAGCGGGTCGGCGAGCACTCGCTTGTGCTCCTCGAAGGCTTCCCGCAGGAAGTCGAAGAGAGCCGGTCCCGTCTTCGTGCCGATGTCGCGCCGCAGGGCGGCGATGGACGCCTGGCTGCGTTCGATCAGTCCGGTGACGATGGCCGGATCGGTCTCGATCGGGGTGGGTGCGCCGCCACCGGCCCGCGGTCCGCCGGTGGCCGCCCCCGGGCCCGGGTCCGGGAGCGAAGGGACGAAGTCCTCGCGCTCGAGGACGGTTTCCAGCGCATCCCTGGTCAGGGGGTCGCCCCTGCCCACGAGGTCCAGCAGGCCGGCGCGGCTCGCGGGTGATGACAGGGCGCGGGTGGCGTCGACGAACAGCCTGCCGCCGGCGTCGGTCATCCGGGCCATGGCCGTCAGCTTCCACACGGAGAGGCCCAGGGGCTTCATGGGGTCGGTCATCATCTGCTGATGGCCGACGGAGACGTAGACGTGGTTGTCCTGGTCGTCGGTCTCGGGGATGGGAAAGAGCGTCGTGATCGGCCGGCTCTGCACCACATGGAAGACGCCGTCGACGAGGCACCATTCGATGTCCTGGGGGCGGCCGAAGTGCTCCTCGATGCGCCGCCCGAGCCGCACGAGCCGCACGGCCTGTGCATCCGTCAGCGTCGGCTCCTGCTGCCGCTGCGCATCCACCGTCACCTGCCGCGTGCCGCCGTCCGGCAGAGCGTGAACGGCACGCTGCTTGACAGCGATCGTCCTCTCGGCGACCTCGCCGTGGCGGACTTTGTAGACGTCCGGGTTCACCAGGCCGGAGACCAGGGCCTCCCCGAGGCCGAAGCCCGCGTCCACGGTGGCGACCTTGCGGTTGCCCGTGACGGGGTCGGCCGTGAACAGGATGCCGGACGCTTGCGGGAAGACCATCCGCTGCACGACCACTGCCATGTCGACGGTTTTGTGGTCGATGCCGTTGCGCTGACGGTAGGTCACGGCCCGCTCGGTGAAGAGCGAGCCCCAGCACCGGCTGACGTGCCGGAGGACCGCCGTCGGCCCCACGACGTTGAGGTACGTGTCCTGCTGGCCGGCGAAGGAGGCCGTCGGCAGGTCCTCCGCCGTCGCGCTGGACCGGACGGCGCAGGCTGTGCGCTCACCGAGTCGGGCGACCGCCCGGGTGATCGCTTCCACGAGATCCTCCGGGACGGCGATCTCCTCGATGGTCCGGCGGATCCGCGCGCTGAGCGTGCCGATCGCCTCCCTGTCGTCCGGGTCGGTGCGCGACAACTGATCCAGCAGACCCTCGATCGACGGCGATTCCGCCATGATCCGCCGGAAGGCGCCGGTCGCCACGCAGAAGCCGCCCGGCACCCTGACGCCCTCGATCCGCGCGAGGGCGCCCAGGTGGGCGCCTTTGCCGCCGACGACCGCGAGGTGCGTCTCGTCGACGTCTTGGAGGTCCAGCACGTACCGCCCGGTCAACGCGATACCTCCGGCTCCGCCGAACCCCTGGTCGAGCACGTCCCCATCTTCGACACACACCCCTCTTGTCCCCGTTTCCGCAGGTAGTGGCTTCGGTCGACGATTCTGCGACAGCCCCGGGGCCTTGCCGCAAGCCCCCCGGCGCGCTATAACTTAGGAGAGGCAAGGAGAGATCTCCTTGCCTTCGTGCTTTCCGGGGTCACCGGAATTCGAGCTTTTTTCCGGCGAAGCGGCTGTCGCGCGGCGGGCCGTTCGGGACCGCCTGAAGCGGTGATGCTTGCCGTCCGGTGGAGATGCCGTCGCCGGGGCCCGATCACACCGGAGCGAGCCCGGGTCTACAGACCCAGGTCGAGCGCGAGGCACGAGTAGTACTTCCACGAGCCCTCGCGCTCGTGGCTCTTCACACCGCCACGCGGCGTAGCCTCCGCCTCTTCAGCCATGTCTGCGAAGCGGATGCGCTCGGGGAGCCTTCCGTACCGCGCCTGCCGTGCTGCTGCGGCGCTGTCCCTCGTCGGTTCACTGCCCATGACCGGTCTCCCCCTCGAAATCGCATGGTCGCCTTGGACGAACAACAGCATGCCTCCCCTAGCGTCACCGGTCAAGCAGGTGACGGAGAGGGAACGTATGGATGCTCCCGCGGCCACATACACCCGCCGTGGACGACGCGTGGCCGGGAAGGGTGTCACCCTTCCCGGCCACGTCGAAGGGGAATGTCAACCGCGCCTGGGCAGCCGCCAGCCGGGGCGCGGGAAGTGGCAGGTGTATCCCTCCGGGTAGCGCTGGAGGTAATCCTGGTGCTCCGGCTCGGCCTCCCAGAAGGCACCGGCCGGCACGACCTCGGTCACCACCGGACCCGGCCACAGGCCGGACGCCTCGACATCGGCGATGGTGTCCAGCGCGACGCGCTGCTGCTCGTCGTCGAGGTAGAAGATGGCCGACCGGTAGCTCTCACCGATGTCGTTGCCCTGCCGGTTCCGGGTGGTCGGGTCGTGGATCTGGAAGAAGTACTCCAGGATCGCCCGGTAGTCGGTAGCGGCGGGATCGAACACGATCTCGATCGACTCCGCATGCCGTCCGTGGTCACGGTAGGTGGCGTGGGGCTTGTCGTCGTCGCCGCTGTAACCGACCCGGGTGCGGATCACTCCGGGGAGCGACCGGATCAGCTCCTGCATGCCCCAGAAGCAGCCACCCGCCAGCAGCGCCCTCTCCTCGGCATCACTCATGGCGCATCACCTTTCTTGCCGGTACTCGTCCATACTCGCATGTAGTCACCATCTTGGCAGGTGACGAGCCGAGCTGTCACGGCCGGCCCTGTCGCGAGGCCGACGACGATCCCCTGCCCGCGATCCGCGGAGCGTCCGGACCTCACCGGTGGCGAGCGGGCCGGAAACCCGGCAGGTGGCCGAGAATCTCGGGGCGAGCCCGGCAGGAACAGCGGTCCGGTCGATCCGATATGCGCCAATGTCATCTTCTCGCGCCATGAGAGCGAACCGCGACGTCCGGCCCGGGCCGCCGCCCCGGCAGGCACCGGCTGCCTGGGACAACGCGACCTCCGCCACACCTCCATGATTTCCTCACACCTCCACCACGCTGCGAACACTTCCGGCCGCCCGGCGAGCCGCGCCCTCCCGGCGGGGCAGACGGTGCGCCCGGCCCTGCCTAGCCTCCCAGGCCATGCGATCACCCCTGATGAGACGTTTCGGCCTCGGTGCCGTCCTCGCCCTCGCCCTCGCCGTGTTCGGCCTGGCCCCCAGTGCGAGCGCGGCGGCAGCGCCGGCGGAGCTGACCTTCACCACCGACAGCGCCACCACCACGCCCGGCGGCTCGGTCAAGCTGTCGATGACCCTCACCAACAACAACACCCAGGACGTCTGGTTCGTGTACCAGACGATCGAGCCGACGTGGTTGACCACGCAGCGCCCCGACCTCAAGTACAGCTTCTCCGGGTGCAGCCTGACCACGGCGAACGGCCCGGCCGCCTGCTCCGGCACCGGCCCTGCCAACCTCGGCGGCAACTACGGCGCCACCATTCCGCCCGGCCAGAGCCGCACGGTCACGCTGACCCTGGACGTCGCCGGCGACTCCGGCTGCAACGGCAACATCGGCTTCTATTCGTACTTCTACGCCGAGTTCAGCGACTCCACGAACGTCAGCGGCGGACCGGTCTACACGCCCGTCACCCGAGTGCTCTGCTCCTGACACCCCACTCGGGGAGCCGGCGGCCGTGACCTGAAAGTTTCGCTGTCAGGTGTCGGCGTCGGTCTGGACCACTGGCACTCCGACCGGCGGGCCCCACGGCCCGCCGGTGCGCCGCAGGGCCCCGGACCAGCACCCCGGGCCCGAGCGCTCGCCTGGTCCGGCCTCACCCGTCAGCACGGAACGGCTCGTTTCGGTTTCGGGACCACCCCGTTCGACACCTGCGCTTTTCCGTCATGTTCCGCAACATGACCGCGAAATCTCCACACAGACATCACTATGTGACGCGAACGGATGCGTGACGAACTGGCTTCTGAGGGGGACGCCGGCGGCACGCAAGGGGGTGTCCGCTCCACAGGAGCCGTGCTCACCCCTGCCCGGGGAGGGGACCTCACCGCATGAAGCGGACCTTTCGCACCACCGTGCTCACGGTGAGTGCACTCATCGCCGCACTGGGCCTGCCGGCCGGTGCGGCGCACGCCGACACCACGCCCCGCGTCGACCTGCGGGTGCTGGTGGTGAGCGACGGTGGCCCGTCCACCGACGCGATAGCCGCCGAGCTGGCCGCGGCCGGAACGCCGTACACCCGGATCGACCTCACGCAGACCGGCCGGGCCGTCATCGACGCCGACTTCCTCGCGGACACCGTCGACGGCAGGCCGCGCGCCAGGTTCCAGGCCGTGGTGCTGCCGAACGACAACCCGTTCCCGGCCGGGTCCGCCGAGATGGCGGCGCTCACGGCGTACGAGCGGACGTACAACGTCCCCCAGGTCGACGCCTACACCTACGCACGTCCCGAAGCCGGTCTGCAGTACCCGGTCCAGGGCGGCTACTCCGGCAGCATGGACGGCAGGCGGGCGGAGGTGACCGCCGCCGGCAGGTCCGGCCCCTTCGGCTACCTCGACGGGGCGGTGCCCTTCGAGGACAACGACCCGGCCATCGGTGAGAGTTACGCCTACCTGTCCAAGCCCGTGGCGGGGGCCGACTTCACCCCGTACGTCGAGGCGACGATCCCCGGGCGGACGACCAAGGGCACGCTGGTGGGCGAGTACCGGCACGACGGGCGGCGCGAGCTGGTCGTCACCTTCGTCTACAACCGGTACCAGCAGCAGTTCCGGCTTCTGGCCCGCGGCATCGTGGAGTGGATGACCGGCGGGGTGCACCTGGGCGCCTCACGGAACTACTTCTCCGTCCACGTGGACGACGTGTTCGCCGCCGACGACCGCTGGAACAGTCAGCTCAACTGCACCCCGGGCGACGTCGACTGTGAGGATCCCAACGCGACGCCCGACCCGATCCGGATGACGCCCGCCGACGTCGACCACGCCGTCGACTGGCAGCACGGCAAGAACTTCACCCTCGACTTCGCCTACAACGGCGCCGGCAGCGCCGACCACCGCGAGGACAACAACGGTGCCGACCCGCTCGCCGACCGGCTGATCGCACGGCGGGGCGAGTTCCGCTGGATCAACCACACCTACTCGCACCCCTTCCTCGGCTGTGTGCAGGACACCAGCGTCGTGCCGTGGAAATGCGCGACCAACGCCGACGGCAGCACCCGGTGGATGAGCCGCAACGACATCTCCGACGAGATCGCCACCAACCGGGTCTGGGGCGAGAGAGCCGGACTGCCCCTGGTGAACGACGAGTTGGTCACGGGCGAACACTCCGGCATGAAGGTGCTGCCGCAGCAGCCCCAGGACAACCCCAACCTGGCCCTCGCCCTCGACGACAACGACATCGCCTGGCTCGGCTCCGACAACTCCCGTGAGCCCGACCAGCGTCGGGTCGGTCCGGCCACGACCGTGCCCCGCTATCCCATGAACGTCTTCTACAACGCCGGCCGGGCGGCCGAGCAGGTCGACGAGTACAACTGGATCTACACCGGCCGCGCCCAGGGCGGCAGCGGCATCTGCGAGGACAACCCGGCCACCACGACCTGTCTGCCGGCTCCGCTGAACCCCGCCACCGGGTACGCCGACCACATCGTCCCGCTGGAGACCCGGATCGCCCTCGGGCACGTCCTGGCCAACGACCCCAAGCCGCACTTCATCCACCAGTCGAACCTCGCCGAGGACCGTATCGCCTACCCCGTGCTCGACGGCGTCCTGGACGGCTACAAGGCGCTGTTCGCCGAGAACACGCCCGTGGTGAACCCGCGGATGAAGGACATCGGCGCCGAACTCCGGCGCCGGGCCGACTGGCAGGCCGCACTCCGGACCGGGGAGGTCACCGCCTACCGCATCGGCACCACGGTGACCGTCGACGCGCCGGACGGGCTGGCCGTCACCGCGACCCTGCCCACCGGCACCACGCTCGCCGGAGCCGCGTTCGGCGAAGCGTACGCCGGGGCCGTGTCCGGATGGACGCCCTCCGGAGGCACGCCGCTCGTTCTCACCCTGCCGGCGTCCGCCGCGGCTCCGACCACCGGCGACACGGCCGGGCGAGCCCCGGCCACCGGCCCCGCACCACGAACCCGCGTCCCCGCGGGCGTCACCGACCCCGTGGGGCACACCGCAGACGGCTGAACGGCGCATCCACCCCAGACCGACCGCAGGTCCTGGCCGCTAAATGGCGGCCGGGGCCGGCCCGAACCACCCCACTCCTCGGCCGTGGAGCACATCGATGCCCGTTCCCCAGGGCGCGCGACCTACCGAAGCAACGCGCGTCACCCTGCTCACCGAAGGCACCTACCCGCACAGCCACGGAGGCGTCAGCGTCTGGTGCGACCAGCTCGTCCAGGGCATGCCCGACCTCACCTTCGACGTCATCGCCGTCACCGGCACCGGACGTGAGCCGGTCGTGTGGGACCTGCCCGCGCACGTCGCCGGCGTGCTGTCCGTCCCGATGTGGGGCGCCCCCCCTGAGGGCCGCCCGCCCCGGGGCAGGTCCCGCAACCGACTCGCCGCCGCCTACGAGCGGTTCCTGGCCGCGCTGCTCGATCCGCGCGCCGAGGACGGGTTCGCGCCCGCCCTCTACGTGCTGGCACGGGCCGCGTCGGACGGGACGCTGAGCCCCTTCCTGCGCGGAGACCGGGCGATCTCGATCCTCACCGCACTGTGGACCCGTCCTGGTCTCGCCGTGCGCGAGGCACAGCCCAGCCTGCACGACGCGCTCACCGCGACCGCCCTGCTGGAGCACGCCCTGCGCCCGCTGGCCGCCCCGGCTCCCGAGACCGGGGTCGCGCACGCGGTCAGCGGCGGGGTGGCGGTCCTGCCCGGACTCGCCGCCCTCGAACGCCACGGCGTCCCGCTGCTGCTGACCGAGCACGGGGTCTACCTCCGGGAGCGCTACCTCGGCTACCGCACCGCGCCCTACCGCTGGCCGGTGAAGGCCGTGATCCTCGGGTTCTTCCGGCTGCTCGCCCAGGAGAGCTACCGCCGGGCCGCGCTGATCACTCCCGGGAACCGCTACAACCGGCTGTGGGAGGAGGAGGGCGGCGCCGACCCGGAGTCGATCCGCACGGTCTACAACGGCGTCGACCCCGCCGCGTTCCCGGCGGCCGGGCCCGAGCCGGACACCCCCACCCTGAGCTGGGCGGGCCGCGTCGACCCCATCAAGGACCTCGAGACCCTCATCCGGGCCTTCGCCCTGGTCCGCGCCGAACTCCCGCACGCTCGGCTGCGGTTGTTCGGCGGGACGCCACGGGGCGGAGAGGCCTACCGCGAGCGCTGCGAAGCGCTGGCCGCCGAACTCGGACACGCCGATGCCGTCACTTTCGAAGGGCGCGTCGACGACATCAAGGACGCCTACGCCGCCGGGAACGTCGTGATGCTCTCCAGCATCAGCGAAGGCTTTCCCTTCACCCTGATCGAGGCCATGTCCTGCGGCCGGGCGACCGTCTCCACCGACGTGGGCGGGGTGCGCGAAGCCGTGGGGGACACCGGTCTGGTGGTGCCGCCGCGCGATCCGCAGGCGATGGCGACGGCAGCGCTGAAGCTGCTGCGGGACGCCGGGCGGCGCAGGGCCATGGGTGAGGCGGCCCGGCTCCGGGTCATCGAGCAGTTCACCCTCCGGCAGACCATTGACACGTTTCGGTCCGTCTATCTGGAACTGGCCCACCCCGAACAGGAGTCGACGGCCATGACCACCACGGTCAGGATCTCCGCCCCGGTCGTCCACGGCACCGGAAGCCTCGCCCTGTGAGCGGGCCGATATCCCTCGAACCCGGGGGCTCCGAACAGGACACGCTGGCCATCCGGCTGGCCGGCGCCCGCCCGGCCCGCCGCCGGCCACGCTGGGCCCTGGACGACGCCACCCTCGCCATCCGGCTCCCCCGCAACGGGCCCGACGAGCAGGCGGTCAGCGAGCTCGCCGCCGAACTCGCCGACCGCATAGGGCCCGCCGTCCACCCCTACGAGGTGGCCGCGCTGCTGGAGGCGGAGGGACTGTCCGCCTCACTGATCAGCGAACGCTACGGTCACCCGAACCTGTTCTCCCTCGCCTCCGCCCTCTACGAGCGGGTGCCGCGCACCTTCCCCGAACCCGCCCCGGCGGCCGACCCCTGGCGCCCCGACACCCTGCGCTGTCTGCTGCGGGGCGTGCTGTTCGCGCTGCCCGGGCTCGCCTACCTGCTGGCCGCGCCCCTGTGGGACGCCGACGGGTACGCCCCTGCCCTGATCGTGGCCGGGCTTGCCTCCTGGGCGTGGGGGCAGGCACTCGGGCACCGCGCGCACCTGCGGATGACGGCCGGACGCCGGGAGGCCGGCCGTACCCTCCTCGTGGGCTCGCCCGTGGGAGCGGTGGTGGCCACGGCGGTCGCCGCGCTGCCCGCCGGCGGCGGACCGGTGACCCTGGTGGCCGCCGCGCAGTCCGCGTATCTGGCGGCCGCCGGTGTGCTGCTGGTGCTGGGCCGGGAACGGCTGCTGCTGGCGGCGCTCAGCCCGCTGCTCGCGGGTGCGGCCGTCCTGCCGTGGTGGGAGCCAGGCCCCGTGCTCCGGGCCGGGCTTCCCCTGCTGGCGCTGCTCGCCACCCTCACCGTCACCGGCTGGGCGCTGCGGGGCGCCCTCGCCGTCCCGGCCGCCGTCGGCACGACCCGGCCGCGCCTCCTGTGGTCCCTGCCGTACGGCCTGTTCGGCCTGGCCGCCGGGGTGCTGGTGCTGCTGGAGGGGCGGCAGGAGCCGTACGCGGTGATCGTGCTGACGCTGAGCATGGGGCCCGCGGAGTGGCTGCTGTACCGCTACCGGGGACTGTCGGTAGCCGCGCTGCGCGCCACCGCCACGCCCGGCGGGTTCCTGCTGCGTTCGGTCGGCATCCTCGGCCTCTGCCTCTTCGCCTATCTCGCGCCGCTGCTGCCCGCGGCCCTGCTCACCGACGCCGACCCGGTCGCCCTGCTGCTGCTCGCCGCCGTCCTGTGGACCGCGCTGCTCCTCCAGGCGTTCGGGGCGGCCTGGCCGTCGGCCGCGATCTGCCTGACGGCAGCCGGCGGGGCCGGGGCGGTGGCCGTGTTCCATCTGCCACCGGGCGCCGCCCTGGCCCTGCCGCTCGGCTGCGGCGCCGCCGCCCTGTGTCTGTCGGCGTGCGCGCTGTGGCTGCTCGGCCGGCCCGCACCGCACGCCTGAGCCCCGCGCCCCACTCCCCGCTCACATCCCACCCATCCGAAGGGACACCGCAGTTGACCTCCGCACCGCTCGCCGCCGTCACCGGAGCCGAGGGCTTCATCGGCTCGCACCTCACCGAGGCGCTGGTCGCCTCCGGACACCGGGTCAGGGCCATGGCCCAGTACAACTCCTTCTCCTCCTACGGCTGGCTGGAGACCCTGCACCCGGACGTCCTGGACCAGGTGGAGATCGTCCTCGGGGACGTACGGGACCCCGGCTCCGTCCGCGGCCTCCTCGACGGCGCCGACACCGCCTACCACCTGGCCGCCCTGATCGCGATCCCGTACTCCTACCAAGCCCCGAACAGCTACGTGGACACCAACGTCACCGGCACCCTCAACGTGCTGGAAGCCGTGCGCGCCCTCGGCACGCCCCGGCTGGTGCACACCTCCACCAGCGAGACGTACGGCACCGCGCAGACCGTGCCCATCACCGAGGACCACCCCATCAACACCCAGTCCCCGTACGCCGCTTCGAAGGCGGGCGGGGACCGGCTGGCCGACAGCTACCACGCCAGCTTCGACACCCCGGTCGTGACGCTGCGGCCCTTCAACACCTTCGGGCCACGCCAGTCGATGCGGGCGGTCATCCCCACCGTCATCGGGCAGGTCGCGGCCGGGGAACGCTCCATCACTCTGGGCGATCTGCGTCCCACCCGGGACTTCACCTTCGTCAAGGACACCGCTCAGGCCTTCCTGGCCGTCGGTACCGCGCCCGCCGAGCGGGTCGTGGGCCGTACCTTCAACGCCGGAACCGGCGGGGAGATCTCGGTCGGCGACCTGGTCGCGCTGATCGGCAAGGTGATGGACACCGCCCTCGACGTCCGCGAGGACACCGCCCGCATCCGCCCCGCCAACTCCGAGGTGATGCGGCTGGTCGCGGACGCGAGCCGGCTCGGCGCCGCCACCGGCTGGCAGCCCGCGCACACCCTGGAGGAAGGCCTCGCGGCCACCGTCGCATTCTTCCGCGACCCGGCCAACCTCGCCCGGTACAAGACCGGCATCTACAACATCTGACACCACCCAGCGGATCTCGTCCGTCACGTCTGCGCACGTCCACGAAGCGTTCACGAAGGAGGAGCCCCATGCACGCAGTGATCCTGGCGGGAGGCAAGGGCGTCCGGCTGCGGCCCTACACCACCGCACTGCCCAAGCCGCTCGTGCCCATCGGCGACCAGCACGCCATCCTGGAGATCGTGCTGCGCCAGCTGTCCGCGGCCGGTTTCACCAGCTGCACCATCGCCATCGGCCACCT
Source organism: Streptomyces sp. NPDC029041 (assembly GCF_040637515.1). Taxonomy (NCBI): domain Bacteria; kingdom Bacillati; phylum Actinomycetota; class Actinomycetes; order Kitasatosporales; family Streptomycetaceae; genus Streptomyces; species Streptomyces sp. NPDC029041. Next base: position 483,029 of record NZ_JBEZWO010000007.1, on the reverse strand, counting down.
CGGCGAGATCATCCGCGCCTACGTCGGCGACGGCTCCCAGTGGGGCCTGACCGTCGACTACGCCACCGAGGACAGCCCGCTGGGCACCATGGGACCGCTGCTCAACCTGCGCCACCGGCTGCCCGAGACCTTCCTGGTGATGAACGGCGACGTCCTCACCGACCTCGACTACGCCGACGTCCTGCACCGGCACCGCGCGTCCGGGGCCCCGCTGACCATCGCGACGTACGCTCGCAAGGTGCACATCGACTTCGGGGTACTGACCACCGACTCCAGCCGGGTCGTCGCGTTCACCGAGAAACCGAGCATGGACTACCGCGTCTCCATGGGCGTCTACGGCCTGTCACGCAGCACCCTGGAGGGTTATACGCCCGGGCTTCCCCTCGGTTTCGACGAGTTGGTTCTCGACCTGCTCAAGACCGACAACCAGCCGCACGCCTACGACTTCGACGGGTACTGGCTGGACATCGGACGCCCGGACGACTACGACCGGGCCAACGCCGAGTTCACCACCCGCAAGTCGCTGCTGCTCAAGGGAGCCTGAGCACGTCATGCGCATTCTCGTCCTGGGCTTCACCGGCTATCTCGGCGCTCACGTCGTGGAGCGGCTGCGCGCCCTCCCGGACGCGGTGGTGATCGGCGGTGGCCGGTCGCCGGCCGCCGACTTCGACGTCGATCTGGCCCGTGTCCGTCCGGAGCGGCTGGCGAAGACCCTCGCGTCGGCCGCGCCCGACACCGTCGTCAACTGCGCGGGCGCGACCGGCGGTGACGCCGTCACCCTCGCCGAGGTCAACACCCGCGGGCCCGCGGTGCTGTGCGCCGCCCTGCGGGAGGCGGTGCCCGCGGCCCGCCTGGTGCACCTGGGTTCGGCCGCCGAGTACGGCCCGGGCACGCCGGACAGGCCGGTGACGGAGTCGGCGCCCACCCGCCCCATCGGTCCTTACGGTGCGACCAAGCTCGCGGGCACGGTCGCGGTGACCGCCTCGGGCCTGGACGCGGTGGTGCTGCGGGTGGGCAATCCGGTGGGGCCCGGAGCTCCGCCTTCGGGGCTGCCCGGCCGGATCGCCGCGCTGCTGCGCGAGGCGGGCTCCGGCCCGGAGCCGGTGCTGCGGCTCGGCGACCTGTCCGCCCACCGCGACTTCGTCGACGTACGTGATGTGGCGCGGGCGGCGGTGCTCGCGGCCACGGCACCGGGCCCGTTGCCGCCCGTGCTCAACATCGGTGGGGGCGGGGCCGTGCCGGTGCGCGACCTGGTCCGGCGTCTGGCCGGCCTGGCCGGCTTCCGGGGGCGGATCGAGGAAGGCGCGGCGAGCGCAGCGGGTTCGGCGCGCTCGGCGCAGGTGTCATGGCAGTGCAGCGACATCTCCGCCGCCGAGCAGGCCCTCGGCTGGCGTCCGGCGCACTCCCTCGACGACGCGCTGCGGGCGCTGTGGGAAGGCGGCCGCACCTCGTGAGCCTGCTGATCCCGCTGTACGTCCATCCGGCCGAGGACCCGGGTGCCTGGCACCGGCTGATCACCGGCGCGCCCCACACCTACGGTGTCGTGCTCAATCCGGCGAGCGGGCCGGGAGAGGCGCCCGACCCGGCGTTCGTCGCGGCGGCGGATGCGCTGCGGGCTGCGGGGGCGCGTCTGCTCGGCTACGTCGACACCGACTACGGGGTGCGCGAGCCCGCGGACGTCGTGGAGGACGTGCGCCGGCACCGGGAGTGGTACGCGGCGGACGGCTGTTTCCTGGACCGGGTGACGGCGACCGCGGACGGGCTGCCGGCCTGCCGCAGGCTGGTGCGGACGGTGCGCAGGCTGGGTGCGGGGACGGTCGTCCTCAATCCCGGGGTCCATCCCGCGCCGGGGTACGCCCGCCTCGCCGACCTGACCGTCACCTTCGAGGGCCACTGGTCGACGTATGTCTCGGCCTTCAGCCGGCCGGCGTGGGCCGCACGGCACCCGCCCGAGCGGCTGTGCCATCTCGTCTACGGCGTGCCCGAGGCCCTCGTTCCCCTCGCCGTGCGCACCGCGCACGAGCGCGGCGCGGCGGTCTGCGGTCCGGTGACCGGTGAACCGCCCAACCCCTGGGGTCGCTTGACCCCCGCGCTCACCGGGGAGGGGCGATGAGCAGGCCCGCGGCGGTGTGGTGTGCGGCTCTGCTGACCGCGATGACGGCCGCGGCGCTGACGGGCTGTTCGGGCAGCACCGAGCGGCCCGCCGACAAGCACGGGACGCCGTCACCCGCTCGGTCCGTGTGGAAGCCCCGTCCGGGCCTGGCCTGGCAGTGGCAGCTCGACGGCAAGGTCGACGCGTCGGCCGACGTGCCCGTCTACGACATCGACGGCTTCGAGAACTCCGCGGCGGACGTGGCCCGGCTGCACCGCGCGGGAAGGAAGGTCATCTGTTACGTCAACGTCGGCGCCTGGGAGGACTTCCGGCCGGACCGGGACGATTTCCCGCGCTCCGTGCTCGGCAAGCCCAACGGGTGGGCGGGCGAGCGGTGGCTGGACATCCGGCAGCTGAAGGTTCTGCGCCCGATCATGGAACGCCGTTTCGACATGTGCCGCGACAAGGGCTTCGACGCGGTGGAACCCGATCTGGTGGAGGGCTACTCGAATGACACCGGTTTCCCGCTGACCGCACACCACCAGCTCAGATACAACCGGATGATCGCGGCCCTCGCCCATGAGCGGGGGCTGTCGGTGGGGCTGAAGAACGACCTCCCCCAAATTCCCCGCCTGGTGGGCGATTTCGACTTCGCGGTCAACGAGGAGTGCGCCCAGTACGACGAGTGCGGGCAACTCTCCCCGTTCATCGCGGCGGGCAAGGCGGTGTTCCACGTGGAGTACGCGGAACCGCGGAGCGCTTTCTGTGCCGAGTCCCGCCGGCTGGGATTGTCGTCGATGCGCAAGAAACCGGAACTCGGGGTGTGGCGGAGCTCTTGCTGAGCGTGTCGGATCCCGTACGGGGCGGACGGCGACTGGGCAAAACCTGACGGCTCCTCCCTCAGGAAAGGGAGGAGCCGCGGAATGTGATCAGAGGCGTTCGCCTTCTACGGGGTCAGGCGTGCCGGTGCGTACGCCGGTTGCCGGTGACGAGGCGGTAAAGGGCGAGCAGGATGAGGGAGCCGACGATCGCGGCGATCCACGTGGAGAGTTCGAAGAACCCGTCGAGGGAATCCACTCCGAAGATGACCTTGCCGAGCCAGCCGCCGAGCAGACCACCGACGATACCGATGAGCATCGTGACGATGATGCCACCGGGGTCCTTGCCCGGCATCAGGGCCTTGGCGATGGCGCCGGCGAGGAGCCCGATGATGATCCAAGCAATGATGCCCATGGTGCGTCTCCGCTTCGTCGTATAAGGATTCTGTTAAGTCATCGGGTACGCCGATCCCGCCGGATCAAACGTCTCCTTCTGATATCGGCTCCAACTCCGCCTTGAAGCGACCCGATTGCCGGTCGGGACGGCCTGTTGCGATGCGCACGGTTTCCAAAGAAACAAACGCAACGTTTTGCTTCGTTGCATTCAAGAGACGGCCGACGCGTCGGCGGGCCGCGTTTCGTACCCTGACGGCATGCGCATGCGTCCCACCCTGAGCTGGACCCCTGCCGAGGACCTGCCGCCGGGCAGCACGGATCCCGGGCCGGTCGCCGATGCGCTGCGCAGCGGAGGAGTGCTGGTGCTCAGCGGTGCGGGCATCTCCACGGAGTCGGGCATCCCCGACTACCGGGGCGAGGGAGGGAGCCTGAGCCGGCACACCCCGATGACCTACCAGGACTTCACCGCCGCCGCGCAGGCGCGGCGGCGGTACTGGGCACGCAGCCACCTCGGCTGGCGGACCTTCGGCCGAGCCCGCCCCAATGCCGGGCACCGGGCTGTTGCGGCCTTCGGACGGCACGGCCTTCTCGCGGGGGTCGTCACCCAGAACGTGGACGGCCTGCACCAGGCGGCCGGCAGTGAAGACGTCGTGGAACTGCACGGAACGCTCGACCGGGTCGTCTGCCTCTCCTGCGGCGCCCACAGCCCGCGCCGCGAACTCGCCGTGCGGCTCGAGGAGGCGAACCCTGGGTTCGAGCCCGTGGCCGCAGGAATCAACCCCGACGGGGACGCCGATCTCACGGACGATCAGGTCGCAGACTTCCGCGTGGTTCCCTGCACGGCATGCGGCGGCATCCTCAAACCGGACGTGGTGTTCTTCGGCGAAGCCGTTCCGCCGCAGCGAGTCGAGCACTGCCGCGAGTTGGTCCGTGCGGCGACCTCGCTGCTGGTCCTGGGCTCCTCCCTGACCGTGATGTCCGGACTCCGCTTCGTCCGCCAGGCGGCGCAGGCGGGGAAGCCGGTGCTGATCGTCAACCGGGACCAGACCCGCGGCGACCAGTACGCCCTCACCCGGGTTTCCCTCCCCTTGGGCGCAGCCCTGAGCTCCGTCTCGCTGCAGCTGGGCCTTGCCGTCGACTGAGTGGACCAGGGAGCGCCGTGGCCGTGGCCTGGCCCGATCGCCCGCGCTGAGGCTCCAGCGTCCCGCCCTCAGATCCCTGACCGCCATGCGGGCGGTGAAGGAGTGACTCCCGTCCCGCGCGTACAGCGGGGGCACCTCCCGTACCGCGCCCGGGTCCGCATGGGCGCGCAGCACGGTGGGGGCGGGACCGGGCCGGGCCCGTCCGTCGGACGGCCGCTGACGATGAGCGTGGCGCGGTCGGAGGCGCCCCAGGCGGCTTCCGTCACCCAGGACGTCGCCCCTCCGTTCGCCGGACCCGCAGGGAGAAGTGACCGTCGGGGGTGAGGACGGGGCAGGCGGTGGCGGGTCCGTGCCCGGACGGCACATCGTCGGCCGCTCCCTCCGGGCCGGGGCGGCCCGTCGGCCGTCGGCGTCCGTGGAAATCTGCCAGAGCCTGATGGTCCGGCCGACTCCGTCGCAGCGTACGTCCAGGTAGAGGTCCCCCGGGCCGTCGCCGGCCGGAGCGCCCGCGTCCACGGCCCCAGGTCCACGTCGACGGTGAAGCCGGCCTCCGGGTCGATCCCGGGCGGGGCGACGCCGACGGTCGCGGACACGTGAAGGCCCGGGTGCCGGAAGCCGGCCCGTCGGCCGTCGGCGTCCGTGGAAATCTGCCAGAGCCTGATGGTCCGGCCGACTCCGTCGCAGCGTACGTCCAGGTAGAGGTCCCCCAGGCCGTCGCCGGGCGGAGCGCCCGCGTCCACGGTCCCAGGTCCACGTCGACGGTGAAGCCGGCCTCCGGGTCGATCCCGTAGTGCGGGGCGACGCAGACGGTCGCGGACACGCGGAGGTCCGGGTGCCGGAAGCCGGCCCGCCGGGCCCGGCTCAGTGTCCTCACCGGACGCGCCCCGGGACCGGTCGGCCGTACTCCTCGGCGTCCAGCGGTGCGCGTACGGGTGGGCGGCGCTCGCCCTGCCTCGCGAACAGCCTACGTCTGCGGGCCACTTCCCCTGCACGCCGGAACGTGTCCCACGGCGAGAACGGCAGCTCGCCTTTCCGCTTCGACGGTGTGTGCCGTGTCACACCTTTCCGGGCCCGCCTAAGTTGTCTGCATCACAGCGGAATTGTCCATATCGCGTCCATGCTCGAATCGGACGTCAGCCCCCGAAGTGGGGCTCATCTCCACCTTCTTGGGCACGCAGTTCAAAGTGACCCACGACACAGCACGCGCGACATTCCCCCCTCGGAAGGTTCCCCAGCATGGCCGCATACCTCTGCCCGCCAGCCGTGATTCACGGCGAGCACGCCGTGAAGACCAGCGAGATCGTGGCGGAGGTGAGCGACCGGCACCGGCATGCGGCGTGGGCGCCGCGGATCGACGGCATCGCCGCCAGTACGGGCATCGAGACCCGCGGCTGGATGCTGCCGCTGGAGACCGCCGTCGCGCCCGGCAAGGGCAGCGCTCTGCACGCCGTCGGCATCGAGCCGGCCCAACAGGCGCTGGCACACGGCGGGTTCGCGCAGCAGGACGTGGACCGCGCGATCGCCGCACTCGAGTCCATACCCGTCCCGCAGACCGTCCAGGAGCGCACCGCGCCCGCGTGGGAGGCCGTGCAGTCCTACGGGGAGCGCGCGGCGCGCGGGGCCCTGCAGACCGCCGGACTGGACGCCGCGGACGTCGACTGCCTGATCACCAGTCACTCCACCACCCCGGCGCTGCCGGGCCTGGATATCGCCCTGGCCAACAGGCTGTCGCTGCGCAGCGACGCGATGCTGCTGCCGGCCACCCAATGGGCGTGCATCGCGGGTACGCGCTCCCTCGCGCTGGCGGCGGAGCTGGTCGCGGCCGACCCCGACCGGGTGGTCCTGGTCGTCATCTCGGAGGCGCTGAGCACCACCTACCAGCCGGGGGACGACACGCTCGAGTCCTTGATCGTCCGGCTGCTGTTCGCGGACACTGCGGTCGCCGCGGTGGTCACCGGCCGCCGGAGGCCCGAGTCGGTGCTGCGGCTGGACGCGGCCTGGCACCACACTCTGCCCGGCACCCAGGACCTGCACCGGCTGGAGACGCGCGCGGACGGCACCCACTTCGTGATGGACCGGCGTGGGCCGCGCGCCGTACAGGAGACGGTCACCGCGATGTGGGAGTGGCTGCGCACCCGGTACCAGGACGACCCGGACTCCTGGCACCCCGACGTACTGCTCGCGCACCCCGGAGGGACCCGGGTGCTGGAGTACATGGAGCAGACGATGCCCGACGGGTGGCCGTCGGGGCTGCTGGACTACAGCCGGGAGAGCTACACCAGCGGCAACCGCGGAGGCGCGGCGGTGTTCGACATCCTGCGGCGGGCCCATGACGCGGGCCGGCTCGAGGCGGGGCATCGCGCCGTGCTGTACGCCGCGGCACCGGGCCTCACCGCGACCGCCCTGGAAGGGCAGTGGCTGTAGCACGCCGGAGGGTGCCGGCGGTGGCCCCTGGGAAGTGCGCCTCCCTGCGCCGCGCCCCCCTGGGCCGGTCACGTCACCTCGCGACCTCCGCCCAGACGATCTTGCCGGTGTCCGTCCACCGCACCCCCCACCGGGTGGTGAGCCGGTGCACGATGCTCAGGCCACGTCCGCCGTTGTCGAGCAGGTCGCCGCGCCTCAGGCGCGGCCTGCCGTTGCCGGTGTCGCCCACCTCGCACAGCAGGCCGTGACCCGACCTGATCAGCCGTACCGTCACGGGTCCGGTCGCGAAGCGCACGGCGTTCGTGACCAGCTCGCTGACCAGCAGCAGTGTCTTGTCCCTGGTGTCGTCCCTGGTGCCCCACTGACTCAGCAGCGCGGCGACCCGCTCCCGGGCGTGGGCGGGGGCATCGCTGCGGGCGGGCAGCCGCCAGGTCGCCGTGTCCCCCTTGCGGTAGCCGATCATCCGGGCGAGCAGCAGGGTCACGTCGTCGCGCTGGGGCGCGGGTGCCAGTGCGGAGACGACGTCCCGTGCCGTCTGCTGCAGGGCGTCCCAGGGATGAATGTGGGAGACGATGTCCGCCAGCCGGTCGATGCCTTCGTCGATCGAGAGGGCGGGGTCCTCCACCAGCCCGTCGGTGTACAGGGCGAGCACGGAACCCGGAGGCACGCCGATGGTGTACACGTCGAACGGCTCCCGCAGCGCGAACTCGGCGCCCAGGCCCGGGTGAGGCCGGATCGAGAGCGCCCCCGCGCGGCCGTCCGGGGAGACCAGGATCGGGGGCAGATGGCCGGCGCTGGACAGCGTCACATGGTGACCCACCGGGTCGTACAGGGCGATGCAGCAGGTCGACCCCAGGGCGCTGTAACCGGCCGCCAGCCCGGACTCCGCGTCGTCCAGCAGCGTCACGGTCTCGTCCAGGTGTTCCAGTACCTGGTCGGGTGCGAGCCCCGCGGACAGCAGCGCGCGGGCCTCCATGCTCAGCTGCCCCATGGTCGCGGCGGCTCCCAGACCGTGCCCGACGACGTCACCGACCACCAGCGCGGTACGGCCGTCGGGCAACGGGAAGCTGTTCACCCAGTCGCCGCCGACGCCGGCGCTGTCGGGGGTGGCGGGCTGGTAGACGCTGGCGATCTCGATGGTGTCGCCGCCGGACCGGGGCAGGAGCCGGCGCTGCAGGGCCAGCACCTGTGTGTGTTCGCGCTGGTGCCGGCGGGCCAGGTCCACGTGGTGGGCGGTTCTGGCCACCAGTTCCTGCAGGTCGAACAGCTCGCTGTCGCGGAAGGGGCAGTCCGCCCGCCGCCACACCTCCGCCACGCCCAGTACGACGGGCGGCGCGCCGTCCAGGACCAGGGGGATGCACGCCACACCCGCCGACCGGCCGCCGGGCACCAGGGCGCGTACCACGCGGGGGCTGCCGAAGACCCGCTCGACCGCCTGGCGGTCGGGGATGACGATCGTCTGCGGGGCGTCGTCCCGCAGGACCGCCTGAGCCAGCAGACGGCTCGCGTCGCCGGGCAGATCGTCGCCCGGTGTCGTGTAGCCCTCGGGCCACACCCGGTCCGGGACCAGGGCCGCCCGCCGCAGGTGGATCCGCCCCTGGGCCTTGCCGGTGACTCCCTCGCCCGTCCACACGGCGAAGTCGAGGTCGACGGCGGCGACGTCTCCCCAGGCCAGCAGGGACTCCGCCAGCGACTGCGCGGTCTCGCCGATGTCCAGTGAGGTGCCGATCGCGGTCTCGGCGGCGTAGAGGTGCAGCCGCCTGGCCATGGCGATCACGGAGACGGTCAGGCCCTCCTCCGGCGACGCGGCGGGCAGGATGCTCATCGACACGACCAGCTCGGATCCGTCGTGCCGCCTCAGCCGCTGGATCCGGGCGACGTGCGCCTCACCGCTCTCCACGACCTGTCGCAGCCTGCGTGTGACCGTCGGTACGTCGCCCGGGGGAAGGAGATCGACGAATGGTTTCCCGGCGCCGGCCTCCAGACCCGCGAACACCGGGGCGTCGAGGTTGCAGCGGGTGATGATCAGATCCGTGTCCAGGTTGACCGCACCCAGGATCTGCTCCTGTTGTCCGGGCCCCGGAGGGTCGGGAACCCGCCGACGGGTGGCACGGTCGCCCCGCGCGTCGGCCGCTGACGCTCCACCTTGCGGGATGTAGCGGCCGAGAGCGCGACTGACCAGCTCGAACGCCGAGGAGGACGAGGGCGGGGGTGTGGAGTCCATGCGGCTCTCTCAGCATTCCCCGGCATGAGTGCCGGGGCTTTGTTCGGACCCGTGCGGTGGGGCCCCGAGTCCCTGACCGCACACCTCATTGAATAACACCGGGGGCCGGTTCGCACACACCAGCGATTGCGCGAGCACCCGGGCACGGGGCGAAGCGGACCCCTCCCCCACTCAGAGCGAGGTGAGCGGCTGCGCATGAGCGATGAGCAGCGCGACATCGTCATGGTCGGCGGGGTGGCGCAGTTCCCGGAGCAACCGGTCGCAGGTCTCCTCCGCGCAGCGGCACGGCGGGGACAGCAGGCGCAGGAGCTCGTCCAGGCGCTCGTCGATGGGGTCGTCCCGGGTCTCCACCAGTCCGTCGGTGTACAGGACGAGCTGATCACCGGGGTTCATGGCGACGACGGAGGTCTCGAAAGAACCGCTGCCGACTCCCAGCGGGGTGCCGGTGGGCAGGTCGAGCAGTTCGGGCGGTCGGCCGGCCCGCACCAGAACCGGGGGCAGATGGCCCGCACAGGCCACCTGCAAGCGACCTGCGTGCGGATCGTGGACGGCGTACACGCACGTGGCGATGTAGGGGTCCAGGCCCTGGGTGATCCGGTCGAGGTGGGTGAGGATGCGGCTCGGGGCGAGGTCGAGGTCGGCGAGGGTGGAGGTCGCGGTACGCAACCGGCCCATGGCGGTGGCCGCCGGGATTCCGCTGCCCATGACGTCGCCCACCGCCAGGGCGGTTCGGTCGCCGCTGAGCGGGATGATGTCGTACCAGTCGCCGCCGACCTCGCTGAAGGCCTGCGCGGGCCGGTACCGGGCGGCGATCTCCAGGCCGGGGCGGCGTGGCGAGGGCCGGGGCAGCAGGCTGCGCTGCAGGGTTTCGGCGGCGCTGCGGATGTGCTGGTGCAGGACGGCGTTGTCGATGCTCAGCGCGGCGGACGAGGCCAGTTCGCAGGCGAGGGTGAGGTCGTCCTCGTCGAAGGGCTGCGGGTTGCGTGCACGGGCCAGGCCCATCACGCCGATGATCTCTCCGCGGGCGATGAGCGGGACGGCCATGTCGGTGTGGACACCGGCCTCGGCGAGCAGTCCGGCCGCGGCGTCGTCGGCTGCGATTCGGCTGAGCTCGCCGCTGTCGAGGTGGGTGATCAGCAGCGGCTTGCGCGTGCGCAGGCAGTGGGCCGCCGGATGGTCCGCGTGGTAGGTGGTGAGGTGGCCGGGCGCGATGATCGCCTCGGAGGCCCCGGTGGGGTAGGCGGTCTTCACCGCCAGCGCCCGGAACAGCGCCGGGCCCTCTCCGCGGTCGGGGCGGCCCGTCCGCAGGACGGAGTCCAGGATGTCCACCGCGATCATGTCGGCCAGGTCGGGCACCAGGACGTCCGCCAGCTCCTGGGCGGTCCGCTCCACCTCCAGGGTGGTCCCGATGCGCGCCGAGCCGTCGGCCATCAGGCGCAGGCGCTGCTGGGCCCGGTCGGCCTGCCGGGCCGCCTCGTACCGGTCGGTGACGTCCACGACCACGTTGGCGATGCCCAGCACGTGCCCGCTCTGGTCCTCCAGGCGGTAGAGCGACACGGCCCAGGCGTGGTCGTGGTCCGGGTCGGCCCGGGTCCGGCCGACCACCTGCTCGTCCACCAGGGGCAGGCCGGTCTCCAGGACCTCCCGCATCTGGTTCTCGGCGGTCATGAAGGGCGCGCCGGGCAGGATCTCCCGGAAGTGGCGGCCGACGTGGTCGGCCTCGGGGACGCCGTGCATCGAGGCAAGGGCGCCGTTGACCGCCACGTACCGCAATTCGGTGTCCAGGACGGACAGTCCGATCGGCGCCTGGGTGACCAGTTGGCTGGAGAGGGCCACCTTGCGCTCCACCTGCCGCACCGTGGCCCGGTCGGTGGCCAGCCCGAGTGCGTAGTGGTCGCCGAGGTTGTCCGTCAGCCGCATGTTGCGGAACTCGACCGTCCGGGTGCTGCCGTCCTTGAGCCGGACGGGGAACGGTCCGGCCCAGCCCCTGCCGGTGGCCATCACCTCGGCGAACAGCCCCATCCCCGCTTCCCGGTGTTCGGGGTGGAGCAGCAGGGCGGCCGCGTACTGTCCGACCGCTTCTTCACCGGTGTAGCCGAACAGCTCCTCGGCCTGCGGACTCCACATGTCGATGCGGCCGTCGGCCTCCACCAGGACCGCGGCGACACCCAGCAGGTCGATCAGACCGCTCGGGTCGGATGCCGGGTCCTGCGGATCACCCGCCCGCTCCGAGGGCTGGTTCGCTCGGCTCATCTCATTCGCCCCTCAGGCCTGTCGACCCCTCCGGCGCACCTTGTGCCCGAGCAGCCGCTCACAGCGGCCGGCCGCAGGTCGGCGGCCGTTCAGGATCCGGGTCCGGCTCGCAGGTCGGTCCTTACCCGTCCAGCCTTCCACAGGTCTCGCCTTCGACCGAGGAGATCATGGTCCGCCAGGGTCACTCTTCAGATCGGCCCGGCGGGCGAGGCCGGATGCCTCGGTCCGGCACAGCCGCCGTGGTGCCCCCGGGGGCGCCGAAGTGGGCGGCGCTCGGCAGCCCGTCGTGCGGGCTGGGAAGCCGGCGCCCCAAGCGGGCGAGCGGGGACAGCGCCATGATCACGGGCGACAGCGCCATGCCTGCGGCAGTCACCAGCAGACCGGTACGCAGCCCCCACTCCCCCGCGAGGAACCCGCCGGCCAGGGACCCGAGCGGGGTGAGCCCCATGCCCGCCCACGTGATCGTCGCCGCCGCACGTCCCTGCATCCCGTCCGGGGTGACGGCCTGCCGGACGGCCATGAGCGTGACGTTCACCAGCTGGCCTCCCGCCCCGAACACGAAGCCCGCGGCGAGGAGCACGGGAACGGTGACGGCGGAGGAGCGGTCCAGCGCGGGCACGCACAGGAACACGCCGTCGCCGACGGCCGCAGCACCCATGACCACCCTGCCGTGGCCGAACCGGTCCGGCAGGCGGGCGGCCAGCAGCGAGCCCAGGAGCGCACCCGGCCCCGCCGCGGCGAGCGCCAGTCCCACGACGGCGCCCGACAGATGCAGTTCCCGGGGCAGGAACGCGAGGTAGACGGTCATCGTGGCCGCGAAGGAGAACTGGAACGCCGCCGAGGCCAGGCAGACCGCTCGAAGGAAGGGGTCGCCGACGACGAAGCGCACGCCCTCATTGATCCGCCGCCGGACCCGCACAGGCTTCTCCTGGCGCGCCGGCATCGGTTCGGCCCGGCGGATGCGCCGGATCGACAGGAACGACAAGGCGAAGAACAGCGCGCCGGAGGCGGCGGCAAGGGGTGCCGACAGCGAGGACACCAGCGCACCCCCGAGAGCGGGACCGCCGGTCTGCGCGGCGGACCGGCTGCCCTCGAGCGCGCTGTTGCCCCGCACCAGTCGGCCGCGTTCCACCAGTCGCACGAGAGACGCCTGGTACGCCACGTCGAAGAACACGGACAGGGCGCCGACGGCGAAGGTGAGCGCGAGCAGGCCCGGCATGCCGAGCCCGCCGGCGAGGCCGGCCAGGGCGAGGGCACCCAAGGCCAAGGCCCGGCCGGCGTCGGCGAGCACCATCGTCGTGCGGGTGCGCCATCTGTCGACCCACGCGCCGACGAACAGCGAGAGCAACAGGACCGGTGCCTGGCCCGCCGCGCGCAGGGCACCCAGCTGCCCGGCCCCGGCGTCGAGCGTCAGGACGGCAAGGAGCGGCAGCATGACGAGAGTCGCGTGCTCGCCGAGTTGGGACGCCGTCTGGCCCCACCAGAGTCTGCGGAAGTCGGCGTCCCGCCACAGACCGGAGGGACGGGGTCGAGCGGAACCGGATGCAGCCGACGGCATGGGAATCCCTCGTGTTGCCGACAACGAGGCCCGCCACCGGGTACGGAAAAGGCGATCCGGCGGTTCGGGCAGGAGAAGGCTCGCTGTGCCGCAACGTCGAGGGCAGCACGCGATGACAGGCCGTCACACGGCCGACGACGTCAACGCGCGCTCGGGAGACCGACCATGCCTCAGCTCCTCGTGAGTGATCAGCTGCGCCCGAACCCTGACCGGCGGAGCGACAGTACGGAAGGCGGCGACCTTTCTCGGACCTTGCACCGGCGGGGCGCTCGGCACTTCAGGGGCGGACGAAAGCGTCGGTGTGGCAGGAGTCCGAGGTCCGTGATTCGCGCTCCCGGTGCCGTCTCGGCAGGATGTGGGCCATGACCGAGATCCGCACACCCCGTCTCCTGCTGCGTCGATGGCTCGAGGACGACCTTGTCCCCCTGTCCGAGATCCACGCCGATCCGGTGGTGATGCGACGCATCGGCGACGGCTCACCGCGCTCCCTGGAGCAGACCGCCGAGGACATCGAGGCCTGGGAGGAGGAGTGGGACGAGGAGGGCTTCGGGGTGTTCGCGGTCGAGCTACTGGGATCCGGTGAGCTGGCGGGCGCCGTGGGCCTGTCGGTGGCCGACGCACCGGCCGGGATCGCCGGCCAGGTCGCGATCAGCTGGCGGCTCGGGCGGGTGTTCTGGGGGCAGGGATACGCTTCCGAAGCGGCGCAAGCCACCTTGGAGTTCGCCGTGCAGGACCGCGGTCTCGACCGGGTGGTCGCCGTCTGCGGCACGGGCGACAGGGCTTCCGCGAACGTACTCGGCAAGCTCGGCATGCAGAGGGAGGCAGCCGCCGGGCATCCGGACCACGACCACGACCTCGCGGTGTACGGCATCGACCTGACGCAGTACCGGTAATCCTCCGACCGCGGTTGACCGCAGGGCCGTCAGCGGGGGCGCGCGGCCGCGTCGAGCAGAGGGCCCAGCTCCCGGGCGACGGTCGTCAGGGCCCGGACGTCCTGCTCGGCGCGGGCGAGGAGGATCGCCCCCTCGAGGCTGCTGATCATGAGCGTGGCCAGCGCGCCGGCCCGTTCCGCGGGCACGCCCATCTCGGTGAGGGCTGCGGCTACCGCACCGGTCCAGGTCGCGAATGCGGCGGATGCGGCCGTCCGCGTGGAGGGGGCCGACTCCGCGCAGTCGACCGTGGCGGCCGCCACCGGGCAGCCGCCGGCGAAGCCGGCCGTCCGGTACTCGTCGGTCCACTGACGCACCATCTCGGCGAAGAGCCCGCTCGGCGTCGGCTCGGGCAGCGCGGCGAGGAAACGGGCGACACGGCCTGCCGCGTATCGCCCTGCCCACCCCACCGCCTCGTCGACCAGTTGCGTCTTGCCGCCGGGGAAGTAGTGCTGGAGGGATCCGCGTGGTGCTGCGGCGTCGACGGCGACCTCGCGCATCCCGGTGGAGTGGACTCCGTCGCGACGGATGAGCTGGGCCGCGCTGAAGACCATCCGCTCGCGCGGTCCCCTCTCGGCCTTCGCCATCGCCGGCCTCCCCCGTCCGCTCGCTCGCGTCCTACTGCCGTGCCACAGCCTATGACGGCCGTCATAACCGCCGCTACTATGACCGCCGTCATAGTCGAGGGCGAGGGTGGCGGCCCGACCCCGCGGGCCCGGGAAGGCGGTACGGCATGTACGTCGGTTTCATCGGTCTGGGAGTCATGGGGCAGCCCATGGCCCTGAACCTCGCCCGGGCCGGGACACGTCTGGTGGTCTGGAACCGCACTCGCGAGCGATGCGAGGTGCTGCGGGCAGCCGGCGCCGAGGTGGTGGCGGGCCCGGCCGAGGTCTTCGACCGGGCGGGGACCGTGTTCCTCATGCTGGCCGACGAGGAGGCCGTGGACGCGGTGCTGGGGCGTGGCACACCGGACTTCGCCCGGCGCGTCGCCGGCCATGCCGTCGTCCACATGGGCACGACCTCGGCCACGTACTCCCACGACCTCCAGGAAGACATCCGGGCCGCGGGAGGGCGTTACGTCGAGGCCCCGGTCTCCGGCAGCCGCGTCCCCGCCGAGCGGGGCGAACTGGTGGGCATGCTGGCGGGCGACGACGAAACCCTGGCGACCGTACGGCCTCTGCTCGCCCCGGTGTGCCGCGAGACGTTCACCTGCGGCGCCGTCCCCGGCGCGCTGCTGTTGAAATTCTCGGTGAACCTTTTCCTGATCACCCTGGTCACGGGTCTCGCCGAGGCGTTCCATTTCGCCGAGCGGCACGGGCTGGACCGGCATCTCCTCCGGGACGTCCTGGACGCCGGTCCCATGGCCAGCGCCGTCTCCCGGGGCAAGGCGCCGAAGCTGCTGGAGCGTGACTTCTCCGTCCAGGCGGCCGCCGCGGACGTCCTCAAGAACAACCGCCTGATCGCCGAGGCCGCCCGCACGGCGGAGCTGACGTCCCCGCTTCTCGACGTGTGTCACGCCCTCTTCGCCGAGACCGTCCAGCAGGGCCACGGCGGCGAGGACATGGTGGCCGTCCTGCGCGCCCTGGAGGTCCGGACCGCGCAAGGGCGGCGCTGCTGAGCCGACTTCGGTTCAGGTCCGCATCCCGAACAGGAAGCGCGTCACACGCGTCCGGCGCACCAGCAGTTCGTAGGCGGCCAGGGTGAGGGCGAGGGATGTCGCCACCAGCACCCCGTACTCGACCGCGATCGGCGCGGACCACCGCACGACGAAGTAGGCGACGGCGACGACGATCGGCTGGTGGAGAACGTACAGCGGCAGTACGGCGGCGGCGAGGTAGCCGTGGACGCGCTGACGCGACGTCATGTCCGCCGGTGCCACCGGCCTCGAGGACGGCTGTCGTCCGGGACGGTCGAGGAGGCCGGGGATGGCGACGACCAGGCACCATCCGGCCGCTCCGAACAGGGCGCGCGAAGCGACGGCCAGGGGGGTCGCCTGCGTGAAGGGGTCGTCCGCTGTGATGAAGCCGGGGGCCGCCGAGATGAACAGCAGCACGCCGAGGCAGGCCGCCGCGCGTGCCTCACGCCGCATGGCGGTGCGCAAGCGGGTGTCGGCGGCCAGCAGGAAACCGGCGGCGAAGAAGAGCAGGTACGACCAGCGGTGCCAGCCCGCATAGTCCTCCTCCATGCCGACGAAGGCGCAGAAGGCGGCGAAGAGGAGGGCCGGTGTCAGCAGGGCGCCTCGCCGGCGTAGCGTCGCGGCCGCCACGCGAGCCAGCGCGCGTCGGGCAGGCTCACGTGGCAGCAGGCGAGGGAGGGGCGCCAGCGTGAGGGAGAACGTCAGCAGGAGCACGACGAACCACAGGTGGCCGGTCTCGAAGTACTGCCCTTGTATCAGGAAGGGGAACTCGTCGAGTTCCACGTGCACGTCGAAGAAGCGGGGCAGGAAGGCCGCGTACGACTCCTGGTGGCCGGGGTCGGACGGGCGTTGTCGCAGCCACTGCGGCAGCGGGTTCAGAAGGACGGTTGCGAGGAGCAGGGGAACGCCCAGACGCCGCAGGCGCTCTGCGACGAAGGCGCCCTCGCCGCGGCGCTGAAGCGAGTGCCGGGCGCCGAGGCCGGAGATCAGGAACAGCAGCGGCATCGCCCAGACCACTCCGAACCCGGCGATGACGGTGACGACTTCCGTGGTGTCGGAGTTGGTGACGTAGAAGTCGCCCTCGGTCGCGAACACCAGGGCCGAGTGGAAGAAGACGAGTCCGATCACCACCAGCATGCGTATCGCGTCGAGCTCCGGCCGCCGCTCCGACGATCCGGACGGTGATTCCCCAGGCGTCGCCATGCCGCGTCCTCCCCCGACTCGCACGCATGCGTGGCACCCATGGTGGCGGGGAGGGCCGTGGAGGACCATACCCGCCCACGCGCGTGGTTCGCGGGTGTGACGTCAGGCGTGGGACAGCGCGAAGGAGACGAGGAAGCCGCTGACCGTGACCAGCCCGATCGCCAGCTGCGCCTCCTGGAACGCCTCGGGGATCATGGTGTCGGCGATCATGGCCAGGATCGCACCGGCGGCCACGGCCGTCACTCCCGCGATCACCGTGGACGAGAAGCCGCCCAGGACGGCGTACCCGAGGACGGCGGACACGGTGCTCGCGACCGCGATGGCGCCCCACACGGCGAAGACGTATCCCTTGCCGCGTCCGGCCTTCTTCATTCCGGCCGAGCTGGACAGGCCTTCCGGGATGTTGCTGATGAACACGGCCGCGACGGTCACGAGGCTGACTGCCCCGCCGTCGAGCAGACTGACGCCGATCACCGCCGACTCGGGCACTCCGTCCAGCAGCGCGCCCAGCGCCAACGCCAGGCCGGAGCCGCTTTGTTGTCCCTCGGAAGGCTGCGTCTGGTCCGTGTGATGGCCCGACCGCTTGCGATGGCGAGCGCCTCGGTGGGCCAGCCAGAGATTGCCTCCCGTGTAGGCCGCCGCACCGGCCAGTGTCCCCACGGCCGCCGGGCCCAGCCCGCCCTGTTCGTAGGCCTCACCGACCAGTTCGAAGGAGACGGCCGAGAGAAGCACGCCGGCACCGAAGGCCATCACCAGCGCGATGACCTTCTGCGACACGCGCATTCCGTAGCCGATCACCGCTCCCAGCAGGAGAGCACTTCCTGCCAGCAACCCCCAACCGCCTGCCTGGATCACCTCGGACATGCCGCGCGTGTACCCACGAGCGTGTGATCGGCACCTCCTCGCCTCGCGTCAACCGGAACGGTCGAGCAGGCGGCACGGCAGCGCCCGCTCACGGGCCTCGTGACCTCCGTCTCCGTCCGCCTCCACCCGGTACAGACGGGCCTGCGGTGTCGTACTGACCGCTTCCTCGAGACGTCCCTCCACGAACAGGGCCCCCACCCCGTCCCCGACCGCCCACCCGGGGGGCAGCATCCCGGCTCCCACGGCCTCCCGGTAGGAGGTGCGGCGCCCTGGTTCACTGTCGTAGTGCGGGCACACCGACCCCGGCAGGAGGCCCAGTCCGTCGCGCAGGAACGTCAGCGGGCCGAAGGAGTCGGTGTGCGAGCCTTCGGCCCAGCAGTTGGCGCCGGCGCTGATACCGCAGAGCAGTGTCCCGCGGTCGTAGGCGTCACGCAGTATCCGGTCGACTCCGTGCGCGCGCCACACCGCCAGCAGGTTCACGGTGTTGCCACCGCCTACGTAGACGACGTCCTGGCCGAGCAGAAACGTCCGCAGCGCCTTGTCGTCCAACTCCCGCCGGAACAGCGGCAGGACCGAGGGCTCGCAGTCGCGCGACTCGAACGCACGCGCGAACTGATCGATGTATGCGGGCGCGTCGCCGCTGGCCGTGGGGACGAAGCACACCGTGGGGCGGTCACCCCTTGCGTGGCCGAGCAACCAGTCGTCCAGCAGACCGTCCTCGTCCGTCGAAAAACCTCCCCCGAGGAGAGCCAGCCGACGAACCGTGGCGACCACCACCAGTGCCTCCCGAGACGTGGGTGCTGCGGAATGAGTCATGCGGACCGTGCCGCAGGAGGTGGGCCGCAGACAACCGGATTACCGTCCGGCACGGTCCGGGTTTTCCGCCGTTCGAGGGGTTCGGGACCGCTGCCGGTGGTCACAGCGATGAGTTCCGCGGGTGCGCCGGGTCCGTGCGTGCAACGGTCGCGGCACCAGACCCGGAGCAGAGATCACCGGTTCCCGCTCACACCGCTCAACCACTCACAAGGAGATCGACATGGCCGCCACCTACACCTTCGACGTGTTCTCCAGCCTTGACGGATACGGCGCCGCCGGCGGCGACTGGACCGGCTACTGGGGCAAGCAAGGGCCCGAGCTGCTCGGCCACCGCCTCGCCCAGTACAGCGAGGAGCAGCGGATGGTCTACGGAGCGAACACCTACCGGGCCTTCGTGCAGATGCTGGCCACGAGCACGGAGCAGTCCGACGTACGAGATCCCTGGGTGACGAGGATGAGGAACCTGCCGACGACCGTGGTGTCGAGGACGCTCGAAGGCCCCCTCGACTGGCCGGACGCGACCGTCGCGAACGGTGACGCCCTCGACGTCGTCGCCCGGCTGAAGGAGGAGTCCGATGTGCCGCTGCGTTCGCACGGCAGCCTGGCGCTGAACCGGGCGCTGATGGCCGCCGGCCTGGTCGACCGCTTGCAGGTGACGCTCTTCCCCGTCATCACCGGCCGGACCGGGCTGGACCCGGTCTTCCGGGATGCGGCGGACTTCGACCTGGAGCTGATCGAGCACCGCACGCTCGACGGTCACATCCAGGAGCTCGTCTACCGCCCCACGCTGCATCGGCCCCTCGTGCGGCGGTAGCCGAAACGGCCTCCCTCAGGCGCTGGCGTGGCGACGCCACGCCGTCCTGCGCGGAGCGGCATGGTGTACGGGCTCGTCGGTCCCGCCGGCCTGCTGACGCCTCAGCCACAGGGACGTCATCGTCAGCAACGAGGCGAAGACCACCAGGAGTGCCACCGACACCCACATCTGCCTGCTTCCCGGGTCGGCCCATCCCACCGATGCGGCCGAAGCGGCCCACAGGACGGCTCCCCCGGCGTAGAAGGTGCGCATCCGGCGCAGCTGCCGCAGGGCGCGTACGGACTCAGCGTGATCGTTTTCCGAAGCCATGCCGACGCAGGTACCCCGATCCGCGCGACCTATCAGCCAGAGGTCTGCGCATCACAGTCCAGCAGCCTGGATCAGCAAGACGCGTTCGTCCTCGCCCAGCTGGAGGCCGTCCAGCAGCTCGTCGTCGGCCAGGAGACGCCGCACCCATGCCGCGTCGGTTACGAATGCCGCACGGCACAGGGCCCGTTCGGGGTGGTCCTCCTCGGGTCCGTTGACCGCCAGGTCCCTCGGGTTGTCCGGATCGGTCGGGGCGGACAGGGCTGCGGCCACGAGAAGCAGTCCGAACAGCTCGTCGCGGCGCGGAGTCGACGGATCAGCGGCGAGGCGCAGCAGGTACGGGACGACCGCCGGCATCGTGGCACTGATGGACATCGGTCCTGACATCACGAGCCAGTCCAGGGCTCGTTCGGCCATCTCGGCCGCATCAGGATCGAGCAGCCCGCGCAGAACGACCGGGACGTCGACCGGGCAGCCGGTAAGGGACAACCATTCCACGTCCCCGCACCCGTCCAGTGCCGGATGCGGTGCGGCCTCGTGCGTCAGATGCGGGTGGGCCGCCGTCAGAGCCGCTGTCGCGCTCACCGCCGCGGCCTGGTAATCCAGCTTGCACACCAGCATGCCTCCCACGCTCGTCCGAGTTCACCGCGCATGTGCTGACGTGATTCTGCCTGCCGGGGTGAGTTCTCGCCCGGCGATGTGCGAGGACGTACGGCTCATCGAGACGAGCGTCGTCGGCGCGGTCGCGCACGTCCTTCAGGAGCCGGCCCAGCAGCTCCGGGGAGGCTCGACGCGGAGCCGGCCGGTGACGGCGGCGCGGATGGTGCGCGGCGTCAGACGGCGGTGATGACGCGGGAAGTCGTCCCAGTGGCTCGAGACCTCTGCTGCGACGGCGGACACCAGGTCGCTGGTGGCGAGACATGGCTGCCTGCTGAGGGACTCCGACCGGGCGACCGGCGAAGAGCGCAGAGCAGCAGTCCGTGAATGCCCCGGAGTCCCCGAGGACCTGCGGTCGGTGATCAGTCCTCGTAGCGTCGACGCGCGAGGTGGACGGTGAGGTCGGCGATCATCTCGATCCGGTGCGGAATAACCCGCATGATCCCGCTGAGGACCTCTTCGCGCTCCGCCGTCGGCAGGACGAGATAGGCGGAGACGGTGGAGAGGTGCCCGATGTAGTCGCGCGCGCTCATCGTCAAGCGCCGTTCGATCGTGGACTGCTGGGTGTCGGTGAACCACTGGGACCGCTGCAGCTCGGTACCCGGCCACTGCATCCGATGGTCCGGAGGGGTCCCGTCGGGCGACGGTACCTCGTCGCTCTCCAAGAACGGTGCTCTCGCCGCGCGTACGGCTTCCTGCACTGCCGGGTCGGCCGGCCGGAACGGGCCGCCGAACGAGGCGAACACCCCACCCGGCTCCAGTAGTGCGGCGATGCGTGACCACCGGCCCTCCGGGTTCGTCCAGTGCAGCGCG
This sequence comes from Streptomyces sp. NPDC029041, assembly GCF_040637515.1. Lineage (NCBI taxonomy): Bacteria > Bacillati > Actinomycetota > Actinomycetes > Kitasatosporales > Streptomycetaceae > Streptomyces > Streptomyces sp. NPDC029041. Next base: position 462,084 of record NZ_JBEZWO010000007.1, on the reverse strand, counting down.
GCGGCCGCGTAGACCAGCCCGTACCGCTCACCCGGTCGAAGCTCCTCGAGCGCGGCCCGCAACGTCCCGACGGTCGCCGGCACGTGCTTGCGCAGCTGGGCGAGCATCGCCCCGTCGGGCTCCGTCGCGGTGACCCTGAGTCCCCGCCGAGCGAAGAGCCGGGTCGCTTTGCCGGTCCCGGCGCCGATCTCGAGTGCGGTCCGGAGCGGACGGCCCGCATACGCCGTCACCAGGTCGGACAGCTCGACGGGATATTCCGGCCTGAACCGTTCGTATGCCTCCGCCACCGCTCCGAAGCTCAACGCGCGATCAGGCATGCCGAGCATCCTGACACGAGCCGCACCGCCGGTGGCGGCTTTTTGCACAGCCTGGACGAAGGCCGATGTGCCAGGCCTCAGGAGGGTCGGGTGTGGTGGTCCAGCAGGCGGGTGAGCAGCTCCACGAAGTGCTCGCGTTCGGCCGGACTCAATGGAGCGAGGAGTTCGTCGTGCACGTCGTCCAGGACCTTGTCGAGCCGCCGCAGGTGGCGGCTTCCGTGCGGGGAGATCGTGATGACGTTGCGGCGCCGGTCGCCGGGGTCCGGCGACCGCTCGACGAGGTCCCGCCCGGCCAGTTCGTTCAGCACGCCCACCATGTCGCTGCGGTAGATGCCGGAGCGCACGCTCAGCTCCGCCTGGCTGGCCGGCCCGTACTCCTGCAGTGAGGCGAGCACGGCGTAGTGCCACTTGCGGGCGTCGGCCCGGGCCAGCCCGTCGGTGATCAGCCGGTCCGACCGCACGGTCAGCCGGGACAGCAGCCGGCTCGCCCGCCGACGCAGCCTGTCGGGCGTCTTCCGCGCGCCGTCGCCGGGTTCGCCCGCTGCCTCGCCTGTGATCATGCGGCCGACCCTATCGTTGTGTTAGTGGGACTAACGATATAGGTTCACACTCCGGCCTGAAGCGTCGGAGCGACTGAGCCGACCGAGCGAGACGACGAAGAAAGGCAGATCTTGCCCATCCAGCCACTCCGGATCCCCACCGCTGACGGCCCGGCCGACGCCTTCGCCGCTTTCCCCGGCCAGGGCGGGCGGCACCCGGGGGTGCTGATGTACATGGACGGATTCGGCATCCGGCCGGTGCTGCGGGAGATGGCCCGCGAACTCGCCGGGCACGGGTACTACGTCCTCGTCCCGAACGTCTTCCACCGGCACGGACCGGCGCCGGTGATCGAGCTGCCCGGTCACATCGGAGAAGAGGTCCGGCCCGCGCTCATCGCCCGGCTGATGCCGCTGATCGAGACCCACACCGACGAACGCGTGCTGAGCGACGCCGACGCCTACCTCAGGTTCCTCACCAGTCGGCCCGAGGTGGCCACGGGGCCGGTGGCGGTGACCGGGTACTGCTTCGGGGGCCTCCTGGCGATGCGCACCGCCGCGGCGCACCCGGGCCGGGTGGCCGCCGTCGCCGGTTTTCACGGCCCCGTGGGGGGTGGGGGGCCTGACGGCCTGCATCGCCTGCTGTCCCCGATCACCGCAGAGGTCCACCTCGGCCACGCCGAATCCGACCTGACAACCGAGGCTCTCGGCGAGCTCAACCAGGCGCTGGACACGGCAGGTCTCGACTACACCTCCGAGATCTATCCCGGCACGGTGCACGGTTTCACCATGTCGGACACCGACGCCTTCGACCCTTCCGCGTTGCAGCGCCACTGGGACCGTCTGCTCCCTCTCCTGGACCGCAGCCTGGCCAGGAGCTGACGCCTGCGGCGCGCCGGCCTGCCGTGGGCGGGAGCGGTCAGGGAGCGTCCCCCCGGTGATGGAAGCGGCACGTCACTCCGGGGCCCGGTGCGCACGGCGTGCCCGGGCCGGGGTCGTACAGCGCGCGGCCGCCGGGGAACTGCCCGAGTTCGGTGGGCAGGGCGGCTCCCGCACCGATCTCCTCCTGCGTCCAGCCCGTGACGTCCAGCAGCAGCCCGTCCAGCGGCCCTCCGATGAGCTGGGCATAGGTCCGCCCGGAACGCGGGCCCGGATCGGGGTCGTCGTGGTCGTGGCCGTAGACCCGGCCGCGCAGCAGTTGCTCGTCGCCGTTCATCCGTTCAGCCTCTCAGCCGCCTCTGACAACGCGGATCGTGCAGCCACCACGTGCCACCGGTCGAATGCGGGGGCATCTCGTCCGCCGGGCCCATGATGGGCGTATGACCGATCGTGACGCATTCCTGGAGTGGGTCGATACCGCCCTGTACGAGGCGGAGCTTGCGCTGCACAACGGCGATCCGGCTCCCCGCCGCGCGCTCTGGTCGCGCCACGAGCCCGTGAGTGTCCTGGGGGCATGGCGCAACGCCCATGGGCAGAAGGAGCTGGACAGACTCTTCACGACCCTGGGGAGGAGCTTTTCCGACTGCACGGCGTACGTGTTCGAGGTGCGGGCCTACGACGTCTCAGGGGACATGGCCTACACGGCCGGCCTCGAGCACACCTCCGCCTCCGTGGACGGAGAGCCACGCACCTACACGCTGCGGGCCACCCAGGTGTACCGGCGTGAGGACGGCCAGTGGAGGGTGGCCCACCGTCACGCTGACACCGTGACCCGCTGAGCATGCTCGCAGAGGCTTCCACACACCGCGCCGCGCGTAGGCGAACATCACCGAGCAGACCGCGGGCCTCGGCAAGCGGCGGACGAAGCAGTTGCGGGAAGCGCTCACCCTGCTCAGGCAGATCACCGATCGCGGGCCGAGGACGAGTAGCGACCGTGCGGGGATGGAGCCCGCTCCCGTCACGGGCGCAGGTGCTCGACCGTGACGCCGTGCCTCTCGGCCAGCCGCTGGGCGATCAACGAGCGGTGGCATGCCTCCGGGTCGCTTTCGACACAGAAGAGCGCCGCTGTTCCGCTGACCGGCAGCGCCGACACGATCCGGCTGAGATCGGCGCGGTCGAGGATCTCGGTGGTGTAGCGGCGGGTGTACTCGGCGGCGAGCTCGTGGCGCGAGCGCTTGCCGACCCCTCGGCGGTCGTCCTCGGCGTACTGGAGCCGACGCAGTTCGGTGGTCGGGGCGAGCTCGGGGTGGTGCTCGTAGGTGATCCGGGCATGGGCGAGGGCCGCCTGCAGCCGGAGTGAGTTCGCCCAGGTGTACTGGGGTCCGCGCACACCCCGGCGCTGACGGACGTCGAGCAGAAGGCGGACGTCGGCATGCCGCAGCCGTTGCAGGAAGGACTCGCCGTCGAAGCCGTAGACGCCGATGGTCACCATCGCGAGCATCGGACATCACCCCTCATCCATCTGCCTGCTGCTCGTGCCGGTCGCCCGGCACGAGCAGAGTCGGCGAGGTCGCGTCACGCGACCGCGGTCCCCTCGAGTTCGACCATCTGGCCGGGGACGGCCAACCGTGTCACTCCGAGGAGTGTGGTGGTCGGTGCCACTCCGGCGGCGCCCAGCCGCGACGCCAGTACGCCGTAGTTGGGGAGCAGCAGATCGACGTCGGTGGTGTAGACGTTGAGCCGGACGAGGTTCGCGAGGGACATGCCGGCCTCGCCGAGTACGGCCTCCACGTTGTCGAGGCTCAGTGCCAGCTGTGCGGCCATGTCACCGTCATGGCGGGGCTTGCCGTCGCCGCCCATGGCGGTCTGTCCGGAGCAGTAGAGGGTCCGGGTGTGACCCGAGACGATCTCGCCCTGGTTGAACCCCATCGCCATCGACCACGTCACCGGGTTGACCGCTGTTCGTTCCACTGCCACATCAGCTCCGTTCGACTCACCGGGGTCAGGTACGTCCATCGAGGTGGCTGCCGCCCTCCCCGATCCTGTGCCGATGAGTCTGCCGACCCATCACGACACCCTCTGTCATGTATTCGATACGGTTCTCGCATGCGCGCTGATCGGCTTGTATCGCTGGTGCTGCTGCTGCGTCAGCGCGGTCGGTTGACCGCCGGGGCGCTGGCCCGCGAGCTGGAGGTCTCCACCCGTACCGTGCTGCGCGACATCGAGGCGTTGTCCGCGGCCGGTGTCCCGGTCTACGCCGAACGCGGACGGCGCGGCGGGTTCGCCCTGCTGCCCGGTTTCCGGACCGAGCTCACCGGGCTGAACCACGACGAGACCCTTGCTCTGCTGACCGCCGGATCGGGGCGCGGGGAGCGGGCCTTCGGCCTCGGCCCGGCGCTCGCTTCGGCGCTGCGCAAAATTGCTGACGCGCTGCCTGAGAGTCATCGCGCCACCGCGCACGACGCGGCCAGGCGCCTTCTCGTCGAACCGGAGACCGACCTGCTCTCACGTCGGCCGGTGACGGAGGACGTGCCGGGCAGGACGATGACCGAGATCCGGCGCGCGGTGCTCGCCGGACACAAACTGCGCATCCGCTACGCGGCCGCGGACCGGACGCCGCAGTGGCGCACGGTGGATCCGATCGGCCTGGTCACCGTACGCGGCCGGGGTTATCTGCTGGCCACGAGATCCGGCGCGGACCGCACCTACCGGTTGTCGAGGGTCCTGGCCGCCGAAGAACTGCCCGAACCGGCACAGCGACCAGGTGATGTCGACCTCGACCGGGTCTGGCGGGAACGCTGCGCGCGGTTTCTGTCCACTGATCACATCGCCGTACGGGTACGGGTGGTCCCGGAGCGGCGCGAGGAACTGCTGAGCAGTGCGGTAGCCGTCCGCACCGCAGAACGCGATGCCGACGGCCGGCTGCGGCTGGAGGTGACGTTCGAGGATCTACGACACGCCGAGTGGGCGCTGTGGCAGCTCGGCACGGACGCGGAAGCCCTGGCCCCGGCGGTGTTACGCACGTCCCTGCGCGACCGGGCCGCCGCGATGTCGGCCCACTACGCGGCCCCCTCCTGACAGTTGACCGGTGGTTGCCGGCTCCGGCCCGCTCCATGGCCCCAAGCCGCTTGCGCGCTCTCCGGCATTCCGCCTGATGAACCAGCGAGCGCGCCCGCGACCGCAGGGTCAGGGCCCCTGTTCCTCTCCGCGAAGGCGGCCGAACACCGTGGGCGTGCTCCATCCGCGCAGCGTGGCGTGAACCGTCGACCGGAAGGCGCTGTCGGCCCTGGCGGCGTCGAGGGCCCCGGCCCGGCAGCGGTTGCCGCCGTGGTCGCCGTGGGGCTACGGCTATGCGTGCCAGAGCGAGCTGCGCCGATGACGCGTCGGCGGGATGTCCACCGCGTCCGCGGCTTCGAGGGCGAGTGCGTCGACGCCGTCGTGCACCAGCCCCTTCAGAGTCGCCAGTCGGGACCGCAGCCGCTGCCGTGCCCGGCGTTCCTCGCGTGCGGACCACTCGGCGATGGAGCGGTCGCGTCGGCGCCGAGCGAACGAGTGGACCTCCACGGTGCGGCGGACCAGGCGAGGTTGCGGCCTGCGGGACTCTCGCGCCGCATCGGTGAAGCTGCGTGCGCTGTACCTGAGACCGTAGAGAACCACTGAACGCCAAGGGGCTCCTGGCGGGCGGTCGTGTGCACTGCGTGCACTTCGGCCGAGCGAAGAAGGCAGATGGTGGGCGGTACGGGTCACGGGGCTCCGATCGCAGCAACCGCCAGGCGTCTCCTGGCGGGCTACCTGAAGCCCGTCGGACCGGTCGAACGTGCGTTGCCCATGCGGGCCACCCTATCTCCCGGCTGTCGGGACCGGTTCGTGCTGTCTCCGGCATCCTGCTGCTCCGCCCATGCCCTCATGAAGGAGGTGATCTTGGGAAGACGGTGGGGGTGATCTTGCTGTCGGTCCCATGAGGGGACTCTGATGAGGGGGGATGTCGTGACAACGCCTGTGCGTCGTACGCCGTTTGCGAACAGGCGCCGCTATGGGTTCGATCTTCGGTCGACGGCTCTGTTCTTCGTGTTCCTCGCCGTGCTCGTGAGCGTCCTCGGACTCGCCGTTCGGGTGGCGGCGGGCGCCGTCGAAAGGCGTCCCGCCTGGATGTTCGTGCTCCTCGCGATAGCTGTCGCGTGCTGCCTCGGCCTGCGGCGCCGCTGGCGCCTGGCCGGCGCGGCACGCCGGGCCGCGGCGGCGCTCGACGAGGCGGCCAGGGAAGCGGCCGAGGTGCTGGAAGCTCCGGCGGTCCCCACCCCGCGGATGCCCACCCCCGCTCCCACCGACGCCGAAGCCGACACCCTGGCCGTCGACTACGACGCGCTGACGCCGGAAGGGTTCGAGGAGGCGATCGCCGGACTCTGCGAACGCGACGGCTGCACCGAGGCGGAAGTCGTCGGCGGTGCCGGTGACTTGGGCGCCGACGTCCTGGCCGTGACACCCGACGGGCGCCGCGTCGTCATCCAGTGCAAGCAGTACGGCGAGTCGCATCGGGTCGGGTCCCAGGACCTGCAGCGCTTCGGCGGCACCTGCTTCACCGTGCACGAGGCCGACGTCGCCGTACTGGTCTGCACGAGCGACTTCACGGCGCCGGCGGTGGAGTACGCCGAGCAGTGCGGGATCGTGTGCGTGAACCGGGAGGCCTTGGAGGCCTGGACGGACGGCACCGGCCCGCGCCCGTGGGACGCCACCGTGGCCGGCGGCGAGGCGGGCCGGGAGGCTGCCGGAGCCGGGATCTGACGGGCGCCGACCGGCGGCCGGCTGACGGCGCATCGTCCGGCGGCTGACGGGGCCCGACCGGCGGCCGGCTGACGGCGCATCGTCCGGCGAGCCGTTGGCGGACCACCTCGGGCGCCGGCCGACGGCGCGTGAGGGCCTGCCGTGGCAGCAGGCTCCTGACGGTGGCGAGCAGGGAGCGGTGACCGTCGCCTCGTCGTTGGACTCCACCTCACCGGGACCCGAGCCGTGCCGCCTCACTCGATCGAGTGCCTGGCCATCCGGCGGTAAAGCGGACGCGGCGGGGTAATGGGATGTCGTTCAACACCGTGTGGAGAAGGAGCCGAGGATGACCGACGACGCCTACCTGTTCCTGATTGACGACGCGTCCGCGCAGCTCGGTGTGTCGCCGGCCGCCGTCGGTGAACTCGCCTGCATGGAAACGCCCGCCGTCCGCGCCTGGCTCGATGCCCAGGGAACCACGCCCACCTCGCCCCACCTGCGCCTGCTGCCGCCGGAGGAGACGGCGGCCGTGCCCGAGGGAGCGGAACGGCTGCCCGTCCCCCTGAGCGAGGAGGAGCTGAACCTTCTGCGCCACCAGATGGTCCCGGAGCCGCTGGCCGGGGTCGAGCAGGAGCTGCTCGCCTACCGTGACTGCGCCGACGGGCGGGACGGCCTGATCGGCAAGGCACTCGCAGCCGGTGTGGCACCGCACCGCATCGTCGAGTTGACCGGGGTGGACCCCGCGACCGTGACAGCCGCCGCGAGCCGGTGACGACCCCGCGGGTAACCCACCCGCCCCCGCCCCTGATCGGCCCCGCCGGCGAGACCCGTCCGGCGGGGCCGATCAGCGTGTCCCCGAGCAGCCAGCCCCGCGCCCGGGCGGACCGGGTCGGCGGCTGAGAAGGCATCCTGAGAAGCCGCTGGTGCCGCGCTCTCCTCGCGGCACCAGCATCACGCACCATCAGGTCAGTTGAGTGGTTCGAGCGTGAGATAGGCCTGGCGGGGGTTTCCGTCATGGACGAGTGATTCGTGGTGGCCGACGTCGTCGAAGGCGAAGGCATAGGCCTTTCCGTCCGCCATCTGGGCGTGGATCTTGCGCGCGTAGTGGTTGGTGACGTCGTCCTGGTAGAAGTCGGCGGCGCCGGCATCGGGCTGGTGGGGATTGACCAGCAGGGTGGAGCGGTTGAACCCGGCGCACAGGGTGCGTGAGATCGGGCCGCGCACCTGGTCGTTCGGGGCGTCGAGCCGTCCGTGGCAACCGAAGACGGACGAGGCGTCCGGCTTCTGGAAGCTGGTGACGACCGCGCCGGCGCTGTCGGTGAAGTTCATGACGCCACCGGAGACCCGGCCGTAGTACCTGGTGCCGGGCCGGTCGGCGAACGGGGTGACCGTCAGGGTCGAGGTGGCGTACTTCCGCCAGACGCGGTTGATGTAGTCGTCCATGACGGTGGCCGGCAGCGCGCCGGTCTCCAGGCCGTACAGCGGCGACAGAGCGCGCAGTACGGTGCCGTCCGGACGGGTCTGGATCAGGTTGGCCCAGCCCCCTGGCTGCCCCCTGAGGGCATTGAAGAAGCCGTGGTACCCACCGGCCTTGAGCCGTCCGGTGCTCGCGGTGCTGCCGTCGGCTCGCTGCACCCCCACCGCGTAGGGCGCGGAGAACATGTCGACCTGGGTGCTGTTGATCCACAGACCCGAGTCGTTCAGCGTGTACTCCGACCAGTTGAACAAGATGTCCCGGTTGGGGTCGGCCGGATTCTGCACGGCGGGCTGGACCAGGCCTCCGGTGGTGAGCTTGAAGACCAGTTTCCGGCCGTAGGAGAAGTACACGCGGCCGGAGAACTTGGGCATGCGGATCGTGGTCGACTGCCCTGCCGCCGGGCCCGGGATCGAGGCGTCGGGGGCGGGGGCCGGCGGGTTGCCGCCGGCCGGCCAGGGGTGGAAGGTGCCGCCCGCGTCGGCCCAGCCCTGGCGTCCGGTCGAGAGTTCCGTGCCGAGGTTGTAGATGTAGAGCTGTTCGCCGCGTGCCGAGTTGTTGGTGATCTTCAGAGGGATCGTCGCCGGGACGGCGGCATGGGCCGGCGCACCCGTTCCGGTCGCCAGCAGGGAGCCGGCGAGGACCGTGGCCAGGGACAGCCCCGCGGCCGTGGCCCGGCGCCTGAGAGTTCGCAACACGCTCTGCCTCCGTTCGACATTCGACCGATTCTGAGAGCGCTCTCAGCGTTGCGCTTTGGTACGTACCTGTCAACACATCGGGAGACCCCGGTCAGCTCGGACGTCCGTCGCCCAGGGGTCCGCGCAGGCAGGAGACGACGACCACGAAGGGCCAGACCGACTGAAGGGTCGTCACGGCGCGCTCGGCCACGCCGGCCGCGCCATGGAGATGCAGCTCGATCAGGAACCACGCCGCGCCGGCCGCCATGACGGCGGTCGCCCCCAGGGAGGGAAAGGGGCGCAGCGCCCACGGGACGGCGGTGCCCGCCCGGGCGGCCAGCACAGGCCATGCCGCCAGGACGGCGAAGCCCACGGCGGCGACCGAACCGTGGCCCAGTGAACCGCCGCTGCTCGGCGCCGGGAACACGGCCACTGCCAGCGCCGACACGCCTCCGGCCGCCAGGGCCGTCCGCCCCGCCGTCGCGGCCGGGCGCAGTCCCCAGGCCGTCAGCAGATGGCAGAACCCGAGGGCGATGAACGCCGCCGTCATCACCCAGGACCCCGAGTTCCCGGGAGCCGCCAGGACGCTGATCGTCTGGGCGGCCGGGTCGTAGGGGGCCCCTTGGAGAGATGCCGCCATCAGCCAGCCCATGACGAGGAAGACCGGGGCGCACCCCGACGACACCAGCGCCCATGTAGGTACAGATCGCATCATGACACCGTAAAGGCGGGCGTCATGTCCTCCGGGTTCCGTCCCCCGGGCCGCCTCACGTGGCGTAGTCGCACGGCCCGCTCCGCCCCGGAAGCGCACGATGGAACCGTGCGACCGGGCGTCGGAAGGTGATCGGGCATGGAGCTCACTCTCGTGGTACTGATCATCATCGTGGGTCTGACCTTCGACTTCACCAACGGCTTCCACGACGCCGCGAACGCGATCGCCACCTCCATCTCCACCAGGGCCCTGACGCCTCGCGTGGCACTCGCCATGGCCGCGGTGATGAACTTCTGCGGCGCCTTCCTGGGTACGGGAGTCGCCCAGACCGTCGGCAGCGGCATCATCGGGGCGCCCGAGGCGACCTCCGGGCTGCTGCTCGTCCTGTGCGCGCTCCTGGGCGCCATCGGGTGGAACGTCTTCACCTGGTGGCGCGGTCTGCCCACCTCGTCCTCGCACGCCCTGATCGGCGGGCTGGTCGGTGCCGCGCTCGCCGCGTCGGCCACGGTGCACTGGTCGGGCATCCTGGACAAGGTCGTCCTGCCGATGCTGCTGTCCCCGCTGGTGGGCGTGGTGCTGGGATACCTCCTGCACACGGGCATCCTGTGGGTCTTCCGGCGTTCGGCCCCCCGGCGCACCATGCGGCGCTTCCGTGCGGCGCAGACCGTATCAGCCGCCGCCATGGGTCTCGGCCACGGGTTGCAGGACGCGCAGAAGACCATGGGGGTCATCGTGCTCGCGCTGGTCACGGCCGGGTGGCAGGACGACTTCTCGGTGCCGGTGTGGGTGATCGCCGCCGTGGCGCTCGCCATGGCGGCCGGCACGTACGCCGGAGGGCGGCGCATCATCACCACCCTCGGGCGGCGGATCGTGCACCTCGACCCGCCGCGCGGGTTCGCCGCCGAGACCGCTGCCGCGGCCGTCCTCTACACGACCGCGTTTCTGGTGAAGGCGCCGATCTCCACCACCCAGACGATCACCGCCGCCATCCTCGGTGCCGGTGCCACCCGGCGCTTCTCGGCCGTACGCTGGCAGGTGGCCCGTTCGATCGGTACCGCCTGGATCCTCACCTTTCCCGGCGCCGGGATCCCGGCAGCGGCGCTCTACCTGCTCCTGCACGCCGTCAGCGATCTGTGATCACAGCCGGAGGCCGTCCATGACCGCTCTCCCCGGCCGCCCATGGTCCGCGGAGTCCCCCTCCGGGACCCCGGACGGCCTTCCGCTGCCCGGGCGCTTCGCCCATCTGCACCCGGCCGACGGTGCCTGTCTGATGGAGGCCGCGGCCCTGCTGGCCTCCGGCCGTTTCACCGACAGCCCGACAGGGACGCATCCGGCGCTCGCGGCGCTGGCCCGGGTGGTCAACGACAGGGTCGGTGACGGCACCCGGCAGGCCCTGTGGCCGCTGGCCGCCGACCTCGCGGACGCCCGCCCCCCGGGCCGCGCCTACACACCGCTGCTGGTCGGCACGGTCGTGGACGCGGCGCGCCTGGTGCGCCCCTCGTCGCGGCCTCTGGCGCGGTACGGCCGCGCGTGCCGCCGGAGGGCGGAGGGGACCGCCCGCGCGCCGGCGGACAGTGCGGCGGCCCGGATCGCCGATCTGCTGTGGTGGCGCGGGCCTGGGCGCCGGCACCTGGAACACGCGCTCCGGGTGCTGTGCACCGCCCCGGACGCCGAGCAGCGGCTGGCCGGGCTGTTGCGGCAGGCCGTGGCGCAGGCGCGGAAGTATGCGGACGACGGATCCCCGCGCGGCGAGGTTCCCTGCAACCGTTAGGCACGAGGGGCCGTCCTACAGGGCACCATGATCCCCGCCGACATCACCGGTCCCTCGGCCACACCGGTTCGCCGGCTGCTCGCCTTCGCCTGGATCCAGACGCGTGCCTGCGCCTTCGCCTTCGCGCTGCTGTCCGGCGTGGCCGTGTCCGCGCTGCTGCCCGATCTGCCGGTGGCGCGTTACGACGTGCTGGTCGTCTACGGGGTGCTGCTCACGATGCTGTTCTGGGCGCGCGGCTGGGAGAGCGGGCGGGACGTCGTCGTCATCACGGTCTGTCATGTCATCGGACTCGCCTTCGAACTGGTGAAGGTGTCGCTCGGCTCGTGGAGCTACCCGGAACCGGCCGTGCTGAAGTTCGCCGGGGTCCCGCTGTACGGCGGGTTCCTGTACGCGGCGGTGGGCAGCTACGTCTGCCGGGCCTGGCGTCTGTTCGATCTGGGGCTCGTGCGCTACCGGCCGCGTGCGACCGCCGTGGTCGCAACGGCCGTCTACGTCAACTTCTTCACCCATCACTGGCTGCCCGACGTGCGCTGGGTGCTGGCCGGACTGCTCGTGGCCGTGACGCTGGGGACGTCGGTGCGGTTCACGGTACGCGGGGTGCGTCTGCGGATGCCGCTGGCGCTGTCGTTCGGGCTGATCGGGTTCTTCCTGTGGGTGGCGGAGAATCTCGCGACCCTGGCCGGCGCATGGCGGTACCCGTATCAGGAGCACGCATGGCAGCCGGTGGGGGTGCAGAAGATCGGGGCCTGGGCGTTGCTGATCAGCGTGACGTTCGTGCTGGCGGCGGTCGGGCGGCGTACGGATTTCGGAGCTTCGCCGGAAGGGAGCTGAGGGCTGCTGCCGGGAGGCACGAAGTCGTCGCGGAAGCGTTCGCCTGAGTATCATCCTATGGACGTAATTCGGGTGATTTGCCTTCGCGGGTCGTCACCTACCGTGGCCATCCTCGCCGGAGTGAACCATGTCCCGCACCGGCACGACGGACGACGGCGACGAGCTGCTGACCAGGCTCGGGGCCCTGACGGCCCAGGCGCGTGCGCAGGCCGAGATGCAGAGGTCCCGCGTCGAGCTGGCGATCGCCCTGCAGCGCGGCATGCTGCCGCGGGACCTGCCCCTGGCCCGCCGACTGCACCTGGCCGTGCGGTACGCGCCTGCCTACCGGGGCCTCAACGTGGGGGGCGACTGGTACGACGCCTTCACTCTGGGCGACGGCCGGATCGGTCTGTCCATCGGGGACGTACAGGGCCACAACATCGAGGCCGCGGCCTTCATGGGGCAGGTGCGGGCCGGGCTGCGGGCACTGGCATCGGTCACCGGCGATCCGGGTGAGGTACTGGCCCGCACCAACGACCTGCTGCTGTCCCTGGGCTCCGACCTCTTCGCCACCTGCACGTTCATGCGGCTCGACCCGTGTGCCGGGGTGCTGGAGAGCGCCCGGGCCGGACATCTGCCCTGCGTCTGGGCCACGGCGGACGGCAAGTCCGGCCTCACCGAGGACGAGGGCGGGCCGCCCCTCGGGGTGCAAGCCGGGACACGCTACCCGGTGACCCGGTACCAGCTCACCACGGGCGGCGTGTTCGTCCTGCTCACGGACGGTGTCGTGGAGGGGCCGTCCATGCGGCTGGACGAAGGCCTCGACCAGGTGACGCGACTCGCGGGCATCGCGGCCGTGGCGGGCATGGACGTGGACGCGCTCGCTGCCGCCGTGATCAAGGGTGCAGAGCGTGTGGGGCACGACGACGACGCCGCCGTCCTGGTGGTCGGTCTCGACGGGCCGGACGCTCAGCCATAGGGCGGCACGACGCCCGCTCCCGCCTCGCCGAGGCGTCGGCCCCGGTGTCTCATGGCTGCTGTGGTGGGTAGCCAAGATCTGCGTACGCAGGCCGTCGTCGCTCTGCGGACGCTGGCCGTCGCCGCCTGCTACTACGTGTCCGCGCAGTTGGGACTGCTGCGGGAACTGGTCGTCGAGGGCGCGGTCGTCACGCCCATCTGGCCTCCCACCGGTGTCGCGGTCGCCTGCCTGCTGATCCTCGGACTGCGCTGCTGGCCGGGGATCGCCCTGGGCGCCTTCTTCGTCATCCTGTCCCTCACCTCCCTGACGCCCTCGGCTCTCTGCGTCCTGGCGGGCAACACGGCGGCCCCCGTGGCCGGGTACCTGCTGCTGCGGCGGGCCGGCTTCCGCACCGACCTCGCTCGGCTGCGGGACGGCCTCGCCCTGGTCTTCCTGGGTGCCTTCGCCGCCATGCTGATCAGCTCCACCACCGGCGCCGGCATCCTGCTCGCCACCGACCGGATCGAGTGGCCCGGATTCTGGGCGGTGTGGCTGGCCTGGTGGGTCGGTGACGCGATGGGCGTCCTGATCGTCACCCCGGTGCTGCTCCTGCTGTCCCGCGTGCGCTTCCCCCTGCCCTTGTCGCGCTGGAAGGAGGCCGTGGGGCTGGCCGTCATCGCGTGTGGTCTGGTGCCGGTGGCCGCCCACAGCTCGATCAGTCTGCTGTTCCTCGTCTATCCCCTGCTGATCTGGGCCGCCCTGCGGTTCCAGCTGGCGGGCAGCCTGCTGTGCGCCCTGTTCGCCTCGGTCATGACCACGGTGGCGGCGACCGACCGGGTGGGACCGTTCGAACGGCTCAGCCGGGTCGAGGTGATGATGAAACTGCAGGCCTTCAACGGGGCGATGGCGCTCACGGCGCTGATCCTCTCGGCGGTGATCACCGAGCAGATCTACACGCGGCGTTCCGTGGAGCGCGCCTGTCAGGAACTGGTCGAGGTTCTGGAGCACCTCACCGCGGGCGAGACGGCGGACGGCCGGGCACCCGTGGAGGACGGCGGCCTCGGGCAACGGCCCAGGGAGTGACCGCCCGCCCGCCGCCCCGAGGACCTGCCGTCCGGATCATGCCGACCCGAACGGCGCAGTCACTCTCAGCCGATCCGATCCGAACGACAGACCCTAGGCTGGGCGTCATGACCCAGGTCGAGGTGCTGCAACTGCTGGTCTCGTCCGCGCACCGGCTGGCCGGGCGGCCGGCCGACGGACCCTCCCCCGGCCCGGCCGACGAACGCGTCACCCGGGTGGAGGTAAGGCGTGAGCTGGGGCTGGTCGGCGACCGCTACTACGCCCGGCCCGCCCACCGCAACGCCGCGGTCACCATCATGGCCTCCGAGAGCCTCCCGGCCGGCGCCGATCTGCGGCACACCCGGCGGAACATCCTGCTCAGCGGCGTCGACATCGACTCCTGCGTCGGTGCGACGATCTCACTCGACTGCGGCACCGGGCCGGTTGTGTTCGCCGTGAAGCGCCCCGCCCGGCCCTGCGCCTGGATGGACGTCACCATCGGCCCGGGCGCGCAGCGCGCCCTGCGTGGCCGCGGCGGTGTGCGGTGCACACCGCTGAGCGACGGGGTACTGACGCTCGGCCCGGCCACGTTCCAGGTCGTGACCGGGGCCGACGCGGGGTCGTGAGACCCCCCGAGGCGGTCAGCCGCCCGACGGTGGAGTACGGATGGCGGCGATGTCGAGCTGCAGGCGCACCTTCTCACTCACCATCGCGCCGCCCTCGGCCAGCCTGCTGTTGTAGGTCAGGCCCCAGTCCGAGCGGTTGATCGTGGTGGTGCCGTCGAAGCCGACGCGGTCGTAGCCGAAGGGGTCGGTGACATTCCCGATGTACGTCATGTCGAGCACCACAGGGCGGGAAACGCCTTTGATGGTCAGCTCGCCCGACATGCTGAACAGGTCGGCACCCGTCTGCTCCACCGCCGTGCTGGTGAAGCGCATACGCGGATAGGTCGCGGCGTCGAGGAAGTCACGGCCGACCAGATGCGCATCCCGCTGCTCCACCCCGGTATCGACACTGGAGGTGAACAGAGTGATGTCGGCCCGTGACCGTGCGGGGTCGTACGCGTCGAAGTACAGGTGGCTTTCGTACTCCAGGAAACAACCGCGCACGGTGGTCACCATCGCGTGCCGGACGGAGAAGCCGATCCTGCTGTGAGCGGGGTCGACGACCCACTCACCGGACAGATTCGCCAGGTGAGGGTCCGGCAGCACGGCAGTGGAGGATGCCGGTGCACCGGTGGGGCGCTGTGGGGGAAGCGGTGCCTGCCGGCGGGACGGCACGACGCGGCTGAACAGGTTCATGATTCATCTAGGTACTTGAGTTTGGTTATAGCCGCAAGTCCCCTTCCGTTTTGCGGCTGTTGAGAACGAGCCCCTTCCCCCTTTTGCCGCCGCTTTGCACAAAATCCACACACGGCTGTCGCGACGCGCCACCGAAACGACCATCCGAAACTCCAGGAATTTTCATTTCGGGCATTTCGGTGAATCGGTCTTACGTCGCTTCTATCGCGAGGTCGTTGTCGACGGTGTAGTAAGGGCGAAGAGTGCGGCCGTCCGCCTCGATCGGCGGGTAGACGTACACGTGCTTGCGGTCCGCCACGTCGTCGAGCAGCCGGCCGACCCTGACGGGCCGCGCCTCGGCGGTGGGACGGACGAAGACGTCCCAGATCCGGGTCGCTCCCCCGCTGCCGCCCGTCAGGTCCCCTGGACCGGCGGTGAAGGACAGGCCCCTGCCGTCACCGTCGAGCCGGGGGACGAGGGTGCGCACGGTGCCGGTGCCCCGCAGGCGCAGGCGCACGCTGGCGTCCTCGTGGAGCTCCGCACCGTGCAGGCGGGCCCTGATCGTCATGGTGCGGTCCGTGAGGTCGATGCCGCGGGCCTCCGCGTGGGCGGTGCGCCGCCAGGCCCTGAGGGCGAGGAAGCCGTCCTTGGTGGCGTACGGGATCCGGACCGCGACCGGCGAGGGGCGGTCGCGCAGGTGGCCGTCGACGAGGGTGCGCAGGTCCCGCAGCCCGGGGCGCAGCCGTCGGCGCTCGGCACCGGCTTCCGGCAGCAGGTACACGTCCCAGCGGCCCTCGTCGAGGACCGGCCGGGGTTCCAGCACGGCGTGCCGGTGGCCGTCGGTGCTGTCGGTCTCCAGGTCGAGGACGTGGACGGTCGTCTCGGGCAGGCCCTTCTTGGGCCGCAGCCGCAGCAGCAGCCGGGGGCGGACGGCGGCGGTGGGCGGCAGCCGGAAGGCGATGCGGCCGTCGGTGTCGATCGTGCAGTCCGCCCGAGGGTCGATGTCGGGCCGCGGGCTCGTCGTCGCGCTCTCCGGCGTGTCGTCGTGCGGGTTGCCGTGCCGGTCTTCCGGGGTGCTCATCGGTGTCCCTTCCGTATCGAGCGCAGTACCCCGGCGGCTGCGGCGTGGGCGGCGTCGCGGGCCGCGTGGCCGCGGCCGGCCAGGGGGCTGTGGGTGCGGTGGTCGTGCGGGGCGGCCGTGCGGCCCGTGCCCTTGGCGTGGGCGGCGGCCTCCAGGAGGCGTTCGGCCTGGGCGACGACGGGGCCGGGGGCGAAGCGGCGCGCGTTGTCCAGGGCGGCTCGGCTCATACGGCGACGCCGTTCGTCGTCGCCGACGAGTTCCAGCAGGGCCGCGGCGAGCGCGTCACGGTCTCCGACCGGTACGAGCCGGCCGTCGGTGCCGTCCTCGATGATCTCGCCGGGGCCGTAGGGGCAGTCGGTGCTGACGACGGGCAGCCCGCAGCGCATCGCCTCGACGATGGTCATGCCGAACGGCTCGAAGTTGGACGCGGCCGCGCCGATCGACCCCTTGGCCCACTCGGCCTCCATGGGGGTGGCGGCCCCCATCAGGAACACGTTGTTCCACAATCCGAGCCGCTCGATGAGCCGGCGCAGGTCGGCCTGCTCCTCGCCCTTGCCGTAGATGCGCAGCTGCCAGTCCGGGTGCGCCGCGGCGACCTGTGCGAACGCCTCGATGAGGAGGTCGTAGCGCTTGACCGGCACCAGGCGGCCCGCGGCGATCACCACCTTGGCGGTGCTGTCCGCGGGCGGCAGACCCGGGTCGGGGACGCTGTTGGGGAGGGCCTCGATGTGGACGCCGGGCAGCCACATCTTGCGCCGGTAGGCGGCGGCGTCCGCTTCCGTGACCGTGGTGATCACGTCGAGCCGGCGGTAGGCGCGGCGCAGGGCGGTGCGCAGTCGCGGCGAGTGGTTGTCGAGCGTGAGGTGCTCCTGACCGACGCGCAGGATGTGCTGCGGGGCCTGGCGGGCGACGTGCACGTTGAGGCCCGGACGGGTGCCGATGACGACGTCGGCGTCGAGCCCTTCGAGGCACTCGCCGATACGCCGGTCGGTCAGCTCGCTGTACTGGTGGTGGCGGTACTCGGCGGGCGGGAAGATCTTCGCCGGTCTGTGGTGCAGCGGGTCGTCCGCCTCCTTGCGCAGATCCACCAGCGCCCGCAGCCGCACCCGTGGGTCCAGAACGAGGTTGGGGCGTTCCCGGTGCCGTAAGGCGGAGACGATCTCCACGTCGTGCCGCTCGGCCAGGGCCCCGGCCAGGTTGAACGTGGTGGTGATCGTGCCTCCGATTCCGTAGGCGTTGTGGATCAGGAAAGAGATCTTCATGGTGGCCTAGACCGTGTCAACGCCCCGTTCGTTGTTCGTCGTTACCACTCTGTGCCCATGCCCGCCGCCGGGCCGGATTCACCGTTTCCGGAATGATCTCGGACATAAGTGGTCTGGGCCATATCGGTTTGCCCCTGATGTGTGGATAGCTTGATGTGTTTGCCCGCGCATCGTCGCGTTCTCGGGTGCACCCTCGTATCGATCTTCAGGAGACCCATGCGCCCCCGCACAGCCCTCGTCCCGCGCATCACCTCCCTGCCGCCCGTCGCCCTGGCCGGCGGCGCGCTGGCTGTGGGGGTCGGCGGCCTGTATGTCGCCGGCTTGCTCCTCACAGGCGGTCACATCGACTCCGGCACGACCGTGCGCGGGGTGGACATCGGGGGGCTGAGCCGGTCGGAGGCGGTGGCGAAGCTGGAACGGGAGCTGGAACCGGCAGGCACCCGGGAGCTGCCCGTGAAGGTCGGCGACCGGACCGGCAGGGTCGATCCGCAGCGCGCGGGTCTGTCCTACGACGTCCGGGAGACCGTCGACCGGGCAGCGCGCACCGGCGCCGATCCGGTCAGCGTGTTCGGCGGGTTCTTCCGCTCGGGCGGGGACATCGAACCGGTCGTGCGCCTCGACGAGGGCAAGGCCCGCACGGCCCTCGGGCAACTGTCGAAACGGCTCGGCCAGAAGGTCAGGGACGGTGCCGTGACCTTCGACGACGGGCGTGTGAAGACCGTCGCACCACGGACGGGGTACACCCTGGACGTGAACGCCGCGGTCGGGGCCCTGCGCGCCTCCTTCCTGCGGGGCGACACCGGTACGGTCACTCCCCTGCCCAGCCGCGAGACCCGGCCGAAGGTCACCGCCGACGAGGTGCGGCGGGCGGTGCGCACCTTCGCGGAACCGGCCATGTCGCATCCCGTCACGCTCACCGCGGCCGGCAAGCGGTTCACCGTCGGGCAGGACGTGCTGGGCGCGCACCTGGCCATGCGCCCGGACACCGGCGGCAGACTCGTACCGGAGCTCGACGCCAAGGGCCTGCGCGGCGAGCCCTCCGTGGCCGGCCCGTTGGACGACATCACCACCACCGCCGAGAACGCGAAGCTCAGGCCGGAGGGCGACAAGGCCGTGGTGGTCCAGGACGCCACCGTGGGCCGGTCGGTCACGGACAAGGCCCTGGGGAAGGCCGTACTGCCCCTGCTCACCGCATCGGGCGCCGGCCGCAGCGGCGAGGTGGCGGTACTCCGGACCCAGCCGGAGGTGACCCGCGAGAACGCCGCGCGGCTGGGGCTGACGGAGAAGATGTCCTCCTTCACCGTCCACTTCGAGCCGGCCGAGTACCGCACGAAGAACATAGGCCGGGCCGTGGAACTCATCAACGGCTCCGTCGTCGAGCCGGACGAGACCTGGAGCTTCAACCGGACCGTCGGTGAGCGCACCCAGGCCAACGGCTTCATGGACGGCATCATCATCCTCGACGACAAGTTCACCAAGGCGTCCGGCGGCGGGGTCTCCTCCGTGGCGACGACCGTGTACAACGCGCTGTTCTTCGCGGGGGTCAAGCCCGTGGAGCACGGAGCGCACTCGTTCTACATCGAGCGCTACCCGGAGGGCCGCGAGGCGACGGTCGCCTGGGGCAGCCTGGACCTGCGGTTCACCAACGACTCCGGCAAGGCCGTCTACATCCAGGCCGAGTCCACCGACACCTCCGTCACCGTCTCCTTCCTCGGCACCCGCACGTACGACGAGATCAAGTCCGTCACGGGCCCGCGCACCCATGTGAAGCAGCCGGAGAAGAAAGTGAGCCACGACAAGGAGTGCGTGCCGCAGACACCGCTCGAGGGGTTCGACGTCACCGTGGAACGGGTCTTCTACGACGAGGGCCGGGAAGTGAAGCGGGAGCCGTACCGCACGCACTACACGCCGCGGGACGAGATCGTCTGCGAGTGATCCGCTCCCCCGTCATTCAGATCCACAACTCTCCCTGCCGAACCGAGCGTTGACCCGGCCACGGCGGGCCAGCACAATAGGCGCCCACTGGCTGAGAGCGCTCTCAAGGGAGATCCATGACTGGCAGACAAGGCCCGGCGCTCAGCCGGCGTTCGCTCATCGGTGCCGGGCTCGGCATCACCGCCGCCGGGTTCACCACCGCCGCCCCGGCGCAGGCCCTCGCGGCCGGCTCCACCGGGTCCCGCCCGGCATCGGCCCCGGTCCGGGGGCATGCCTTTCTCGCCGCCGCCATGGACGCCTACCCCGACCACGGCGACCTCCGCCTGACCCAGAGCTACACCGACCAGGCCGGGCTGTTCAGCACCGCGTTCACCTACGACAACGCCCTCGCGCTCCTGGCCCACCTCGCGGCCCGCACCCCGGCCGGACTGGCCAGGGCCAAGGCGCTGGGCGACGCCCTGCTCCACGCCCAGAGCCACGACCCGGCGTACGACGACGGCAGGCTTCGGCAGGCCTACAACGTCGGGCCGTACACCTTCTACGACGGCTCGCTCCAGCCCGACGGTTTCGTACGGGCCGACGGAACGGCCAACGTCGGGACGCAGTTCGGCTTCACCGGAACGGCCGTGGGCGACATGGCCTGGGCGGGTATCGCGCTCGGCGCCCTCGCCCGCCGTACCGGGGCACGCCGCTTCGTCGAGGGCGCCGTGCGCATCGGCGAGTGGATCGAGCTCACCGGCCGCACCGACGAGCCCCTCGGCGGTTACAAGTTCGGGGTGAACGGGGCGAATCAGAAGCTGCCGTTCACCTCGACCGAGCACAACACCGACCTGGTCTGCTTTTTCGGCAGGCTCGCCCGGCTGACCGGCGACCGGGTGTGGCTGGAGCGCCGCGGGCGGGCCGGGGCGTTCGTGCGCCGGATGTGGGAGCCGTCCGGCGGGTTCTTCTACACCGGCACGAACGACGGTGTGACGGTCAACAAGTTCCCGGTCCCGGAGGACACGCAGACCTGGACGCACCTCGCGCTGGGCTCCCGCCGCCACTCCCGTTCGCTGGACTGGGCCCTGGCCGAGTTGTCCGTCCGGGACCACTCCGGGCGCACGAACAGCACGGTGCCCGTGGGGCAGTCGTACGAGGGGGTCACCTTCAGTTCGGCGAGCCTCCTCGCGAACGAGGACGCTCCGATCGCCGAAGGCCAGCCGAGGCCCGACCGCAACGGGGTGTGGTTCGAGGGGACGGCGCATCTCGCGCTCGCCCTGCGTGAGCGCGGGGCCCGCGGTGACGAGGCGGACGCCCGGCGTCTGCTCACCTCGATCGAGCGGGCGCAGGATCTGCTGGGCGAGGACCAGACCGTCGGGGGGAAGG
The DNA here is from genome assembly GCF_040637515.1 of Streptomyces sp. NPDC029041. Lineage (NCBI taxonomy): Bacteria > Bacillati > Actinomycetota > Actinomycetes > Kitasatosporales > Streptomycetaceae > Streptomyces > Streptomyces sp. NPDC029041. The sequence continues at coordinate 441,204 of NZ_JBEZWO010000007.1, read as the reverse complement.
TTCTGCCCGAGCGCAGTGGGGTCGTGTCCGCCAGCAGTCCGCTGGACACGGGCTTCGGCTTCGGTTACTACCCCTACCGGCACACCGGGGCGACGGCCTGGTACCTGATGGCCGCGGCCCGGTTCAATCCGCTCCAGGTGTGACGCAGCGGCCCGGTCCGCCGTCGTGGGTGGCGGACCGGGCCGGCTGCCTCTCAGGCGAGGCGGTGGACCGCCTGGGTCGTGAGCTCGTAGCGGGCGCCGACGATCGCCAGCTTGCCGGTGCCGATCCTGGCGGCGAGTTCGGGTTCCGCGGCCAGCCGGGAGCGCACGAGCCGGACGTTGGCGCTCACGGTCGCGTCGATCCGGGCGTCCCCTTCCTTGCCGTGGTCTATGACGGGGCCTATCTGGTCGACGAGGTACTGCATGTGGGCGGGCAGGTGCTCTCCCGACTGCTCCGCCGTCACGGCGGCACGCACCGCGCCGCACGACTGGTGGCCGAGGACGACGACGAGCGGTATGCCGAGCTCCAGGACGCCGTAGGCGACGCTGCCGAGCACGGCCTCGTCGAGGACCTCGCCGGCGGTGCGGACGGTCATCAGGTCGCCCAGGCCCTGGTCGAAGACCAGCTCCGGGGGGACACGCGAGTCGATGCAGCCGAGCACGACCGCGAAGGGGTGCTGGGCGGTGGCCAGCGTCCGCCGGATGGCCGGGTTCTCGTGCGGGTGGCGTTCCCGGAAGGCGCGCCAGCGGCGGTTGCCCGCGGCAAGTTCCCGCAGGGCCTCGTCCGGGGTGCCGGGTCGTGGCTCCGCGGGCCCGGAGCCGGCCGGCGCGGCGGTGGCCGGGCGCGCCGCACCGAGACCCGCGCCCAGGGCCGCGGCCCCGGTCAGCGCGGTGCGCAGCAGGGTCCGGCGGACGGTACCACCGGTGGAGGGCCGTGAACCGGCGACGGGGTGCGGTTCAGGGCCGGTACCTCTGTGGGAGGTGGCATATGAGTTCACGGCCAGAACGTATGCCCGAATGCGCGGCAAGCCGCGGTCCTTGCCGTTTCATGGTGAGAGTTGGGTAAGTGATGTTCTTACCTTGAACTCCTTTTGACGATCCCTCAGACAACCGACAGGACGGCCCGGCCTGCCGGCCCGGCCCTCCTGTCGTGCGGGGATGATCAGACCAGGTCGAACCGGTCCAGGTTCATGACCTTGACCCACGCCGCGACGAAGTCGTTGACGAACTTCTCCTTCGCGTCGTCGCTCGCGTAGACCTCGGCCAGGGCGCGCAGCTCGGAGTTCGAGCCGAAGACCAGGTCGGCGCGGGAGCCGGCCCACTTGACCTCGCCGGTGGCGGCGTCGCGGCCCTCGAACGTGGTCTGGTCCTCGGTCGTCGACTTCCACTCGATGCCCAGGTCGAGCAGGTTGACGAAGAAGTCGTTGGTCAGCGAGCCGGGCGTCTTGGTGAAGGCGCCGAGCTGGGACTGCTGGTAGTTGGCGCCCAGCACCCGCAGGCCACCAACCAGGACGGTCATCTCGGGGGCGCTGAGGGTGAGCAGGTTGGCGCGGTCCAGCAGCAGGAACTCGGCCGGCAGGCGGTTGCCCTTGCCGTGGTAGTTGCGGAACCCGTCGGCGGTCGGCTCGAGCGCCTCGAACGACTCGGCGTCGGTGTGCTCCTCCGTCGCGTCCACACGGCCCGCGGCGAAGGGGACCTCCACCTGGTAGCCGGCTTCCTTGGCGGCCTTCTCGACGGCGGCGGTGCCGCCGAGGACGATCAGGTCGGCCAGCGAGACCTTCTTGTGGCCAGCGCCGGCGTTGAACTCCTGCTGGATGCCCTCCAGGACCCGCAGGACCTGAGCCAGCTCGTCGGGCTCGTTGACCTCCCAGCCGCGCTGCGGCTCCAGGCGGATACGGGCGCCGTTGGCGCCGCCGCGCTTGTCGCTGCCGCGGAAGGTGGACGCCGAGGCCCACGCGGTGGACACCAGCTGCGAGACGGACAGGCCCGACTCCAGAAGCTTGGTCTTGAGGGTCTCGACGTCACCGGCGTCGATGGTCTCGCCCTCGGCCTGCGGCAGCGGGTCCTGCCAGATCAGGGTCTCCTGCGGGACCTCCGGTCCGAGGTACAGGGACTTCGGGCCCATGTCACGGTGGGTCAGCTTGAACCAGGCGCGGGCGAAGGCGTCCGCGAATTCCTGCGGGTTCTCGTAGAACCGGCGGGAGATCGGCTCGTAGATCGGGTCGAAGCGCAGCGCCAGGTCCGTGGTGAGCATCTTCGGACGGTGCTTCTTCGAGGAGTCGTGCGCGTCCGGAACGATCTCCGGGGCGTCCTTGGCCACCCACTGGTTGGCGCCGGCGGGGCTCTGCTCGAGCTCGTACTCGAACTCGAAGAGGTTCTTGAAGAAGCCGTTGCTCCACTGGGTGGGCGTGCTCGTCCAGGTGACCTCCAGGCCGGAGGTGATGGTGTCGCCGCCCTTGCCGGTGCCGTAGGTGCTGCGCCAGCCCAGGCCCTGCTCCTCCATGGAGGCGGCCTCGGGGTCGGCGCCGACGTTGTCGGCCGGGCCGGCACCGTGGGTCTTGCCGAAGGTGTGACCGCCGGCGATCAGGGCGACGGTCTCCTCGTCGTTCATCGCCATGCGGCGGAACGTCTCACGGATGTCGCGGGCCGCGGCGATCGGGTCCGGGTTGCCGTTCGGGCCCTCGGGGTTGACGTAGATGAGGCCCATCTGGACGGCGCCGAGCGGGTTCTCCAGCTCGCGGTCGCCGGTGTAGCGCTTGTCGTCGAGCCAGGTGGTCTCGGGGCCCCAGTAGACGTCCTCCTCGGCCTCCCAGACGTCGGCGCGGCCACCGGCGAAGCCGAAGGTCTCGAAGCCCATCTGCTCCAGGGCGACGTTGCCGGTGAGGATCAGGAGGTCGGCCCAGGAGATGGACTGGCCGTACTTCTTCTTGACCGGCCACAGCAGACGGCGGGCCTTGTCGAGGTTGCCGTTGTCCGGCCAGCTGTTGAGCGGGGCGAAGCGCTGCTGTCCGGCGCCGGCACCGCCGCGGCCGTCGCTGATGCGGTACGTACCGGCGCTGTGCCAGGCCATCCGGACCATCAGCGGGCCGTAGTTGCCGAAGTCGGCGGGCCACCAGTCCTGCGAGGTGGTCAGCACCTCGGCGATGTCCTGCTTGACGGCGTCGAGGTCGAGGTTCTTGAAGGCCTCGGCGTAGTCGAAGTCCCCGCCGAGGGGGTTGGCGACCTCGGGGTTCTTGGCGAGGATCTTCAGGTTGAGCCGCTCGGGCCACCACTGGCGGTTGCCACCGCCCTGGGTCGGGTGCAGGGCGCGGCCGTGCGCCACGGGGCAGCCGCCTCCCGTCTCCTCCGACTTCGAGTCGGTGACGATCGCGTCGTGGTTCTCAGTCATGGAAATCCTTCCGGACGGGGTGGATCACAGTGCTCGGGGGATCACAGTGCTCGGTGGATCGCGGTGCTCGGTGGATCGAGTGCTCAGGTACTGCGGGCGGTGGAGCAGGCGGGGCACAGGCCCCAGTAGATGACCTCGGCCTCGTCGACGGCGAAGCCGCGGTCGTCGGACGCGGTCAGGCAGGGGGCGTGGCCGACCGCGCAGTCGACGTCGGCGACGGCTCCGCACGAGCGGCACACGAGGTGGTGGTGGTTGTCGCCGACCCGCCCCTCGTAGAGCGCCGGGCTGCCGGGTGGGTCGAGTCGGCGTATGAGCCCCGCCGCGGTGAGGGCGTGCAGCCCCTCGTAGACGGCCTGGACGGAGATGTGGCCCACACGGCCGCGCACCTCGGAGGCGATGGCCTCGGCACCGAGGTGGTCACCGTCCCGCACGGCCTCGAGCAGCGCGACACGGGCGGCCGTCACCCTCAGGCCGGCACCTCGCAGCTCCTCGGCGGTGGTCGGGTTCCCGGTTGCGGTCATGGGATCAACCTAGCCACACAAACACGATTGATTCAAGAAAACGAACGGTTCAATTTTGGTGTCGGGAGGGTGAGCCCTGTGTGGGGCGGGCTACTTGAGGCCTGTGAACTCCGTCACAGGTCCATGATCGCGCCCTCGCGGGCGTCGGGCGCCGCGCACCGCCGTTGCGGTCACGCGGGTCACGCGTCAGGCGAGGCCAGGCGTTCGAGCTGGGCGGCGGCTCTCGCGGCTTTGCGGCCGGCCTCGCGGGCCCGGCGGTCGGCGGTGCGCGCCTCCTCCCGGGCGGCTCGTTCGGCGAAGCGGGCCTGCTGGTGCTCCTTCCTGGCGCGTTCCAGTTCCCCGGCGAGTTCCTCCACGCGCTGCTGCAGGCCGTCGACCCGCTCTTTCGCCTCCGTCGCCGCCCGGCCCGCCGCTTCCGCCTCGCCCCGCAGCTCCCGCAGCGCGCGCTCGGCGGCTTCGGCCTCCTCGCGGGCCCGGTCCAGTCGGCGCCGACGCTGCTCGCTCGCCTTGTCGTCGGGGCGGGAGGGCGCGGGCCCTGGTGCGGGTGCGGGGCGCTGCGGCCGGGCGCCCTCGGCTACGGCGGGGAAGCCGACGGCCGCGTTCAGCGGCTTGGCCAGACGGCCGCCGGCCCAGGCCCGGGCGGCCTCGGCGTCGGCCAGTACGGCGTGCAGGGTGTTCTCGACCTCGCGCTGCACGCTCTCGCCGACGGGATGCCCGGCCTCCTTCGCGAGCTGCCGCGCCTGCAGGGACAGGGCTCGGATGAGTGCGTGCTGCCGACGGCTCAGCTCGCGCAGTTGTGCGCCGTCCAGGTCCTGATGGGCCTGCCTCAGCCCCTCCCCCAGGCGCAACAGGGGCTCGACCTCGTCGGGGCTGCCGCGGACCAGGAGATTGCTGACCCAGGCGGCGAGGCTGGGCTTGCGCAACCCGCGGATCCGCTCGGCGAGTTCCCGGTCGCCGGCGGTGCGGGCCGCGGCCATCGCGGAGGCGCGGGCGGCGGTGAATTCATCCGGGCGCAGGGCGTACAGCTCGTCGGCGACCGAGTCGTAGTCCATGGTCACCCCTTTCACCCCGGAAGATCCTGTTTCGATCGTCTCAGGCACGGCCCGTCGAGGCGCGCGGAGCGGGTGGCCGAACGCATCGGAGGCACCCCGTTCACGACCCGGAAAATCGACGGTTTAACATATGAGCGCCGCCTAGCTCGAAAGATGGACTCGTGACTGTCAACGACGACTCGTTCACCAACTGGAAGATCCGCGAGGAGATCGCGGAGTCGATGATCCCGATCATCGGGAAGCTGCACCGGGAGCGGGACGTGACGGTCCTGCTGCACAGCCGCTCCCTGGTGAACAAGTCGGTGGTCAGCATCCTCAAGACCCACCGGTTCGCCCGGCAGATCGCCGGCGCGGAGCTCTCGGTCACCGAGACGCTGCCGTTCCTGCAGACCCTCTCCGAGCTCGACCTCGGGCCGTCCCAGATCGACATCGGCATGCTCGCCGCGACGTACCGCGAGGACGACCGCGGTCTGTCGGTGGCGGAGTTCACCGCCGAGGCCGTCGCCGGTGCCACGGGCGCCGACAAGATCGAGCGCCGCGAAGGCCGGGACGTCGTCCTGTACGGCTTCGGCCGCATCGGGCGGCTCGTGGCCCGGCTGCTCATCGAGAAGTCCGGCTCGGGCAACGGTCTGCGGCTGCGGGCCATCGTGGTGCGCGGCGGCGGCGAGCAGGACATCGTCAAGCGCGCCTCGCTGCTGCGCCGCGACTCGATCCACGGCCAGTTCCAGGGCACGATCACCGTCGACGAGGCCAACAGCACGATCGTCGCCAATGGCAACGCGATCAAGGTGATCTACGCGAACGACCCGTCCGAGGTCGACTACACGGCGTACGGCATCAAGGACGCCATCCTCATCGACAACACCGGCAAGTGGCGTGACCGCAAGGGCCTGTCCGAGCACCTGCGCCCCGGTATCGACAAGGTCGTGCTGACCGCGCCCGGCAAGGGCGACGTCCCCAACATCGTGCACGGTGTCAACCACGACACGATCAAGCCGGACGAGCAGATCCTGTCCTGCGCGTCCTGCACCACGAACGCGATCGTGCCGCCGCTGAAGGCGATGGACGACGAGTTCGGGGTCCTGCGCGGCCACGTCGAGACCGTTCACTCCTTCACCAACGACCAGAACCTGCTGGACAATTACCACAAGGCCGACCGCCGCGGCCGGTCCGCGCCGCTCAACATGGTCATCACCGAGACCGGTGCGGCCTCCGCCGTCGCCAAGGCGCTGCCCGACCTCAAGGCGCCGATCACCGGCAGCTCGATCCGTGTCCCGGTGCCGGACGTCTCCATCGCGATCCTCAGCCTGCGGCTCGGCCGGGAGACCACCCGCGAGGAGGTCCTCGACCACCTCCGCGACGTCTCCCTGACCTCGCCGCTCAAGCGCCAGATCGACTTCACCACGGCTCCGGACGCGGTCTCCAGCGACTTCATCGGCTCGCGCCACGCCTCGATCGTCGACGCCGGCGCCACCAAGGTCGACGGCGACAACGCGATCCTCTACCTGTGGTACGACAACGAGTTCGGCTACTCGTGCCAGGTCATCCGTGTGGTGCAGCACGTGTCCGGCGTGGAGTACCCGACGTACCCGGCTCCGGCGGTCTGATCCCTCTGATGCCGGAACACGAAAGCGCGGGGCGTGCGGGCCCCGCGCTTTCGGCTGTCCTTCCGTGTCAGCGGCGGGTCAGCTCGATCCTGTACGTCTGTGATCGTGCGCCGTCCTCGCTGGTCACGGAGACGATGTGGGCCGTCCTGCCCCCGGCCGCGTCCGGCCGGACCGTCACCCTCGCATAGGGGTCACGCGGCGTGGCGGTGATCCGGGCCCGGTCCGGGCGGTCGACGGCCACCCGGTAGCTCGTCCGTTCCGGGTCGAAGCCGGCCACGGGCGCGCCGTTCACCTCGACCGACGCGGCGGCCGCGTCCGCGGAGACGCCCGGCGCCTTGGCGTGGACCTCGATCTCGCCGAGGGTGAGGTAGCCGCCCGGGCGGGCGGTCATCACGACCCGCACGCCCGTCGCCGGGCCCGTCGCCCGCACCGGAACGTCGGCCACCGACGTCCCCTCGGCGCCGACGGCGACCTGGTCGCTCGCGTCGGACCAGGCGCCGTCGGAGGTTCGCACCTGCACCTTGAGGGACTCCGCGAAGCCGGCATCGGTGCCGCCGTCACGGTGGAAGTGGGTCACGACCCGGGTCAGATCGCGTGCTTCGGGCAAGGTGAAGGTGATGGTGTCGGACGGGTTCTTCGTGCCGGACCTCCAGTTCGACCAGGCTTTCTCGGATGTGGTGCCGTTGCGCAGGCCCTCGGCGGAGTAGCCGCTCTCGGTGGAGGTGGCGGCGACCGTCACGCCTTCGTCGCGCGCGGCGTTGGTCTCCTCGGGGCTGGTCACCTGGACGCGTACGCTCGCCGTCGCCTTGTCCCCGCCGGGGATCCGGGCGGTGCCGCGCAGGCTCACCACTCCGGTCTCGTCGAACGCGCCCTCGGGCACGGGGTCCCAGGTGACCGGGAGGTCGGCGGTTCCGCCGTGCCGTCCCACGCCGGTGACCGTGGCGGGCAGGCCGGGCCGTCCGCCGGTGTAGGTCTTGGCGCGGGCCGGCTGGGTGGCGGCGATGGTGTCCACGGTGACGACCGCCTCGGCGCGGACGGTCCGGCCGAGGGCATCGGTGGCCCGGCCCTTCACCCGTACGGTCCCGGGTTCACGCCAGCGCGATGCGGAGGGCGGCGTCCACTCGACGGGGAGCGCGCCCCGGGCCCCGTCACGGAACACGGGTGTCACGGTCCGGGGCAGTTCGGGGGTGCGCCCGGGGACGGTGAAGGCCTTGGCCGGCTCGGTGCGGAGCACCGTCTCATCGCTCACGCCCCAGCGCTGGTTGGCGTTGGAGGTCGGGAGGTGGGCCGAGACCCGGGCGCCGTCAGCCGTCGACTGGCCGACGACATCGAGGAGACGGCCCGTCGCGGCATTCACAAAGGTCCAGCTGCCGTCCCCGGTGGTCGACATGATCCAGTGTGCGGCCGGAGTGTCCCCGTCTTCGAGAACGGCCTCGTCATCGCGCACGGCGAGGTGCCTGCCGTCCGCGGCGTTGACGAGGGCGTACCGGTCACGGTTGCCGTTGCCGCGCGTCAGCCGCTTGACGGACCAGAGCTGCGACGCGGCGGCCGGGTCGGCCGTGCGCACGACGACGCGGTCGCCCTCGGCGGACGGGGCCAGGGACTTGCCGCTCTGGGTGCCCTGGAGGCGGTAGACGTGGCCGGCCCGGACCAGCGCGGCGTCCTTCGCGGTCCCGGACACGCCGTCGACGAGGAGGGTGGTCACCGACTTGGCGGGGACCGTCACGGTGGCGGAGGCGTCCTCGACCTTGACGGGTCTGCCGCGCACGAGGGCGCCATCGTCGCTGGTCACCACGGGCGTCACGGTGGCACCGCGGGCGACCCGCCGGAACTTCGTCAGGTCGAGGGTCACCGCACGCGGGGTCGTGCCGCTGTTGACGTGCACCACCGTCGCTCCGCGGCCGGACTCGCGTACCGCGGCGACGCTGGAGGGGTCGTCCACCTTGACGAAGTGGTCGCCGGGGCGGATGTGATGGGTGAAGTTGCGCAGGGTGTGGAACTTCGTGTTGGTCTTGATCGGGCAGGTCTCCAAGGTGTCCTCGGAGGTGCAGTCGAACGGGATGTGGATGCTGCCCCAGTTCCTGCCGGCCTGCGCCTGGGGGATGGAGTCCTCGACCGGCTGCCACAACACCCAGGCGGACGGCTCCAGTTCACGGATGTCCTCGACGACCCGGGTGGCGATGCCGAGCCCGGGTTCCATGCCGGTGAAGTCGGTGCCGGTCCCCCAGGTGCCCTCGACCTCGCTCATCCAGAACGGCTTGCCGGCGGCCTTGGCGCTGTCGCGGGCGCTGGTGCGCATGCCGGTGCCGTAGGTGTGCACGTTGAGCTGGCCGACGGCGGCCCGGGCGGAGCTGCCGTAGGCGTTCCAGTTGCGGACGAAGGTGCTGGGGTTGGTCTCGTCCATCGCGGAGATCGTGGCACGGGTGCTCGCCTTCTCCAGCGCGCGTTGCAGGGCCAGCACTACCTTCTGCTGGAGTTCGGGGCCGGCGTGTGCGCCCTCCTGACGGCCGCCGGTGGGCTGCCCGTCGGGGCCTATCTGAGTGCCCCAGTAGTTGGTGTTGGGCTCGTTGAGCGGGGCGATGGTGTCGAACCGGATGCGGTGCTTCTTCTCCAACCGGTCGGTGACCTTGACCAGGTAGGCGGCGAAGTCGTCGACGCGGTCCGCCCGTATCTGGTCGGTGCCCGCGTCGAAGCCGCCCGAGACGTAGCCGCTCACGGTCTGGAACCAGGGCGGTGAGTTGCTGAACGCCTCCCAGCGGGTCACCTTGCTCTTGACGCGGTCCACCCACCAGCGCTGGCCCGCGTCGGCGGACCAGTCCCAGTGCCCGGGGTCGTCCGGGTTCCACCAGTCGGTGTCCTCCCTGGTGGTGCCCTCGGGAGCCCTCCAGAAGCCGTCCATGGTCGCGCCGGTCTTCATGTAGTCCTTGCGGACGTCGGGGGCGTTGCCGCCGCCGATGTTGTAGCGCGCGATGTTGAGGCGGAGTCCGTCCTCGCCGAACAGCATGTCGGCCAGCTTCTGCCGGATGGGTTCCGGGTAGCGGCCGGTGATGTTGGCGAACCAGACGAGGCTCGTCCCCCACCCTTCGAACTCCTGCTGCCGGTAGGACGGGTCGATCCGCACCGTCACCGCGTCGGCCGGCGGATCCGCTGCAGCAGCGGTGGCAGGAGGCACGGCGACGAGGCTCGCGCCGAGGGCCAAGGGGACGGTGATCGCCAGTGCCGTCCGGGCGAGGCGATGTCTGCTGGACATGGATTCCCTTCGGGAGCGAACAGAACCGCGCAGAGTCGATCGAGCTTCCCGAATGTTTGAGGACGGCAATCAACACGTCAAGAGCTGGGGCGAGTTGGGAACCGGCGCGCTGCGGACTGCCCCCGCCGGTGATGGAGTCCGGGGACGAGGAACGAGCGGGCGTGCTGCTGCGCGCGGTGCAGGCGCGGCCGGGCTCGACGAGGGGAACGATGGCGGCCGTGCGGCCGTCGACCCGGACGGAGCGGATGTCCAGGCCGCGCGCGTCCAGGGAGCATGGCGTACGGTCCGCCGCTCGGAGCGGGGCGGACCGGCATGCTCGGGTGCCGCGCCCCGCCCGGGGACGCGGCACCGTCACGTGACCTCAGTGCTTGAAGACGTCCTTGGTCTTCTCCTTGGCCTGCCGGGCGTCGCCCTTCGACTGCTCGGCCTTGCCCTCGGCCGTCAGCCGCTCGTTGCCCACCGCGCGGCCGATCGTCTCCTTGGCCTTGCCCTTGGCCTGCTCGGCCTTCGCCTTGCCCTTCTGGTCTCCAGCCACGTTCGTTCACTCCACGTCGTATCCGACTACGGGGTCACCGCACCGAGTGACCGCAAGGCAACAGCTCAAACGTGCGACGGGGTCGCCGTGCCGTGAGAGCCGCTCCCCGGATCAGTGGCAGCACCCGTCGGCCTCCTGCGGGACAGGGGCGGTGTCGAGGCGGCAGAAGCAGGACGCCTGGATGGGGACGTCCGCCAGCGCGCTCGCGAGCTTGAGCTGGTGGGCCACGAGGGCCGCCTCGCCGGTCTTGCCACTGCGCAGCAGGCATTCGTGGAAGCCGTGCAGGGCCCAGACGTTGCCCGGGTGCTGGAGGGGGCGGGGCAGGCTGTCGTCGAGTCCGAGGTCGGCACGGTAGACGGCCTCCGCCTCCGCCACGCGGCCCTGTTCCAGCAGCAGTGCGCCGTAGGCGTGGCGGGTGGGCTGCATCCAGCCCCAGGGCTCGTCGTAGGGCAGGTTGTCGTCCAGGTGGATGGAGCGCTCCAGGGCGGCGAAGGCGAGGTCGTACTCGCCCCTGCGGTAGGCGAGTTCGCCGTCCAGCATGGCGGAGGCGATGGCGAGGATGTCGTGGCAGGTGTTGTTGAACAGCATCCGGGTTTCGGGCACCCGGCTCACCGCCTCGCGGAAGAGTCCGCGCTCGGTCTCCGCCCGGTCGACGTCACCGAGGGCGGAGAGGGCGACGCCCCGGGCGTAGTGCCGCATGGCCACGGTCGTCGCGTAGAGCTCCGGGTCGGCGGGGACGGGCAGGTCCAGGATCTCGCTCCAGCGGCCGAAGCGGATCAGGACGTGGACGCGCATGGCCAGGAACCCCTCCAGCCAGTCGGCCATCGGCGGGCTCGGGACCCGGAGCAGCTCTTCGGGAATGGCGGCTTCCAGCTGTGCGGCGCTGTCGAGGGCCACCTGCGCCTGGCCGAGGAACATCGCGCCGTAGATCCTGAAGTGGTGGTTGTGCGCCCGGTAGAGGGTGTAGAAGTTCATCGCGCCGGCCTGCCGGTGGTACTTCTCGTCGGCGGCGATCGCGTCGCTGTTGGCCGAGACGACCTGGCGGTAGTCGCCGCACAGGACGTCCAGGTGTGAGGGCATGTGGAGCAGGTGCCCGGCGTCGGGCACGAGTGTGCGCAGGCGGTCGGCGACGGTGAGGGCCTGCTCCGGCGCCGGGGACATCTCCATCAGGTGGATGTACAGGTGCAGGACGCCGGGATGGCGGAAGCCGGCATCGGTGGCGAGAGCGCCCTCCAGCACGGCCTTGGCCTCGGTGGTCCGGGCGCCCTCGGCCGGCCGGCCCGTCGTGAGGTCCCACAGCTGCCACGGGGTGAGGTTCATCGCGGCATCCGCGTGCAGGGTGGCGATGTCCGGGTCGGCGGGCGCCAGCTCGTAGACGACACGCATGGCGTCCGCGTAGGGCTCGTTCCACACCGAGCAGTCCTCGACGGCCCGCGACTGCGGATAGCGCGCCCGCAGTGCGCCGATGAGGGCCCGCTCGACCGGGGTGGCGCGGGTGGCCTTCTCGTGAGCCCTTTCCACAGCGGCGTGCGTGCGCTCGACGGTATGCGCCAGTTCCTCGCCGTCGAAGAATTCCCAGGGCTTGTTGTAGTTCGGGCCGAGCGCGTAGGCGATACCCCAATAGGCCATGGCGCAGTCCGGGTCGGCCTCGGCCGCCTTTTCGAAACAGGCGACGGCTTCCTCGTGGTGAAACGCGTACGTCCACATCAGGCCGCGGTCGAACCAGAGTTGGGCATCGGGAGAGGACGTGGTGACGGGACGGCGGTACGTGCCGAGGTCGTAATAGTCGCCCATGAGTTTCTCCTGGGAAAAGCGGCCGGGGCCGTGAGAACAGCGGTTGCGGACACGCCTGCAGACTTTCGAAGAATTCTCGTATGTCCAGATTAGCGGTTCTCGGCACGGCTGCCCGCGGCCCCGGGCATGGTGGAGGGCATGACTGACTTCCCGAGTTTTCCGCCCGGCTTCGTGTTCGGGGCCGCGACCGCCTCTTACCAGATCGAGGGGGCGGTGCAGGAGGACGGACGCGGCCCGTCCATCTGGGACACCTACAGCCACACGCCGGGGCTGGTGGCCAACGGGGACACCGGTGATGTCGCCTGTGATCACTACCACCGGTACCCCGAGGACGTGGCGCTGCTGCGTGAGCTGGGCGTGGGCTCGTACCGGTTCTCGATCGCCTGGCCGCGGATCGTGCCGGACGGGTCCGGCCCGGTGAACACCAAGGGGCTGGACTTCTACGCGCGGCTGGTCGACGAGCTCCTCGACGTGGGGATCGAGCCGGCCGCCACCCTCTACCACTGGGATCTTCCGCAGGCGCTGGAGGACCGCGGCGGCTGGCGGGTGCGGGAGACCGCCGAGCGGTTCGGTGAGTACGCGGCCGTCGTCGCGGAGCACCTGGGCGACCGTGTGCCGCGCTGGATCACCCTCAACGAGCCGTGGTGCAGTGCCTTCCTCGGGTATTCCGTCGGGCGGCACGCCCCGGGCGCCCGCGAGGGCCGTGGCGCCCTGGCCGCGGCCCACCATCTGCTGGTCGGGCACGGCCTGGCCGTACGGGCGCTCCGGGCGACCGGGGTGCGCGAGGTGGGTATCACCCTCAACCTCGACCACCACCTGCCCGCGACCGGTTCCCCCGCCGACCGGGCCGCCGTCGCCCGTGCGGACACCCTGCACAACCTGGTGTGGACCGAGCCGCTGCTCGCGGGCCGCTACCCGGCGGCCGAGGAGGAGACGTGGGGTGAGCTGATCAGCGGTCAGGGCTTCCGGCGGGACGGCGACCTCGAACTGGTCTCCCGGCCCCTGGACTTCCTCGGCATCAACTACTACCGGCCGATCGTCGTGGCCGACGCCCCCTACCGTGAGAGCGACCCGGCCCGGCGCGTCGCGACCGACAACCGGTACGCGGAGGTGCCGATGCCCGGCGTGCGGCGCACCGCCATGGGCTGGGCCGTCGCGCCCCACACGTTCACCGACCTGCTCGTGGGGCTCGGAGAGCGGTACGGCCAGGCCCTGCCGCCCGTCCTCATCACCGAGAACGGCTCCGCGGAGGAGGACGAGGTGAGCCCGGACGGGGCCGTCCACGACCCGGACCGGGTCGCCTACCTGCGTGACCACCTCACCGCGCTGCGGGCCGCGATGGACGCCGGCGTGGAGGTGCGCGGCTACTACGTGTGGTCGCTCCTGGACAACTTCGAATGGGCCTTCGGTTACGACAAGCGCTTCGGGATCGTCCGCGTGGACTACGCCACCCAGCGGCGGACACCGAAGGACAGCTACCACTGGTACCGGTCCATGATCGCCGCACAGCGGCGGTGACCGGCCCGGTCAGACGCTGGTCAGGAGCTGTGGCGCCAGGACTTTGACCATGGTGTTGGTCCAGCGCAGCTGCCGGAGGGTCTGCGGGTGGCAGTCGCCGGTCAGCGTCAGGAGCGGCTCGTCCCGGGTTGCCCGGGCCACCTGGGCGAGCATCTCCCAGTGCAGCGAGTTGCGCGCGGCGGCCAGGTGCAGGTCCCGCAGATCGTTCAGAAGCAGCAGTCCGGTCTCGGGGCGTCGGCCGAGGGCTTCCGAAGCCTTCTCCCTCAGGGCGGCCAGCGCCCCGGGGGACGGGTGGCCGCGCGGGCCGGGCCGTCGTCGGGGGGCCGGTGGCCCGCCGGGGTGTCCCAATTGCCAGAGTGGAGGTGCGGGAACACCATGCCGTCACGGATCGCGGCGGTGCGCAGCCTGGCCCGGATCGCCCCGCGCGGGGTGGTGACCTGCACCAGGTCACCGTCGGCGAGGCCTTGGGCCGACGCCTCGGCGGGCGACATCTCCGCCCAGACGTCCGGCGCGGCGGCGTTCAGCTCGGGGGCGCGGGCGGTCTTCGTACGAGTGTGGACGTGGCACACCGTGCGCCCGGTGATCAGCTGGAGGAGGTGATCGGCGGAGGTGTCGACAGTTCCACCTCTCACCGATGACGACACCGTGGGCCGCGAGTACCCGCCCGAGCGCCTGTGACACAAAGTGCACGGATCGCCACACAGTGCACAATCGGCGGCGCGGGCGTCCATCATTTTGTCGTTCGATCGGGGGACCTCGGCCAGTGGGCTGGTCCGCTCAACTCCCGCTCCCTAGGATGTACTTCCTGTCCAGCCAGTCCGTTGGCGCGGCACCTTGCAGGGGGAACGATGCACTCCGAGAAGCAGCTGTCCACCGAGATCGACGCCAACGTGCCGACGGCAGCGCGCATGTACGACCACTACCTGGGCGGCAAGGACAACTACGCGGCCGACCGCGCGGCGTGCGAGGAACTCGACAAGGTCGTCCCCAGCACGCGCCGCCTGGCCCTGAACAACCGGCGCTTCCTCCAGCGGGTCGTGAAGACCCTCTCCGAGGAGTACGGCATCCGGCAGTACCTGGACCACGGGTCAGGTCTGCCGACGCAGGACAACGTGCACCAGGTCGCCCAGCGCATCGACCCCACGACCCATGTGGTCTACGTCGACAACGACCCGATGGTGCTGGTCCACGGCCGTGCGCTGCTGGAGCAGGACGAGCGCACGACCGTCATCCACGCCGACATGCGCGAGACCGACCTGATCTTCGGCCACGCGGACACCAAGCGGCTCATCGATTTCGACGAGCCGGTGTGCGTGCTCTTCAACTCCGTGTTCCACTGCATCCCGGACAGCGACACCGACGGGCCGCTCGCGGTCGCCCGTCGCGTACGGGAGCGGCTCGCTCCGGGCAGCTTCATGGTGATGTGCCAGCTGGTCAGCGAGGATCCCGAAGTCCGCACCTTCGTCACGAACTTCATGGACCAGGTGACCCAGGGCCAATGGGGCCGCGTGCGGGAACCGAAGGACGTGGAGACGTACTTCGAGGGCCTGGAGATTCTCCGGCCCGGGCTCGTGGAGGTGTCGACCTGGCGCCCGGACACCGAAGTGGCGCCCCGTCAGCTCACGCACGAATGGATCGAATTCGGCGGAGTCGGGCGGGTTCCGCTGGAGAAGTGACCGTGATGCCCGGCGGGACGGTCGTCGTGCCCCGCCGGGCATCCTCGTGTCAGGGGTAGCGCTGCTCCATCGTCTGCCGCAGCAGCTCCAGCGAGTCACGGGGCTTGAGTGCCTCGTCCGCGAGCCGGTCCAGCGCGATGCGGTACTCCTCGGTCTCGTCGCGGTCCTCGAGGAAGTTCGCGCTCTTGATGTGCTCCAGGTAGACCACGTCGGGCAGATCGAGGCCGCCGAAGCGCAGATACGTGATCGGGATGGCCGGTGCCGAGGCGTTGGTGACGCTGAGCGGCACGATCTGCAGCGTCACGTTGGGGCGTTCGGCCATGCCCACGAGGTGCGCGAGCTGCTCCCGCATCACCTCGGTGCTGCCGAGGACGCGCAGCAGCACGGACTCGTCGATGATCGCCCAGAGTTGCGGGGCATCGGCCCGCGACACCAATCGGGCCCGGTGCCTGCGCAGTTCGACGCGTCGCTCCACCTCACCGGCCGGCGCGTTCGGCAGGCCGCGTTCCACCACGGCCCTGGTGTAGGCGGGAGTCTGCAACAGACCGGGCACGTACTGGATCTCGAAGGTACGGATGGTGGCGGCGGCCTCCTGCAGTCCGACCAGCCGGTCGAACCACTCGGGCATCAGCCGCTTGTCGTACCGCTGCCACCAGCCCGGCTCACCGGCCCGCTGCAGCAGCTTGAGCAGCACCGAGACCTCGTAGTCGTCGGTGCCGTACAGCTCGAGCAGCGTGCGGACGTCGCTCTCCGTCGGCGGGCGGCGGCCCTTGCCCGATTCGATGCGTGACAACTTCGCGGCACTGAACCCGGCGGCGCGCGCCGCCTGGTCCTGGGCGAGACCGGCGTCCTCTCGGAAGCCGGCGAGCTGTACACCGACCAGCATCTTCAGCAGAGTCGGCGCCGGCTCGGACCTGTCCAGGTAAGGTTCCAGACGGGAGATGCGATGCGACGCGGCGGACATCCTGACTCCCAGCAGACCGGCACAAGGGCGACTTACACTATGCCACTTCACCGGGTCTTCACGCATCAACCCAAGCAGCCCGACAAAAGCAGGGAGTTGGGCTCCGCTTCTCCCCCAGACGTGTGACACCGCGCGTGAGGCGGAACCGCCCTCAGAGCAGGTGGTCGAACTCGCCGTCCTTCGCTCCGGCCAGGAAGGCCGCCACCTCCGCCGACGTGTAGACCAGGGCGGGACCGTCGGGGTCACGGGAGTTGCGTACGGCGATCCCGCCGTCCACGAGAGGGGCGACTTCGACGCAGTTGCCCTCGGCGTTGCTGTGCCGGCTCTTGATCCAGCAGGCGTCCAACGAGCTTGCCTGCACTCCGTTCCGCACTGGTGGCACCGCAGTCTCCTTGCTGTTCTCGTACCCCGCCGCGCACGGTGTGCCCGGCTGTTCGCCCGAGGGCGGCCGCGTCCCTTCGACCGCGCTCGTTCCGGCTCGCGTACCCACGATGGCGCAATAGTCACGCAATTTCTCGTGCAATTGCACGCGAGCGCCTTCAGCGTGGATAATAGCTGCGGCGTCAACCCCCGGGCTGCCGCCGCGTCCTGACGTCGCATCGGGGAGATGCCGTGTCATCACCTGCGCAGCACGTGCTCCGGCCGCCGAGTGGGGCTGCGGCACACGCAGGCGCACCCGGTGCGGGGCACACCGTGCCGGCCGACCCGCACCCGGTCCTGCCGTACGGGGTCCCGCCCTCGGTACCGAAGGCGCTTCCGCAGTTCTCGGGCGACCTGTCCGCCTCGGCCACCCTGCGGGTCGAGTGCAGCCGGGAGGGGTTCGCTCGGGTGCGCTGCTTCACGCGCGACACCCTGCACGGCTGGTCGCTCGACCACCGCTGCGACGACGCGACCCTCGTCATCACCGAACTCGCCGCCAACGCCGCGACGCACGCGGCGCCGAGAGCCCCCGGTGTGCCCGAGATCCGGCTCGGATTCGTCCTGGATCCCGGCCACCTGCTGGTCACCGTCTACGACCTCGACGACCATCCGCCCGTGTTCGCGCCGACCGGTGCCGCCCTGGAGGAGCACGGGCGGGGGTTGTGCATCGTCGACGCCCTGTCCGAGGAGTGGGGTTGGTCCCCCGGTGCCCCGGCGGACAACGGTGCCCCGGCGGGCAAGACGGTCTGGGCCCGGTTGTCGACCCGGCCGGCCACGCCCTGTCCCCCCATCTGACTCGACTGCCGCGGAAAGGCCCCTCGCCATGCGCAGCGCTTCGACGGAACACCCGAGCAGCGAGCGCCCCCAGCGCCCCGACGCCCCCACCGGGACGGCCTGCGACACACCGCTCACGGCACTGGACCACGTGCCGTGGGGCGACATCCAGGACTCCACCGGCTCGGCGGCCGCCATTCCCCTCCTGCTCAACGGCATCGCCGGAGGTGATGCCGACACGGCCCGCTCCGCCCTCGACGACCTGCGGAAACGGATCTGCCAGTTCGGTTTCGTCGTGGAGCAGGCGACCGCGGCCACCGTTCCGTTCCTGTGGGAGCTGGCCAAGCTGCCGCAGGTGACCTGCCGTGCTCAGATCATCCGGCTGCTGAAGAGCATCGCCGAAGCCCGGCAGTGGGAGAACACCGCCGCCGTCTATCCGAAACTGCTGAACCATCGCGAGAACCCGGTGGTGTGGGAGCGTGCGGCCCGGCAGGCCGTGCGGGCCCGGCGCGGCGAGCTCGGCCGGCTGCTGGCGGACGAGGACCGTGAGATCGCCCGGGCCACGAACGAGCTGGCCCGCTCGCTGGGCGCATGACACCGTCGTACGGTGTGCGGGTGGCAGGGAGCCCGTGCGGGTCCGGGACGTGATGAAACGGTGAGAACCCCCTGTCACCATGGGTGATGCCCCTCGCCTCCCGGAGCCCGGCAGTGTAGACATGGCACATGGTCCGACTCTTGGGTCGATCCGGGACCCGATCGCCCCTGCGGCCCGGCGCTGCGCCGTCGGCACGGCAGCGGCGGGAGGCGGGCTCGTCCCGGTGGCAACCGGCGGCGGGGCTGCGGTCGGTGCTGGGCGGACGCAGCGTCGCGGGACAGGTGTTCCTGCTCGTCGTGGTGATCGTGCTGCTGCTGGTCGTGGCGGCCGTCGTGGCGCTGGTGCTGCAGGTGCGGCACGACACGACGCGGGAGGCGCGCAACCGTTCGCTCGCCGTCGCGGAGACCTTCGCCAACGCGCCGGGCACCGTCGAGGCACTGCAGGGCCCTGATCCCACCGCCGTGCTCCAGCCACGCGCCGAAGCAGCCCGTGAGCGGTCGAAGGTCGACTTCGTCGTCGTCATGAACACCGAGGGCATCCGCTACACCCACCCCAAGCCGGACCGGATCGGGAAGAAGTTCGTCGGGACGATCGCGCCGGCGCTGGCCGGGAAGTCGTTCACCGAGGAGATCGACGGCACCCTCGGCCCGCTCGTCCAGGCCGTCGTTCCGGTGAAGGACCAGGGCGGCCGGGTCGTGGGCCTGGTCTCCGCGGGGATCACGACCAAGAACGTGGGCGGGACCGCCGACCGCCAGTTGCCGCTCGTACTCGCGGCCGCCGCAGCCGCTCTCGCCCTCGCGACGGCGGGTGCCGCGCTGGTGAGCCGTCGGCTGCTGCGCCAGACCCACGGGCTCGGGCCGCACGAGATGACCCGGATGTACGAACACCACGACGCCGTGCTGCACGCCGTGCGCGAGGGCGTGCTCATCGTCGACGACGGGGGAATGCTGCTGCTCGCCAACGACGAGGCGCAGCGTCTGCTCGGGCTGCCCGCGGACGCCGAGGGCCGGCACGTCCTCGGTCTGGGTCTCGACCCGGGCATCGCCGACCTGTTGGCCTCGGGCCGGGTCGCCACGGACGAGGTGCACCTGGTCGGCGACCGTCTCCTCGCCGTCAACCAGCGGACGACGGACCGCGCCGGTGTCCCGCCCGGCAGCGTCGCCACCCTGCGCGACTCCACGGAGCTGCGGGCCCTGTCCGGGCGGGCCGAGACCGCGCGTGAGCGGCTCAACATGCTGTACGACGCCGGAGTGGGCATCGGGACCAGCCTGGACGTGACCCGCACCGCCGAGGAGCTGACCGAGCTGGCCGTGCCCCGGTTCGCCGACTTCGTCACCGTGGACCTGTTCGACGCCGTACTGGGCGGCGGGCAGCCGAACGCGGCGGCGAGGCTCAGCCGGACGGCGGTGAACGGGATCCGCAAGGACGCGCCGCTCTACCCGGCCGGGGAGCGGATCAGGTTCGTCGAGTCCTCTCCGCAGGGCCGCAGCCTCGCCACGGGCAGCCCCGTCCTGGAGCCCCGGCTGGGCGAGGCCCCGGGCTGGCGGGCGCAGGACCTGGAGCGCTCCGCGCAGATCGTCGCGTACGGCATCCATTCGCTGATCACCGTGCCGCTGCGGGCCGGCACCCTGATCCTCGGCGTGGTGAGCTTCTGGCGCTCCGAGAAGCAGGAGCCTTTCGACACCGACGAGCTGGCGCTGGCGGAGGAGCTGGTCGCCCGGGCCGCCGTGTCCATCGACAACGCCCGCCGCTATACCCGTGAGCACAGCATGGCGGTGACACTCCAGCGCAGCCTGCTCCCCCGCAATCTGCCCGAGCAGGACGCCCTGGAGATCGCCTACCGCTATCTGCCGGCGCAGGCCGGTGTGGGCGGCGACTGGTTCGACGTGCTGCCCCTGTCGGGGGCCAGGGTCGCGCTCGTGGTCGGCGACGTGGTCGGCCACGGGCTGCACGCCGCGGCCACGATGGGACGGCTGCGCACCGCGGTGCACAACTTCTCCGCCCTCGATCTGCCCCCCGAGGAACTCATCGCCCTGCTGGACGAGTTGGTCGGCCGGATCGACCAGGACGAGACGCAGGAGGACGGCAGCGCCCCGGTCACCGGCGCGACCTGTCTGTACGCCGTCTACGACCCGGTCTCCCGGCGCTGCACCGTAGCGCGGGCCGGACACCCGCCGCCGGCGCTGATCCACCCCGACGGCAGCGTGGAGTTCCCCGACGTGCCCGCCGGCCCCCCGCTGGGACTCGGCGGCCTGCCGTTCGAGACGGCGGAGCTGGAGCTGGCGGAGGGCAGCCGGCTCGTCCTCTACACCGACGGGCTGGTGGAGGACCGTGAGCGGGACATCGACGTCGGGCTGGAGATGCTGCGCGAGGCACTGGGCCGGGCGGGGCAGTCCTCCGAGGACACCTGCCGGGTCGTGCTCGACTCGCAGCTCACGGCCCACTCCGGCGACGACGTCGCGCTGATCGTGGCCCGCACCAGGGCGCTGACCGCCGACCACGTCGCAGAGTGGCCGGTGCCGGCCGACCCGGCCGCCGTGGGCGAGGTGCGGGCGGCGGTCAGCCGGCAGCTGGCCGCGTGGGGCCTGGAGGAGCTGACGTTCAGCACGGAGCTGATCCTGAGCGAACTGGTCACCAACGCGCTGCGGTACGGCGGCGGCCCCATACGCGTGCGGGTGCTGCGCGACCGCAACCTGATCTGCGAGGTGTTCGACAGCAGCAGCACCTCGCCGCACCTGCGGTACGCGACCATGACGGACGAGGGCGGGCGGGGCCTGTTCCTCGTGGCACAGCTCGCGGAGCGCTGGGGGACGCGCTATCTGCCCGCGGGGAAGGTGATCTGGGCGGAGCAGCCCCTGCCATGAGCACGCCCGCGGAGCACCCATAAAGTAGCCTTATGGGCTCATAGACCGGACCCTCATACCGGGTTAGGCATGCCTTAGTTTAAGCTTCCCGCAGAGATCGCTTGTCGCCGCTCGAAGGGAACCTGACCATGCCCCGCCCCCTGCGGGTCGCCATCGTCGGATCCGGCCCCGCCGGGATCTACGCCGCCGACGCCCTGCTCAAGTCCGAGGTGGCCGCCGAACCCGGTGTGTCCGTAGACATCTTCGAGCGCATGCCGGCACCGTTCGGACTGATCCGTTACGGCGTCGCCCCCGACCATCCGCGGATCAAGGGCATCATCACCGCCCTGCACCAGGTGCTCGACAAGCCGCAGATCCGGCTCTTCGGCAACGTGGACTACGGCACCGACATCGGCCTGGACGACCTGCGCGCGTTCTACGACGGCGTGATCTTCGCCACCGGCGCGACGGCCGACCGGGCGCTCTCGCTGCCGGGCATCGACCTCGACGGCTCGTACGGCGCCGCGGACTTCGTGTCCTGGTACGACGGTCACCCGGACGTCCCGCGCACCTGGCCGCTGGAGGCGGAGAAGGTCGCCGTGCTCGGCGTCGGCAACGTCGCGCTCGACATCGCGCGCGTCCTGGCCAAGACGGCGGACGAGCTGCTGCCCACCGAGATCCCGGCGAATGTCTACGAGGGTCTGAAGGCCAACCGGGCCAAGGAGATCCACGTGTTCGGCCGACGCGGCCCGGCCCAGGCCAAGTTCAGCCCGATGGAGCTCCGGGAGCTGGACCACTCCCCCAACATCGAGGTCATCGTCGACCCCGAGGACATCGACTACGACGAGGGCTCGATCACCACGCGGCGCGGCAACAAGCAGGCCGACATGGTGGCCAAGACCCTGGAGAACTGGGCGATCCGCGACGTCGGCGACCGGCCCCACAAGCTCTTCCTGCACTTCTTCGAGTCGCCGGTCGAGGTCCTCGGCGAGGACGGCAAGGTCGTGGGTCTGCGCACCGAGCGCACCGAACTCGACGGCACCGGCAACGTCAGGGGCACCGGCACCTTCCACACCTGGGACGTCGGTGCGGTGTACCGCGCGGTCGGCTACCTGTCCGACAAACTCCCGAAGCTGCCCTGGGACATCGACTCCGGCACCGTCCCGGACGAGGGCGGCCGGGTCATGCAGGAGACGGGCGAGCACCTGCAGTCCACGTACGTCACCGGCTGGATCCGGCGCGGCCCCATCGGCCTCATCGGGCACACCAAGGGCGACGCCAACGAGACGGTGGCGAACCTGCTGGCCGACTACGCGGGCGGTCGGCTGCACACGCCCGCCAGCCCCGACCCCGAGGCCGTGGACGCGTTCCTCGCCGATCGCGACATCCGCTTCACCACCTGGGACGGCTGGTACAAGCTGGACGCCGCGGAGAAGGCTCTGGGCGAGCCCGAGGGCCGCGAGCGCGTGAAGATCGTCGAGCGCGAGGACATGCTGCGGGCCAGCGGCGCCTGACGCTCACCTGACGTTTTACCTCCCGCGGGGCGGGTTCGGTGGCCATGTCACCGAACCCGCCCTGCTGCGTACTTGAAGCGTGTACGATCCGGATGCTTCACCGAACCATCACATCGCCTTCACCTGAAGGCCATGCAGGGGGGACGAACGTCCATGCGTATACGCCTTGTCGCCACCACGGCCGTCGCCGCCGGGGCACTCACCGCCCTGTCGGCGGTTCCGGCCCAGGCCGCCGAGTACGACTCCGCGCTGAAGATCCGGGGCATTCAGTACGACGCTCCCGGCAGCGACTCCAACCGGTGCTCGGGCGGGAACACCGCCGAGGAGTACCTGACCATCAAGAACTACTCGCGCTCCACGACGGTGAACCTCAAGGGGTACGTCGTGAAGGACGCCGCGGGCAACAGGTTCGCCTTCACCGCGAGCCACACCCTCCAGCCGGGTGACTACGTGAAGCTGCGCGGCGGCAACGGGGCCGACTCCGACACCAAGAACGTCGTGTACCGGGACAACTGCAACTTCATGTGGAACAACGACAAGGACACCATCTACGTGTACAAGCCGTCCGGCGCCCGTGCCGACGTGCACTCGTACACCAGGAGCGGCTCCGACCCGGACCGCAACGGGTACATCACGTACCACGGCTGATCCCTTCGCCGGGCCGCCGCCCGGCCCGCCGTCCTCAGGGGGCCGGCAGCCAGCGGTCCAGGTAGGCGCGCAGGCCCGCGAGGTCGGTGCCCCGGGCCACGTATGCCACGTATCCGTCGGGCCGCACGAGGGCGTGGGTGAGGCCGGGCCACGGACTTCGCGGGCCCAGGTGGTGCACGGTCAGCAGGCCGGGCCGTCCGGCCGGGGCCAGGTCCTCGGGCCAGAGAGGGGCGGGGCCGGAGAGCAGCAGGTGGTAGCCCGCTCCGGCGACGCGTCGCTGGAGTCCGGCCGGAGCGTCGGGCAGGCGGTCTCCGGCGCGTGGGCCCTGCCGCGGGCGGTGTCGCCCGGTGACGGACGCGGGTCCATGGCGGTAGTGGACGCCCAGTTCGGACACCGTACGGAACAGACGTGCTCGGGCGCCGGTCACATGCAGGAGCAACGGAGCCACGTGCGGGGCGAGATGCCCGCGAGCCAGCCGTAGGGCCGGGTGACTGCTCGTCCCGACGGTGAAGGCACGGTCGGTGAGGCGGCGTACCCCGTGGCCGACGGGGCGCGCTCCGCCTCGTACGTCGCCAGCAACTCCTCGGGCGCCGCGCCGCGGCAGACCTGGGCGAGCTTCCAGCCCAGGTTGAGCGCGTCCTGGATGCCGGTGTTCATGCCCTGTCCCCCGGCCGGGCTGTGGATGTGCGCCGCGTCGCCGGCGAGGAAGAAGGGGCCCCTGCGGTAGTGGGTGGCGCCGCGGTTGTGGATGCGGAAGCTCGTCATCCAGACCGGATCGCGCAAGGACAGCCTGCCGGGGGTCCAGTCGTCCGCGATCCTCTGGAGGAGGTCCGGACTCACCTCGTCGCCGGGGGCGCCCGGCGGATGCATCGCGATCATCCGCCACGTGGCCGGAGTGCCCAGGGGGAAGAAGAACAGCAGCCCGGCCGCGGTCATGAACGTGTGCGCGGCACCCGGCTCGAGTCCGTCGGCCTCCAGATCCGCGAGCAGGAACGTCTGCGGATAGGCGTACCCCTCGAAGCCGATACCCGCCTGGGAGCGCACGGTGCTGTGTGCGCCGTCGCAGCCGACGACGTAGCGGGCCCGTTCGGTCTCCTCGTTCCCGTCCCGGTGCCGCAGGCGGCAGCTGACGTACTCTCCCTCGGGCTCGGCGCTGAGCAACTGCGTGCCGCGCTCGACCGTCACGTCCCGCGCGGCCAGATGAGCCGTCAGGGTGGCTTCGGTCTCCGACTGCGGGAGGAAGAGCAGGAACGGGTACGGCGAGTCGTCGCAGCCCACGTCGAACACCGGCACGCGCAGCACCCGCCGGGACAGGTGCAGGTACAGCCCGACCGTCGTGTTGCCCCGGTCGACGAGATCGTCCGCCACACCGAACGCGGACAGCATCTCCAGGGTCCGGGGCTGGATCGCCGGGGCGCGTGACTCCCGGGCGCGGTGAAGTGAGCGGTCCACGATCCGGAACGGGGTTTCGCAGGAGCGCAGTTGGGTCGCGAGCGCGAGTCCGGTGGGACCCGCGCCCACCACGAGCACGTCCAGGGGTGCCGTCATGACACTCACCGTAGACGCGGCCGGCGGAGGCGTGCCGTCGCCGTGCGGCACGCCGGGGCCCTCCGCGACGCATGCGTGGCGGAGGGCTCCCGTCCGGTGGTGCCGGTTCAGACCTCCAGATCGGCTTCGATGCGGCGCAGCTGGTGGCGGGCCATCGCGAGGTTGGCCCTGCTCCCGTCGAGCACGAGGTAGAGGAAGAGTCCGCTGCCACCGCGGCCCTTCAGGAGGCGGATGAGGTGGTACTGGGTGTTCAGGGTGATGAGGATGTCCTCGATCTCCTCCTTCAGGCCCAGGTGCTCCATGGTGCGCAGCTTGGACCGCACGACGTCGGTGTTGCCCGCGGCGGCGACTTCCAGGTTGAAGTCCTTGCCGCCGCCGAGGGTGCCGAGGGCCATGCCGCTGGTGTAGTCGACGAGGGCGACGGCCGTCGCTCCGTCGATGGAGCTCAGGCATTCCTTCAGCGCGGTCTCCGTGTTGGCCATGCGCTCGGTTCCTTTCCTTCGGTCTTCTTCTGCTTCGGCGGGTCGGGAAGTTCGGGTGGGCTCAGATGCCGGTCTGCGGGCGCGGCAGGTGCGTGGGCCGCTGCGGACTGCGGACCGGGAGGGTGCCGATGGGGCGTTCCGTGGCCGGGGGCACCGTGGCGAGGTGCTCTTCGGGCGCCGGGCGGTCGGCGTGACGGCCGGTGCCCGGACCCACGCTTGTGGCCAGCAGGTCGGCGATCCGGGCGCCGCTGCGGCGGCCTTCGAGGTGGAGGCGGCCGACGTTGACGCGGTCCTCGGCGAGGAGGGTGAGTACGGCGGTGGTGCCGGCGGCATAGGTGGCGACGTAGCCTCCGGAGCCCCGCACCAGCAGTTCCCGGAAGTCGCCGCGGGCGGCGGCGTCGGTCATGCGGTGGGCGACGCCGAGGGCGGCGGCGGTGAGCGCCGCGAGTCCCTCCGGCTCGGTGTCGGGCACGTCGTGGGCGAGGACGAGTCCGTCGACGGTGGCGGCGAGGGAGCCCGTCAGCCGGGGTACGCGGGTGCGGAGCCGACGCAGTTCGTCCAGGACGTCGGTCTCGACGGCCATGAGCAGTCTCCTTTCGGCACGCTGTCTTCGCGCGCGGATCACAGTGCCTCCAAGGCGTGCAGGAGCCGTCGCAGCAGTGCGGTGTCGGGCTCGTCCGGTGCGGCGGGACGAGGAGAGGGGCCCGGCTCGGCGGACACGGGGGCGGGAGGGACTGGGGTGGGGGAAGAGGCGGGGGCCACGGGAGCCACCAGTCCGGCGGCGGCGAGGCGACGGAGTTCGACGAGCGTGTGGAAGGTGCGGCAGGCCAGGGCCGTCGCGATCTGGGCGGCGGTGCGGACTCCGTCGACCTGGGCGAGGGCCCGGCCGCGGCGGGCCGGCAGGTCGGCGGCGTCCGGGCCGGGCAGACGGGCGAGCGGCACGCGGTCGACGGCGGGTTCGGGCCATATGCGGTGCAGCAGTTCGCGGCGGCGTCTGGACTCGCGCAGGACGGTGTCCACCGGCACGGACCGGACTGCGCCGAGCCAGTGTGCGGCTCCGGGGCGGAACCGGAGAGCCGGTCCGTCGTGGGCCAGGACGAAGTACGCCGCGTCGAAGAGGGCGCCCAGGTGGCACAGCTCCAGCGCGCCGGCGGCGAGCTGACCGCTGTCCACCAGTTGCCGTCCGACGCGGCAGCGGCGCCCGGCACGGTCGATCGCCTCCCACCAGCCGTCCGGGGCGAGCGCACCGCTGTGGGTGAGCAGGTCGCCGAGGTCTGGTGTGACGGCGGATTCGACGTGGACGACGTGTCCGGTCGCGAGGTAGACGATCCCCGACTCGGTGGACAGGGCACCGGTCGCCCCCTGTGCGGCGAGGGTGCGCAGCCGGGCCGAGGCGGGCTCGTCCGTGCGCGGGACCCGGGTCGGAGTGGTCATCCGAGCACCAGCCGGTCCGTCAGCTCGGCCAGCCGGATGCGGGCCAGGGCCAGGTTCCCCTCGCTGCGGTCGAGCCACAGGTGCACGAACACGGTGCTGTCGAAGGTCGTCGTGACGAACCTGAGCAGGTGGTACGAGTCGGCGTTCGTGATGATCAGGTCCTGTACCGGGGGTTCCTTGCCCAAGGGCCCGTCGGCGCCGCCGGGCGACGCGCCTGTGCCGTCACCGGCCGGCCGGCCGGTGACGGCGAGAACACCGCTCTCGGTCGCGAGGCGGGCGAGTTCCGCGGTTTCCGCAGCCGTCTCCTCCGCGTCGCCACCGGGTGCGTCACCCACCGCGCCCAGGGCGAGACCACTGATCCAGTCGACCACCGACGCCCCTCGAGCACCTGGTAGGCGCATGGCCTCCAGCAGACTCTCGTCGATTCCGGGCACGCCGAATCCCCTCCCCCTGCACGGCCGTTCCCGCGAACGTGAGCACGACACTACGGAAAGTGGTGGGCGCAGGTGAACGCTTTGGCATTTTCCAAAGGAATGTGCAGGAGAGCGAGCAGGAGCGCGAAGTGATCGATCCGAAGCGAGCAGGACCTGCGCCCATAGAGGGGAATCTCGATCGCCAACGAAGCACGACCCTGCCTCCCCGTGCCGTCAGCGCACGGAGCTGGTCCCGCATTGACGCTCGTACGCCAGGGTGCCAGCCTCGGGTCGTGTCCTCGGGCCGCTCGCCCTCGCCGGCGCTGTCGTCCGCCCGGCCCGCCCCGAACCGATACGGAGACCGCATGCCTTTTGACCCCGCACGCCGCCGCTGCGCCGTGGTGGGACTGGGTGCCCGGGCCCGGATGTTCACCGCGGCGCTCGCCGGTCCCTACGCGGACCGGATCGACCTGGTGGGCTTCTGCGATGTCAATCCCCACCGCATGGCCGTGCACAACGAGTGGATCGGCGCCTCGGTACCCGCCTACGGCGCTGAGGACTTCGCCGAGATGCTGCGCCGCGAACGCGTCGATCTCGTCGTCGTCTGCAGCGTGGACCGGACCCACGACCACTACATCGTCGAGGCCTTGGAGGCCGGCTGCGACGTGGTCACCGAGAAGCCGATGACGACGGACGCCGACCGCGCCCGGCGCATCCTCGACGCACAGCGCCGCACCGGCCGTCAGGTGCGGGTCGCCTTCAACTACCGCTACAACCCGGTGCACGCCGCCGTCCGGGAGACCCTCGCGGCCGGGGAGATCGGCGAGATCGGCTCCGTGCACTTCGAATGGCTGCTCGACCTGCGGCACGGCGCAGACTACTTCCGGCGCTGGCACCGTGAGAAGGCCAACTCCGGTGGTCTGATGGTGCACAAGGCCAGCCACCACTTCGACCTGGTCAACTGGTGGCTGGGCACCGAGCCCGAGACGGTGTACGCACACGGCGGGCTGTTCTTCTACGGCGACGAGGCGGGTACGCGGCGCGGCCTGGCCCGTGATTACGCGAGGGCGCACGGCTCACCGGCGGCGGCGGACGATCCCTTCGCGGTACGGATGGCCGACTCGCCGCTGCTCTCCGCGCTGTATCTGGACGCGGAGGCCGCAGACGGCTACCACCGGGATCAGAACGTCTTCGGGCCCGGGGTGACGATCGAGGACGACATGGCGGTGCTGGTCCGCTACGCGACCGGCGCCACCCTGACCTACCACCTCACCGCCTATGCCCCGTGGGAGGGGTACCGGATCGCCTTCAACGGCAGCGAAGGCCGCCTCGAGCTGCTGGTGGAGGAGTCCACCTGGACCCGGCCCCGGGCTGGGGTCCAGGGCGGGAGTGCCGTGCTGCACGGGGAGTCGGCCGGCGACACGGCGGGACGCACGGAGCTGATGCTGCGCCGGTTCTGGCAGCCGCCGCGTGAACTGAAGGTCCGGACCGAGGGGGGCGGCCACGGCGGCGGGGACGTCCGCATGCTCGAGGATCTCTTCGGCGTACCCGTGGCCGACCCGCTGGGCCGGGCGGCGGACGCGGTCGACGGGGCACGCTCACTGGTGACGGGTCTCGCCGCGAACCGGTCCTTCGAGTCGGGGGGCCCGGTGCACACCCGGGACCTGCTCGACGTGTGAGGGGGGCTCCGGAGAGTACGACGACCCTGCCGATGCGTCAGGGAAGGGCCTGCTCCGCCCAGATGACCTTTCCGTCGGTCGTGTGGCGCGCGCCCCAGCCCTGGCACGTCTGGGCCACGAGGAGCAGGCCGCGGCCGCCCTCGTCGTAGGTGCGGGCCCGCCGCATGTGCGGGGCGGTGGTGCTGCCGTCCGACACCTCACAGATGAGGGAACGGTCGTAGATCAGCCTCAGCTCGATGGGGGGTTCGGCGTGCCGGATGGCGTTGGTGACGAGCTCGCTGACCACCAGCTCCGTGACGAACGCGAAGTCGTCGAGGCCCCATTCGGCCAGCTGCCGGCAGGCGTTCTTGCGTGCCACGGCGACCGCGGAGGTGTCGGGGGGTACGTCCCAGGCGGCGACGCGGGAGGCGTCCAGTGCGCGGGTGCGGGCCACGAGGAGGGCCACGTCGTCGGCCGGACGTTCCGGAAGCAGGGCCCGCAGCACCTCGTCGCAGGTGCCCTCGAGTGAGGCGTCGGAGGTCCGCAGTGTACTCAGCAGGGTGTCCAGGCCGTCGTCGATGTCACGGGACCCGGCCTCCACGAGTCCGTCGGTGTACAGCGCGAGCATGCTGCCTTCGGGCAGTTCGCGTTCGACTGCCTCGAAGGGCAGACCGCCGAGCCCCAAGGGGAGTCCGGCCGGTATCTCGAGGAACTCCGCCCGCCCGTCCGGTGTCAGCAGCACCGGGACGGGATGCCCCGCGCGTGCCAGCGAGCAGCGGCGGGAGACCGGGTCGTACACGGCGTACAGGCAGGTGGCCCCGATGTCGCCGGTACCGTCGGCGTCCGCGGCCAGGTGGCTGACCAGGTCGTCCAGGTGGGTGAGCAGCTCGTCGGGAGGGAGGTCGACGTCGGCGAGGGTTCTGACGGCGGTCCGCAGCCGCCCCATGGTGGCGGAGGCCTGGATGCCGTGGCCGACGACGTCACCGACGACCAGGGCGACGCGGGCGCCGGACAGCGGGATGACGTCGAACCAGTCCCCGCCCACCCCGGCCCGGGCGCTGGCGGGCAGGTAGCGGGAGGCGACGTCGAGGGCGGACTGTTCGGGCAGCCGCTGCGGCAGGAGACTGCTCTGCAGCGTCAGGGAGGTGGCCCGCTCCCGCGTGAACCGGCGGGCGTTGTCGATGCAGAGGCCGGCCCTGTCGGTGATCTCCTGGCCCAGCAGCAGGTCGTCCTGTTCGAAGGCTTCCGGATTGCGGTGCCGGGAGAAGGTGGCCACCCCCAGGGTAAGGCCGCGTGCGCGCATGGGCACGGCCAGCACGGAGTGGAAGCCGAACCGGCGCATCCGTTCCCCGCGCTCGGGGGTCTGGCGCAGTACGTGCTCCATGGCCTCGGGGGTGACCTGCTGGATCAGCGGCCGCCCGGCAGCCAGGCACTCGGCCGCCGCCGACCTTTCCGGGTAGACGGCCACCGTCCCGTTGGGGACCACGGCCTCGGGACAGCCGTCGAGCACCGACTGGTGGGCGACGCGGCGCAGCCGTACGGGTCCCCGGGGGGAACCGGTGGGCGGGTCGTCGCCGTCGTCGATGGACGGAAGCAGGTCGACCGTGACGAAGTCGGCGAGCCGCGGTACGGCGACGTCGGCGAGCTCCTGCGCCGTGCGGACCAGGTCGAGCGTGCTGCCGATGCGCAGGCTCGCCTCGTTCACCAAGGCCAGCCGCTGCCGGGCCTGGTGCTGTTCGGTCATGTCGTGCGCCGAGAGCAGCACCCCCTGTGCCCGGCCGTCGCCCGCGCGGACCGGGGCGAGGGAGATGGTCCACACGCTCGGGCGTTCATGGCCGGCGAGCTGGAGGGAGACCTGGAGGTCCTGTCGCTCACCGGTGTCCAGCGCTCGCCGCATGGCCTGCTCGGTGAGGTCGGCCTGCGGGTGGTGCACGATCTCCGAGACACGCAGCCCGCGCATCGCCTCCTCGGGCAGGCCGATCACCCGTTCCATGTCGGCGTTGGCCCTGACCAGCCGCAGGCCGGTGTCGTACAGCGCCGTCGTGCAGGTGGACTGGGTGAAGCTCCTCCTGAGGAACGCGTCGTCGTCCGGGCTCACCTCACGGCGGCTGACCGCCGTGAGCAGCAGCCATTCGCTGTGACCGCCGTCGTTGCGCCGGAGGTGGGCCAGGAGGTTCACGGTCAGGGGGTGTCCCTCGCGGTGCAGGAGCGCCGCGGCGCCGTTCCACCTGGGGAGGGTGAGCAGGGAGCTCAGGAGACCGGGCGGGGGCTCGTCGACGAGCAGCGCGGACCCGGGCCGGCCGATCACTTCCGAGGCCTGATAGCCGAGCAGTCTGCGTGCTCCTTCGTTCCATCCCGTGACGACGCCGCGCTCGTCCACGACGGCCTTGGCGGTGAGGGTCTCGTCGGCGGAGCCCTCAGGCGGTGGCCCGCTGCCCTCGCCCGGGACAGACGCAGATCTCGCCATGGAGCCTCAACCCGCCTCACCCTCTAGGCACCCTTACTACGTGATTCTGATATGCCCCAAGAATGACAGATATCTCCTCAGCCAGGTTGAATGGCCTGTGAGCTGGTGAGCGGCGTGTGCATCACCACCGACCGGGCGCGGAGGTCGTGACCATGTCTGTCGACGGCGAGCTGATCTGGCCGGACGCGGCCGAGTGGACCGGGAAGATCCACAGCGAGGGCTGGCGCGCCGCCGAGGGCGGCATCCTCCGGGTCGTCGAACCGGCGAGCGGGGAGCCCCTGGCGGACGTGGGCCTGGCCTCTGCGGCGGACGTCGAACGGGCGGCCGCCCGGGCCGCCCGGGCCGCGCCGGAGTGGGCGGCGACCACCGTGTCCGACCGGGTCGATGTGCTGATGCGGGCGGATCGTGCCCTGCGGGAGCGCAGCGGAGCGGTCCGTGAGTGGATCGTCCGGGAGACGGGGGGCGTCCCGGCCAAGGGCGATTACGAGATCGCGGCCGGCCTCGCTCAGCTGCGGAACGCGGTCGGACTCGCGTCCCAGCCTCCGGGTGAGGTCCTCGTTCCGCAGGTTCCCGGCGGGACGAGCCTGGCCTGGCGGGTGCCGCTGGGGGTCGTGGGGGTCATCACCCCGTGGAACGCGCCGCTGCTGTTCGCGATGCGGGCACTGGCGCCGGCGCTGGTCCTGGGCAACACCGCGCTGCTCAAGCCCGACCCCCTCACCCCGGTCTCGGGCGGTGTCCTGGTCGCGCAGCTGTTCGCCGAGGCCGGGCTGCCCGAGGGTGTGCTGCACGTCCTGCCGGGCGATGCCACGACCGGGCGTGCGGTCGCCGCCGATCCCCATGTCGCGATGATCTCCTTCACCGGCTCGACCGGGGCGGGGCGGGAGGTGGCCCGGATCGCCGGCGAGGGACTGAAGCGCGTGTCCCTGGAGCTGGGCGGCAAGAACTCGATCGTCGTCCTGGAGGACGCGGACGTGGAGGCGGCCGCAGTGGCCGGGGCCATGAGTTCGTTCGGCTACCAGGGCCAGGCCTGTGTCGCGGCCGGACGTCACGTCGTCCACGCGGACGTCGTCGAGGCGTACACCGAGGCGCTGGTCCGGCACGCGAAGGCGATGCCGGTGGGAGATCCGCGCGACGAGGGCGTGGCGCTCGGCCCGGTCATCAGCGAACGGCAGGCGGCCCGGATCGCACGGATCGTGGACCGGAGTGTGGACGCCGGAGCACGCGTGCTGACCGGAGGCACCCGCGAAGGGCTTTTCTACCCGCCCACCGTGCTGGACCGCGTCGAGAGGTCCATGCCGGCCTTCCACGAGGAGATCTTCGGGCCGGTCGCGCCCGTCATCCCGTTCCGCCACGAGAACGAGGCCGTGGAGATCGCCAACGACACGGCGTACGGTTTGGCCGCCGCCGTTCACTCCCGGTCCGTTCCGCGGGCGACGGCCCTGGCTCAGCGGTTGCGCACGGGCATGATCCACATCAACGACGTGTCCGCCAAGGACGCCGCGAACGCGCCTTTCGGCGGCATGGGGATCTCGGGCAACACCTCCCGCATCGGCGGCACGGCCAGCCTGGAAGCGTTCACGCAGTGGCGCTGGATGACGGCACCCGGCCCGTCCTGACCCGTCCCGGGGGCAGAGCGAAACATTTCGCCATGGGAATCGAATGCTGCGAGATGTCTTGACGACCCGTCAGGTCCTGCTCATATCATCCAGAACGTTCGACAGGACAGCTGGCGTTCGGCATACAGAACAGACAGTCCACCGCCCTTTCATGGCAGCCCCCACTCCCGAGGCGGATCTCGAATGACATGGACCGGTCACATCCTCAGTCGCCGTGCGGCCCTGGCCACGACCGGCGGTCTGGCCGCCGGCGCCCTGCTGCCTCACGGCACGGCGGGAGCAGCCGCGGCCGGACCGGCCGCGACCTACACGAACCCCGTGATCTGGCAGGACTTCGCGGACGTCGACATCATCCGCGTCGACAACACCTACTACTGCTCCGCCTCGACGATGCACTACTCGCCGGGCGCCCCCGTCCTGCGTTCGTACGACCTGGTGAACTGGGAGATCGCCGGCCACGCGGTGCCCGTCCTCGACTTCGGCGCCAAGTACGACCTGAACGGCGGACGCGGCTACGTCAGGGGAATCTGGGCCTCGTCCCTGGCGTACCGCCCCGCCGACCGGACGTTCTACTGGCTCGGCCAGATCGATTTCGCCCGGACCCACGTGTACACGGCCCGCTCCGTCGAGGGACCCTGGAGCAGGCACGCGACGCTTCCTCAGGTGTACTACGACGCGGGCCTGCTGGTGGACGACGACAACACCCTGTACGTGGCGTACGGCAACGGCACGATCAGCGTGGCCCAGCTGTCCGCGGACGGCCGCAGCCAGGTGCGGGCCCAGCAGGTGTTCAGCACCCCGTCGAGCATCGGCACCCTGGAGGGGTCCCGCTTCTACAAGATCAACGGGAACTACTACATCTTCCTGACCCGCCCGGCCAACGGCCAGTACATCCTGCGGTCCACCAGTGGCCCCTTCGGCCCCTACACCCTGCGGCAGGTCCTGCTCGACCTGCCCGGGCCGATCTCCGGCGGCGGCGTTCCGCACCAGGGCGGGCTGGTGCGGACCCAGAACGGTGCCTGGTACTACATGGCGTTCGTCGACGCCTACCCCGGCGGGCGTATGCCCGCCCTGGCGCCCGTCACCTGGACCTCGGACGGCTGGCCGGTCGTCCAGCTCGTGAACGGCGCGTGGGGCAGGTCGTATCCCACCCCGGTCGTACCGCCGCCACCCCGGCAGGTCACTCCCCTGACCGGTGCCGACACGTTCGACGGCACGGTCCTCAAGCCCAGGTGGGAGTGGAACCACAACCCGGACAACGGCCGTTGGTCGGTGAACAACGGCCTGACCCTGCGCACCGCCACGGTCACCAACGACCTCTACTGGGCGCGCAACACCCTCACCCACCGCATCCAGGGCCCCACCTCCACGGCGACGGTCCAGCTCGACCACTCCGCGATGCGGGACGGCGACCGGGCCGGGCTCGCGCTGCTGCGCAACTCCTCCGCCTGGATCGGCCTGAAGCGGGACGGCGGTGCGACGCGGGTGGTCATGGTCGACGGCCTGACGATGGACGGCAACTGGAACACCACCGGCACCGGGACCGAGCGGGCGAGTGCAAGCGTGCCGGGCGGTCGCCTCTGGCTGCGGGCGAACGCCGACATCCGCCCCGGAGCGTCCCGGCCCGGCACCTTCTCGTACAGCACCGACGGCGTCACCTTCACCCGCCTGGGCCCCGCCTTCGCCATGGGCAACGACTGGCGGTTCTTCATGGGCTACCGGTTCGCCCTCTTCAACCACGCCACGCAGGCGCTGGGCGGCTCGGTCCGCGTGACGCGGTTCGACCTGTCCACCCCCTGAACGGCCCAGCCTCCCCTGCCGTTGCACCGCTCAGTCTCACCGGCAGGCCCCACGGGGAGGCAGGGACGCGGCGCCTGGTGCGGGGAGCAGGAGGCGCCGCGTCCGAGCCATTCAGCGGCCCGCGGACGCAGGCATCACGACCCGCCGCGCCGGGTGTCCCTCACGAGCCGCCAGTCCTGCGAACCGTCCGAGGCGGCGCTCTGGAGGGTCAGCGGTCCACCCGCGGTCGCGCCGGTGAGATACAGACCGGTGTTCTTGACCGACTGGAGCTTGTAGGAACCGTCGGCGTTCTCGACGAGGTTCCAGCTGCCCGTGGGGCTGTCGTCGACCCACTGGCCGATCCGCTGGCCGGCCGTGGCGCTGCCCGTCCAGATGGCCGCCGCGCGCCCGCCCGACTTGTTGAGCAGCGTCGTGCCGCCCTTCGGCTCGGTCACCACGTGCCAGTACTGGGTGTCGGGGTTCGCCGCGGCGCCGGCGTCCTCCAGGACCACGTCGGGAACGTTTCCGTTGCCGATGTTCGCGTCGTTGGTCCTGTTGCCGGTGCCGATCACCTGGCCGGTCTTGCGGTTCACCAGCCGGTAGTAGGCGCCGTCCGAGTCGCCGAGGTCGACCTCGGCGTAGGCGATCTGGGACGTGCCCTGGTTGTTGAGGATCGCGACGCGGCCGGTGCCCTCGACGTACTGGAGGTTGCGGCTGTAGCCGGGCTGCGAGGTCGTCTGGTACTCCGTCCACACGCCGTCGCTGCGTCCGCTCTCGTTGACCCAGACGTTGCCGCTGTTCGCCGCGTTGTAGACCAGGCGCCCGTCGGGCAGCCGGATGAGGACCGGGCTGCCGCCGCCGGAGAGCGGACGGGAACCGGCGGTGACGGGCAGTGAGCCGACGGACATGCCGGTCTGGGAGCCGCGGAAGAACTTCAGCGGGTCGTCGGCGATCACGTACCGGGTGTTGGCCCCGCCGCCCCAGTACTCGAACGTCAGCATCCACTTGCCGTCGGTGGTGCGGACGACGTTGGTCATGCCGGGCCGGCCGCCGCCGATCTCCGTCTTGCCGCCTCCCATGTCCTGGACCGATCCGGCGAGGTCGAGGACGGCGTCGCTCCACTGCGTGGCGCTGCCGTCCCACGTGCGGTGCGCGAGGATCTGGCCGTGCGAGTCGGTGGCGGTGCCGTTCGCGGGGTCGGGCTTCGGAGCGCCGGTCCTGGCGTCGAAGCCGAGGTAGTCGTTCTCGTCGGAGTAGTAGCAGACCAGCTTGCCCTTGTAGACCATCAGGTACGGCTCCCAGAGGGGATCGACCTGCTTGGTCTTGTTCGCGTCGGCGACGTTCCGGCCGATGGCACCCGCGCTGCCGCCCTGCCAGCCGCCCGTCGCGACGATGTTGAGGACCTTCCAGGTCTTGCCCTCGTCGGTGCTGGAGTACAGGGCGATCGCCAGGTCACTGCGGTCGCCGTCGTTGCTCGGCGTCCAGCCGGGGTCGGCCGCCTTGTGCTCCTTGTAGTAGGCGTCGTCGCCGGACACGACACTCGCCAGGAGCAGGGTGCCCGCCTTGAGCTTTCCTACGTTCTGCGGAAGCACGTAGAGGTACGGGTTCGTCCAGTTGCTGGTGTACTTGGCGTACTTGGGGTCCTTCGAGAGGTACGCGGGTGCCTTGACCTCGGACAGCGGCTGCCAGCTCGTACCGTGGTCGTCGCTCTTGTAGACGGGCAGGGTCTGGCCGTCGGCGCTTCCCGACGCGGGTACGACGGTGGACTTCTCGAACGAGGCGACCAGGCGCCCGCCGGGCAGCTGTGCCGTCTTCGGGTAGACGGCACAGTTGCCCCGGCCCTTCAGGCACGGCTCGCTGCCGAGCTGGTAGAGGATCCCGCCCGTCGGGTTGTACGCCTGCGCGCTTGCGGCGGGTATCGCCAGCAGCGCGGAGGCCGCGGCGAAGGTTCCCAGGGCTCTGACCGTCCTGGTGGTTCTGGTGGTCCCTTTCGGGGACGGCCAGGGTGCGGCTCGGTTCATCGGTGGTGTGCCT
This sequence comes from Streptomyces sp. NPDC029041, assembly GCF_040637515.1. Lineage (NCBI taxonomy): Bacteria > Bacillati > Actinomycetota > Actinomycetes > Kitasatosporales > Streptomycetaceae > Streptomyces > Streptomyces sp. NPDC029041. The sequence continues at coordinate 404,693 of NZ_JBEZWO010000007.1, read as the reverse complement.
CCTCTATTCGGATGCTGCGACGAAGACGCGCACGTCCCACGCGCCGAGTGAGACGGACGTGCCGGCCTGGAGCGCACCGCCGTCCAGGACGTCGGTCAGCTCCACAGGTGCTTCGACCCGGGCGGGCTCGAAGCTCCAGTTGTGGACGACGTGGACACGGCGGCCGTCGGCGGCCGTGCCGGTGGTGACGGTGACGGACGGGGGGAGGTCGCGCCAGCCGCTGCGGGGCTCCGGCGCGAGCCAGGTGGCGAGCGCCCGGGCGAGGCCACGGCCGGGCACGGTGCCGACCTGGGTGACGCGGCCGGCGCCGTGGCGGCGGGTGGTGAGTGCGGGCCAGCGTCCGAAGTGCGGGTGGTCGTACTCGCCGAGGACGTCGGCGTCGGTGACGGTCAGGCCGTCCACCCAGTGGGTCGCCGTCGCCTCCTCCGGCACCTCCAGGGGGCTGCCGGCCGCCGCTCGCACCGGGAGGGCACCGGTGAGGTTGCTGAACTCGTCGTACGACACCCCCGCCGCCTCGGTGAGACGTCCGGGTGCCGCCTCGTGCCGGGCCCGGGCCTCGTGGTCGGCGTAGCCGGTGCGGGGGCCGAGGACCAGGTGGCCGCCCGCGTGGGCGTAGGCGGCGAGCCAGTCGAGCAGCTCGTCGTGGGCGATGTAGAGCGCCGGGACGACCAGGACCGGGTGGCGGTGCACGGCCTCCTCGGGGGTCAGGCCCGCGTTCTCACCGCGGGGGTCGTGCAGTTGGCGGGCGTGGACGATGCGGACCTGGCGGTCGGCCTCGAAGGCGCCGCGGTAGAAGGGGTCGAGGATGCGGTGGTAGGCGGCCGGGTCCGGTTCGCCGGCGGCGTTCGCCAGCGGCGGGTACTTCTGCATCAGCCACTTGCTGGGCGTGGAGTAGACGACCGTGATGTCGGCGTCCGGTTCGAGGTCGGCGACGAGCGCGCCCGCCCGGTCGAACTCGGCGCCCAGCCGGGCGATCTCGGCGTACGTCCGGCCGGGCTGCCCGGTGTGCGGCAGGACTCCGCCCCAGTACGTCTCGGCGCCGAAGCGCAGCGTCTGCCACTGCCAGTACTCGATCATCCGCGCACCGCGCGCCACGTGCGCCCAGGCGGTCTGGCGCCACTGTCCGTCGTAGCCGGGCCGGTTGTCCCAGCAGAAGCCGATGGAGTTGGCATTGGTCTCGGTGACAAGGAAGGGCTCCTGGCGGGAGGAGAACATCCAGTCCGCGGTCTGGTACATCGACCAGACGCCGGTGGTCTTCCAGACCTGCTCGTGCTCGTCGGGCGTGGGGTCGGGCAGCAGCAGGCCGTCCTGCATGTCGTAGTACGGGTTGCCGGAGGCGATGTCGAGCCGGGCGGACAGCTCGTCGTCCGCGACGCCCTGCCGGGTGTAGGAGATGCAGGTCGTGACGAACTGGCCGGGGAGGGCGTACTCACGGACGATGTCCGCCTGCCAGCCGATGAACTCGGTGACCTGGCGGGCCTGGAACTCCCGCCAGGCGACGTCGTACTGGGGCTGTTCGTTGCCGTCCGGGGTCCACAGGTCGGCCCAGGTGGACAGCCGGTGCGACCAGTAGACCAGGCCCCACTCGCGGTTGAGGGTCTCGACGTCCCCGTACTTCTCCCGCAGGTGGTCCGTGAAGCGCTGGAAGACGCCGCGGTTGTGGAAGAGGTGCAGACCCGGCTCGTTGTCCACCTGCCAGCCGATGACCGCCGGATGGTCCGCGTACCGGGCGACGATTCTGCGGATGACCCGCTCGGCGAAGAAGCGGAAGGCCGGGTGGGTGAAGTCGACCTCCTGGCGGGCTCCCCAGCCGATGCGCTCACCGGTGCGCCGCTCCCCCGTGATCTCGGGGTACTGGCGTGCCAGCCACGGCGGCACCGCGTACGTCGGTGTGCCGAGGATGACGGAGATGCCGCGCTCGTGGGCACCGTCGAGAACCGGCTGCAGCCAGTCGAGGTCGAAGCGGCCGTTCTCGGGCTCCCAGGTCGACCAGACCGACTCCCCCACCCGGATCACGGTGAAATGCGCCTCGGCCATGAGGTCGAGATCGGTCTTCAGCCGTTCGTCGGGCCGTAGGCCGGCGTCGTACGTGGGGGTGTACTCGTGGTAGTACGCGGCACCGAACAGAACGCGGGCGGGCAGATCCGCCATGGGAGGAACCTCCGTGAACGAGGAAGGGGAACGAGGGCTGCGCGCGCCCTACTGCTTGACGCTGCCGGCGGCCAGACCGCTCTGCCAGTAGCGCTGGAGCAGCAGGAAGGCCGCGACGAGCGGCACGATCGAGATCAGGGAACCGGTCACGACGAGGGGGAGCATGTCGCTGCTGGCGCCCGCGCCACCGTTCTGTGCCTGCTCCGCCCAGGAGGACAGACCGACCGTGATGGGGTACAGGTCCGGGTCGTTGAGCATGATCAGCGGCAGGAAGTAGTTGTTCCAGGTCGCCACGAGGGTGAAGAGCAGGACGGTCACCAGGCCGGGGGCCAGCAGGCGCAGCGCGATCCCGAAGAAGATCCGCGCCTCGCCGGCCCCGTCGATGCGGGCCGCTTCCAGGAGGCTGTCCGGGACGGCGTCGGCGGCGTAGACGCGCATCAGGTACAGGCCGAACGGGTTGACGAGGGAGGGCAGGATGACGGCCCACGGGGTGTTGACCAGGCCGACGCCTGCGAACAGCAGATAGGTCGGGATCGCCAGGGCCGTGGCCGGGACCATGATGGCGCCGAGGACCAGGTTGAAGGCCAGGCGGTCCCCGCGGAAGCGGAACTTGGCGAACCCGTACCCGGCGGCGGCCGCCAGCAGCGCCGCCCCGGCCGCGCTGACCCCCGCGTACACGACGGTGTTGAGCAGCCAGTGCGCGAAGACACCGCCGTCCTGGGCGAAAGTGGCCCGGATGTTGGTCAGCAACTGCGGGGCGTGCGAGAACCACAGGCCGAAGCTGTCGAACAGGTCCTGGGTGTTCTTGGTGGAGGCGACGAGCAGCCAGAGCAGCGGCAGCAGGAAGTAGGCGAGCGCCGCCAGCATCGCGATGGTCAGCGGGGTGCTGCGGCGGGGCCGGTTCCGGCGACGCGCCGGCGGCGCCGGGGTGTGCTTCCGCTCGGTTGGGCGAGCGGCGGTGGTGCCCGCGGGAGTGGTCATGGTCACGGGGTCCTCCTGCGGTTCGCCGTGAGCAGGACGCCGTAGGAGGCGATGACGATGACCAGGCCGAGGAGGAAGGAGACCGTGGCCGCGTAGTTGACCTGCTGGCCGGTGAAGGCGAGGGAGTAGGCGTAGAGGTTGGCGGTGTAGGAGCTGCTGATGACGTCGGGCGCGATCTTCATCAGCAGGTTCGGCTCGTTGAAGAGCTGGAAGCTGCCGATCACGGAGAACAGCAGGGTCAGCAGCAGGGCGGGCTTCAGCGCGGGGAGCTTGATCGACCTCGCGATGCGCCAGGGGCCGGCCCCGTCCATCGCGGCCGCCTCGTACAGCTCGTGCGGGATGGTCCGCAGGGCCGCGTACAGGATGATCATGTTGTAGCCGACGAACTCCCAGGTGACGACGTTGGCGAGGCTGCCGAGCATCCACCCGTCGCTGAGGAAGTCCGGTGCCGGGATGCCGAGTTCGCGGCTCAGTTGCGCGAACGGGCCGAAGTCCGGCCCGTACAGGTAGCCCCACATGAGGGCCGCGACCACGCTCGGGACGGCGTACGGCACGAAGATGCCCAGCCGGATCACACGCGCCAGCCGCAGCAGTCCGCTGTCCAGGGCGAGGGCGAACACCAGCGCGAGGGCCAGCATCAGCGGGACCTGGATGAGGAAGAACAGGGCCACGCGGCCGACACCGCTCAGGAGCTGAGGGTCGGTCAGGGCGGTGACGTAGTTGTCCAGACCGACGAACACCGTGCCGCCGACGAGGCGTTCCTGGAAGAGACTCAGGTAGGCGGCGTAGCCGAGCGGGGTGAGGAAGAGCAGCAGGAAGAGGATGAGGAACGGGGCGACGAACAGGGGGCCTGCGACGCGGCGGCGACGCGGGCCGGCTCCCTTCGGCCTGGAGACGGGGGGTGCGGTGGCGGCGGTCATGTCACGTTCCCTTGACGGTGAAGCCCTGCTTCTTGGCGTACGTGGTCAGGCGCGTCTGCCACGCGCCGAGCGCGGCACCCGTGTCGCTCTTGCCGGCCAGGGACGTGCCGACGGTCTCGATCCAGTCGGTCGCCGCCTGGTCGTAGAAGGGCGGCCACTGGAAGGCGGGGTCGACCGTGTCGCCGATGGACGCGAAGAGCTCGTTGACCTTCTGACCGCCGTAGAAGGGGGCGGCGTCACCGGTGAAGGAGGGGTCGGTGAGCAGCGACTTGGTGGCCGGGAAGAAGGACTGCTCCGTGGCGAAGAGCTTCGCGCTGGCGGGGTCGCTGTTGAGGAACTGGGCGAACTGCGCGGCGGCGATGGCGTTCTTGGTCGACCGCAGGACGGCCGTGGTCGAGCCGCCCCAGTTGCCGGAGGCCGGCTTGGCCGCGTCCCACTGGGGCAGCGGGGCCGCACGCCACTTGCCGGCGGTGGACTTGGCCGAACCCGACAGGAACGCCGGCCCCCAGGCCGCGGTGAGCCAGGTGGCGTACTTGCCCTTGTTGAAGCCCGCGTACCAGCCGTCGGTGAAGTCGGGGTCGGTGCTGATGACGCCTTCCTTGGCGAGCCCGCCCCAGTACGTGCCGAGCTTCTTGGAGACCGCGTCGTCGACGCTGATGGACAGGTCGCTCTTGCCGGAGACGCCGTACGGGCTCGCGCCCGCCTGCCACAACAGGCCGTGCCAGGCGGCGGGTTCGTTGGCCGAGAGGTTGGTCAGGTAGACGTCCGGGTCGGCCTTGTGCAGCTTGCGGGCCGCGGCGGCGAAGTCGTCCCAGGTCTTGGGGACCTGGATGCCGTGCCGGTCGAAGACGTCCTTGCGGTACAGCATCCCCATCGGGCCGGTGTCCTGGGGTATCGCCCAGACCTCCCCCTTCGGTCCGCTGACCTGCCCCCAGGTCCAGTCGACGAACTTCCCCTTGAGGGCCGAGGCGCCGTGCGGGCCCAGGTCCAGCAGGCTGTCCGTGATCGTGAACGTCGGGATCGCCTGGTACTCGATCTGTGCCAGGTCCGGGGCCCCGCTGCCGGCCTTGAGCGCGGTGCGCAGCTTCGTGTAGTGCTTGATCCCCTGGCCGGCGTTGACCACGTTGACCTTGATGGCGGGGTACCTCTTCTCGAAGAGGGCGACCTCGCGCTGGATGTTCGGGACCCAGGTCCAGAACGTCAGCTGGGTCGGCTTGCGCATCGCCTTGTCGATCTCGGACCGGCTGACCGGCTTGGCCGCGGCGGACGAGCCGCCCGAGTCGCCACCGCCGCAGGCGGACAGGGCCGCGCCGAGCGTCACCGCGCCGGTGGCGGTGAGGAAGAACCGGCGGCTCGGTGCGGACGAAGGGATGGGGGTTCTGGACATGCTGGACTCCCGCCGAGGCGATGGAAGAGGGAAGGCAGAGGCCGGCAGCGGCATGCCCGGGCAAGCGTGGTGCACGAAGGGTGGGGAGCGGTGACCGCGGGCGTCGAGGTGACCGAGCCGGAGAACGGGTACTGCGCCATGGGCGGTCTCTGGTGGGCCGGGTGGGCGACCGCCTGTGGTGGGGCTTGTACGGCTGGCGGGTGCGGGACCAGGACGTGTTGTCGGATGTCCGGTCACGTCTGGTGCCCTCGCACCCCCGCGGGTGGCCAGAACGGGGCGTGGCGTCCCGGTCAGGCGGCCGAAGGGGCGTGCGCCTCTCCGGCCGGGGGCGGCACGGTATGTCGTACCGGAGCCGGGCCCGTCCGGGCCGGTGGCGGCGCGGTGGAGGAACGGACGACTAGCTCGACGGGGTGCCCCTGCGCCGTCGGCAGCTCCGCCTCCGGGTTCTCGATGGCGTGGACGAGCAGCCGCAGCCCTTCACCGGCCACCGCGTCGAACGGCTGGCGCACCGTCGTCAGCGGCGGACGGACGTAGGCGGCCAGCGGGATGTCGTCGAAGCCGACCACGCTGACGTCCTGGGGCACCCGCAACCCGGCCTCGGTGAGGGCGCCGATCAGGCCGACGGCCATGTCGTCATTGGCGGCGAACACCGCCGTGAGGTCGCTGCGGGCGGCCAGTTCACGTCCTGCCGCGTACCCGGACGCGGCGGACCAGTCCCCCTGCGCGACCGGGGGCTGCTCCCGGCCATGGGCCGCGAGCGCCTGCCGCCAGCCCGCCAGCCGGTCCCGGGCGGCGAACCACCGCTCGGGACCCGCGAGGTGATGGACCGTCGGATGTCCCAGGTCCAGCAGGTGTTCGGTGGCGGCCCTGGCCAGCGCCTCGGAGTCGACCCCCGCGGCGATGGTCCGCTCCCCCGTGCGGCCGCCGGCCGGCGCCCCGAGGACGAGCACCGGAACCTCCGACGGGAGGGGATCGGCGTCGTCGTCGATGGGCTCCGACACGACGATGCCGTCCACTCCCCGTTCCAGGAGCGACTGCACGGCGCCGCTGACGCCCCCCTGGTCGCCTTCGAGGGTGTTGACCACGCTCAACGCGTACCCGGCGTCCCGCGCCGCCCGCTCCACACCGAGGAGCAGCGAGGCGGGACCGTACAGGGCGGTTCCCAGCGCCACCACGCCGATGGTCCGGGACCGCCCCGAGGCGAGGGCCCGCGCCGCGGTGTTCAGCCGGTAGCCGAGACGGTCGGCCGCCTCCAGGACGCGGCGGCGCACGTCCACCGAGACGTACCGCTCGCCGTTGAGGACCCGGGACACCGTCTTCTGGGAGACACCCGCGGCCCTGGCCACGTCGACGCCTCGCGGCGCGGCGGGACCGCCGTCCCGCCCCCTTGCTCGCGTCATGGCGTCTCCCGGTGTGCGGTGGATCGGATCGTGTCGACGGCCTGGGTCGCCCGCCGCATCGCCGGGTGACTGCGCTGTCATGACTGCGCAGACATATCTACGCAGTCGAGCGCGCCGCGTCAAGACTTCGCGCGAAGTCGGCTTCTCGCACGGCCCGGCCGCGAGGACTTGGCCTGCTGGTCCGGACCGGACGGCCAGGTGTCGGGCGGCGCCCGGAGCGGCACGGCGGGGCGTCGATGCTGTACGTGCTCGCGGCGGTGCCGACGTGGAAGCCGGGCGGCGGCACGCCCCGGCCGATCTGGTACGCCTCGGGTTTTCGGCGCTCGCCTCGCTCCAGGTCGTGCTCGGCATCGCGCACGTCCCGTCGCTCCGTCTCCCCATGGGCGTGCTGATGTTCGGCCTGAGCGTGCCGGCGCTCGCCCCGGCGGCGAGATCCGCCACGAGGTCCGCCGGAGCGAAGTAGACCCGGGCCGCTACAGCGCCGCCGGTGGCGCCTTCTGCACAGCCCCGCTGTCTCCCGCTCGTCCGGCTCCGAAAACCCATACGTCTCATGCGTTTCGAGCCTCCGCGATTCGGCCAACTCCGGGCGGCCGGGAGCGGCCCCAGCAAAGAGCCGCTCGGGCCGATCCCTTGTGCGGCCCGGGTCTCAGCGCGTCCGGAATCGAGCGCGTTCGAATCAGGAATCGCGTCGTTAGGCCGTGCACCGCCGAGCCGTCCGGGCTCGGCACGGACCCCAGGAGGGCCTCAGGTGACGGTGCCCCATGCCTCGACCGCTGACGAGAACACTCCGCCCCCTCCCCCGCCGGCGACCATCACGTTCGGCGGGACGTACGGCAAGAACCCGCTGGCCGAGGCCGGTTTCGGAGCGATGTGCCGCCGTCTGCCGTCCGTCCTCGGACACACCGCGCGGATGGCGTGGGCCGTCGACCGGACCGGCGTCCTGCTGCTCCTCGCGTGCCAGCTCCTCACCGGCATCGCGGCGGCGGTCGTCCTGGCGTTCACCGCGCAGGCCATGACGCACATCCTCGGCAGCGGCACCGTTCCCGAACGCCTGCACGGCGCGCTGCCCGCCCTGATCGTGGTGACGGCGGCCGCGGCCGTCGGCCGGGTCAGCAGCGCCCTGTCCTCCTACGCCGACGGCCGGATCACTCCACTGCTGACGACCGAGGCCGACATCGCCCTGGTCACCGCCGTGTGCCGGGTGGAGAGCGCTGCCTACGGCGAGGACGGCTTCGCCGACCGGCAGGAAGCCGCCGAAGTCGGGGTCACCCGTACCCGCATGATGGTCCAGGACGCCCAGCGGTTCGTATCGGCGCTGATCCGCATGATGGCCGCGAGCGGAGTCATCACGGCGCTGCACCCGCTGATGCTGCCCCTGCTGCTCCTGGCCGTCCTCCCGGCCGGCGCCGGGGCCGTCCTGTCCGCCCGCGTCGACTACGAGACCCACTACCTCAATGTCGGCGACCGCAACGTGCGCTCCATGATGCGCTGGTGGGCCACGTACTCCCGGTTCGGCGACGAGGTCCGCGCCAACGGCATGACCGGGTATCTCGTCTACTGGTACCGGGCCCTGTCCGACCGCATCGACCAGCGCACCCTCACCGCCGCCCCGCGCCTGCTGCGCATCGTGCTGACCACCAGCGCCCTGGGCGGAGTGTTCCTGCTGTGCACGTGGGCCACCCTCGCCTGGCTGGCCGCCGACGGCCGGGTCGCCCTGCCCGTCGCCGCCACGGCCGTCGTCGCCGTGCAGACCACCCTCGCCGCGCTCGGCCAGTTCGTCATCCACGGCGCCGCGATGTTCCACACTTCGCTCTACCTGGCCGACATGCGGGCCTTCCTGGACATGGCCGCCGATCGCGCCCCGCGACGCGGCGAGCTGACCGTCCCGGAGCGCGTCGACGAGATTCGTCTCGACGAGGTCGTATACCGCTACCCGGGCAAGGAGGAACCGGCCGTGGCGGGGGTGTCGCTCACGTTGCGCCGGGGCGAGATCCTGGCGATCGTCGGCGAGAACGGCTCGGGCAAGTCCACCCTCGCCAAGCTCGTCACAGGCATCCTCCTCGCCGACAAGGGACGCGTGCTGTGGGACGGCGTCGACCTGGCGCACGCCGATCCCGACGCCGTGTGGAAACGGACCGCTCTCGTACCGCAGAACTTCGCCTGCTGGCCGCTGCGCGCCCGCGAGAACATCACCCTGGGGCAGCCGAAAAGCTTCGACGACGGTCCCGTGTGGGAGGTCGTCGACGCCGTCGGCATGCGCGAGGCCGTCGAGAAGTTGCCCCGGAAACTCGACACGCTGCTCGCCAAGGAGCTGTGGGGCGGTGCCGAACTCTCCGGTGGACAGTGGCAGCGGCTGGTGTGCGGACGGGCCCTGTACCGCCGGACGCCGCTGCTGATCCTGGACGAGCCGACGTCCCAGATGGACGCGCGCGGCGAACACGCCATCTTCCTGGAGATCAAGAGAATCGCCGCCGAACGCATGACGATCGTCGTCACCCACCAACTGGCGAACACCAATTCTCTGGGGATTTTGAGCTGTTGCCGTGGCCGTTTCTCACATTGATGCAGCTCAACAGCAGTGCTGCGAAGCCTACCCATCACAACAGGTGTGGCGCCATCACCGGTACGAGTCATGAGGGGTGACGGCCGATGGGATGACTGCAGGGGGTGAGCACCAGTGCAGTGAGAGCTGCAGGGTGGCTGCAGATGGCAAGGACAGCCCCCAGGGCTTCGGCGTAGTCGCGTGATAGTGAGGCCGGGGAGTGCGAGTGGGTGGGCCTCGATCTGCCAGTGCGACCGAATCATGTTCGCGAGCTGAGCGGGTATGGCCTGCTCGGCGCTCAGGCTGGTGACCGCGGCCGCGTCCAGCAGGTCACCCGTTCGCACTCCATGGGTTCGCTCACCGAGCAGACAATCGCCTTGGTGGTCTCCGACAGACCCGCCGCCGTCCTGCAGCCCTCGGCCACCGCTTGGCACCTCTGTGCGTACGCGATGCATGCCCGGAGTGGGCGGTCAGGTCCGGTAATGATCGACATGCTGATCCGTTAGGTCATTGTTAGCTTGATCGTCATGAGTGATGCGGGCGTTGATTCGAGCGGACGGTCTCAGCTTCCTTCGTATGCGGCGCCTCGGGGACTGCCCCGCCGCACCATCGTTTTTGGCGGGCTTGCCGCCTTCGTTGCAGCATGCGACGGAAATTCTCCCTCGACCACGGCTTCTCCCTCTCCGCGTCCAACTCCACGCCTGTGGGCCAAATTCAGCAGTAGCAATGGGCTCGATTACGACGTGGCATTCAGTCCCGACGGCAAGACGCTCGCTAGCGGTGGCAATACGGAACAAGTCGATCTGTGGGACGTGGATAGCAAGAGAAAAATCGTCACGTCATCCCTGGAGAGAGGAACGTTCAGCGCGGTGGAGTCGCTGACGTATTCCCCTGACGGCGCAATCCTGGCCAGCGGAAATTACGATGGCTCGATTATGTTGCTTGATTCGGCTACCCAAAACGCCACCGCTACTTTCACCGACCACACTGGTTCCGTGTGGACTGTGGCATTCAGCCCAAACGGTTCCTTGCTTGCCAGTGGAGGCAAAGACGCCACGATCCGCTTGTGGGATGTGGCTAGCGCGGAAAACACCGTCACCCTTACTGCCGAGGGTCCTGTGAGCGTGGTGGCCTTTAACCCAAGGGACTCTTCGCTAGCCAGCATGTCGACCGGGATAATTCAATTCTGGGATATCGCCTCCCGCTCGGTGTCTGCGACTCTCCGAGGCCCATCGGGCTCTATGGCCTTCAAGCCAGACGGCTCGACACTCGCGACCGGCTTCGGCGATTCGGTCCGCCTGTGGGACCTGGAGAGTCATAAGGTTATCGCAACACTGAAGGGTCACAGAAAGGACGTGAATGCGCTGGCATTTAGTCCCAATGGAGCCTTGCTTGCCTCTGGGGGCGGGGACGACAACACTGTGCGCCTCTGGGACGTACCAAATCGAAGCAGCATTGCCACTCTCAGCCTTTCAGGTTGGGTCGCATCCGTGACATTCAGCCCCGACGGAGCTTTCCTTGCCGCGGCCAGTCAGTCCAACGATGGTATTCGTCTCTGGCGGGTGAGTTGACCCCAGGATTGAACGGCAGCAGCAACTGGACGACCAGTTCCCACAGTCCGTCGGGGACCCAGGGCCGGTACGCTTCTACGAATCATCCTCGACAGCCGCCTCTCGGCATGTCAGTTAACCCGCACCCCGGTTGCACCGTTCGATTGGGGGTCAATCAGTTCGAGATGCAAGAAAATCGCAGCGACTGACAGCATGATCTTATAAGGGCCAGGGGGAGTCCTAGTTCATGTTGGTCACTCTTCTGGCGGAGCCTCACTGCCCGGCTGTCTCCAGTTCGATGAAGGCTGAGATAGAAGGATTGAGTACATGTCAGATATGGCAACATGCCAAAATTGCGGCGCACCGATCGAGCGAGCGGATAAATTCTGTCCGGAGTGCGGACGCGAAACATCACAACAGCGAGACGCCATCTCCGGGACATCAGCCAAAGCATCAACCCCACCGAAAGAGAGATCACGACTGATCCAGGCATTTCCCTGGATATTTGGAATCGTCCAGATAGCTTTCGTGGCGTGGCTCCTCCTCGCTAAGAACTATGCCGACAAATCCTGCCCCTACGGGGAGGACTGTGCTCGCATCAGTTCAGGATCCCTGTTCGTAATCGCCGCCCTGTGGGTCATTACAGACGCAATCCTGGTTGCAGTCTACGTGAATCGAAAGAAGGCGTGGGCGGGTGCTGCAGCGTCCGCTCATCCCGGCTGGATTGTCAACAGCTATTTCTCCGCGGTAAAAGCGCACGATCACGCCCGTGCATGGCAACTCGGCGGGAAGAATCTGGTGGGAGGCTCTTATGATTCCTATACTGACGCACTTTCGAAAGTATCGAATCTGACCGTTACCATCTATTCTGTTGACGGGGGTGAAGTCACGCTGCGATATGATGCGAGGCTAGCCGATGGAACGCATCAAGAATTCGCTGGAACTTACATAGTTCGAGATGGGGCTATCGTTACGGCCAGACCTGCCGCCGAGTAGCGAAATGACAGCCTGACGGCGTAAGCCGAGCCCGTTGCCAGCAGGTGCGGAAGTGGCGTTGGTGACGCAGCATGGAAACGAGGGGAGATCGTTGATCAGGCCAGGGACTGCTGATCATGAATCAGTCGCGACTCCACTGCCCGAACGGGCACACACTTCCGCTTGGGAAGATGCCATCGAGGTTCTGTGCCACCTGCGGCGCGCCGATGGTCGTTACCTGCTCCCAAGGTCATGAAGTCAAACCTGCCCCGTACTGCAGCGTGTGTGGCACGCCGTTGTCCCCCACTGGCCTATCTGCCACCGACGAAGGGCAAGCCCAACAAGCTCCGCCTGAGGATGGGCCGCCCGTCGCGACACCTCCGACGAGCCGACCCAACAGGCGCCTGCTGATCATTGCAGCGGCTGTTCTCCTCACCTTGCTCATAGGCGGCGGGGCGTACTTCGGCATCACCCAGTGGACCGGCTCGGACACTGGACCGCCGACGAGTACGGTGCCGGCGTCCGTGTCTCCCTCGCCGACCACGAGCGAGACGGCCCTGCCGCGGCCCACTGATCAACCTCCCAGCTTCTCGCCGACGCCCAGCAGCCCCACCACACAGTCATCGCCCGCCGAAGAAAGCCCAGAGCGCGCGGTTCTGGCCTACTTTGACGCCATCAACGCCGGTGACTACGAGCGTGCTTGGGAACTCGGAGGCAAGAACCTCCAAGAGGGGTCCTATTCGTCCTTCGTGCAGGGCTTCGAAGACACAGCCCACGACTCGGTGACGATCATTTCTGTAGTGGGCGACACCGTGGAGGTCGAGCTCGACGCCACGCAGACCGACGGAACACACCGATACTTCGCCGGCACATACACCGTGCACAACGGTGTCATCGTCGCGGCCGATATCCACAGTCAATGATCAAGAATTCGAGTTGCCCATCCCTCAGAGCCGAGTCATGCTCTTCTTTAGGCGCGATCTTCTCTTAAGCCGCACCGGGCACTACGCAGCGACTCCAACCGAAAGCCGCACAGAGACCCTTGACTCAGGCGGCTGACAGGAGCGAAAGACAATGCCTGAAGCAGCCCGCTGCCCCAACTGTGGTGCTTCAACAGCACCGACCGACGCCTTCTGCTCAGAATGCGGTCACCGGCTCGCACAATCCATAGGTGATGAGACGGTTAGCCACGGAACACCGTCAGGGCGTTCCTCGGCCGGACCGCCTTCGTACGGCTCGCCACCTCCCTTCGGCCCCACACCACCCCCGCCCGGCGAACCACCATCGCGCGGTAAGGGATTCTTCGCCGACTTGTTTGATTTCGGCTTCACCGACTTCATCACACCCAAAGTTGTTAAGTTCGTCTACGTGGTAGTGACGATAATCATTGCCCTTGCTTGGATCTTCTACATTATTCTGGGATTCAGTATTTCTCCGGGGGCCGGGCTACTGGTGCTTATCTTCGGCCCTATCGTCGCGCTGCTGTGGCTCCTGGTGTGCCGGATTACTCTCGAACTCACAATGGTGATCTTTCGGATAGGGGCTGACCTGCACGCTGTCAGGGAGCGGAAAGACCTGGAGCAGAAGGTGCCCCGCCCCGACTCTTCCCACGGATCCGGCAACAGGTGAGGAGTGTGCTCCATGAGCGGCCTATCCAAGCCAAGGAACATATCTCCCAAGCGGCTCCATATGGCAGCCGTGGGCTTCACAACAGTTGCCCTTCTGGCGGGCACCGCTGCCTGTGGAGGGAATGAATCCGGAACTTCCCAGCCCACGCGGACCATCACCAAAACGCCCCCTACCGTGACGGCGACGGCGAGCGAGCCGTCCGCACCGAGCGCGTCCGCGCCTACAGGCCCGGCATCACAAACTCAGTATCTGAGCGATCTCGACCCACTGAAATCCACCCAAGGGGTGGACACGAGTACGGTCGAGATCAATGGGGAAGGCTTCGCCCGAGCCGTGACAATGATTGTCAGCGCTGCAGGCCCTGTCAATAGTGTCGAATATAACCTGGGTAGACACTGGGATAGATTTTCCGCTACCGTCGGGCTGCGCGATGATTCACCGACCGGTGGGAAACTGACCTTCGAGGTGTCCGTCGACGGCAAGCAGGAATTTAGTGAGGCGATTCCACTCGGAAAGTCAAAAAAGATCGGTCTGGACGTGAGTGACGCGCTACGGATGAAGTTGACCGTAACCTATTCCGGCCAAGATAGTGCCGGAAATGGTTACTTCGGATCCTGGGGTAATGCGCGCCTCCACTCCTAATTCATACACCTTTGGAGCGACGAGTGACTCAGGAGATTGTGACATGTTTGCAAACTGGAGCACTCGCCAAAAGGGCATCGCAGTAACTGTGGCGCTCGCGGTGGCGGCAGCATTTGCTGCTCTCGTCCTACTGAACACCGGAAGCAGCAGCGATGGCGAGGCGGAGCGGCGAGAAAAGGCAGTGTTGTCAACTCTGCGCGGGTGAAGGCGAGTTGATTGCGCGTGTCAGCTCCCGGTTGGCGGCCCGGGCGGCTTCGAGTTCTTCTGTCCTTTCTTCAAGTTCTCCTCGCTTCTGGGCCAGTTCCTGCTCCAACAGGACGATGCGCCTCTGGAGTTGATCGATATCCGGTGGGGCACCGAGTCCGGACTCGCTCCACGCCTGCTCGCCGAACTGCTTGGAAAGCCGCTTCTCCAACTGGCGGACTCGCGAGGCGAGACGGGTGTTCCGCTCCAGCGCATTGGCCAGATCCGCCTGTAGGAAAGCTTGACTGACGGCAGCCAGTCGGCCGTCCTGGAGGGGTGTGCTGGCAGCGGCGTGAACGCGTTCGAGCAAGTCACGGTGACGGTAGAGGAAGCTGCGGTCGACTCGGGCCGTGCGGGCGAGGCCCGAGACGGTGATGTCGCCGCCGGTCCGCAGGGCCGCATCCAGCGCCTGGATTACGCGATCGCGGCGCCGTGCGGAGTCGGCTTGCTTGCCTTCGATCATGCTGGACGTCATGCGGTCCTCTCGGGGCGGATGTCGGGCAGGGGCTGCCTCACCTTTGGCATGCCGAGCGAGACGACGTCCGCCCGCGTTCTGCGGACGACGGTGACGGCCTGCTGGATCTGGACCCGGTCCTCGTCGGTGAGGTCGTCCAGTTCATCGCGAACCCGTCTGACCAGGCGGCGCACTCGGGTGATCTCGTCGTCCGAGGGCATGGCCTCGCCCTTGGCCCAGTCGTCGGCGTCGGTGAACGCGGCCAACCGCTCGCGGTTGCGCAGGAGATCCGCCAGATAGGCTTCCAGGTCGGGCAGGTAGGACACGTCGGTACGGAAGTGGCTGCAGCCGACGCAGCGGAACCGGACCGGGCAGTCATGGCCGCCGGCGGCGACGTTCGAAGGTTCGGTGCAGGTGCCGTAGGGAACCTGGGTCTCGCCGATCGCCCGGCGGGCGTGCTCGGAGTCAAGGACGGCCTTGACCTGCCGCCAGACTCGTTTGCCGTGCCGGTCGAACTGCATCGCTGTGACACGCTCGACAGCTTCTCGTTGGCGCTTCTCGCTGACCCTGTAGTAACGCTGTGTAGTGTCGAGTTGGCGATGGTCCATCAAGACCCTCAGGGCGTCGACGGGGATCCCAGCATCTGCGTGACGCTGTGCATAGGTGTGGCGGTAGGCGTAGGGGAAGATCTTCCCCTTGTCGAAGGGCAGCATCTTCGTGACGCGCTCGCCAGCGACCTCGACGACGGTGGGGACGAGAAACTCCGGCAGGGAGACGACCCACGCTCGGTGGCGGACGCCGAGCCAGCTGGCGGTCAGGGGCTTCGTGCCGTGAGGGTTCGCGACAGGTGTCGGCAGCAGTGCGAGGTCTTTGGCCGCGGTGTCGGGGAATCGGGCCCGGACTCGCTGCTGCTGCTCGATGATGAGGGCTGCGGCGGCCTTGGCGATCGGCAACCGTCGGCCGTTTCTGAGCGCCTTGCGGTTGTCGTAAACGAGGACGGGCTCGCCGTCGCCGTCCCGTTCGAGGCAGTCGAGGGGCAGTTTGCAGATCTCGTCGGGACGGCGGCCGGTGTCCATCAGCAGCTCGACGGCAGTGCGGGCCTGCAGGCCCGCACTGCGCCCAAGGCGTCGATCTGGTCGCAGAGTTGGCGCATCACCTCTGGCGGGAGATCGCGGCCGGCCGCGGTGTCCTCGGGGTCGTCCGGGATGTCCTCGGGCCGGAGCGTGAACTGCTCGGGCAGGCCGTGCAGGGGCTGGTCAGGCTGGGTCAGCCCGAGGCTTCGCATGCGTTGGAGGCTGCGCCGCAAGTGCCGGACATCGGTGACGTGGCGGGCGGCGGCGACCTCTCCTTGCTGCACCAGGTAGCGCATCCGGTTGAGGAAGGCCACGATGTCGTCGCGGCCCAGAAGCCGCGGGTCGATGCCCTTGTCCGGCCGGCTCAGCCGCAGGCTTTCGGAGAGCCTGACGATGCAGTTGATCTGCGTCTGCATCGCCCCGCGTGGGTTGGTGCCCCGGTGCCGGGGAGCGTCGTCGACCGCCCAGTCCTGCGTGGCTCTGAGCAGCCACGGCTGACTGATCTTCTCGAAGTGGAGGTAGCCGGTCATTCCGAACGCGGCGCCGTTCCAGGTGTCCTTGTGGCGCTCGGTCTCCGGCGACATGGTCCGGCGAAGAACGTGTTTGAGGAACCCCTTCGCCAGCGCGGCGTTCATCTTGCTCAGGCCGGAGACGTCGAGCTCGGCCAGAGAACCGATCTGCCGGGCTCGGACGAGATCGCAGAAGGGCCGGACGTGGTGGTCCTTGTGCCTGATGCCGGCAGCGATGCGTTCCTGGAGCCCGTAGAGGATCTCGACCACGACCCGGTCGGTCAGGCCGAGCAGACTCACCACGCCAGCCTGGGCGATGGCCGGGGTCGTCAGCCGCCAGGTCTCCTCATCGAAGGTGCTGCCCTTGTGCACGTCCAGCAGACGGCGCTGGTAGTGGGCCATGCAGTACCGGCGACTGTGCCCGTCGCGGGATCGGGGACACGCAGCGACCTCACAGGGGCCGAAGCCGGGCAGAGACTTGACGGACGGGTGGCGGATGAACTCTTCCACCGACAGGCCGAGCGACTTCCTCTGGCCCAGGTGGGCACTGCACAACTCGGCGCGTGATGTCTTTGACGGGCGCCCGCACTCCGAGACCCGGCAGTTGCTGACGCCGATCGAGCGCCAGTGCCGTTTGACGGTGGACACGAACTCCTCGAGGCCCTGCCCACTGGCCTTCAGACGCTTCGCGCAGCCCACGCAGAGCCCATGGTCCTTCGTGTGGAAGACGACCTTGTCGCAGCCCGTCACCAGACACTCCGGGCCGCCGAGCAGAGGATGATCACGAGGGAAGACCAATTGGCGACCCTCCCCATCCCAGCTCATGAGCTGCTGGAACTCCGTGGTCACTGCCCCCATGAGAGCACCGGTGACATCGTCCAGCTCTACTGGCAGGTTCTCGACCAGAGCGATCGTCATCGATCGCCCTCCTTGCCGTTCACACGCGGAAGAGGCACCCGCTCAACGGCCTCGCGAAGACGCGATGGTTTGGGATGCAGGTAGGGTCGCGGCGATTCCGCGCTCTTCTGTCCGAGCAGTGCCTGGACCTCGTCCAGTTTGCCGCCAGCATCGGCGACATTGCTGGCCATCGCATGCCGACACATCCGGGGGCCGATCTTCCGGCCCAGCCCGGCCCGCCGGGACAACGACTCACACAGATCGCCGATCGCGTCGGTCGTCATCGGCGCCCCGTAGGGCGGCCGGAAAAGGTTGACCAGTAGGAAGTCGCTGCCTCCGGCGCCCAGGCGCTCGTGGCGTTCCAGCGCGTACTGGTCGAATGCCTGGACCACGAGGAAGTCGACCGGCATGGCCCAGGACTTCTTCGACTTCGACCAGGCGCGGTTCTCGTTCTCACGCCGGATGACGTGGACGTGGGCGCCCTCGACGCCGCAACCCAGCGAGCGGGAGTCCATCAGCAGATGCGGATCGCAGCGGCGCAGACCGGCGACCTGCCCCGGGCGCAGTCCGACCCGCGACAACAGCAGAAGGATCAGCCGGTCGCGGGCGGAGCGGCATTGCAGGAACATCGCGACGATCTCATCGTCGCTGGCCCGGTCGATGGCGCTCTCGGGCTCCTGGAGCCCGTGGCGGGCCCGCATCCGGTACCGCATGGCGCCGCTTTCACCGCGAGCCTCATGAGGCAGGTCGCGATCGTCGCCGAGCTCGTAGATCTGCTCCAACACCCAGGTCGGCGCAACCTTGTTCACCACGGCATGTACCAGGAACATCCGGACGGCAGTCAGCACCGTGTTGATCCGACGCTCGCCCCGGACCGGCTTCGCACCCGGCCCGGGCACCACCACACGCCGCTGACCACCGTTCCCCGGGGTCCACTTCAGCCAGAGCATGAACAGCCCCATATCCCGGGCTGCCGTGCGCCACTCCCGCCCGGTGGTCGCGCACCACACCAGGAACAGCACGACGGCCTCGGCGTACGCCTTCGTCGTCGTCTCCGCCCGCCCTCTGGCCAGCCTCAGCCCCGTAGGAACCGATCGGTTTCCTCCACCACCTCCAACTCGTCGTCCACCACGGTCCAGTACCGGATGCCTGACGGCAGCTGTACAGGGAATGCACGCACTGATGTACCTCTACTCCACGAGTCGACCGCAACGATCCACCGCAGAGCCACACCCCCTGAGAACCGTCGCAAACTCCCCAACGAAGGGACGCCGCACGACGACACGCCACAGCTTGGGAACCCCCAGAGAACACCCGCCTGGCCGACCGTGTCCTCGTCATGGACCAGGGCCGGGTCGTCGAGCAGGGAACGTACGAGGAACTCGTCCACGCCGGCGGCCTGTTCGCCGAACTCGTCGCGCTGGCCGAAGACCGCTGAGCCCGGCCGGGGCGGGCCGGTGGCGACGCGTCGCAGGCCCGCCCCCGCCATGTCGAGTGGAACAATCGGCCGTACGAGTCCGAATCGAGGAAGTCGGTCATCACGCCGTGGAACGACCAGCCCTCCCCTTTCCTCCTTCGCCGTGGCACCTCACCGGTGACATGATCGTCTCCCTGTGGCGCGTCCCCGTCGACGAGCTGCCGCAATGGCCTCTGCCGTCGGGGGTTCGCCCGTTGACCGTGCGGCGGCGCGCCACCCTGGTCGGCTTCTGGGTCGACTACCGGCCCGGTGGCGTGCTCACCTACCGCGAGTTCCTCATCGCCCTGGTGGTGCGCCAGGGACGCGGCCCCACCGCCACGACCGTGGCCGCCTGGGTCGACGACGAACAGTCCCTCGCCGGGGGACGGGCCCTGTGGGGCATCCCGAAGGAGCGGGCCGCGATCACGCTCCGCCTGAACGGCCGGAGCGCCCGGGGCGAGCTGACCTGCCCCGGGTCTCCGGCTCTCCGCCTCACGTACCGCGACGTGCTGCGGCTGCCCTGCAGGCTGCCCGCCCGCGCCCACCTGGTGCAGCAACTGTCCGACGGTACCCAGTGCCGCGTCCCCATGCGCATCAGCGGGCGGCCGGCCCTCGGCCGCGGCCGTGTCACGACCGGGCCCGACGATGCCCTGTCCGTCCTCGGCCGGCGTCGGCCGCTCCTGTCCCTCGCGCTGCGCGACTTCCGCAGCGTCGTGGGCAGCTGAGCCGCGCGGGTCCTGACCCGGTTCTCCGTCGCGGCTCTTGCCGTTCAGCAGCAGCGGCTGTGGCTGCGGGCCTCTTGATGCCGGAGGCGCAGCACCTGGTACTCGCGGCGGGTCGGGACCGGGGCGAGCGGGTGGTGGCGCCGGTGCCGCTCGCAGTGGCGGTCGTACTCGGCCTCGCCGGTCAGCTCGCGCAGATACCAGCGCACGGCCCGAGCCCAGTGCCGGATGCTCACGAGCGGACTCCGACACCGGATTCGGCTCCGTCTGCCGGTCCCGCTCCCGCTCCCGCTCCCGCCAGGGGATCGACCGGGCTGCCCGCCGCGTCGATGCGGGACTCGACGTACGGCGCCTCGGTGGTCGGCAGCGGCGTCGCGGACCGCATCGCGCGTACGCAGACCACCGCCGCGTTGCCGATCACCACGGCGACCAGGAGCAGGAAGAGGGCGATGAGGACGCCGTCGACGGTGGAGTTGGTGATCACGGTGCGCATGTCGGCCGTCGACTTGGCGGGGGCGAGGATCTGGCCGGCGTCCAGGGCGTCGGCGTAGTGGGCCCGCTGGGCGAAGAAGCCGATCTTCGGGTCGGCGGAGAAGATCTTCTGCCAGCCGGCGGTGAAGGTGATCGCGGTGACCCAGGCCAGGGGGACGCCGGTGACCCAGGCCCAGCGCAGCCGCCCGGACTTGATCAGGACGGTGGTGCAGACGGCGAGGGCGATGGCGGCGAGCAGCTGGTTGGCGATGCCGAAGAGCGGGAAGAGCTGGTTGATCCCGCCGAGCGGGTCGGTGGCGCCGGTGTGGAGGAAGTAGCCCCAGGCGGCGACGACCAGGCCGCTGCACAGCCAGATACCGGGCTTCCAGTTGACCCGGCCGATGGGCTTCCAGACGTTGCCGAGCATGTCCTGGAGCATGAAGCGGCCGACCCGGGTTCCGGCGTCCACGGTGGTCAGGATGAACAGCGCCTCGAACATGATCGCGAAGTGGTACCAGAAGGCCTTCATGGCGGACCCGCCGAAGACTCCGGAGAAGATCTCCGACATGCCGACCGCGAGGGTCGGTGCCCCGCCGGAGCGGGCGATCAGGGTCTGTTCCTCGACGGCCTTCGCCGCCTGGGTGAGCTGGTCGGGGGTGATGGTGAAGCCGAGGCCCGCCACCGCGTGGGAGGCGGATTCGGCCGTCG
The DNA here is from genome assembly GCF_040637515.1 of Streptomyces sp. NPDC029041. Classification (NCBI taxonomy): domain Bacteria; kingdom Bacillati; phylum Actinomycetota; class Actinomycetes; order Kitasatosporales; family Streptomycetaceae; genus Streptomyces; species Streptomyces sp. NPDC029041. The sequence continues at coordinate 383,983 of NZ_JBEZWO010000007.1, read as the reverse complement.
CGCCGAGCAGGCCCGCCGGTGCGTTCATCGCGTAGTACAGACCCGGCTCCAGGGTCGCCGCGGCGATCAGCGCCATGATCGCCACGAACGACTCCATCAGCATCGCGCCGTAGCCGATCAGCCGCACCTGCGACTCCTTCTGGATCAGCTTGGGGGTCGTTCCGGAGGAGACCAGGGCGTGGAAGCCGGACAGCGCTCCGCAGGCGATCGTGATGAAGAGGAAGGGGAAGAGCGAGCCCGCGAAGACCGGCCCGGCGCCCGAGGCCGCGAAGTCGCTCACCGCGTCCGCCCTGAGCACCGGCGCCGCCACGACCACTCCGACCGCGAGCAGCGCGATCGTGCCGATCTTCATGAAGGTGGAGAGGTAGTCGCGCGGGGCCAGCAGCATCCACACCGGCAGCACGGAGGCGACGAAGCCGTAGCCGATCAGACAGTAGACGAGGGTGGTGGGGCTGAGGGTGAAGGTGCCGGCCAGGGAGGAGTTCTGCACCCAGCTGCCGCCGACGATGGCGAGGAGGAGCAGGGCGACACCGATGAGGCTGGTCTCGACGACCCTGCCAGGGCGGACGCGGTGCATCCAGAAGCCCATGAAGAGGGCGATGGGGATGGTCATCGCGACCGAGAACGTGCCCCACGGCGAGTGGGCCAGCGCGTTCACGACCACCAGGGCGAGCACACCCAGCAGGATGATCATGATCACGAAGACGGCGACCAGAGCGGCGACTCCGCCCGCACGCCCGATCTCCTCGCGGGCCATCTGCCCGAGCGACTTGCCGTCCCGGCGCATCGACAGGAACAGCACCACCATGTCCTGCACCGCCCCGGCGAAGATCACCCCGGCGACGATCCACAGGGTGCCCGGCAGATAGCCCATCTGCGCCGCGAGGACCGGTCCCACCAGCGGCCCAGCGCCGGCGATCGCGGCGAAGTGGTGGCCGAGCAGCACCCGGCGGTCGGTCGGCTGGAAGTCGACACCGTCCTCCAGGCGTTCGGCGGGCGTGGCCCGGCGGTCGTCCGGCCGGAGCACCCGGCGGGCGACGAACCGCGCGTAGAAGCGGTAGGCGATGGCATACGAGCCGAGCGCGGCGACCACGAGCCAGACCGCGGAGATCTTCTCGCCGCGGGCCAGCGCGAGGACACCCCAGGCGACGGCCCCGAGCAGGGCCACGACGGTCCACACCAGGACGGATCGAGGTGATATACGCGACTTTTCGGGCGTCGGCAGGCCGGTTTCGGGCAGGGTGGACGCAGGCATGGCGGCTCCTCACCAGGGTGATGCGAGGCACCTCGTGACACGAGGTGCTGGGGGATCGGCGAAACGGCGGCTCTCCCGCTCGCTGTCGGTCTGTGCAAGAGTTGCCCACCCCCCGGAACCGGTTGACAGCGAATGTCCAGAGGATTTCCCGCCGGTTCCGTGTCCTCCGATCGGGGCCGTGGCGCAACTCCCCGGTGAGGATCAGGCACACCAAGGACGGTGACCCATGGCCGACGGCACCATGACCGCGACGTTCCTCGCCGTGATCGGCGGAGCGTCGCTGCTCGCCGTCACCGCGCGGCGCCTGCATCCCAGCGACCGGCTGCCGTCCCTGGAGGGCTGGGCGCTGGCCGACCGCAGTCTGGGCCCGGTGTGGACCTGGTTCCTGCTGGGCGGCACGATCTTCACCGCGTACACCTTCACCGCCGTACCGGGGCTGGCGTACGGCAACGGCGCGGCGGCCTACTTCGCCGTGCCGTACACGGTGATCGTCTGCCCCCTCGCCTTCGTGCTGCTCAGCCGGCTGTGGACCGTGGCCCGCGCCCACGGCTACGTCACCGTCGCCGACTTCGTGCGCGGGCGGTACGGGTCACCGCCCCTCGCGCTGGTCGTCGCGCTGACCGGGATCCTCGCGACCATGCCGTACCTCGCGCTCCAGCTGCTCGGCATACGGGCCGTGCTGACGGCCGGCGGGGTGTATCCGCGCGGTGCGGCCGGGGACCTGGTGATGGTGGCGCTGTTCGCGGGTCTCGCCGTGGCCACCTACCGGCACGGGCTGCGCGCGCCCACGGTCATCTCCGCGCTCAAGGCGGTGGCCGTGTTCGTGTCGCTGACCGCGGTCACCTGGCTGGTCCTTGAGCGGCTCGGCGGGCCGGGCGCCGTCTTCGACGGAGCGGCCCGGCGGCTCGGCGGCCAGGCGCTGGTCCTGACCCCGGCCCAGCAGCCCGCCTACGCCACCCTCGCGCTCGGCTCCGCGCTCGCCCTGATGATGTACCCGCACGTGCTGACGGCGGGCTTCGCCGCCGACGGGCCGCGCACCCTGCGCAAGGTCTCGGTGGCGCTGCCCGCCTGGACGGGCCTGCTCGCGCTCTTCGGCGTGCTCGGTTTCGCGGCGCTCGCGGCCGGGGTGCGGGCACCGGAGGGCGGCGCCGAGGCGGCCGTGCCGATGCTCGTCGACCGGCTCATGCCGGGACCACTGGCCGGGCTGGTCTTCGGCGCCATCACCGTCGGGGCACTCGTCCCGGCGGCGGTGATGTCGATCGCGGCGGCCACCAGTTTCGTACGCAACGTGTACGTCGCATACGTGCACCCCACGGCCACCCCCAAACGGCAGGTGCGCATCGCCAAGGCCGTGTCGCTCATCGCGAAGGCCGGGGCGGTCGCGTTCGTCATCGGACTGCGCGACCAGGACGCGATCAACCTCCAGCTGCTCGGCGGAGTCTGGATCCTGCAGATCTTCCCCGCCGTCGCCGTCGGCCTGTACACCGCGCGACTGCATCCGCGGGCGCTGCTCGCCGGGTGGGGCGCGGGCATGGTGACCGGGACCTTCCTGGTCGTGCGCGGAGGCTTCTCCTCCATCGTGGGCCTCGGTGCCGGGCCGCTGGAGATCTACGCCGGCCTTGCCGCGCTCGTGCTCAACCTGATCGTCGCGGAGGCCGGCACCGCCGTACTCGAACGTCTCGGCGTCCCGCGGGGCGCCGATCTGACCGACCTGCCGTCCCGCCTGAGCACCGGGCGGCGTCCGGAGACGGGAGCAAGCCAGCAGTGAGACACAGACATCCGATACCGGTGCCGGAACCCGGCGTCGAGACGCTGGCGCCCGCGCCGGCCGACCCTGCGGAGCTGGAACGCGAGGCGGGACTCGCCGGGCTCTTCGAGCTGCACTACGCCTCGATGCTGCGCCTGGCCGTGCTGCTGGGCGCGGACGACCCGGAGAACGTGGTGGCCGAGGCGTATTACCAGATCTACCGGAAGTGGCGGCGCCTGAGGGACATCGAGGCGGCGGAGGCGTATCTGCGATCCACGGTGTGCAATCTGACCCGGATGCGCATCCGGCACCTCCAGGTCGCCCGCAAGCACGCGGAGAGCCCGCCCGAGGAGACCGTCGTCTCCGCCGAGAGCGCGGCGCTGCTCCGCGACGACCAGCGCGTGCTGATCGACGCGCTGCAGCACCTGCCGGCCCGGCAGCGCGAGGCGCTCGTGCTGCGGCACTGGCTCGGGCTGAAGGAGGGCGAGATCGCGGCCGCGATGGGCATCTCCCCGGGTTCGGTCAAGACGCACACCGCACGCGGCCTCGCCGCACTGACCCAGGCGATGGAGGCCCGGCGATGAACCACACCGAACCGGACCGCACGGAGCAGGAGCTCGCCGAGGCCCTGGCCGCTCTGGCCGGCGGGGTGCGGGCCGCGCCCGACGCCTATCGCACGGCACGCGGCGCATGGCTGCGTCGCGAACGCCGTCGCCGGCTCGTCCTCGCCGTGCTCATCACCGTCGTCTTCGCGCTGGCCACATTGATCGGTCTGTGGGTGCTGAACGAGGCGCCGTCCTCCGCGGGGGTGATCTTCTCGGGCCTTCCGGGCACTCGGAGCGGCGCATCCTGGACCGGTTGGTAGGCAACAGCCCCGCCACAGCCGGGCGGTGCGACAGTGTGATCACCCGTGTGACTCGTCGGAAGGGAATTTCGGCATGGCCGTCATCCATCACACCACCCTCGAGCCGAGCAAGCTGGAACTGCTGACGTCCTGGCTGCCGTCCCGTCCGTGGTACCGCGGCGGCCCGGGCGAACCGCAGCTGGCGAAGGCGGGCGGCTTCCGGCTCGACGATCCGCGCGGGGCGGTGGGGATCGAGTTCATGGTCGTCACCGACGCCTCCGGTCCCCGGCCGGTCGCCTACCTGGTGCCCCTCACCTATCGCGGTGCCCCGCTCGAAGGGGCGGAGCACGCACTGGTCGGCACGATGGAGCACGGCGTGCTGGGGCGGCGCTGGGCCTACGACGGCTGCCACGACGCGGTGGCGGTGGCCCAGTTGGCGGCCCTGATCGAGGGGCGCGTGCGGGCCCAGGACCAGAACATCAGCGACGCTCCCGCGCGGGAGGTCGTCGTCTCGTGCGCCGGTGAAGGCTCCCTCCCGCCGGGCCTCACGGTCACCGACGACCAGGACGGCACCGCACTGACCACGCCGCACGGTGCGACCCTCCGTGTACATCGGGCCCTGCGGCCTTCCCCGGACGGGCCGGCCCTCCCTCCGCAGGGTGCGATCGGCCAGGTCGCCGGCTCGTGGGAGGTGCCCGACGGCACCCGCGCCCAGGGACCGTTCGCCGTGCTGTACGGCGCCGGTCCGGCGTAACGTCAGACGGTGTGGGGGCAGCCGGTGGGAGGCGTCGACATGGACCGCAGAGCCTTCCTGGCCGGAGTCGGAGGGGTCACCGCCGGCGTGGCCACCGCACCGCTCACCGCGTGCGACACCCGCACCGGGCGGCGCGCCGGCGAGGGCGGCAGACTGCTCGTCGTCCGCAACTTCGGCGGTTCCTACGGCGAGGCCAACCGTGAGGCCGTGTACGACCCGTTCACCAAGGAGACCGGCATCCGGGTCCGGGTGGTGAACTTCGGGCACGACCAGATGCTCGCGCAGATCAGGGAAGGACGTCCGCAGTTCGACGTCATGGACATCGACATGTCCAACCTGGTGCTGTTCGAGCACGAGGGCGCCTCCGAGCCGCTGGACTACGGCCGGCTGAAGAACACCAGGAACGCCGGTATCGCCCAGTCGCTGCTCACCCCCAACGGCGTGGGCAAGAGCTACTGGGCCAGCGTCCTCGCCTACCGCACCGACGCCTTCGACGGGAGAAGGCCCGAGTCGTGGGCGGACTTCTGGAGCCTCACAGCCTTCCCGGGCCGCCGCGCACTGCAGGGCGAGGTCGACTGGCCCGAGCTCGAGTTCGCCCTGCTCGCCGACGGTGTTCCGCTCGACGGGCTCTACCCCCTCGACGTGGATCGCGCCTTCAAGGTCCTCGACGAGATCAGGGGCTCGGTGCGGACGTTCTGGGAGTACGGCGCGGAGCCCGGCGACCTGCTCTCGCGCGGCAGCGTCATGGCTTCCAGCACGTGGGCCGGCAGGCTCCAGCATCTGATCGACGACGGGGTTCCGCTCGCGTACGAGTGGAACGGTGCCCGTCGGCAGAGCAACGGCTACGGAATCCCCAAGGGCTCCGCGAACCCGGACGCCGCCTACCGGCTGATCGATTTCGCGCTGCGGCCCGAGGTCCAGGCCCACATGGCCCGGCTCTACCCCGACGGCCCCGTGGTGCCCGCAGCCTACGGGTACCTCACCGAGTCCACCGCGGTGCATCTGGCGAGCACTCCCGGCCATTTGCTGTCGGGCTTCGATCTGGACATCGAGTGGTGGCTCGAGAACGGTGAGGCCGTGACCAGGCGCTGGCAGGAGTGGGCTCGCACCTGACCGACTGAATGCAGCCATATGGCTGAATATGAACGTGCATGGTAAAGAGTCGGTATGTCCCGGCACCCCGGTCGATTCTCGGCCTTCCGCTCCTCCCCGCGCAGCGGGGGGCGTCCCCGGTCGGCCTCACGGCGGCCGGGGCGGCACGACGCGCGGCAGGAGTCCGGCGCCCGGTCTCCGGGAGCGCGATGGCGGACTCTGCCGAGGGTGCGCAGCGTCGCGGGCCAGGTGTTCCTGCTGCAATCGGTGATCATGGTGCTGTTCGCCGCCGCCGCGGGAGGAGCCCTCGTCGTGCAGGCGCGGGAGTCGAGCACGCAGGAGGCGCGTCAGCTCTCGAAGGGCGTCGCACAGTCGTTCGCGCGGGCCCCGGGAACCCTGGCCGCCATGAAGTCCGGCGACCCCACCGAGCTGCTCCAGCCGCGCGCGGAGGACGCCCGGAAGAACACCGGCGTCGACTACGTGGTGACCTTCGACCCCCAGGGTTTCCGCTGGACCCACCCCGACCCGAAGCTGATCGGCAAGCACATCTACGCCGTGCGCGAGGGCGCCGCCGCCGACCGGCCGTTCACCAAGACCTTCGAGGGCAGTCTCGGCCTGGCCGTGGACACGACGGTTCCGGTCTACGACACCAACGGGATCACCATCGCCGGCTTCGTGTCGGTCGGGGTCACCGTGGCCAGCGTGGACGACGTCGTGCAGGACCAGCTGCCGCAGCTGCTGGGGTTCGCCGGCGGCGCGCTCGCCGTCGCCGCGGGCGGCACGGCACTGGTCTCCCGGCGGCTGCGACGCCAGACCCGCGGACTGGATCCGTCGGAGATGACGCGGATGTACGAGCATCACGACGCGGTGCTGCACGCGGTGCGGGAGGGCGTACTGATCACCGGGGGCGACGGGCGGCTGCTGCTCGCGAACGACGAGGCGCGGCGGCTGCTCGATCTGCCCGCGGACGCCGAGGAGCGCCGGGTCGCGGAGCTGGGCCTGGAGGCGGGCACCGCGGCGCTGCTGGGCACGGGCCGGCAGGTCACGGACGTGGTGCACCGGGCCGGCGACCGGCTGCTGGCGGTCAGCGTACGGCCGGTCGACCCCGACGACCCCCCTGCGGGAAGCGTGGCCACCTTGCGGGACACGACGGAGCTGCGCGCGCTGGCGGGCCGGGCGGAGGTGGCGCGGGAGCGGCTGGGACTGCTGTACGAGGCGGGTGTACGGATCGGCACCACGCTGGACGTGGTGCGCACCGCGGAGGAGCTGGCCGAGGTGGCGGTCCCCCGGTTCGCCGACGCCGCGACGGTCGATCTGCTGGATCCGCTCCTGCGGGGTGCGGTGTCGGCCGGCCCGGGTCAGGAGATGCGCCGGGTGGCGGTGCACGGCGTCGACGGGGCCCGGTCCCTCTGTCCGGTGGGTGAGCAGATCCGTTGTGTGCCCACATCGCCCGTGGCCGTCGGCGCCGAGCGCGGCCGTGCGGTGCTGGACGTCGACCTGACGGGGCCCGGAGGCTGGATGAACGCCCAGGATCCCGAGCGGGCCCGGCGGCTGCTGGCCCTCGGTTTCCACTCCCTGATCACGGTGCCGCTCCAGGCCCGCGGCGTGGTGCTGGGCATGGCGAGCTTCTGGCGCTCCGACGGTGGTCCCTTCGACGGGGACGATCTGGCGACCGCCGAGGAACTGGCCGCCCGGGCCGCGGTCGCCGTCGACAACGCCCGCCGCTACACCCGCGAGCACACCATGGCCGAGACGCTGCAGCGCAGACTGCTGCCGAGCTCCCTGCCCGAGCACTCGGCCGTGGAGGTCGCCCACCGTTATCTGCCCGCCCTGGAGGGCGTGGGCGGCGACTGGTTCGACGTGATTCCCCTGCCCGGTGCGCGGGTCGCCCTGGTGGTCGGCGACGTCGTGGGGCACGGCCTGCACGCCGCGGCCACGATGGGCCGGCTGCGCACGGCGGTGCACAACTTCTCCGCCCTGGACCTGCCCCCGGACGAGCTGCTCGGGCACCTGGACGAGCTGGTCGCGCAGATCGACGGCGACGAGAACGTGGAGCGGGACAGCGAGAGCGTCTCGGGCGCGACGTGTCTCTACGCCATCTACGACCCCGCCTCCGGGAGGTGCTCCCTGTCCCGGTCCGGGCATGTCGAGCCGGCCCTGGTGCATCCCGACGGCACCGTGGAGTTCCTGCGGGTGTCCGGTTCACCGCCGCTCGGTCTGGGCGGCGGCGAACCGTTCGAGACCACGGACGTCGTCCTCCCCGAGGGCTCCCGGCTGGTCCTCTTCACGGACGGCCTGGTCGAGGACAGGGAGCGGGGCATCGACACCGGCCTCCAGGCCCTCGGCCATGCCCTGGCCCGCCCGGGCCGGACCTCGGAGGAGACCTGCAGGGACGTGCTCGACGCGCTGCTGCCCGCCCGGTCGAGCGACGACATCGCCCTGCTCGTCGCCCGCACCCGGCTGCTGGACCGTTCCCAGGTGGCCGAATGGGACGTGCCGGGCGATCCGTCGGCCGTCGCGGCCCTCCGGGCGGAGGTCACCGGGCGGCTGCGGACCTGGGGACTGCGGGAGATGGCCTTCACGACCGAGCTGATCGTCAGCGAACTGGTCACCAACGCCATCCGTTACGGCATCGAACCGATCAGGCTCCGGGTGCTGCACGACCACGACAGTCTGATCTGCGAGGTCGCCGACGGCAGCAGCACCTCGCCCCACCTGCGCCGGGCCGCGATCACCGACGAGGGCGGGCGGGGGCTGTTCCTCGTCGCCCGGTTCGCCCGGCGATGGGGCACCCGCTACCTGGCCCGCGGCAAGGTGATCTGGACCGAGCAGTCCACCCGTGACCCCGCGGGCGAGCCCGAGGAGTTGCCGGCCGACGCCCTGCTGGACCAGTGGGAGGACGCGGCCTGGTGAGTCGTCTGTCCCAGGTCGATGCCGCCCACCTCGCGGATCGTCTCCCCGCCGTCCCGGCGGCCGGACCAGCCGGCGGACCGGGCGATCACGTCACCGGCCGATCGCGCGGGTTTCCCGGTGGCGCCGGACACGCCGTCCACGGGACCGACCCGTCACGGGGTCGTGAACCCGCGGAACGTCACGTGCTTGCGGGTCTCGAATCCGAGTCGTTCGTAGAGCGCGAGAGCACCACTGTTCGCTTCGGCCACGTGCAGGAAGGGACGGTCCCCGCGAGCCGTGATCCGTGCGATGTGCGTGCGCAGCAGGCGGACCGCGTGTCCCCGCCCGCGGGCCTCGGGGGCGGTGCAGACGGCGCTGATCTCGGTCCATCCGGGAGGCCTCAGCCGCTCCCCCACCATGGCCACCAGCGTGCCGCCGTCGCGGACGCCGAGATAGGTGCCGAGCTCGTGCGTGCGGGGCCGGAAGGGGCCCGGCCGGGTCCGCTCGACGAGGTCGAGCATCTCGGGCACGTCCTGCGCGCCGAGCTCGACCACGTCGGAGCCGGACTCGGCAGCGCCGGGGGCAAGCCCGCCCTGGCCGGTCCAGATCATCTGGCGGCCCTCCAGGACGAAGACCGGTTCCCAGTCCGGTGGTGGCGTCGCCGGGCAGCTGAACAGGTCGGCGAACTCGCCAGGACCCAGCAGCTTGGCCAGGTCGGCCCATGCCGCCGCGTCCGGTTCGGCCGGCACCGCGGAGAAGGTCGCGACCTCGGGCACGTAGGTGACGGCACCGCCGGCCCGGCGGGCGAGGTGTGCGTGGTGCCCGCGGAGCGACTCGCCCACCGGGTCGTCGAGTGCGGCGGCGTCGCTGAGCCCCGTCATCGTGCTGCGCCTTCCTGTCCCCTGCCGGAGCCGGTTCGGCCGGCAGGCCGGCACGGCGTCACCGGATGTCGTCGGCCATGCTAGTCAGCGACGTGCGACCGCATCCCGGCGCTCCGTCAGATACGCGGCCAGCGAACTCGCCAGGACCCAGCAGCTTGGCCAGGTCGGCCCATGCCGCCGCGTCCGGTTCGGCCGGCACCGCGGAGAAGGTCGCGACCTCGGGCACGTAGGTGACGGCACCGCCGGCCCGGCGGGCGAGGTGTGCGTGGTGCCCGCGGAGCGACTCGCCCACCGGGTCGTCGAGTGCGGCGGCGTCGCTGAGCCCCGTCATCGTGCTGCGCCTTCCTGTCCCCTGCCGGAGCCGGTTCGGCCGGCAGGCCGGCACGGCGTCACCGGATGTCGTCGGCCATGCTAGTCAGCGACGTGCGACCGCATCCCGGCGCTCCGTCAGATACGCGGCCAGCGGCACGTTCTGCCTGCGCACGTCACCGGCGACGAGTCCGGCGATCCGCTGCGCGCCGTACGTCTCGAAGTGGGTGCGGTCCTCGCAGAAGAAGGCGCCCACGGGGCCCGATCCGAAGTCGCCGTCGTGCGGGCAGAACCGCAGGCTGTTGTAGAGCGAGACGCTGAGGGAGTGCAGATCGACGACCGGCGTCCCGGTGGCGGACCCGACGGCGAAGGTCTCGTTCACGAAGCCGCGGTTCTTCGTCGCCGTGCTTCCCGAACAGGTGAGGGCGGCCACCGGGGTGAGCAGCACCGGGTGTGCTCCCCGGGCCAGGGCGGCCTGCACCATGGTGGTCATCAGCTGCCGGTAGCGGGCGGGGCCCACGTGCCGGGGGCAGGTCGAGGAGGAGTCGTTGATGCCGAACTGGATGAACAGGTGGTCACCCGCCTTCATCCCGGTGCTCGCGTTCAGCATCGACTGCCAGCGTGCCGAGTACGTGCCGGAGGTGAGCCGGCACTCGCCGTCCGAGCCCTTGGTGCCGCTGACGCTGCCCTCGTACATCCAGGTCTGGATGCTGCGGCCTCCCACCGCCTGGTTCCTGACGGTCACGTCGGCGTTGAACAGGGCGTCGAACCGGCTGCCCCAGCCCACCGGGCAACGGGCGGCGCCCGGGTTGGCCATGGTGGAGTCCCCGGCCAGCCACACCGTGACCGGTGCGGCCGCCGCGCGTGTGGCCGGGGCCTCGGAGCCGGTGGCGCCGGAGCATCTCGCCGCGGCACTGTCGGCCCCTGAGGCGGAGCTGACGCCGAGGCTCGACAAGGCGATCACCAGCGCCGTCGTGACGAGCGCACGGAGGTTCTTCATCGTGTGTCCCCCTTGGGTCGGTCAGCGCAGGTACGAGGCCAGGGGCAGGTTCTGCTCCCGGATGCTCTGAAGCACCAGCCCGGCCATCCGGGTGGCGCCGTACTGTGAGAAGTGGGTGTTGTCCGTGACGCCGTCGACGGAGGAGCGGAGGAAGAGCTGCGCGGAGGCGGACGGTCCGAGGGACTCGACCAGCGCCTTGCTGCGGGCGGTGAGGTCGATCACGGGGACCCGCTGCGCCGCACCGACCGCGCGCATCTCGGCGGGCAGGTCGGCGCCCACGCCGTTGACGTGCAGTGCCGTCGGGGTGAGCCGGTTGCCGTCGAAGAGCCGGCGGACCGGCGGCGTCACCAGGACCGGGACGCCGCCCTCGGCGCGGACCCGCGCGATCATGGTGGTGAGGTTGTTCCGGTAGGCGGACGCACTGGTCTGCTTGTCGTTGTGGCCGAACTGGATGAAGACCGGGTCGTTCGCCCCGACCTTCGGCAGCAACGGGGGCAGAAGCGCCGAGTTGCTCAGGAAGCTTCCCGAACTCTCCCCTGAGTCACCGTAGTTGGCGACGGCGGCGCCGGGACGCACCGCCGAGGTGATCATCTGGCCCCAGCCGGTGTACGGAGCGGCCGGCTGGTCGCACACCGTCGAGTCACCCGCCAGGTAGGCGACCAGTGGCCGCGCCGCCGGTTTCACCGACACGGCCGAGGTGGGGCGGCACCCGTGAAGCGAAGATCCAGTCCGGGGCTGCCCGTACCGCCCTGGCCGGTCGGCTGCCCTTCCGGCCGGCGCACGTCGACGGTGAACGCGTACGTGGCGACGGCTCCGGCCGCGGTGCTCGTCACCGGGAGCATCAGACGCCGGGCCTCGGCCCACACTTCGGTCCGAGCGGCGACGGCGCCACCGACGGAGACCGTCACGTCGTAGGTGCCCGGTGCGACACCGTAATGGCAGGTGACCGGCGAAGTTCCGGAGCAGCCGGCCGGCAGGGCCGGCGGCGCGGCTGCCGCGGTCTGTGTCACCGCACCGGTACCGGCCAGTGCCGCAAAGGCCAGCAGGCTCGCCGTTCCCACCAGCCCCGCCCTCCCGGGGGCGGCCTGGAGCGGTGTCCGGCGGGTGATCCGAGAGGAAACGGGAGCAGGGGTGGGGGACATGGCGCTCCTCCCTGTCCACCGGCCGCGCGTGAGGTGCCGCGACCGGCGGGCAGCGGGTTGTGGGGGTGGAGTTTCCGGGACCGCGTGACCGTGCACTGGGAGCGTTCACAACATGTGCGGGTACGGAGAGACATGAACGGCTGTCGCCCCGCGCCCGATCACCGGACTGGACCGGCCGATGCGACTTCGGCCGCCTTTGCCGGTGGGGCGCATCTCGCAGTGTTCAAGGCTCGCCGCTGGGCTGTCAATGCGCCGGCGCGGACAAACTCACGCATCCCAACAGGGCCGCACAGCGGACCGGACAGAATCCTTGACGAGCCATCAGACCGTTCTTACTCTCCCTCGATATGGGAGCGTTCCCATACCCCCACGCCCCGGAGGCCACCGTGACCGACCCGCACCGGCGTCCCCTCACCGTCTTACGACCCCGGCGCTCGCCCCACCGGCCGGGCAGCCGGATCGTCGGCTGCGTGTCCGCCGCGGCACTGGCGGTGTCCGCACTCGTCGTCCTGCCGCAGTCCGCGCACGCGGCGACAGCCCGCCAGGTCGAAAAGCTCGACCGGGGTGTGGCCAGCGTGCACACCAGCAGCGGGAACCTGGTGTCCTGGCGGTGGCTGGCGACCGACCCGAACGACGTGTCGTTCAACGTCTACCGCGGCACCACGAGACTCAACTCCTCGCCCGTCACCGCCTCGACGAACTACTTCGACGCGGGCGGCGCGGACTCGGCCGACTACACCGTGCGCGCGGTGGTCAACGGCACCGAGCAGGCCGCGTCGGCGCCCGCGGTCCAGTTCCGCACGGGCTACAAGGACGTGCCGCTCTCCCCGCCCGCGGGCGGCACCGCCCCGGGCAACTCCGCCTACACCTACGACGCCAACGACGCCTCGGTCGGCGACCTCGACGGCGACGGCGTCCTGGACCTCGTCCTGAAGTGGCAACCCACCAATGCCAAGGACAACTCCCAGTCCGGATACACCGGCAACACCGTCGTCGACGGCATCAGGCTCGACGGCACCCGGTTGTGGCGCATCGACCTGGGCCGCAACATCCGCTCCGGCGCCCACTACACGCAGTTCCAGGTCTACGACTACGACGGAGACGGCAGGGCGGAGGTCGCCATGAAGACCGCCGACGGCACCCGGGACGGCACGGGCGCGGTCATCGGCAACTCCTCCGCCGACCACCGCAATTCCAGCGGCTACGTCCTGTCCGGGCCCGAGTACCTGACGATGTTCGACGGCCGGACGGGCAAGGCGATGCAGAGCGTCGACTACGTCCCGGGCCGCGGCACCGTGTCCTCCTGGGGGGACAACTACGGCAACCGCGTGGACCGCTTCCTCGCCGGCACCGCCTACCTCGACGGCGCCCGCCCCTCCCTGATCATGGCGCGCGGCTACTACACCCGCACGGTGATAGCCGCCTGGGACTGGCGGGGCGGCGCCTTCACCCGCCGCTGGACCTTCGACACGGCGTCCTCGTCCAACACCGGCAGGGGCTATGACGGGCAGGGCAACCACAGCCTGTCCGTCGCCGATGTCGACGCCGACGGCAGGGACGAGATCGTCTACGGCGCGATGACCGTCGACGACAACGGCAACGGCCTGTGGACCACCAGGCTGGGTCACGGCGACGCCGGTCACGTCGGCGACCTCGATCCCTCCCGTACGGGTCTGGAGTACTTCAAGGTCTCGGAGGACTCGAGCAAGCCGGGCTCCTGGATGGCCGACGCCCGGACGGGGGCGAGGCTGTGGCAGACGGCGTCGGGCTCGGACAACGGCCGCGGTGTCGCCGCCGACGTCTACGCCGGCAGCCCGGGAGCCGAAGCCTGGTCCGCCTCCGACACCACCCTGCGCTCCGCCACCGGCGCCTCCCTGGGCCGGGAACCCTCCAGCCTCAACTTCGTGTCCTGGTGGGACGGCGACCCCGTGCGCGAACTCCTGGACGGCACCCGCATCGACAAGTACGGCACCTCAGGCGACACCCGGCTGCTCACCGGCTCCGGCGTCGCCTCCAACAACGGCACCAAGTCCACCCCCGTCCTGTCCGGTGATCTGCTCGGCGACTGGCGCGAGGAGGTCGTCTGGCGTACCGGCGACAACCGGGCGCTGAGGATCTACTCGACGCCGCACCAGACCACCACCAAGATCACCACCCTGCTCCACGACTCTCAGTACCGCACCGCCCTGGCCTGGCAGAACACCGCCTACAACCAGCCCCCGCACCCGAGCTTCTTCATCGGAAACGGCATGGCGACAGCGCCCCGGCCGACGGTCTACACGCCCTGAACGGCGCGGTCCCGCCGGAACGCCCACTCCAGCCGGGGTTCCAGGGCGGGGCGGAACACCCGCCGCACGGGCGGCGTGCACAGGGCGGTCATGACCGCCGCCGCCACGAGGGTGACCGTGATCTCGCCCAGGGGATCGTGGACCCAGCCGGGACCGAACCAGCCGAAGTGCTTGGCCCCCTGGACGACGAAGCCGTGCAGCAGGTAGCCGTACAGGGTGCCGGCGCCGAGGGCGGTGAACCATGTGCGCCGTCCCGGGACCCAGGCGAGGAAGCAGGCGACGAGGAGCAGCGAGCAGCCGAACAGGGCCAGGGTCATCACGGGCCCGTACCAGCCGGGTTCGCCCAGTTCCTCGGCGCTGGAGCGGTGGAAGAGCCAGGCGTAGTCCCACCGGGGCGTGATCCAGTACGCCCCGGCGAGGGCCACGGCGAAGACGGGCAGGGACACCAGGCGCACCTCCCGTCGGCGCACGAGCCGGAAGTGTTCCGGCTTCAGCAGCAGGCCGAGCACGAAGTAGGGCAGGAACTGCAGGACGCGCTGGAGGTCGAGGTCGTCGCCGATGGACGGCGAGAGGGTCGCCAGGGCCGCGATGACGAGGGCGACCGGCAGCGGCCACCTCAGGAGTCCCCAGACCGGGGTGGTCAGCCGCCAGATGAACAGGGCCGCCAGGAACCACGTCAGGTACAGCGGACTCAGCAGGCTGATGGCGCGGTCGGGGTCGCCGCTCGTCCATCGGGTGTAGTAGGTGTACGCCACCTCGAAGACGACGTACGGCACGACCACGGTGGTGACCAGGCGTTTGATCCGCTCCGGACCGGCGTCGAAACTGCGGGAGAAGTAGCCGGAGACGACGATGAACGCCGGCATGTGGAAGGCGTAGACGAGGGTGTAGAGCGCGGTGACGGCCCGGCTGCCGTCGCGCAGTGGCTCCCAGGCGTGTCCGATGGCCACCAGGACGATGGCCAGGTACTTGGCGTTGTCGAAGAACGCGTCTCTGGGTTTGCTCGTGGGGGCCGCCGGCCGGTCTCCGGTCGCCCGTCCGCTCGTTCCACGGGGGACTCGGGGTGGGGAGTGCCGTGTCTCCCGGTCGCCGCGCGGGGGCAGCGTGCTCGGGCCGGCGTTTTCTTGCGGTGGAAGCCCGGACAGACCAGAACACCTCTTTCGTCGCGTGTCGGTGGCTCCTGCCTCCGATCACATCACGAAAGTTGATCGCTTGCGTAATCGTGCAACCATGGCGGCCTCGAACGGTCAGGCGTCGCGCAGCGCCTTCTCGATCTCGCCGAGCGAGCGGGTCAGCCGCCCGTAGTCGGCGGGGGTCACCGGCGCCACGAAGTACCGCTCGACGACCTGCGCATGGACCACGGCTGCCCGGAGGAAGACCGTACGGCCTTGCCCGGTCGGCTCGACCAGGACGCTTCTGCGGTCTCCGGGAGCCGGTACGCGGCGCACCAGGCCGGTCGCCTCCATGCGGTCGACCAGGCGGGTGATGCCGCTGCTGGTGAGCGTGAGGTCGTCGGCGAGCCGACGCTGCGAGATCTCCTCGTCGGGATGCCGGCAGAGCCGGATGAGGACCTCGAACATCGTGTGGCTGATCTCGCACTCCTTGCGCAGAGTGGCGTCGATCCGCTGCTCCAGGCGCGTGGCCGTCTTGATCAGCAGGCCGAAGTCGTGCACCAGCCGGCTGTCGGCGGCTCGGGCGGCCTCGTCGTCGTCTCGATTCACGGGATTCACCCCGCTGACTTTACTGCGTCTTCACCTACTGCCGTCTCAATTACTGAGCAATCAATTGCTGAGCAGTCAACAAAGCTCTACCGTGTGGGCCACCCCGGACGTCGGCAGAGAGAGGGAGAGCAGTGGACCTGCAGCACTGGCTCGGTCGGGCCAATGACGCGATACAGCGGTGGGCCGACACCTTCGGCCCCTATGAGCAGCACCCGTCCCTCCTCGTCGACGACGACCGCTTCGCCGCCGCCTTCGAGGAGCTGATCGGGAGGCTGAAGGAGAACTATCCCTTCTTCCACCCGCGCTACGCCGGGCAGATGCTCAAGCCCCCGCACCCGGCCGCGATCGTCGGCCACCTCACCACGATGCTGATCAACCCCAACAACCACGCCCTGGACGGCGGCCCCGCCACCGCCCGCATGGAACGCGAGGCCGTCGCGCAGCTGGCCTCGATGTTCGGCTACGACACCCACCTGGGTCACCTCACCACCAGCGGCACGATCGCCAACCTCGAAGCCCTCTTCGTCGCCCGCGAGCTCCACCCCGGCCGCGGCATCGCCTACAGCGCCGACGCCCACTACACCCACGGCCGCATGTGCCACGTCCTGGGCATGAAGGGGTACCCGGTCCCGGCCGACGACCGCGGCCGCATCAGCCTCGACGCGCTCGAGGACATCGTGCGGACGGGAGAGGTCGGCACGGTCGTGCTCACCGCCGGCACCACCGGCCTCGGAGCCGTCGACCCGGTCCACGACGCCCTCGCCCTCAAGGAGCGCTACGGCGTCCGGCTCCATGTCGACGCCGCGTACGGCGGTTTCTTCACCCTGCTCGCCGGTGCCGAAGGGCCGGAGGGGCTGCCCCCGCAGCCCTGGCGGGCGATCGCCGGGTGCGACTCGGTCGTCGTCGATCCGCACAAGCACGGACTCCAGCCCTACGGCTGCGGTGCCGTCCTCTTCCGCGATCCCGAGGTGGGCCGCTTCTACCTGCACGACTCGCCTTACACCTACTTCACCTCCAGTGAGCTGCATCTGGGCGAGATCAGTCTGGAGTGCTCCCGGGCCGGCGCCTCGGCCGCGGCCCTGTGGCTCACCTTCCAGGTGCTCCCGCCCACGCCCGGGGGACTGGGCCGTGCCCTCGGGGCCGGCCGACGGGCGGCGCTGCGCTGGGCCGACCTGATCACCTCCTCGGACGAGCTGGAGCTGTACCAGCGGCCCGAGCTGGACATCGTCGCCTACTTCCCCTCGGTGGAGCCCGCCACCCTCAGCGCTGTCGACGCGGCGTCGGCACGCGTCCTGGCCGAGGGCATGACGGGCCCCGACCCCGTCTTCCTCAGCACCCTCAAGGCCGACCCAGACGCCTTCACCGCACGCCACCCGCAGGTCACCGCCGACGCCGACGGGGCCCGCATCCTGCGCAGCGTCCTGATGAAGCCGGAGTCCGAGGACCACGTGCAGCGCCTCCATGACCGGGTCGCGCGTCTCGCCCGGTCATGAGCGCCGCCCACGGTGTTCACGTCAGATCATGATCGCCTCGGAGTGCGTACGCCTCCGCGAGGAGGAGGTAGCCGCTGGCGGTCCACGTGTAGGCGCGGTCGCGCAGGCCCGTTCCGGCGAGGGCGTCGAAGTTCTCGGCGAAGCCGTGGGTCTCGCACAGGGCGCGGAAACGGCTGCTGATGTCGTCCGCCAGCCGGTGGTGGCCTGCGCGGCGCAGGCCGTCCTCGATGAGGACGGTTGCGGGGGCCCAGATGGGGCCGCGCCAGTAGCCGTCGTCGAGGTAGTGGACGGACGTGGGCAGTTCGGTGGCGAGACCGTACGGCGTCAGGTGGGCCTTGATGTGGTCGGCCAGGGCACCGCTGACGTGGCCGGGCAGATGCTCGCCGAGCACGATGGGCATGAGGTCCAGGAGACTGGCGCTGCTCCAGGTGTCCCCCGTACCGACGCCCCGGGCGACGAACCGGTCCTCCCTCCAGAGCTGGTCCAGCAGTGCCGTCTGGATCTCCTCGGCGGCTCGCGCCCAGCGGCGGGCCTCGTCACCTCGGCCCAACTCCGCTGCGAGATGCGACAGTTCGTGTAGCTGGAGGGCGAGGAAGGCGGACAGGTCGGCGGTCTCGACCACCCGTTCGGGGTCGAAGGTGGTGGCGTTGTCCCAGCCGCTGTCGTTGCCGTGCTGGTAATGGGGGAAAGCGGCGCCGGGGGCGCGCCGGGCGGTGAGCCAGAAGTGCGTCCAGCGTTCCAGCCGCCGGTAGGTCTCGTCCAGTTCGGCCGGGCCGGGAGGCGTCGGCAGGCGGCGGCGCAGACGGCCGAAGGCCCAGCCGTGGATGGGTGGTTTGACGAAGTTGTAGAGGACCTCGGAGTGGGTCACCGAGTCGGGCAGGGCGCCGCTGCCGTCCTGGTGGTCGAAGGGCAGGGCGAACTGGTCCTGCGCCAGTTCCGGACAACCGGGTGCCAGAGCGAGGGCGTTGAAGCAGTGGTCCCAGCTCCACACCTTGTCCATCCAGTGCTTGGACATCAGCACCGCCGGCCGGGTGACCAGACCGGTCGGGTTCACGGTGGCCGACCAGACGACATAGGCGGCCAGTTCGGCGGCCGGGGTGGCGGAGGAGCGCCAGGGAGCCACGGCGTCCACGAACCGGGCGAACGAGCCTCGCGCGGACGCCGCGATGTCGTCGAAGGTCGCGGCGGACGTGTACGGCGGGCGGGCGGCGTCGATTTCCTCGATCGCGATCTCCCAGGTCCCGTCGTCCGTCACGGCCGTGGCGAGACCGCGCTCGGCGCTGCCCAGTGTCTGGGCGCCCGTCGCGTCGAGGGTGCCGGACAGCGCGGTCACGCGGTACCGGCGGCCCGTTTCGTAGGACGTGAACACGTGGGCGCCGGCGGCGGCGTCGTGGAAGAACCAGGTTCCGCTGAACGGCGTCAGGGTCCGCGCGGCCGCCCGCACGGCCATGCCCAGGCCTCTCCCCCGCAGGCGCACGGTGTCCGGCGACTCGTAGGCGAGGTCGGCGCGTCCCTCCGCGCCGATCCAGCTGAGCAGACCCGGTCTCGCCTCCACGCGGGTCGCGGCCCGGCCCCCGGTGACCGGGTCGAGGGGTGTCAGGCTCAGGACGGCGTGCATGCCGTTCTGGTGGGAGACCAGGTGCAGATCCTCGGCGTACGTCTTCTCGGCCACCACGGGCGAGATGCCGAACCAGGATCCGTACGTGCTGAACGGGATGTCCTGGACGGAGAAGGCCGGGCCGGAGCGGTCGGCGGTCATGAGGTGTCACTCGTTTCTCGAGCAGGGGGAAGGTCAGTCCTTGACCGCGCCGGCCGTCACGCCGGCGGCCACGTAGCGCTGGGCCAGGACGAGGATGACCGCGGCGGGCAGCGACGCCACGACGGCGGTGGCCATGATGGCGTTCCACTCCTGGTTGTTGTTGCCGATGTAGTGGTAGATGCCGAGGGTGATCGGCTCGTGCGCCCCGCCGTTGACCAGCGTGCCGGCGAAGACGAAGTCGGACCAGGACCACAGGAAGGCGAAGAGCGAGACCGTGACCACGGCGTTGCGGCTCATCGGCAGGACGATCGACCAGAAGGTGCGCACGGGCCCGGCGCCGTCCGTCCGGGCCGCCTGGAGCATCTCGCCGGGGATGCCGGACATGAACGCGGTGAAGATGAGCACCGCGAAGGGGACGGCCAGGGTGGAGTCGGCGACGATCAGTCCGGGGACGGACTGGAGCAGGCCCAGTTGCAGGTAGACGGCGTAGAAGCCCATCGCCATGATGATGCCGGGGATCATCTGCGCGGCGAGGAGGAGGAAGCTCAGCACGCCTCCGCCGCGCGGGCGCAGTGTGGCCAGGGCGTAACCGGCGGGGGCGGACAGAGCCACGGTGAGGGCGACGGTGCCCAGGCCGATGACCAGGCTCGTGCCGAGGTAGGGCAACTGCTCGTCGAGGACGGTGCGGTAGCCGGCCAGGGTGCCGTGGACGGGGAACAGGTCGGGCGGGGACTTGCGCTTGTCCTGGTCGCGGGTGAGGGACACGTTCAGCATCCAGTAAACCGGGAAGAGCATGATCCCGGTCAGGAGGAGGCCTACGGTCGTCTTTCCCAGGGTGCGTCGGCTTCTCATGAATACGCCTGCTTTCGCTGGACCCTCATGTAGAGGAGGCCGAACGCCAGGGCGGCCACCACCAGCAGGTTGCCGACGGCCGCGCCCGGGCCGAAGGCCGGCAGCAGATTGCCGAAGCCCAGCCGGTAGGACCATGTGGCGAAGGTCGTGGAGGCGTCGGCCGGGCCTCCCTTGGTCATGATCCAGATGATGTCGAAGACCTTGAGTGTGTAGACCAGCCCGAGGAGCAGGGTGATCGCGGACACGGGGCGCAGCAGCGGGAAGGTGATGCTCCAGAAGCGGCGCCAGGCTCCCGCCCCGTCGAGGGCGGCCGCCTCGTACAGGCCGGAGGGGATGGACTGCAGGCCGCTGTAGAGCACGACCAGGTTGAACGGGACGCCGATCCAGATGTTCGCGATGATCACCGAGGTGAGTGACCAGGACGGTGATGTCAGCCAGTTGACGGGGGCGAGGCCGACGGCGTGCAGGGCCGCGTTGACGATGCCGGAGTCGCTGTTGAGCATCCACGACCAGGTCGAGGCCGACACGATCAGCGGCAGCAGCCAGGGGACGAGGAACAGGGCCCGCAGGGTCGCCGAGAGCCGGAAGTGCTGGTTGAAGAAGACCGCGAGGGCCAGGCCGATGGCGTACTGGAAAGCCAGGCACACGCCGGTGAAGACGACGGTGTGCAGCAGGGCCGGGGCGAAGGTCGGGTCGTCGAAGACCTTCCGGTAGTTCTCCAGGCCGCTGAACGGCGCGTCGCCCTGGACGAAGGAGCGGACGGTGTAGTTGCGCAGGCTCAGGTCGAGGTTGCGGTAGAGCGGATAGGCGTAGAAGAGGGCGAGATAGAGGGTCACCGGGGTGAGGAAGGCCCAGGCGGCCCATTGGGGGGAGGTGGGCCGGCGGCGTTCCGTGGTGCGGGCCGGGGGCGGGGCGGCGCGGGCCGCCCCGTTCCGCGGCCGCACGGACCGGTGGTCCGGCGGACGGACGGTCTGCTTCATCGGCCCCACGTCACTTGACCGCGGCCTGCGCGGACGACAGCGCGTCCTTCGGCGACTTGGACCCGCTCAGCGCGGACTGCACGGCCTTCCACATCTGTTCGGAGATCTTGGGGTACGTCGTGCCCAGGTCGTCACTGGTGCGCCCCTTGGCCGCCTTGACCGCGTCGACCCACGGCTTCAGTGCGGGGTCGGTCGCCACCTGCTTGTTCCGGACTTCTTCGGTGGGGGCGACGTAGGACAGGGTGGTGTCGGTGTCGTACAGGTGGGCCGAGCTGGTCAGGCAGGCCGTGAGCTTGGCTGTGGTGGCGTAGCGGGCGGTGTCGCTCTGGACGGGGACGGTGACGAACTCGCCGCCCGTCGGGGCCGCGGCGCTGCCTCCGCCGGTGGCCGGGATGGGCAGGACGCCGTAGTCGAAGCCCGCCTTCTTGGCGGCTGCGAGCTGCCAGGTGCCGTTCTCGGCGAAGGCGTAGTCGCCGCTCGCGAACTCCTGCCAGCTGGTGGTCTGGGTGTTGTTGAGCACGGAGTTGGGGGCGTAGCCCTTGTCCAGCCAGGTCTTCCACAGGGACAGCGCGGAGACGGCCGCGGGCGAGTCGAGGTCGGTCAGGGCGGCGCCGGAGCCCCAGAACCAGGGCAGGAACTGGAAGCTGCCCTCCTCGGTGCCGATCGCGGAGAAGGTGATGCCCTTCTTGCCCGCCTTCTCGACCTCGGACAGCGCTGCCGTCAGCGACTTCCAGTCCTTGACGGAGGCGATGTCGACACCGGCCTCCTTCAGAATCTTCTTGTTGTAGTAGAGCGCGAGGGTGTTGGCGCCGATCGGGGTGCCGTAGGTCTTGCCGTCCGACTGGCCGGCCGCGAGGAGGTTGGGGTCCACGGCGGAGGTGTCGAGCTTGTTCTCGTCGGTGGTGGTGAGCACGCCCGCCTCGGCGAGGGTGGACACCACCGGGTTGTCGACGATGAGGACGTCCGGGGAGTTGCCCTGCTGGGCGGCGAGCAGCGTCTTGCTGGCCAGGTCGCTGGTGTCGAAACCGGTCCGCTTGACCTTCACGCCCGCTTTGCCGCCACAGGCGTCCAGCAGCTTCACCCACGCCGAGCCCTTGGCGAACTGCGGGTAGGGGTCCCAGATGGTGTAGGTGCCGCTGTCCGCGCCCTTGGTGTCGGTGCTTCCCGAGCCGGAGGAGCAGGCGGTGCCGGCCGCGGCGAGGACGGTCGACAGGGCCACTGCGGCGAGACGCCGTCTGGAGGAGCTGTGCATCGCGGGTTCCTTCGTTCTGGGCACAGGGGTGCCGTGGCGGGGGGGCGATGGGGGGAAGCGGGCACACCGCAGGGAGGCGTCGCGGTGGTGTGCTCGAAGAAAGGGGAGGGGAGAGGGGCCGAGGACGGGGGTCAGGGCTGTGGGGAGCCGGTGGCGGGTCCGGTACTGGCCCGCAGCGAGATGGGGGGTGTCAGCAGGTGGTGCCGAGCGGGGGCGCCGGGCCGGTCGAGCCGCTCCACGAGCAGTTCGACGGCGCGCCGGCCCAGTTCCTCCGCCGGTACGTCCGCGGCGGTGAGCTGCGGGGTCACCGTCTCCGCCCACCGGCTCGCCACCACCCCGGTGACGGAGAAGTCGCGCGGCACATGGCGGCCGGCCCGGGCCAGTCCTCGGTACAGGCCGCCCAGCGCGGCCTCGTTCAGGGTGACGAGGGCGGTGGTGTCCGGATCGTCGCGCAGGATCCGTTCCAGGCACGCCTGGCCGGAGCCGGCGTCGTCCCCGCAGCAGTACGTCCGCACGGTCAGTCCGCGTTCGGCTGCGGCCTTGGTGAACCCGTCGAGGCCACGGTGTGCCGACTCGTACCCGGCGCGCAGGAGTTGCTCGGGGCGGTTGACGAAGGCGACCCGGCGGTGGCCCAGGTCCGCGAGGTGGTGGACGCACGCCGCCGCCAGCGCGGTGTGGTCCAGGCCCACCCACCAGCCGCTCTCCGGGTGGGCGGTGCGGCCGATGGCGACGGCGGGGAAGTCGAGCGCGGCGAGGTGATCGGCCCGGTCGTCCTCCAGCCGGATCTCCATCAGGATGGCGCCGTCGACCCGCCGCTCCCCCAGCAGCCGCTGGAAGGACCGGTCGCTGTCCACGCCGCTCGGCGACAGCAGCACGTCGTAGTCGTAGGCCGCGGCGGCCTCCACGACACTGCCGATGAAGTCGAGCTGCATGCCGGTGTAGTGGTTGCCGGCCGGCGGGAAGACGAGGCCGATGGTGCTGGTCCGTCCGTTGGCCAGGGCGCGGGCGCTGGCGCTGGGCCGGTAGCCCAGTTCGTCGACGACCTGCTGGATCTTCCGGCGGGTGTCCTCCGAGACCGGGCGCTTGCCACTGAGTGCGTAGGACACGGTGCTCCGCGAGACACCGGCACGCTTGGCGATCTCCCCGATGTTCACGGCATCTCCTGGCTCGTCGAACCGGTTCGCATGGCAGGAAGGTAGGAAGCGCCCCGAGTCCTGTCAACACCTGGGGCGGACTCCGCCGGTCGGGGGGGATCCGGCCCGGAATCCTCGCGTCACAACCATTGCTGACCCGCGGTGCCGGTGCTAGCTTCGCGAACCGGTTCGACGCATCGGCCCGTTCGGTCGCGGCGGGACAGACCCTCATGTCCCCATCCGTGCACCGGCGCACCCGCCACCCGACACAGACCCCCTCCACTCGCACCGGCCACGGATCGAACCGGTTCGACGGACGTGCGGGCCGGACCGCTGCTCGACGAAGCGACGACACGACGGACGACACGACGACTGAGGACGCCATCCATGCCATCCGCTGACAGATTCACGCGGCGCCGGGCCCCGGCCACCGTGGCGCTGACCCTCGGGGCGGGCCTGCTGGCCGCACCGGCCGCCCCCGCGCAGGCCGCCGAGGCACCGCAGCCCGCCGCGCGCTACTCCTTCGACCAGGACAACCTCGCCTCCGGGAAGATCACCGACAGCTCGGGCAACGGTCTGACGGCGACCCTGGTGAACGCCTCCACCGCCCGCTCGGTCGACGGCCCGGCCGGCGGAAAGGCACTGTCCCTGCCCGGCGGCGCTGCCACCTCCGACGGCGCGTACGTCCGCCTTCCGCGCCAAGTGCTCGCCGGCACGACCGACCTGACCGTCTCCGCCCGCGTGAAGTGGAGCGGCGGCACGTCCCCCTGGCAGCGGATCTTCGACCTGGGCACGGACACCAGCAGGTACCTGTTCAGCACGCCCTACAACGGCAGCGGGCTGTTCCAGACCTCCGTGACCACCGGGGGCGGGGGCGCGGAGAACCAGGTGCGCGGCTACGCGAGCCTGCCCGCGGACGAGTGGCGGACGGTCACCGTCACCCTCGACACCGCCGCCGGCCGGCTCACCACCTACCTCGACGGAGTGGCGGTCTCCTCCGCCGCGACGGGCATCAGGGCCGGAGACCTGCTGGACGGTTCTGCGACCGCCGCCGGGTACATAGGCAAGTCCCTCTACCCGGACCCGCTGCTGCGGGGCGCGATCGACGACTTCACGGTGTGGCACGCGGCACTGAGCCCCGACCAGGTGGCCGGTACGGTCGGTGCCGTGCCGACCCTCCAGGAACTTGCACGGACGTCCTTCGAGGTCCGTACCACCACCGGGACCGCGCCCTCCCTGCCCGCCGCCGTCCGCGCCTCCTTCTCCGACGGCTACGACCGCGACACGCCCGTCACCTGGGATGCCGTGCCCTCCGACGAGTACGCCGCGCCGGGGACCTTCACGGTCTCCGGAACCGCGGCCGGACGCGCCGTGAAGGCCACCGTCACCGTGGTCCGCGAGGGGGAGCTCACCGTCGACCTCGGCTCGGACACCGGCGCGTTCCACGGCGGCGCCTCCGGCACCCTCTACGGCGTGTACGGGCCGGACGTCCCGACCAACAACCTCATGGAGGGCATGGGTCTGCGCACGGTCTCCACCAAGGCGCAGGACGGCCCGCAGCACCCCGGCGCCGACGCCCTGGAGGTGGTGAAGCCGCTGGCCGACTCCACCGACGGGGACGTGTACATCTACATGACCGACATCCACCGGGGCTTTCCGTACCAGTGGCCGGGCGACACCCCCGCCGAGAAGCTGAAGCTCTACAAGGAGAAGATCGCCCAGCAGGTCGACCAGGTCCTGAAGCTGCCGGAGCAGTACCAGGACAACATCGTCTTCGTGCCGTTCAACGAGCCCGAGGGCAACATGTTCGGCACCGGCGAGTGGAGCTACGACAAGGTCAGCTGGCTGAGTGACCCCGACGCCTACTTCGCCGCCTGGGACGACGCGTACGCGCTGATCAAGGGCAGGATGCCCGGCGCCCGCATCGCCGGGCCCAACACCAGCGTCCTGTACGACCAGGTGAAGGGCTTCCTCACCCACACCCTGGCCGCCGGCACCCTCCCGGACGTCATCACCTGGCACGAGCTCAGCCACCCGGAGGCGGTGCGCCGGAGCGTCGCCACGTACCGGGCCTGGGAGAAGGACCTGTTCAAGGGCACCGACCGGGAAGGCACCCAACTCCCCATCAACATCAACGAGTACGCGTTCAACTACCACACCTCGGTGCCGGGCCAGATGATCCAGTGGGTGTCCGCCATCGAGGAGTCCAAGGTCGATGCCGACATCGCGTACTGGAACATCGACGGCAACCTCTCCGACTCCGCGGTGCAGTCGAACCGGGGCAACGGGCAGTGGTGGCTGCTGAACTCGTACGCCTCCATGAGCGGCCACACGGTGAAGGTGGCGCCGCCGTTCCCGGGCGAGAACTACACCATGCAGGGCGTCGCCACCCTCGACGAGAAGAGGAGACAGTCGCGGCTGATCTTCGGCGGGTCGACCGGCAAGGGCCACATCACCTTCGCGGGTGTCCCGGAGAAGGTCTTCGGCAAGCGGGTGCACGCCTGGGTGCGGGAGATCGAGTGGAGCGGGCAGGTCGGTGACTCGTCCGGTCCGAAGCTGCTCGCCGAGACGAACCTGACGGTCGCGGACGACGGCACGGTGGCGCTCGACTTCGGCGACGGCGCCATGCCCGAGCTGAAGGAGTCCTCGGCCTACGAGGTCGTCCTCAGCCCTGCCGGGGAAGCGAAGGGCACGCAGGCGCCACCCGTGCGCTGGCAGTCCTCGTACGAGGCCGAGGACGCCGCGCACACCGGCTCCGAATGGTCGAAGAACGGCCCGGAGGGCTCACCGCGTGACGTGTCGAAGTTCTACACCTCCGGCGGCCACGACGTCGGCGGCCTGCGCACCGGCTCGGACGTCGCACTCGACTTCACCGTGGACGTGCCCGAGGACGGCACCTACGACCTGAGCGTCTTCGCCAACTCCCTGAACACCTACGACAAGGTGAAGGAGCAGGGCCCCACCAACGTCTTCCTGCGGGTGGACGGCAAGGAGGCCGGTGAGCAGGAACTGCACCTGCCGCTCGGCTACAAGTGGGTCGTGTGGGACCACGCCGACACCAAGGTCGAACTCACCAAGGGCAAGCACACCCTGACGCTCGCAGCGAGGAGCGCCGACGGCAAGCGTGCGACGCAGGGCGACGCCATCGTCGACCGCCTGACCCTCTCCCTCCCCCGCGCCTCGGCGGACACGCGGGTGTACGAAGGCGAACTGGCGTGGCCGGCCGGTGGGGCACGCCCGGTGTACGACCTTGTGAAGCAGGCGGCCTCCGGTTCGGGCGCGGTCCGGCTCGCGAAGGGCCAGAGCGCGACGTTCTGGGTCTACTCCCCGGCCGACCGCGAGGCGACCCTGAGGCTCGACACCCTCGGCGGCACGGGCGCCCGGCTCTCCGTCAACGGCCACGACGTCCTGCGCCTGGCCAAGGGCCGCAGCAGTGCGGCGGTCTCCCTCTCCGGCGGCGTCAACAAGGTGACGGTGACCGGTGGTCCGGCCACGACCCTGGTCGACCGCCTCACGGTCACGCCGACCGAGGGCACCCTGCCGACGCGCACCTACGAAGCCGGAGACGCCAAGCTCGCCGGCTCGGCCACGCTCGCCCCGCTGTCCCTCGCCACCGGTGGCACGGCGATCACGGGCATCGGCGGGGCCCCCGGCAACGGCAGCACCGCGACCTTCACCGTCACGGCCGACCGGGCCGGCCTGTACGCGCTGCGCATCCGCTACTCCAACCCCGAACAGTCCGAGGCCACCCATTACAACCCCGACCCGCTCGCCCGCCACGCCGACATCAGCGTCAACGGCGGCCCGGCCCATCGCGTCGGTTTCCCGCACAGCTTCCACCGGAACAACTTCTGGGAGCTGACCGTCCCGGTACAGCTGAAGAAGGGCGAGAACACGATCGGCTTCCGCTCCGAGGAACTGCCGAACTTCGACGGCACCACCTACGCCTCGGACACCTTCCCCGGTGTACTGCTCCGCTCCCGCTACGCGCCGCTGATCGACCGGATCACCGTCGCGCCCTTTGCGCGGCAGGTGCGATGACCCGCTGACGCGTGGAGCCCGGGACCGTCGGGGACGGTCCCGGGCTCCGGGCCATGCTCACCTGGCCACACCCGTCAGGGCGAGGAATTCGCCGCGGGAGCGGGCGTCGGAGCGCAGGAGGCCGAGGAGGGTCGAGGTCAGGGTGTCGGAGCCGGTGGCCTGCACCCCGCGCAGCGTCATGCACGAGTGCTCGGCCTCGATGACCACGCCGACGCCCTTGGGCTCCAGATGCTCCTGCAGCCAGTCGGCGACCTGCTTGGTCAGGCGCTCCTGGACCTGGGGGCGGCAGGCGAAGTGCTCGACGACACGCGCCAGCTTGGACAGGCCCAGGATGCGGGCCCCGGGCAGATAGCCGACGTGCGCGGTACCGACCACCGGCAGCAGATGGTGCTCGCAGACGGTGCGGACCGGGATGCGCCGGGCGAGGACGAGTTCGTCGTAGCCCTCGTCGTTGGGGAACGTCGTCAGGTCGAAGGGGCGCGGGCTGAAGAGTTCGGCGTAGGCGCGGGCCATCCGGCCGGGGGTGCCGCGCAGACTCTCCGAGGCCGTGGAGATGCCGAGGGCCTCCAGGAACCGGCCTGCCGCCACCTCGGCGGCGGCCAGGTCGATCCCGTCGGTTTCGTGGACCACCCGCAGGGCGGGCCGCACGGGTGCCGTCATGCCGGGTGCCTCCGATGCCGAGGGCGGTGAGAGCGGGACCATGGTGACCTCCAGGAGTTTCACCAACAAATTTTTCCTTTATTCTGCGCCACCGTCAAGGCCCGCAGACCAGGGAGCCCGAACAGCTCTCGCTCCCACCGATGTGGGAGTTACCGTGGTGGTGTGGATTCCGACCCGCCCGCGCCGGCCGCTCCGGCCGACAGCGCCATCGACTCCGTCAGCGTCCTGAGCGAGGATTCACGCCGGCGCATGTTCGCCTTCATCCGGCGGGCCCGGCACCCCGTCACCCGCGACGAGGCCGCCGCCAGCGTCGGCATCTCCCGTAAACTCGCCGCCTTCCACCTCGACAAGCTGGTCGACGCCGGCCTGCTGCGCGCCCACTACGACGCGCCGGGCGGGACCCGCAAGGTCGGCAGGCAGCCGAAGGTGTACGAGCCCACCGGCGCCCAGATCACCGTGAACATCCCCGACCGGCGGCACGAGTTGCTGGCCGACCTGCTGCTCGACGCCGTTCTGACCGCGCAGGCCGGCGAAGACGCCGCACAGGCCGCGCTGAGCGTCGCGCGGCAGCGCGGCCTGCGGGCGGGCGAGGCCGCACGGCACGAGATCCGCCCGGGCCGGCTCGGCCCCGAGCGCGGGCTGACCGCCTGCGAGCGGCTGCTGGACCAGTACGGCTACGAGCCGGTGCGGGAAACCCCGACCCGGATCCGGTTGCGCAACTGCCCCTTCCACCCGCTGGCCGCCCGGGCGCCGGATCTGGTGTGCGGCATGAACCAGGAGTTCCTCAGCGGCTACCTCGAGGGTCTGGAGGTCAGCGGGGTCGACGCGGTACCGGCACCGGAACCCGGGGAGTGCTGTGTCCGGCTCGGCACCGGGAGCGGTAAGTCGGCCGAGGAGACACCCCCCGGTCCCTGAGGGGTGCCGGAGCCGCACGCCACTCGCTCCTCGGGCGTTCGGTGAGCGAGTCGCCGGCGGGTCTCCTGCGGTTGCCGCGGGTCACGCTGCGGGTTACCACGTGACTACGACGCGTCACGTGTGACCGCAGCGACCCCAGGGAGAAATCACATGGCAGTGGAGATCAAGCCTCTGGTGAAACCCTCCAGGCTCAGACGTCGCGCAGGCCTGGCGGGCGAGTGCCTGGCCGAGTTCCTCGGGACGTTCGTCCTCATCTCCTTCGGGTGCGGCGTGGTGGCGATGACCGTGGCGGCGCTGCCCGGCTCGGGACGTACCGAGGGGCCCACCATCTTCTTCCTCGGCGCCGGGGACTGGCTCCTGATCACCTGGGGCTGGTGCATGGCCGTGATCCTCGGCATCTACGTGGCCGGCGGCGTCAGCGGAGCGCACATCAACCCGGCGGTGACTCTGGCGTTCGCCGTCCGCCGCAGGTTCCCCTGGGTCAAGGTCCTGCCCTACTGGGTGTCCCAGGTGGCCGGCGCCCTGGCGGGGGCGGCCCTGGTCTACGCCGTGTACCACGACGCCATCAACGCCTTCGACGACGCCTTCAAGGGGCCGAAGACCGACGGGAAGACCCTCGCCTCGTTCTCGATCTTCGCGACGTTCCCGGCGCCGTACTTCAACGGTGGCGTCTGGGGGCCGCTGATCGACCAGATCGTGGGCACCGCCTTCCTCGTCATGCTGGTCGTGGCGATCATCGACCTGCGCAACACGGCTGTGAAGGCGAACCTCGGCCCCCTGGTCATCGGCTTCGTCGTGGCGGCCATCGGCATGTCCTACGGGGCGAACGCGGGGTACGCCATCAACCCGGCCCGCGACTTCGGCCCGCGCCTGTTCACCTGGATGGCGGGATGGGACGGACTGGCTTTTCCCGGCAGTCTGGCCGGGGCGTTCAGCGCCTACTGGTGGATCCCGATCGTCGGGCCGCTCATCGGCGGTGTGATCGGGGTACTGGTGTACGACCTCTTCATCGGCGACGTCCTGCACGCCCGCGCGCAACAGGGCGAGGCGCCGGAGCCCGGGCGGACGCGCCCCACCACCTCCGACGAGGAGTGAGCGCCATCGGCCGCGGCCGGGACCGCGGCCGATGCTAGATTCCTCTGGGCGTCCGCCCGTGAGAGGCGCGGATCGCCCGCCGCACAGGTGAACCGGCCCAGGGCAGGCCCGTATCGGATGGTGGCACGATCCATGACTGACCCGGAGGAGCTCCCCGCGGCCGGCACTCCTCTTCCCCGGATCCTCGGCAACACCGGATCGCTCGTCGCAGCCGCCCCGGAGGCGACCGGCGCGCTGTGGCGGCTGGCCGAACCCGGCCGGCAGCTGGATGCCAACCTCGTGCGCGTCCCGCCCCGGGGGACCATCGACGCCCATGCCGAACCCGATCTCGACGTCCTGCTGCTCGTCGTGTCGGGCGACGGCACGCTCGGCTCCGCGGCCGGACCGCACCCGGTGGAGCCCGGCTCCCTCGTCTGGCTGCCGCACGGCAGCGTCCGCAGCCTGACCGCGGGCGCGGGCGGCCTGTCGTACGTGACGGTCCACCGCCGCCGACCGGGCATGCAGATCCAGGGCCGGCCGCCGACCTGACCCCGGAATCGGGCAACCGACGCACATCCTGCGGAAGGAGGCAGTCGCGTGCGAGGAACGGTGCGCCGGATCCTGGTGACCGGGTCCGCGGAGGGGCTGGGGCGGGCCACGGCAGAGGCGTTGCTGGCCGCCGGGCACGACGTGGTGGTGCACGCCCGCAGTCCCGAGCGGGCGAAGGTACTGGACGAGCCGGCCGCCCGCGGGGCACATGTCGTGGTGGGGGACTTCGCCGAGCGTGACGCCGTGCGCCGGGTCGCCGACGAGCTGAACGCCCTGCCACCGCTCGACGCCGTCGTCCACAACGCCGGGGTGTGGAGCGGACCCGGGGTCATGCCGGTCAACATCGTCGCGCCCTATCTGCTGACCGCCCTCCTGCGCGGGCCGCGCCGGCTGGTGTACCTGAGCAGCGGCTCGCATCTCGGCGGGCGCCCGTCGGCCCTGGAGGAGACCGACTGGCGCGGCGAGAGCGCGGGATCGTACGCCGACAGCAAGCTGTTCGTGACAGCGCTGGCGGCCGCGGTGGCCCGGCTGCGCCCCGGAGCGCCGAGCAACGCCGTGGATCCCGGCTGGGTGCCGACGAGGATGGGCGGGCCGAGTGCGCCGGACGACCTGGAGCTCGGGCACCGGACGCAGGAGTGGCTGGCGTCGAGCGACGACCCGGAGGCCCTGACCACCGGCGGGTACTGGTACCACGGCCGGCGGTCGCAGCCGCACGAGGCCGTCCACGACGAGGCGTTCCAGGACCGTCTCGTGCAGACCCTGGCCGAGGAGACGGGTACCGCGCTCTGAGCGCGGGCCCACTCGGCCGCGGCCCGCCGGGGGCGTCAGCGGAGCCGGGCCTGCGGGGTCCGGCACCGGCTCGAGGCGCACGGCCGGGACACCGAACGCCGCATCCCCTTCATGCACCTCACATGGGCAAGGCCGGGCGGGGCACCCGTGTGTGCGTTCACCAGCGACGGGAGCCGTGTCCGCACGACGTGCGCCGTACGCTCGGTGCCGACCGTGCGAGCCGAACGGGGAGTCGAGTGATGAGCGCCGAAGACGCGGGCAAGCTGCTGGACGGGCTGACCGTGGACACCACCCGGCGGGAGCAGCCGATCGTGCTGGACGGAGACGGCCGCCCCATCCGCACCTGGCGGGAGAACTACCCCTACGACCGGAAGGTGGGCCGCAAGGAGTACGAGCGGACCAAGCGCATCCTGCAGATAGAGCTGCTCAAGCTCCAGCGCTGGGTCAAGGACACCGGCGCACGTCTGGTCGTCGTGTGCGAGGGGCGGGACGCGGCGGGCAAGGGCGGCACGATCCAGCGGCTCACCGAGCGGCTCAACCCGCGCGGCGCACGCGTCGTCGCACTGGACAAGCCCACCGAACGCGAGTCGGGCCAGTGGTACTTCCAGCGGTACATCGCGCATCTGCCGACGGCCGGGGAGATCGTCTTCCTCGACCGCTCCTGGTACAACCGGGCGGGCGTCGAGCGCGTGATGGGCTACTGCTCCAAGGACGAGTACGAGTTGTTCCTCGACCAGTGCCCCGCCTTCGAGCGGATGCTGGTGGACGACGGCATCCTGCTGGTGAAGTTCTGGTTCTCGGTGTCGCGCTCCGAGCAGCGCACGCGCTTCGCGATCCGGCAGGTGGATCCGGTGCGCCAGTGGAAGCTCTCCCCCACCGACCTGGCCTCGCTGGACCTCTGGGACGACTACACCGAGGCGAAGGTGGACATGTTCCGCGCCACGGACACCGCGCACGCCCCCTGGACCGTCGTCAAGAGCAACGACAAGCGGCGCGCCCGGCTGGAGACCATGCGCAGTCTGCTGTCACGCATCGACTACGCGAGCAAGGACCAGGAGGCGGTGGGCACACCCGACCCCCTCATCGTGGGCGCCGCCGACACCCTGCTGGAGCCGGGTGAGGAGGACACGACGCTGTCGCCGACTCCGCTGTTCCCGGGCGCCGAGGGACCCGGCAAGCACCCCGGGACCGGCTGACGCATACGGGCCCCTCACCTCCGTCTTCCGGAGTGAGGGGCCCCGTGTCCGCCTCAGGAGCGGGCGGAAGCGCGTGTCTCCGTGCGGTGGTCGTAGTACGCCCAGACGGTCACGGCCACCACGACGGTGAGGCCGACGGCCAGCAGCCGCAAGGCGCCATGGGTGAGGTAGGCGACCAGCCCCGTGAGCCCCGCTCCGGACAGCATGATCACGCGGCTGACGAAGCGGTCCTCGGGCGGCTGGGGGTCCTCCCGGTCCTTGAGGTCGTGCAGGGCGTCGTGCGCCGGATGGGCGGAACCGCGCCGGGCACGGGCGCGGTACTGCAGCCCGTAACTGATCAGTGCGTACAGCGCGAGGGCGCCCAGGACCCAGAGCCAGACGTAGGGGTCGTCGTCACTCGACCCTCGTGCCAGGTACACAACACTTCTCCTTCGGAAGCGGGCCTCGTCGGTGAGCAGCACTCAACGTGCGCTGCCGCCCTCGGGGTCGGCGGGACGGAAGCACGCGGTCACCGTCTTGCCGTGCCGCTGGCACCTCATCGCCCACTCGTCGGCGAGCGTGCGTACGATCGCCACTCCGCGGCCGGAAGCCTCGCCGGGCTCCGGTTCACGCTGGCGCGGCAGGGTCGGGTCCTCGTCGTGAACGCTCACATGAAGGCAGTCGCCGTCCCACGTGAGGACCAGGTGCGCGTCGCTGTGCGCATGGATGTGCGCGTTGGTGATCAGCTCGGACACCGCCAGGACCACCGAATCCACCGTGTCCGGCTCGGCAGCGGCCCAGGGCAGGGTTTCGAGGCGCTCGCGTGTCCACTCCCTGCCCGCCCGCACT
Source organism: Streptomyces sp. NPDC029041 (assembly GCF_040637515.1). NCBI lineage: Bacteria > Bacillati > Actinomycetota > Actinomycetes > Kitasatosporales > Streptomycetaceae > Streptomyces > Streptomyces sp. NPDC029041. Next base: position 350,537 of record NZ_JBEZWO010000007.1, on the reverse strand, counting down.
CCTTGCGACATACGGAACGAGTGCGCCCACCCCATCGCTTTTACCGCCACTGCCCCCGGTCCCCTCTCCTGCGTCCCAGCACCGGCTCGTGCGGGAGACGAGTACCCGCTCCCCGCTCCGCCAGGCATCCGAGATCGTCACTCGGGCATCGGCTCGGCGAACCGCCGGAAGCCCTCGCGTTCCTGGTGGAGGGAGTACAGGCGAGCAGGACCCGCCCCGATGCGGATGGTGGGCGGGTCCCGCTCGTGCGCATCATTGTCGGGACCGTACGGCGGACGGACCACGGGTGAGATCACCCGATGTGCGCGCGGCGCGCACACCCCGCGCGCACGGCGCACATCCCGTGCACCCGGCACCACCCCGGGGCGCCGCCCGCTGGGCTCACGCTGCCGCGTGCCGCCTCACGCCGCGCGGTCGTCGCACGCCACCGGCCGCGTGTCACATGGCACGGCACCGCGCGGGTAGGCGGTGCGCATGACCCACGGCGAGACGGACGAGGAAACGGGTGCTTCGCGCGAGAGGGGGCGTCAGCCGCGAGCGGGCCGGAGCGGGCGGACGGCCCGGTGCGCCCGGTGGCCATGGCCCGGAGAGCGGCGCACCCTGCTCCACCGGGGAGGTGAAGAGTCGTAGACACGTACGCCACCGGCGCCCGGAGCCCCGTGCGACCCCGGGTAGCCCCCGTCGGCCCGCGGCGACGATACTGGCAGGCGCACCCACCCCCGTTCACAGATGGACCCATGCAGACCTCCCTCACCGTCCGCACCATGACTCCCGACACGGTGTGGCTGGCGCGCGGCCGCCACGCCCCGGGCTCCGCGGAAGACGTTCTCCGGCGCTCGCTGCAGCAGCGCAAGGACAGCCAGGCCATCGACGACTTCCTCGAGTTGCCCGAGGACGAAACCGCTTCGGCGGAGCGGGTCTTCGAGGCCCGCTGGCGGGTCGGCGACGACGTGACCGTACGGGCCCGGCTGAGCGTGCGTCCCGGAGGGGACGCCGGGCCCGGGCAGGAGTGGATCCTGGTCGCCGAGGCCGAGCAGCCGTGGGACGACGCATGGCCCTCCCCCGTCGGCGTGTTCTGGCCCGAGGAGCCGGACACCGCCTGGAACCAGGACACCGCCACGCCGTTGGCCCTCGGCGAGATCAACGTCCTCCCCCAGGACGACAGGGAGATCCGTCGCCTGCTGCGGAACGCCGTGCGCGGCGGGTGGCACATCCACGTGGTCGTCCACGAGGCGATGACCACCGACGACCGGGGGCGTGCGCCGGTGGCGCGGTGGCTGCCGCCGGGTCTGCGGCACCGGGTGGTGGAGCATCACGCCGCCCCGCAGCAGCTGCGCGGCCTGAACTGGGCCCTGCGGGACACCGGCGTCGAGGTGCCGCGCGGTGGAGCGGTGGTCCTGCCCGGGGTCCCGGCGCCGGAGCACTACCGGGCCGGGGACTTCTCGGTCCGCGCGGTCTTCCTCGACGGCTCCGAGCCGGCGGACCTCGTCGAAGCGGTGACGCGGTTCGCCGCACTCCCGAGGCCTCTGCCCGACGGCGCCGAGGACGCCCTGACCGCGCTGCGGGAGGACTGGCATCTGCTGAACCTCCAGGAGGAGCTGGAGCGCCAGCGTGGCCTGGTCGCCATGTACGCCGAGGCGCTGGAAGCCATGACGAAGTCCCGTGACCTGTACCGGGAGGCGGCCGAGAGCGCCCACGAGGCCCTGGCCGCCTATCAGGAGTCCGCCGCGAGCGCTCCGGCCAGACCCCGTCCGTCCGATCCGCCCGCCGCGTCCCCGCTCCAGCAGCTCACCCGGACGTTCGAACGCTTCAAGGTCAAGCGCCCGGCACCGCCCGGCGACGAGAAGAGCCACGACACGGGCGGCGAGGAGAGCGGCGAGGAGAGCACCTCGTCTCAGCGTGTGGCGTCGGAGCGGTAACACCCTGCAGGGCGCACGTGTCGGTCGCCCCCTCCTGGATACGCGGTCCGTACGGCAACACGGCCCGCCCGGGAAGGTCCTCCACGACATGGGCAACCACCAGCACCACTCGCGGACCGCACTCCGCGTCAACGGCAAACCCCACACGCTCACGGTCGACCACCGGCGGGTCCTGCTGGACCTGCTGCGCGAGGATCTCGGGCTCACGGGCGCGAAGAAGGGCTGCGACCACGGCCAGTGCGGCGCCTGCACGGTCCTGGTGGACGGGCGGCGTGTCAACAGCTGTCTGCTGTTCGCGGTCGCCCTGGACGGCTGCGAGGTCACCACCGTCGAGGGGCTGTCCGGCGACGGTGAGGAACCGCATCCGCTCCAGCGGGCCTTCCTGGAGCGCGACGCCTTCCAGTGCGGCTACTGCACCCCGGGACAGATCTGCTCCGCGGCCGGTGCCCTCGCCGAGGCGGCGGCCGGTCACCCCTCGCACGTCACCGATCCGGCAACACCCTCGGGCGAGCCGGTGCGGCTGGACCGGGAGGAGATCCGGGAGCGGCTGAGCGGCAACCTGTGCCGGTGCGGTGCGTATCCGCGGATCGCCGAAGCCGTCGAGGACGTGATCCCGTGAAGGAGTTCGCCTACGTCCGTGCCGGCAGCGTCGAGGAGGCGACCTCCGCGTACGCCGCGCACGCGGGCGCCCGCTACCTCGGTGGCGGCACCAACCTGGTCGACCTGATGAAGCTCGGCGTCGAGGCGCCCGCCGCACTCGTCGACGTCACCCGGCTGCCCCTGGACACCGTCGAGGAACTGCCCGACGGGTCCCTGCGCGTCGGTGCGACGGTCCGCAACAGCGACCTCGCCGCCCACCCCCTCGTCCGCGACCGGTACCCGGCGTTGTCCCAGGCGGTGCTCGCGGGTGCCTCAGGACAGTTGCGCAACGCGGCGACGACCGGCGGCAACCTGCTCCAGCGCACCCGGTGCCCGTACTTCCAGGACCTGTCGAAGCCGTGCAACAAGCGCGAGCCGGGCAGCGGCTGCGGCGCGCGGGACGGTGTCCACCGTGATCACGCGGTGCTCGGCCACTCGGCGCACTGCATCGCCACCCATCCGTCGGACATGGCGGTGGCGCTCGCCGCACTCGACGGGCACATCGAGCTGGACGGGCCCGAAGGCGCCCGGAGTGTTCCGGCGGCCGGCTTCCACCGGCTGCCCGGGGACCGGCCCGAGCAGGACACCGAGATCCGGCCCGGCGAGCTGGTCACCGGCGTGGTGCTGCCGGCCGCCACGGCCGGGCTGCCGTCGGCGTACCGCAAGGCCCGCGACCGGGCCTCGTACGCCTTCGCGCTCGCCTCCGTCGCGGTCGTGCTGCGTCTGGACGACGGGGTCATCGGCCATGCGGGGCTCGCCTTCGGGGCGCTGGCGCACCGGCCCTGGCGGGCCCGGCGGGCGGAGGAGGCACTGCTGGGTGCGGCCCCGACCCGCGCGGCGTTCGAGCACGCCGCCGAAGAGGAGCTGTCCGCCGCGCAGCCACTGCGGGACAACGCCTACAAGGTGCCGCTCGCCCGCAATCTCGCCGTGGACGTGCTGACGCGGCTCACGGACACCGCACTCACCGGGAGGGCCTCATGACCGGCAGTGTGGGCGCTCCCGCGGAGCGCCGGGAGGGGCGCGAGAAGGTCGGGGGCACCGCCCGCTACGCAGCCGAGTTCCACGCCCCCGGCCGGGCGCAGGCCTGGCCCGTGCCCGCGGGTGTGGCCCGGGGCCGGGTGACCGGCGTCGACACCGCTGATGCCCTGGCGGTGCCCGGCGTCCTCGCCGTCCTCAGCCACGAGAACGCGCCGCGCCTCGCGGAGCCGGACGATCCCACGCTCGCCGTGCTGCAGAACGCCCGGGTCCCGCACCGCGGTTGGTTCGTGGCGCTGGTGGTGGCCGAGACCCTGGAGGCGGCCCGGGCCGGTGCCGCCGCCGTCCGGGTCACCTACGACGTCGAAGAGCACGACGTGGCCCTCAGCGTCTCGCACCCGGGTGTGTACGTGCCCGAGGAGGCCAACGGCGGTCATCCGGCCGTGCGTGAACAGGGCGATCCCGACGAGGCGTTCGGTTCCGCGGCCGCCCGGGTGGACGTCGCGTACCGGGTGCCGCCGCTGCACAACCACCCGATGGAACCGCACGCCAGCACCGCCCGGTGGGTGGACGGCCGGCTCACCGTGCACACCTCGAGCCAGGGAACCGGTGTCGTACGGGCGACGCTCGCCGCGCTGTTCGGCCTGCCGCAGGAGCGGATCGTCGTCACCGCCGAGCACGTCGGCGGCGGCTTCGGCTCCAAGGGGACACCCCGGCCCGACGTGGTGCTCGCCGCCATGGCGGCCCGTCACACCGGGCGTCCGGTGACGGTGTCGCTGCCGCGCCGTCACCTGCCCGCCGTCGTCGGGCACCGGGCCCCGACCCTGCACCGGCTGCGGCTCGGGGCCGACGCGGACGGCCGACTCGGCTCCGTCGTGCACGAGGTCACCACGCACACCTCCCGCATCAAGGAGTTCGTGGAGCAGGCGGCGGTGCCCGCGCGGGTGATGTACGCCGCGCCGCACACTCGCACGGTGCACCGGGTGGCGGCGCTGGACGTGCCGTCGCCGTCCTGGATGCGGGCTCCGGGCGAGGCTCCCGGCATGTACGCGCTGGAGTCCGCCATGGACGAGCTCGCCGCCGAACTCGGCATGGATCCGATCGAGCTGCGCGTGCGCAACGAGCCGGACGTCGAGCCCGACAGCGGCAAGCCGTTCAGCAGCAGGAACCTGGTCGCGTGTCTGCGCGAGGGCGCCCGCCGCTTCGGCTGGGCCGGTCGCGACCCCCGCCCGGGAACCCGCCGGGAAGGGCCCCTGCTGCTGGGGACGGGCGTGGCGGCGGCGAGTTATCCCGTCATGGTGGCCCCGTCCGCGGCAACGGCTCACGCACGGCCCGACGGGACGTTCCTGGTGCGGATCAACGCCACCGACATCGGGACGGGCGCCCGGACCGTGCTCGCGCAGGTCGGGGCCGACGCCCTGGGGGTGCCGCTGGAGCGGGTCCGGATCGAGGTCGGCAGCACCGAACTCCCCCCGGCGTCGCTGGCCGGCGGCTCGTCCGGCACCGCCTCCTGGGGCTGGGCGGTGCACGAGGCGTGCGCCCTGCTGGCCCGGCGGCTCGCCGAGCACCCGGGGCCGCTGCCCGCACAGGGCCTCGACGTCCGTGCCGACACCAGGGGCGCTGCGGACGCCGAGAGCGACTTCGCCCGGCACGCCTTCGGGGCGCACTTCGCCGAGGTCGCCGTGGACACGGTCACCGGCGAGGTGCGGGTCCGCCGACTGCTGGGCGTGTACGCGGCGGGCCGCGTCCTCAACGCCCGTACGGCACGCTCCCAGTTCGTCGGCGGCATGACGATGGGCCTCGGCATGGCGCTGACCGAGGGCAGCACCATGGACGCGGCGTTCGGTGACTTCACCGAGTCGGACCTGGCGTCGTACCACGTGCCGGTGCACGCCGACATCGCCGAGATCGACGCCCACTGGCTCGACGAGGAGGACTCCCGGCTCAACCCCATGGGCAGCAAGGGGATCGGGGAGATCGGCATCGTCGGAACGGCCGCGGCGATCGGCAACGCGGTGCACCACGCCACGGGCGTGCGCCTGCGTGAACTCCCGCTCTCGCCGGACCGAGTGCTGACCGGGCTGCTCGATCGCCGGGTGCCGGGGGCCGTTTGACCACAGCACCGCACGGACGAGCTCACACAACACGCCAACCGCCGTCGGGGGCTGCTGGTTACACACGTGGTGGCGCCGCACGGCGCGACCACGAAGGGGCCATGGGACGCCTGACGACTCACGGGGCGGAGCGCCCGCCGAGAACGGCGAGCGGCACGGAAAGGCCGGCAACGGACTGACGTGCGCAGGACGAGCTCAGGGGCCGCGCTCAACATTTGTAAGTTGCACCAAACGAGGATTAGGGTGGAAAGGCCCGGAGTATCCCCGCCAAGCAATCCGAGCGGCGGTGCGCTGCGGGGGCGCATCCGGGCGAGGGAAGTGATCCCGTTGTCCGTCGCCTGGGATGACATCGGCGGGCTCGTCGATGTCCGTGAGCGCTTCTTCGCCGGGGCGCGCGTCGACTCGGATGTCCGGGGCTCGGTGCTCGAGTCCTGGAAGCGATGTCGTTCCGCGGGACTCGAGCCGCACCACTTGGTGGTCCCCTACTCGCCGGACGTGGTGATGGAGGAAGCGTTGCTTCGTGCGGCCGACCCGGTACTGGAGCAGCTGACCACCTCACTCGCGAACGTGAGTATGGCCGTCGCCATCTGCGACGGGCAGGCCCGCGTGGTGCAGCGGCGCGGCGGTAAAGGCCGACTGTCCGCACTCCTGGACGACATGAACTTCGCTCCAGGTTTCTGTGCCGCCGAGGACTTTGCCGGCAGTAACGGCGCAGGTACCGCGTTGGCCGGGCGGGGGCCCACCTATCTCGTCGGACGAGAACACTTCGCCGAGTGCATGTCGGTGTTGGCATGCGCCGGCGCACCGGTGCGGAACCCGCTCAGCGGGCGGATCGAGGCTGTCCTCGACATCTCCTGCCTCCGCGAGGACGGCGACCCCGCCATGATGCGGCTGGTGCAAAAGGCCGCCCACAACATCGAGGCGCGGCTGTTGCAGCAGTCGACTGAACGCGAGCGGGCACTGCTCGCCACGTACCGGACGGCCGCGCGAGGAAGCAGCGCCGCCGGTGACGGGCCACGGCAGTCCAAGCACCGGCTCTGGCAGCCGGGAGACGGCCAGGACGGCGAGGGTCTCGGCAGGATCGACCTGGCCGTGCTGCGCGAGAAGGCCGAGGAACTCATCGCCTCACCGCACCGCACCCTCGACGAGGTGACCCTCTCCGGCGGCAGGGTGGCGACCCTGTTGCGGCGCCCGATCACGGGCGCCGCGGGCGAGACCGGCGTGGTCGTCGAGGCGCGCGTCCTGGGCGGCCCGCGCCTGCGTCACATCGAGCTCACCGGCCCGGCGGGGCCGACCGTACCGGCCCGGGGCACCGATGGGCCGGAAGGGGCGATCTTCTCCCCGGGCACGCTGACCGAGGGCGCCACGATCGCCCCACCCGGAAGGGCGCGGGCCGCGAACCCGATGCCCGGGACCGTGCCGACGGCAAGGGCGACGGCCACATCCCCGGCCGTTCCCGCGACGCTTGCGTCCCCAGAGGTCCAGCCGGACCATGCCCAAGAGGAATCCGGTGCCGAGGGATGGGTACTGCTCGTGGGCGAGCCCGGGGTCGGGCGGCTCGCCGTGCTGGCCCGCAAGCGCCTGGAGCTGCTGCACGACGCCAGCGTCCGCATCGGCACCACCCTGGACGTGACCCGTACCGCCGAGGAACTGACGGAGGTGACCGTACCCCGCTTCGCCGACTTCGCCGCCGTCGACCTGCCCGATTCCGTGCTGCACGGCGACGAGCCCGGGCCGCAGGGGCCCGAATCCATGCTCCGCAGGGTCGCGCTGGAGTCCATCCACCAGGAGTCCCACCTGTACGAGGTCGGCGATCTGTTCCGGTACGTCCCCTCCACGCCGCAGGCCCGCAGCTGGGAAGCCGGACAGTCGATCCTCGAACCCGTCCTGTCCGCGGCCAAGGGCTGGCTCGCACAGGACCCGGAACGGCTCCGGAAGGTGCTGGAGGCCGGCATCCACTCCCTGATCACGGTGCCGCTGCGGGCGCGCGGCACGACCCTCGGCATCGCGGTCTTCTACCGCTCCGAGAAGCCCGAGCCCTTCGAGGACGACGACCTGTCCCTGGCCCAGGAAGTGGTCGGCCGGGCCGCGATCAGCATCGACAACGCCCGCCGGTACACCCGCGAGCACAACACCGCGCTCGCTCTCCAACGCAGCCTGCTGCCCCATGGCCGGCCCGAACCGAGCGCCGTCGAGGTCGCCTACCGGTACCTGCCCGCACAGGCCGGGGCGAGCGGTGACTGGTTCGACGTCATCCCGCTGTCCGGCGCACGGGTGGCGTTGGTGGTGGGAGATGTCGTCGGCCACGGCCTGCACGCCACCGCGACCATGGGCCGGCTGCGCACCGCCGTGCACAACTTCTGCTCCCTGGACCTGCCGCCCGACGAACTCCTCACCCACCTCGACGACCTGGTGGGACGCCTCGACCGGGGGGAGGGCTGGGAGGTGGACAACGCCCAGGCCGACTCCGGCATCGTCGGCGCCACCTGCCTGTACACGGTGTACGACCCGGTGTCACGGCACTGCACCCTCACGCGCGCCGGGCACCCGCTCCCCGCGATCGTCGGCCCCGACGGAGCCGTGGACTTCGTCGACCTGCCGGCCGGCCCACCCCTGGGCCTGGGCGGTATGCCCTTCGAGACCGTGGAGATGGAACTCGCCGAGAACAGTCAGCTCGTCCTCTACACGGACGGCCTGATCGAGGACCGGCATCGGGACATCGACAACGGCCTGGACCGACTGCGCACCGTCCTGGCCCGCCCCGGCCGAGAGCCCGAGGAAACCTGCGAGGCGGTCCTCGACGCCCTGCTCCCTGGCCGCCCCGCCGACGACGTCGCCCTCCTCGTCGCCCGCACCCACGCCCTGAGCGCGGACCGCGTAGCCCAGTGGGACGTCTCCAGCGACCCGGCGCTGGTCTCCCGCGCACGGGTGGCGGTCACCGAGCAGCTGTCCGCCTGGGGTCTCGACGAACTGGCCTTCACCACCGAACTCGTCGTCAGTGAGCTCGTCACCAACGCGATCCGCCACGCCTCCGGTCCGGTTCAGCTCCGCATCCTGCGCGATCGCACTTTCATCTGCGAGGTTTCCGACGGCAGCAGCACCTCCCCGCACCTGCGACGCGCCCGGACCGAGGACGAGGGCGGCCGCGGTCTCTTCCTCGTCGCCCGGCTCACCGACCGCTGGGGCACCCGCTACACCCCCCACGGCAAGGTCATCTGGACGGAACAGCAACTGCCGTGACCCGCGCGGCGGGCCCGCCGCTGCCTCACTGGGACGGGCTCGGCGGCCCGCGCTGAACGATCTTCGGACGCCGCCGTCAGGGCCAGTTCTTGAGAGGGGCGACGTCGTGCTCGACCGGTGCCCTCACGGGACGGCGAAGTCTCCGATGACCGACGATCTTCCCCCTGCGGAAGACGGACGTCTGCCGCAGGGGGAAGGGAACGCTGCGAACCTCACTCCGCCGTGCCGGGCGCCTCGGACGCCGGGGCGGCGGTCCACTGCCGGGCGGCGATGGGCGCCAGGACCCGGAAGACCAACGCGACCAGGGCCAGCAGGGCCGCGCAGACGGCGACCGCGGCGGCCAGCCACGGCGGGGCGAGGGCCAGGTCGACGGCCTGGGGCAGGGACGCCGAGGGGAAGGAGTTCCCGTACGCCTGGGCCCCGGCCAGCACGGTGGGCACCAGCACCGCCCCGGCCAGGACCAGCGCCACGGGACGCAGGGCCAGCAGCAGCGCCAGCACCGTGCACAGCACCGACAGGCCCAGGGCGAATGCGTGCAGCTGCAGGGACGCGTCGCCCCGCTGCAGCGGGAAGTGGACCACCGCGCACACGACGAGAGCCAGGGCGGCGAGCCAGCCCGACCAGGACACGGCCCGGTCCAGCCGGTCCGTGGCGGACACCCGGTCCAGCGGTGCCCGGTCGAGGGTGCGGTGGTTCTGACGGCCCGTTCCCTGGAGTACCGCACGGCGCTTGCCCGGACGTCCGGGCGCCTCGGGCCCGCCCGTCCCGGCCGCGGGCGGCGAAGTCTCCTCCGGGCGTGGGCCTTCGCGGTCCAGCCGTTCCAGGCCGAGGCGGTCGATCAGCTCGACCAGCTCTCCGACGGACCGGCCGGTGGCGGCCGCGCGCAGGGCCTCCTCGCGGACGTGGGGCTCCTGCGGCTCCTTGTGCAGCAGGGTCACCAGCCGGGTCACCTCCTCCACCGGACGGTGGGCGGCCGCGGCGCGGATGGCCTCGTCCGCGCATTCGGCGTCGCGCGGAGGCTTCGTCAGCAGGGCGATCATCCGGGAGACGTCCTCGACGGACCGGCGCACCCCGGCGGTGCGGAGCGCGTCCACTCTCGCCCGGGAGTGGTCGGGCGACTCCTCCAGCGAGACGATGAGGTCGACGACCTCCTCCAGCGGACGGTCGGCCACGGCGGCGTGCACCAGGTCACTGACGGCGTCGCCGTACGGTGCGCCGGAGGCCGGACCGGTGCCGGGCCGGAGCTCCACCGGGTTGTCGTCGAGCGACCGGATGACGAACGGCCGCGCACCCGCCCGGTCGGCGACGTCCGGGCCGGGCCCGGCCGGCGGTTCGGTCTTCTCCCCGCCGCGCGCGGGCTCGGCGCTCTCGCCCGGGTCTGCGGCAGCGGAGGGGGCGGGCCCGTGAGCGGCGTCCGTGCCGTCCGGCGCGGGAGCCGAAGGCATCGCTTCGGCGGGATCCAGCCAGTCCTCGACGGGAGGAGCCGGCTGGGCCGCGGCCCGGTCCGGGGCGTCGGCGGCGGACGTGTCCGTCTCGTCCGGGTCGTACGCGACGGGCCGGGCGGGGGTCCGGTCCGTCCGGTCCGGTTCGAAGACGGGCGGCCGGTCCGGTTCGAAGACAGGCGTCCGGTCCGCCGGTTCGAAAGCGGGCGGCCGGTCCGGTTCCAAAGCGGGCGGCTGCGTCGGTGTACCGGCCGCGGGAGGGGGGCCGAGGGCGGTGGGCTCGGCGGCCACCCGGTCGGCCGGGTGGGAACCGGCCACGGGCTCGGAGCTTGCCGCCGGGTCCGTCTCGTGCGGGCCGGCCGTGGACTGCGCGCTCGTCTGCGCCACCTGGTGCGTGCCGGTCGCGGTGGTCGTCTCGGCGGACGGCTGGGCGGACCCGTTCGGCTCGTGGAGTATGGCGGGTTCGTTCGAGCGGGGTGATGAAGAGCAGGTGGTCATACTCACCTCCGTGGGAAGAGTGCGGCCGCTCCTGCGCCCCCCGTCGTGTGACGAGCGACGTTACGGTGACCATTACTAGGCGTCCCCGTCACCCCGTGCCACTCGGATGAGCCACCGGGATGACCATGCGCACGGGAAAATCCGCCGACTCGCCGACATGTCGGGCCCCGGCCGCAATACAGCCGCCGGAAAGGGGAATCCAGCTAAGGACACCTCGTGTCGTGGCATGCCAGGAGGAGGGCGCCCCGTGGACACGACCACCCGAGTGATCATTCTGGCCGCGGTCGTCGCGGCCGTCGTCCTCGCCGTCGCCGTCGCCGTCCTCGTACGGCTGATCCGCGCACGGCGCGATCTGCGGCAGGCGGGACTGCCCACGGGCCCGCGCTGGGTCTTCTGGGGTGCGGTGCTGTATCTCGTGCTGCCCACCGATCTGGTGCCCGACCCGGTGTACCTGGACGACATCGGGGTCCTGCTGCTCGCTCTGCGCACTGTCCGCGGCTCCCTCGGCGAACGGGAGCGCAGTTCGGCACACGGGCCGGACCGGCAACTGGCCGATGACTACGGAAAGTAAGGAAACCAACCACCCGTTCGACTCGTATAAGTCTCTGGAAGCCGAATCAGGCGGTGGACGGGGCGGACTCGCCCCTGGGTCATCGCCTGCTCGGCGCAGTACCGACGAGGGAGAGACGATGCAACCGTTCGCGCTCAACTACGCGCGCCCGGCAGTGGAGTTGGAAGCTGCCATTCCGTACGTGTACGACGCCGGACTGCAGTTGAACGTGCTCCGCGACGGCCGGGTCGCGGCCTGTGACTTCGCCCTGCTGAGAGAGTTCGGCACCACGACGTCCACCGCCGGCTCCAAGACGCACTTCGACGACTGATTACGGGCCGCCGACGATGACCGTACTGATCCTCACCTGCGAGGAGGACGTCACCGCGGACATGGTGGTCGTGCACCTGAACGCGACGGGGGTGCCGGTGGTCCGGGTCGATCCCGCGGACCTGACCGGTGGTGTCTCGCTCTCGGGGGAGTACGTGCACGGCCGGTTCCGCGGCCATCTGTCCGCCGGGGGGCGGCTGGTGAGCATCGGGGGGCTCCGGTCCGTGTGGGTGCGCCGGCCCGGCGCCCCGGCCGCACGGGCGGCTCAGCCGTCCTCCTGGCTGACCGAGGAGGCGGGTCAGGCGCTCTACGGCATGCTGCGGGGCTCGGACGCGCGTTGGATGAACCACCCCGACGCGGCCCGCCGGGCGCGGCACAAGCCGTGGCAGCTGCGGCTCGCCCAGAGATGCGGCCTGCCCGTGCCCGCGACGCTGATCACGACGTTCCCGCGGGCCGCCCGCGAGTTCGCCGAGCGCTACCCGGAACTGGTGGTCAAGCCGGTGTCGGGCGCGCATCCACAGGACCCGCCACGGGCGGTGCCGACCAGCCGGGTCGCGCCGGACACGGACTTCTCCGCCGTGGCGTTCGGGCCGACGCTGCTGCAGCGGCGGATCACCAAGCGGGCCGACATCCGGCTCACCGTCGTGGGCGAGCGGATGCTCGCCGCGCGCAAGGCGACCGCCGAGGACGCGGACCCGGAGGACGTCGACGTACGGTTCGCGGCTCCGGGCTCGCCGTGGCTGCCCGCCGATGTGCCGCCCCGCATCGCGCCGGGCGTCCTGGCATATCTGCGCGAGGCCGAACTGGCGTACGGGGCTTTCGACTTCGTGGAGGACGCCGACGGGACCTGGTGGTTCCTGGAGTGCAACCAGTCCGGGCAGTTCGGGTTCGTCGAGGTGGAGACGGGTCAGCCGATCGCCCGCACCATCGCCGATTGGCTGGCCCGGCCCGTCCCGGTCCAGCCGTCCCACGTCAACGGCTCCCGTGCGAAGGTCCGTTGAGTACCGGGCCCGGCGGCAGACCGGGCCCGGGCAGTCTTTCGGTTCACTGCGGGCGCGGGCCGGGAAGCATGCCCGCGCGCTGCCAGCCCGCGCCCGGGGAGTGCGGGCGGTCGTAGCCGAGGGACTGTGAGGGCCGCATGACCAGCTCCAGTTCCCTGCTCACACGTTCGGCCTCGCGGCGCACCTGTGCGGGTACGTCACCGCGCTCCGCGATGAGTCGGTCGTAGATGGGGGAATCCTGGAACACCCGTCAACGCGCCTTTCTTCTCGTCGGCCCCGTGCGGGGGCGAGACTGCGAGTGTAGGCGGCACGGTGTCCCGGAGTGTGAATTCCTTGGGATGACTTGACGCAGACCGGACATCCGTGACAGGCGAAGGCGGGCTGTTCACGCTCCCGTCGTCGAACCGGGGCGGACGACCATCAGGACGGTGACCGTCGCCCACAGCAGGTTGAAGACGCCGGTGGACATGGCGAGTTGCACGGTGGCGCGGTGATCGGGTGCCTGCTCGCCCGCCAGTTGCTCCAGGATCTCCTCCTGCCTGGGCAGGACGAAGGCGGCCAGAACGCCCGCGGCCGCGGCGGTCAGGGCGATGGAGGTGACCAGCCATCCGCTGCCGAGCACGCCCATGGCGGCCGCGGTGGCCAGCCCGAGGAGCGGAACGGTCAGGCCGACGCCGGCGTAGACCCGGCAGATGCGGTGCAGAAGCGCCGCCGTGCCGATGCCCGTGGCAGCCGTGCGGCGCGCGGCGGGCGGGAACATGCTGGCCGCGACGGTCACGGGACCGACGGCGACGATGGCCGCCAGGACATGGAGGGACAGCAGGAGCTTGGTCACCGGGGCTCTTTCCGTGAGGTCGAGGGAGTGCGCCCACGCTAGGGCGCCCCGGCGTGATCACACAGAGGCCGGACCGACAGCTTCCAACGGGTTCTCGCCACCCCGTCCCACCTGCGTTCTCCCTTCCGGGGCCACCGTCACCCACGTTCATCCGGCCGGCGGGAATCCCCCTAGGGTGACGGCCATGCACTCCGTGGCGATCCTGGTTCTCGATCATGTGGTGCCGTTCGACATGGCGGCGCCCCAGCAGACGTTCGACTGGACCCGCCTGCCGGACGGGCGGCCCGCCTACCGGGTCCGGTTGTGCGCCGAGACGCCGGAGGTCCGCGCGGACGGCGGCTTCACGCTGCGGGTCGAACGGGGCCTGGAGGCGCTGGCGGAGGCGGACACCATCATCGTGCCCGGCTGCTCCCCCGATGCCGCGCCGCCGTCCGCCCGGGTGCTGGCGGCCCTGCGCGAGGCGGCCGGGACCGGCACCCGGATCGCGTCGGTGTGCGTCGGAGCCTTCGTGCTGGCGGAGGCCGGGCTGCTGGACGGACTGCGCGCCACCACGCACTGGGTGGCCGCCGGTGAACTGGCCCGCCGCTTCCCACGGGTCGAGGTGGCACCGGACGTGCTGTACGTCGACAACGGACAGATCCTCACCTCGGCCGGTGCCGCCGCCGCGCTCGACATGTGCCTGCACATGATCCGGCGGGACCTGGGCTCGGCCGTCGCCGCGAACAGCGCCCGGATGTCGGTCATGCCACTGGAACGCGAAGGCGGTCAGGCACAGTTCATCGTGCACGAGCATCCGCCCGTACCCCGGGGGTCCGTGCTCGAACCGGTGCTGGAGTGGCTGGAGGACCACCTGGCCGACGAAGTGACGCTCGGCGCACTGGCGGCGCGAGCGGGAATGAGCGAGCGGACCTTCAGCCGCCGCTTTCGCGAGCAGACCGGCACCACGCCGCTGCAGTGGCTGCTGCGGGCACGGGTCCGGCGCGCCCAGTACCTGCTGGAGAACTCCGATCACTCCGTCGAACGGATCGCGCGCCAGGCGGGGTTCGGGTCGCCGACCGCGTTCCGGGAGCGGTTCCGCAAGGTGGCGGGTACCACGCCGTACGCGTACCGCACGGCGTTCCACGGGCGGACGAACGCCTCGACGGCCCCTTCCCGGGCCGCCGAGGCGTGATGCCCGGTCCGTGCCGGGTCTTTCGTCGAACGTCAGCCGACCAGCGTCAGGCCGTTCTCCCCGTCCGCGTCCGCGGCGTCCGGCCGCCGCTCCGTGAGCAGCAGCACATCCGCTTTGGCAATGGCGTCACTGATGTCGGACGTCCCCATCATCACGCACAGCGTGTAGCTGACGTCCTCCAGTTCGCGTGCCGCCGTCGGCACGTGCCTCTCCGACTGAGCGATCCTCAGCGACGCGTACCGCGTCAGCAACTCCCTGACGATCTTCCGGTCCGGTACAAGCACGTAGCGCCCCTCTCTGTGTTTTCGCTGCGTATGCCCGAACCAGGCGTAAACATTCACACGATTTTCTCACCTGAGGTGGATTTGACGAGAACTGATCGGTTGCGACCGGTCTTGGACGACTCGGCCGCCGAGCAAAGTGACGTACGCCCCGCCTGGCCGCAGCGACGACCGGATCTCGTCACTACGACGGCATTCGGCCAACACTCCACCGCCTGCCGCCTTTCGGACAACCAAGCAACCGGCCTGTTCCTCTCACAGCGCGGGCGAGGCGAACGCCTCCCATGAGGCGGCACCGGCCCGGGCCTCGCCGACGCGCCGCGCCGCCTGCTTCCTTCTCACAGCACCGGAGGACGAGGGAACCATGACCAGAAGACGCACCGCTCGGCTGCGGCGCACGCTGCTCGCCGGCACCACGGCCGTGGCCGTGACAGCCGTCACGGCCGGCATCGTGGCCGCTGCGCAGGAGCCCGCGAAGGCCGCGAAGGGCCCCGAGCTGAGCCTCGTCGCGGCGACCACTTCGGTGACGCTCACCTCCTGGAAGGAGGAGCCGGGCGTGTACCTGGACCTCGGCACCTACCTCATCGCCGAGGGGAGGCCGCTGGAGCTCAAGGTGACCCGGAAGTCCTACAAGGACCCGGTGGCTGTCACGCAGACCGTGTACGAGGGCGGCAAGGCCAAGGCGAAGAAGCTGCCCACGGGCACGGTGAAGGACTTCTCCGGGCTGCCCGGCTTCACGGAGACCACCCTCATCGACAAGGCCGGCAAGAAGGTTCTCACGCGCAGCGAGAGCTTCTGCCCGAACAACGCCAGCGGCCGGGTGCGGCCCGACGCCCCCTCCACCTCCAAGTATCCGGAGAGCTGCTCCACCAACCCCTTCACCCTCGGTTCCGTGTGGGGCGTCGAGAAGGGCTGGGCGGCCAACACCTATGCGGGCTCCTACACCGAGCCGGTCCAGGTGCCGGCCGGTACGTACACGGCAAAGATCGGCGTCGCCAAGAAGTACCGCGATCTGTTCGGCATCGCCGACAAAGCGGCCACGGTCAAGGTGACCGTGGTGGAGCGAAGCGAAGAGGACGAAGAGGGCTCCACCGGGGCGGCACCCCGCTCCGCGAAGGCCGGCGAGCACGCCGGGCACGCTGCCGGACACCGGGCGCCGACCGCGCACGCCGGTCACGGCCCGGGACATGCCCCGGCGCCCGCCGAGGCCGCCGCGCCGGTGACGAGTGGTGCGGGCCCCTCGTACAACGTGGGCCACGGTCCGCTGAAGGCAGCGCCGCCGGCCCTGCCGTGGGCGCTGAAGAAGAAGCAGGCGTCCGCGCTGTCTCAACAGGCCCGGGACAGCGGCGGCCAGACCGACGGCTCGCGTCAGGCGCCCGCCCTCGAACCCCTGTCCAAGCGGCCCTCCGGCAAGCCTTCCGTCCCGGACGTCCCCAAGCCGGACCTGCGCTCGCTGCCGGCCTACGGCATCACCATCACCGACGGTGACAGGAACATCCCGGGCAAGGACTACCTGGCGTTCAGCGCCAACGTCTGGAACGCCGGCCCGGCGCAGCTCGTGGTGGACGGGTTCCGCTCGCCCGGCAAGGCCAAGATGGACGCCTTCCAGTACTTCTACGACGCCAAGGGCAAGCAGGTCGGCTACACCCCGACCGGCACCATGGAGTGGGACCCGCGGCCGGGACACGTGCACTGGCACTTCACCGACTTCGCCAGTTACCGGCTGCTGAAGGCCGACAAGAAGGAGGCCGTGCGCAGCGGCAAGGAGGCGTTCTGCCTGGCCAACACCGACGCGATCGACTACACGGTGAAGAACGCCAACTGGCACCCGTACAACACCGACCTGGCCACCGCCTGCGGTGAGGAGAACTCGATCTCCGTCCGCGAGGTGCTGGACGTCGGCTCCGGTGACACGTACACCCAGGACCTGCCGGGCCAGTCGTTCGACATCACCGACGTGCCCAACGGCACCTACTACATCCAGGTGCTGGCCAACCCCGAGAAGCGGCTGAAGGAAACCGATCTCGGCAACAACAGTGCCCTGCGCAAGATCGTGCTCGGCGGCAAGCCGGGCAACCGGACGGTCACCGTACCGGCGCACGACCTGGTGAACGCCAACTGAACCCCCTCTCGTGACCGGGAGAACGTCCCCGCCCCGGACCAGGGCGGGGGCTGCCGGCCGGGGCGACGCACCACCCCTCCGGGCTCCCGCCCGCAGCACTCCCCCAGGCAGAGGTGCGGGCGGGAGTGATCCGCTCGCGCCACCCTGGCACTCCCGCTCCACCGGCCTGACCGGCGACGGGAGGCCGGCGAGCAGTTCGTCTGTCTCGAGTTCAAGATCCAGAACACGGGGAAACGCAGCCCTCCGGCTCCAGCCGGACGCAGCAGTGACCGGGGCTGGGCGCAAGGCGCGCCTGGAGGCCGCTTTCGGCCAGCCCGTCCAGCAGGCCTCGGAGCAGGTGGAGGTTCATGCCGCACACCGTCTGGGTGTGCTCGCGGGCGAGCGCGTGGAAGGGGCAGTTGCCCAGGACGACGGCATCACCGTCGAAGCGGGGTTCGAAGCCGTTGTCCTCCAGTACGGCGAACACATCCGAGCGGCCCGGCCCGGCGAGTCGCGCGCCCAGCGCGTGGGCCTTCCGGTGCAGAACCGAACGAACCGGTTCACCTGTGGATTCGGACTCCTCCAGCGCCTGGGCCAGGAGCCGCCCGGCCAGCTCGTAGTGCCGCTCCGGGAGGCTGACGGTGACCTGTCTGGCGGACCGCTTGTAGAGCTTGGCGGGCCGGCCCGCTCCGGGTCCGGTGCGACCGCTGCGCCGCTCGTAGACGGCGTCGAGCAGCGATTCCTCGGCCAGCCGGTCCAGGTGGAAGGCCGCCGTCTGCCGGGCAAGGCCGAGGGCCTTGGCGGCTTCGTCGCGGCTGACCGGCTCCGGCTGGCGTACGACGTGGTCGTAGAGCCTCCTGCGGGTCGGCTCGTCGAGAGCGGCGACGGCGGAGACGTCGGGGCGGGGTACTTCCTTCGAGGGATCCACGAACACCAGTGTAAAACCAACAGCGATTGACTAAATCGGCTTTCCGCGCTTCTATCGTTAATGAGAGTTGTCGATAGAAGGAAGCATCATGTCGTCAGCAACCACAACCCCGACCTCCACCGTTTCCCGGCGGCCCGCGCTCCGTGATCCCGGCTACCAGGCGTTCGCCATCCTGCGCACCGGGTTCACCGTGGCGCCGATCCTGTTCGGGCTGGACAAGTTCGCCAACCTGCTCGTGGACTGGCCCACCTACCTCGCCCCGTGGATCGACGACATCGTTCCCGGGAGTGCCCAGGCGGCCATGTACGCAGTCGGAGTGATCGAGATCGTCGCGGGTCTGGTCGTCGCGCTCGCACCCCGCTTCGGCGGCTGGCTGGTGGCCGGCTGGCTCGCCGGGATCATCGTCAACCTGCTGACCATCCCCGGTTTCTACGACATCGCGCTGCGCGACTTCGGCCTGCTGCTCGGCGCGGTGGCCCTCGCCCGGCTCGCCCAGCGCTACAGCGGCAAGCGGCAGTCCCCGTGACGGCGGGCACCGGCCACGGAAGGTGACGCGGCGGGTGGGCCCCTCCGTCGGCTCACCCGCCACGTGTGATCAGGGCCGAGTGCATCGCCGGAACACCCGGCTTGCGCAGCCGGTACCAGGTCACCCCGGGGGCGCGCGGGCTGCGTCGCGTCTCCTGGTCCGTTCAGGCGGCGTCCAGCTCCGCCAGTTCCCCGGCCGTCAGGGTGAGGCCGGTGGCGGCGAGCGAGTCGCGGATGGTCTCGGGCCGGCTCGCGCCCGGGATCGGGACGACCACCGGCGACTTGGCGAGCATCCAGGCCAGGCACACGCGCTGCGGGCTCACCCCGTGCGCTTCGGCGATGCGGGCGAAGGGAGCGTGGCCCGAGCCGAGCTCACCGGCCTTCGATATCCCGCCGAGGGGGCTCCAGGGCAGGAACGCGATCCCGAGTTCGTCGCACAGGCGCAGTTCCGGCTCGCTGGAGCGGAAGGCCGGGGAGAACTGGTTCTGCACGGAGACCAGACGTCCGCCGAGGATGTCGGCGGCCTGCCGGATCTGCTCGGGGTTCGCGTTGGAGATGCCGGCCATGCGGATCTTGCCCTCGTCCAGCAGGTCCCGGATCGCGCCGACGGACTCGGCGTAGGGGACGCGCGGGTCGGGGCGGTGGAACTGGTAGAGGCCGACGGCCTCGACGCCCAGCCGGCGCAGGGACTCCTCGCAGGCCGCCTTGAGGTGGCGGGGGCTGCCGTCGAGCGTCCATCTGCCGTCGCCCGGGCGCAGGTGGCCCCCCTTGGTGGCGACCAGAACCTCGCCGCCGCGGTCGTGGGAGGCGAGGGCCTTGGCGATCAGGGTCTCGTTGTGACCGACCTCGTCGGCGTCGCGATGGTAGGCGTCCGCGGTGTCGATCAGGGTCACACCGGCGTCGAGCGCGGCGTGGATGGTGGCGAGGGAGCGTTCCTCGTCCGGTCGTCCCTCGATGGACATGGGCATCGCGCCCAGGCCGATCGCGCTGACCTCGACGTCACCGATGCGGCGGGTGTGCATGGGCCGTGACCTTCTTCCGGCTGACGGGCGATGGTGCGCTCCAGCCTGGACGCCGTACGGCCGGAGGTCCAATAGAAGAAGGAGAACGCATTCAGCACCGGGTCCGCTGAATCACCCCCGACCCTCTTGTCACACCCGGATGAAACCCCGCGCCCGAGGACTCACCTCCCCCACACAGAGCGGCGATCCCTTCGGCACTCCCCCGCCTCACTGCCATATTCGAGAGCCACTTCGGAGGTGGTTGTGAGCACAGAGGTGACACCATCCGGTCCGGGGGAGACGGCGACGCGCACACCCGGGGGCACCGCGGAGCGCGTCGCCGGCCTGGAGCACCGCCGGGAGCGGGCGGTCGCCCCCGGCGGGCCGCGCAGACGCGGGAAGTTCTCGGCCCGGGAGCGGATCGAACGGCTCGTGGACAAGGACTCCTTCACCGAGACCGGCCTGTTCGTCCGGGCCCGGCCCGCCGGGCCCGACTCCCCCCGTCCCTACGGCGACGGGGTGGTCACCGGGTACGGCACGGTCGACGGCCGCCAGGTGTGCGTCTTCGCCCAGGACTCCGCCGTGTTCGGCGGCAGCATGGGCGAGGCCTTCGGTGAGAAGACCGTCGCCCTGATGGAGCTGGCCCTGAAGACCGGCTGCCCGGTGATCGGCCTGAACGACTCCGGCGGGGCCCGGATCCAGGAGGGGGTCGCCGCTCTCGCCCTCTACGCCGAACTGGTGCGGCGCAACGTCAAGGCCTCCGGGGTGATCCCGCAGATCTCGGTCGTCCTGGGCCCGTGCGCCGGCGGCGCCGCCTACTCCCCGGCGATCACCGATTTCACGGTCATGGTGGACGGCGCCTCGCACATGTTCGTCACCGGCCCCGACGTCATCGAGACGGTCACGGGCGAGCGCACCACCGCCGAGGAACTGGGCGGCGCCCGCACCAGCAACACCGTCAGCGGCAACGCCCACTTCCTGGCCGCCGACGAGGAGGACGCCCTCGACGCCGTGCGCGACCTGCTGTCGTACCTGCCGGCGAACAATCTGGAACGGCCCCCGGAGTACGCCCCCGGGCACGCCCCGCCCGGTACCGGGCTGGACGAGGTCGTCCCGGACCGGCCGGGCGAGGCCTACGACATGCGCGAGATCCTGCACGCGGTCGTCGACGACGGTGAACTGCTGCCGGTGCAGGAGCTGTTCGCGCCGAACATCGTCTGCGCCCTGGCCCGCGTCGAGGGCCGTTCGGTCGGCGTCGTCGCCAACCAGCCGCTGCACGCCGCCGGGGTCCTCGACATCGACGCGTCGGAGAAGGCGGCGCGGTTCGTACGGTTCTGCGACGCGTTCGGCATCCCGCTGCTGACCTTCGCCGACGTGCCCGGATATCTCTCCGGGGTACGGCAGGAGCAGGCCGGGATCATCCGGCGCGGCGCGAAGCTGCTGTACGCCTACGCCGAGGCCACCGTCCCCAAGGTCACGGTCGTGGTGCGCAAGGCGTACGGCGGCGGGTACGCGGTGATGGGCTCCAAGCACCTGGGCGCCGACGTCAACCTCGCCTGGCCCACCGCCCGGATCGCCGTCATGGGCGCCGAGGGCGCCGTGGGTGTCCTGCACCGGCGTGAGCTCGCCGCGTCCGACGACCCCGAGACACTGCGGGCAAGCCTGCTCGACGCGTACGAACGCACCCACGGCACCCCGTACCTCGCCGCCGAACGCGGCTATGTCGACGCCGTCATCGCTCCGCGCGAGACCCGGGAGCAGGTCTGCCGCGCCCTGCGCGCGCTGCGCGGCAAACGCGCCCCGATGCCGGAACGGCGGCACGGCAACATCCCCCTCTAGCCCTCCCCCCTTCTCCCGCCTGCGCTGAGCAAGTCCCCCTCAGCGACCCTCCCCCTTTGCGACCCGTAGGCCCATCCGCGCCGTGAGGAGCCCCGCCCGATGGACAGCCGCCGCCCCCCGCTCGCGCCCGCGTGTCCCACCCTGCCGGAGTACGTTCGGCACTGGGCCGAGACCACCCCCGACCGCCGGGCCTTCACCTTCGTCGAACACCCGGCACCGCACTCGCGCGGCGTCCACCGCACCCTGACCTGGCGCCGCCTGGACGTGCGGGTGCGGGCGATCGCCGCCCGTCTCACAGGGGAGACGGACCCCGGGGACCGGGTCGCGCTGCTGTGTCCGCAGGGCACGGAGTACGTGACCGCCTTCCTCGCCACCCTGGCCGCCGGGCTGGTCGCCGTACCGCTGTACACGCCGGGCCTGCCCGGGCACGCGGACCGCCTCGCGGGCGTCCTGGCCGACGCGCGTCCCACGGTGGTGGTGACCACCGGCCGGGTCCTGGACGAGGTGCGGGAGTTCCTCGGCGCCGGCGGGCCGCGGATCGTCGTCGCGGACGAGGTGCCCGACGACGACGGGCGGGACCGGCGACCGGTCGCCCCGGACCCCGGGGCGACCGCCTACCTGCAGTACACGTCCGGCTCGACCCGCGCCCCGGCCGGCGTGGAGATCACCCACGGCAACGTCGTCGCCAACGCCCGCCAGGCGCTGACCGCCTACGGCCTCGACACCCGTCTCCCGACCTGCGTGGGCTGGCTGCCGCTCTACCACGACATGGGGCTGGTGCTCAGCGTGGCGGCCCCCGTGGCACGCGGGGCGCTGTCGGTGCTGATGGACCCGGCGGCATTCCTGCACGAGCCGGTGCGCTGGCTGCGGCTGCTCGCCGCGCACCCGAACGCCGTGAGCGCCGCCCCCAACTTCGCCTACGACTACTGCGTCGCGACGGTCACCGCCGAGCAGAAGGAGGACCTGCGGCTGAACGGGGTGACGGCGCTGATCAACGGCAGCGAGCCGGTGCGCCCGGGCACCGCCGACCGGTTCCACGCGGCGTTCGCCGACCAGGGCCTGCCGCCGGGGACGCACTGCCCGTCGTACGGGCTGGCCGAGGCCACGGTGTTCGTGTGCGCGGCCCGGCCGGGCCAGCCGCTGAGCCGGTTCGCGCTCGACCGCGACGCCCTGGCGGCCGGAAAGGCCCTGCCGGCCCGGCCGGACGATCCCCGGGCGGTGCTGCTGGCGGGCTGTGGTGCTCCGGCGGGTCAGCGGGTCCGGGTGGCCGACCCCGTGTCACGGGCCCTGCTGGCGGAGGGCGAGGTCGGGGAGATCTGGGTGCAGGGGCCGAATGTGGGCCGCGGCTACTGGAGCCGGGACTCGCGGGAGGTCTTCGGCGCGGAGTTCGCGGACCCCGCCGCTGGTCCGGGACGCTGGCTGCGCACGGGTGATCTGGGGACGGTGCTGCAGGGGCGGCTGGTCGTCACGGGACGGCTGAAGGACCTGATCATCGTCGACGGGCGCAACCACTATCCGCAGGACGTCGAGGCGACCGTGCAGGAGGCGCACGAGGCGGTGCGCCGGGACCGGCTCGCCGCCTTCGCGGTGCCGGGGGGTGCCGGCGGCGAGTGTGCGGTCGTGGTGGCGGAGCACACGCGGACCACGCACCTCGCCGAGCTGGACGTGGCCGTCCTGGCACGTGCCGTGCGCGGCGCCGTGTCCGCCCGGCACGGGCTGCGGCTGGCCGACGTCGTGGTGGTGCCGCCGGGGACGGTGCCGCGCACCTCCAGCGGCAAGGTGTCACGTGCACTGACCCGCACCCGGTACCTGGAGGGTGTCTACGGCGGGCAGGCCCGGGCTGCGGGTGCCGCGGTATGAGGCGCGTCGACGAGGCCGCGGTGCGCCGGCTGATCGCCGAGCGGGTCGCCGTCTGGAACGGCACGTCCCCCGAGGACGTCCCGATGGACCGGCCCCTCGCGGATCTCGGCATGGCCTCGCGGGATGCCGTCGCCCTGGCCGGCGAGCTGTCCCGCGCCACCGGCCGGGAGCTGCCGACGACGCTGCTGTGGGAGGCACCCACCGGGGCGGCCCTGGTGGCGCGGCTGTGCGGCACCACGGCCCCGGGGGCCGAGGGGGCGCCGGTGCCGCGTCCCACGGGGCCGGGCGGCACGGCCGAGCCGGTCGCGGTCGTCGGGGCCGGCTGCCGCCTGCCCGGGGGCGTGCACGGCACGGACGACTACTGGCGGCTGCTCACCGAGGGTGTCGACGCGATCCGGCGCGTCCCGGAGGACCGCTGGCGCGACTTCACCGCGTTCCCACCCGCCGACGCCTGTCCGTACGGCGGCTATCTGGACGACATCGCCGGGTTCGACGCGGAGTTCTTCCGCATCACCCCGCGCGAGGCCGCGGTGATGGACCCCCAGCAACGGATCCTGCTGGAGGTCGTCCACGAGGCGCTCGACCACGCGGCGGTGCCGGCCAGGTCCCTGGCGGGCACGGCCACCGGCGTCTTCGTCGGCATCTCCGCACCGGAGTACGGGCAGGTGACGGGAGCCGACCCGGCGGCCGTCGACCCCTGGGCGCCGGCCGGGGGCGCGCTCGGCGTCGCCGCGGGACGGCTCGCCTACGTCCTGGACACCCGGGGACCGAGCCTGGCCGTCGACACGGCCTGCTCCTCCTCGCTGGTCGCCGTGCACCACGCCTGCGTCAGTCTGCGCACGGGCGAGAGCGACACGGCGATCGCGGCCGGGGTCAACCTGCTGCTGTCGCCGGCCGTCACGGTCGCCTTCCACCGGGCGGGCGCCCTGGCACCGGACGGGCGCTGCAAGCCGTTCTCCGCGGCGGCCGACGGCATCGGACGCGGCGAGGGCTGCGCGGCGGTGATCCTGAAGCGGCTGTCCGACGCCGAGCGCGACGGCGACCGGGTCCTGGCCGTCATCCGGGCCAGCGCCGTCAACTCCGACGGCCGCTCGAACGGCCTGATGGCGCCGAACCCGGCCGCCCAGCAGGCGTTGCTGGAGCGGGCCTACGCGCAGGCCGGGCTCGCCGCGGAGCACGTCGACTACGTGGAGGCGCATGGCACGGGTACCCCACTGGGCGACCCGATCGAGGCGGGTGCGCTCGGCGCGGTGCTCGGCGTGGGCCGGGACCCCGACCAGCCGCTGCTGCTGGGGTCCGCCAAGAGCAACCTCGGCCATCTGGAGTCGGCGGCGGGCATCGCGGGCCTGGTGAAGACCGTGCTGGCTCTGCACCACGACACCATCCCGCCGTCCCTGCACTGCGAGCGGGGCACTTCCCTCACCGATGCCCGGCTGCGGGTGGTGACCGAGCCCGAGCCCTGGCCCCGCTACGGCGGCACGGCCGTCGCGGGCGTCTCGGCTTTCGGGTTCGGCGGCACCAACGCCCATGTGGTGCTGGCGGAGGCAGCGTCCCGGACGCGGCCTGCCGACGAACCGGCGGCCCGGCTGTACGTGCTCTCCGACCTCGACACCGAGCGCCTGCGCGACACCGCGGGCCGGCTCGCGGGCCGGCTGCGCGACAGCCCCGCACACCCCGCCGACGTGGCCCGGACCCTGGCCGGACGCACCGGCCGAGGTCCCGTGCGGGCCGCGGTGGTCGCCCGCGACCGGCCCGAACTGGCCGACGCATTGGGCGCGTTGGCGGCCGGGCGGCCGGACGCACGGGTGACGACCGGGGAGTGCGACCGCGTGGGGCGCGGCCCGGTGTGGGTCTTCTCCGGGTACGGCAGCCAGTGGCCCGGCATGGGGCGCCGGCTGCTGGCCGAGGAACCCGCGTTCGCCGCCGCCGTCGAGAAACTCGACCCGCAGCTCGCCTCCGCATGCGGTCTGTCCCTGTACGACCACGTGTCCTCGGGAGACGGACTCGACCGTCTGGAGGTCGCCCAACCGGTGCTCTTCGGTTTGCAGTTGGCGCTCGCCGAGCTGTGGCGGTCCCACGGGGTCGAGCCCGCCGCCGTGATCGGTCACTCCATGGGCGAGGTGGCGGCTGCCGTGTGCGCGGGCGCGCTCGACGTGGCGGACGGGGCGCGTGTCATCGCCGTACGGGCCCGGCTGCTGAGCGGGCTGCGGGGCGGGGCCATGGCCGTGGTGGACCTGGACGACGCCGAACTGCAATGGCTGGGGCGGGAGTTCGCGGACGTGCAGGTCGCCGTGCACTCCTCCCCGCGGCAGAAGGTCGTCACGGGTGAGGAGGCGTCGGTGGCCGGGCTGGTGCGCCGGCTGGAGGGGCAGGGCCGGGCGGCGAGGGCCATGCGGGTCGTCGGCGCCGGACATTCGCCGCAGGTGGACGGGCTGCTGCCGGAGCTGGTGGACGCGCTGTCCGGCATCCGGGGGCGGCGGCCGCGCGTCCCCGTCCACTCCACGGTCCTCGACGACCCGCGCGGAGAGTGCACCTTCGACGCCGCGCACTGGGCCGCCAACCTGCGCAGGCCCGTGCGACTGGACCGGGCACTCGCGTCGGCCGCGGCCGACGGTCGCACGGCCTTCGTCGAGATCTCCCCCCACCCCGTGCTGAGGGGGGCCGTCACCGACACCGTGCCCGGCGCCCTCGCCCTGGCCACGCTGCGCCGGGACGCCGACGGCTCGGAGGCGTTCGCCACGCAGCTGGGCGCCCTGTACGCCGCAGGACAGCGACTGCCGGTGCCGCAGGGGCGGGTCATCGACCTGCCGCTGCCCCGGTGGCGGCACGTCAGGCACTGGTGGACGGACGGCCGGGCCGCACACACCGAGCCGCTGCCGCAGGAGCCTCCCGCGGCAGAGACCGGGCCCTCCACGGTCCTGGCCCGCCTGACCCACCACATATGCGCCGTCACCGGCCACTCCCCCGCCCGCGTCACCCCGGCCACCGCATGGACCGACCTCGGGCTGGACTCGTTGATGGCCGTACGCGTCCGCACGGCCGTCGAGCGCGAGTTCGGCGTCGAACTGCCCCTGCGCGACCTGTTCGCCGCCGTCACCGTCGAGGACGCCGCCACTCGTGTCGAGCGCGCCCTGGCCCGGGACGACACCCCGGTGCGGCCGCTGCGCGCCACCGGCTCGCGGCCGCCGCTGTTCCTCGTCCATGCTGCCGGCGGCACCGTCGGCGTCTACCGGACGCTCACCGAACTCCTCGGCGACGACCAGCCGGTGTTCGGGCTGGAGCGGATCGAGGAGGCAGGGACCGTGTCCGAGAAGGCGCGGCGCTACGCCGAGGCGATCGACGCCGTCCACCCGGACGGCCCGTGCCTGCTGGGGGGCTGGTCCTTCGGCGGTTTCGTCGCCCAGGAGACCGCGCGGCACCTGACCGCCGCGGGGCGGGAGGTGCGGCTGGTCGTGCTCATCGACTCGGTACGGCCCCTCCCCCGCCCGGGGTCGACGCGATCCGACCGGATCCGGGCGCACTTCGAGGGCTTCGCCCGCCACGTCGCCGACACCTACGGCGTGCACCTGGAGTTGCCGTACGCCGAGCTCGTGGCGACGGACGACGACGCGGCCCGTATCGACGCCGTGCTGCGCACCCTGCGCGAGGCCGCGGACGTGCCGCCCGCAGCGCTGGAGCACCAGCGGTCCTCGTACCTGGACATGGGCATCGGCGAGTCGCACACCCCCGCTCCCCATGACGGGCCGGTGGTCCTCTACCGCGCCACCGAACCCGCGCCGCACACCGTGCGCGACCCGGCGTACGAGCGGGACGACCCGGCGCTGGGCTGGGACGAGGTGTGCCCGCGTCTGCAGGTGGTGCCGGTGGCCGGTCACCACTTGTCGCTGCTCGATCCACCGCACGTCGCCGAGATCGCCGCCCATCTGAGCCGGACGCTCGCCGAGCCGGCCCCCTGACAGGGAACCCGAGGAGCCGTCATGCCCCACCTGCCGCAGAAGCCCGCCGCCGGAGTGTCCCGGCGCACCGTCGCCAGAGCGACGGCCGCCGCCGGTCTCGCCGCCTTGCTCGGGGCCGCGGCCGGTACGGCCAGGGCGGCCACCCGGCTCGGACCGCGCACGCTGGACGTGTCCGTGCCCTCCGCCGCGCTCGGCCGCAGCGCGCCGGTGCGGCTGATCCTGCCGTCGGACTTCGGTGCGCGCCCGGAGAAGAAGTACCCGGTGCTGTATCTGCTGCACGGTGCCCACGACGACTACACGTCCTGGACGCGCGAGACGGACATCGAGGCGTTCACCGCCGGCCGCGACCTGATCGTGGCGATGCCGGACGCGGGTCCCACCGGCATCCCGAGCGCCTGGCGGGGCGGCCCCGACTACGAGACGTTCCAGGTGAAGGAGGTGCCGGCGCTGCTCGCCCGGGACTTCCGGGCCTCCGGCACACGGGCGGTCGCCGGGGTCTCCACCGGCGGCTACGGGGCCATGGCGCACGCGGCCCGCCATCCCGGGGCGTTCACCGCGGCGGCCTCCTACAGCGGCATCCTCGACACCACGGCCCCCGGTGTTCCCGCCATCGTGGACGCGATCGTGGCGCGCGAGGACCTTCCGGCCGGGTCCCTCTGGGGCAATCCGGTGTTCAACCTCCTGACCTGGCGGGACTTCAACCCGCGCGCCCGGGCCACCGGGCTGCGCGGCACGGCCCTGTACGTGTCGCAGGGCAGCGGGGTGGGCGACGGCGGTGATCCGCTGCCCGGGATCCTGGAGAGCGCCCTGTGGCCCTCGGCCCAGGGCTTCGCCCGCACGCTGGCTCTCATGGGGGTCCCGGCCACCACGCACCTCTACCGGGGCGGCGGGCACGACTGGGCGCACTGGAAGCCGGAGTTCACGGCCTCGTGGCCGGTCCTCGCCCGTGCGCTGGGCGTGCCCGAGTGACGGGGGTGCCGTCGGGGCACGGAACGGAGCGGAGGGGTCGTCCGTCCCACTCAGGACTCCCCACTCGTCCCACAGGCGACAGCCCGCGGGGGAGCCGTTTCCGGTCGAAAGGAGTGTCCGTGATGGCTGTGCCCACCCCGCACGGCGTGCCGGACCGCCCCGTCGCGCCGCAGTTCCCCCCTGAGCTGGCGAAGGTGCTGCGCGCCGACCTGGCGGCCGTCGCCGACGAGGTGGAGGAGGAGGTGCGCCGCCAGGTCCCCGAGTACGCCCGGCCCGCCGACGGCGCGTACCTCCAGAATCTGCGGTCCGGGGTGGTGCAGGCGCTGACCCTGTTCGTCGACCACATCGCCGATCCGCGCGACGACGGGGGCGCGATCGCGGCGACGTACTACGAACTCGGGCGGGGCGAGGCCCTGGAGGGACGCAGCCTGGACGCCCTGCAGTCCGCGCTGCGGGTCGGCGGGATGTGCGCCTGGCGGCAGATGGGCCGCACGGCGGAGGAACTCGGGCTGGACTCCACGCTCGTGGCCGCGCTGGGGGAGCTGGCGTTCCGGACCGTGCACGAGGTCGCCCAGGCCGCCGCGTCCGGGTACGCGGAAGCCCGGCTGCGCAGCTCCGACGAGCTGGAGCGGCGCCGCAAGCGGCTGCTCGACCTGCTGCTGGAGGACGGGCCGGTGGCGCCGGAGGCCGTGCAGGACCTCGCGCACAGCGCGCGCTGGCCCGTGCCCCGGTCGGTCGCCGTCGTGGCCCTCGCGGCGGCGCCGGACCGGCGGGAGGACGACCGGCCGCTGGCGGCGGCGGGTGCGCTGGTGGACATGGGGTGCCGCCCGCCGCGCATGCTGGTGCCCGACCCGGACGGCTCCGGGGGCATCGGCGGCCGGGCGTTCACGCTCGCGCTGCGCGGCCGGCCCGCAGCGATCGGCCCGACGGTCACGGTCACGGAGGCCGCGCAGTCGCTGCGCCTGGCCGCCCGGGCGCTCGGGCTGATGGGCCGTGGGGTGCTGCCCCGTCAGGGCGTGGTGCGCTGTGACGAGCATCTGTCGACGCTGCTGCTGCACGGCGACGAACCGCTGCTGGGGCGGTTGCGGAGCCGGGCCCTGGCGCCCCTCGACACGGTGTCGGCGGGGCAGCGCGACCGGCTCGCCGAGACACTGCTGGCCTGGCTGCTCAGCGGCAGCAACGTGCCGGACGTCGCCGTGCGGCTGCACATCCACCCTCAGACGGTCCGCTACCGCCTGCGCCAGTTGGACAAGCTCTTCGGCGAGGCCCTGCACGACCCGGCGACGCGCCTCGATCTCATTCTGGCGTTGCGCGCGGAATCACTGCACGCGCGGGAGAACTGACTTTCCCTGTTCGAGCGGCGTACTCAATCGGCGACAAAAAACGGCGGGGTTTTGATAATCCCGTCCATAACAGCGGGCGAGAGAAAGCCCATACGTTCGGGGCGTCCTTTTTCGCAGGCGCTGCACGCGCCTTTCCACGCGGAGGATCCCCCATGCGTATCCGTATGTGTCTCGCGGCCCTCTCCCTGGCGGGCGGGGCCGGACTCGCCACCCTCTCGGCTCCCCCGGCCATGGCCGCGGCCTGCTCGGACATCGAGGTCGTTTCGGCTCGCGGCACCTTCGAGCCGGGCACGCTCGGCTTCATCGTCGGCGACCCGGTGTATTCCGCACTGCAGAAGAAGGCGGCGGGCAAGAACCTGTCCAGCTACAAGGTGAATTATCCCGCCGACCTCTCCCCCACGTCCGCGGCACAGGGAAATCTGGATCTGGTGAACCACGTGAAGAGCCAGGCCGCTGCCTGCCCGGGCCAGAAGTTCGTTCTCGTCGGCTATTCACAGGGCGCGAACGTCGTCGACAACTCGATCGGCGTGAGCAGCGCCGGCGCGGTGGTGGGCAGCCCCATCGTGGCCACCCTGCCCGCGGCGGTCGAGCCGAAGGTCGCCGCGGTGCTGCTGTTCGGCAACCCCATCCGGGCGCTCGGCAAGAGCGTCACCGGCACCTACCAGAGCCGCACGCTCGACCTCTGCGCCGAGGGCGACCCCGTCTGCGAGAACGGCGGGGGCGACGTCGGGGCGCACCTGAGTTACCGGGACGACGCCGAGGAGGCGGCCACGTTCGCCGCGGGCCGGCTCTGATCCCGTCCGGCACGAAGGGGCCCGGGAGGCTGCGTCCTCCCGGGCCCCGGGCATGCGTACCGGAGGGGCTAGCGCGGTGTGCGCGCGAAGCCGGCGAGGCTGGTGGAGACGGGTTCGGGCCGGCCGTTGTTCTGCACGGGCGCGGCGGTCAGGACGTCGAGGTGCTGGTAGCCGTCCGCGACGACCGGGTGCAGGTCGGCCGGGACCCGTCCGGCCAGCAGGCCCTCACCGGCGAGCACGGTGAGCACCGGGTTGGCCTTGAGCCCCTCCGGGTGGACGACGAGCTTCTTCACCTGCGGTGAGGTGGCCAGTTCGATGTCCGTGACCAGCTTGGTCGGGAAGTACTGCTCGGTGAAGTCCAGAGGCTGCTCGGCGAGGCTGCGGGCCAGTTGGCGTATGTCGGTGACCTCCTCGTCGGGGCCGGTGAACGGGGTGCCGTCGGCCGACCGGTGGCCGGGGTCGTCCGCGTCGCCCACGCGGTCGTAGGTACGCCAGGTGTAGAGGGGACCCCGCGGCCGGTCCGGGATGGCCTTGTACGCGGTGCCGTACAGCCCCGGTCGAGCGTCACCCCCGTTGGCGGCGGGGAAGCTCTTGTCGGCGATCGGCCCGCCGTCGAAGAAGCCGACACTCGTCTGCAGGAACGCCAGCGGGACGGAGTTGTCGTCCAGCAGCGCCCCGAGGACGGCCCCGTTGGTGAGCCGGAAGTCCTGCACCCCCGGCGAACCGC
Organism: Streptomyces sp. NPDC029041; assembly: GCF_040637515.1. Taxonomy (NCBI): domain Bacteria; kingdom Bacillati; phylum Actinomycetota; class Actinomycetes; order Kitasatosporales; family Streptomycetaceae; genus Streptomyces; species Streptomyces sp. NPDC029041. The sequence continues at coordinate 319,499 of NZ_JBEZWO010000007.1, read as the reverse complement.
TGAGGAAGGCCGCGGTGTCCTTGGCGAACAGGAAGCGGTGCGTGGCCTCGATGTTGAGGTTGCGGGGCAGGTAGCCGGGCAGGTCCGCCTCACCGTCCAGGTCCTTCAGGGCTCCCAGTCCCGCGATGCCGAGGAGCGTCATCGTCTCGGGGTTGAGCAGCACCGGCGCGGACAGGGTGCGCGGCAGCACCCCGCTGTCCAGCCCGGCCTGCACGACGCCGTGACCGAGGCCGGTGTCGGGCAGGTTGGTGTCGCCCGGGATGCCGCCGCCGAGGTCGCCCAGCGTGGTGGAGACGGTCGTGTCGAGGGCGAAGTAGCCGGCGCACTGGTTGTACCCGGCGTCCGCCGTGGTGGCGCGGTCGCCGTCGAAGTCGGCCGCGGCGAAGTAGCCGGTGATGACACCGCCCAGCGAATGCCCGCCGCACAGCACCTTCCGCTTGCGCTGGGCCGGGGAGGGCAACTCGGCGGTGAGGAGGCCGTACTGGTCGCGTACGGTCTGCTCGATCCCGAGCTTCGCCATCCAGCCCAGCTGCGCGTTGCCGGCGTAGCCGCCGAAGGTCCGGCCGCCGACCTGCTTGCCGCGGTAGTAGTAGTCGACGGCGGTGTGCTGGTCGCCGGTGGCGATGCCGGTGCGGTCCTCCAGACAGTTGGAGCGCCGGTCCAGCGCCCAGAACTCGATGTGCAGCCCCTGCTCGGCGGCCCGCGTGACCGTGTTGCGGGCGACACTGTCGAAGGCCCCCGCCCCTTCCAGGATGCCGGGCTGGGCGACGAGGATCCGGTCGGCGTCGGCCGATGCGGCCGGGCCGTCGGCCGAGCGGTAGCGCAGGTACGACAGCCAGTCGCAGGCCGCCGGACGGGGCCCGGCCGATTCCGGCAGCGGCACCTTCACCCGCACCATCGACTCCGTCACCCCGGTCACCGGCGAGGTCGACCTCACCGGCGTCTCGGTGCGCGTTCCCTCGGCGCGTACACCCGGGGCGCCGGCCGTGAGTGTCCCGGCGGTCAGCAGTACCGCGAGTGCGGCACGACGCCACTTCCTTCTGCAGGTACGGTCCGTGTCCATGCCATGGACGCTAGGGCGGTGGCACGACCGCTCTCAGTGAGTGCTGATGAGAACTCAGCTTCCGGACGCCGGCTTGTCACCGGCGCACAGTGCGCACGGTCCCGGCGTAGAGGTGGCCCGTACCGCTTCTGGACGCCACCGAGCTGCGGACCGGCCGTTTCGGGAGCATGGTGGGGCTATGGACGGTCAACCCCCTGTGGTCGTGCAGCCGCCCGCGACGGACGGCGGACGGCTGGTGACCATCCACGGCGAGCGCATGGGCGTCGCCTACAGTCTCTTCGACGTGCTGGACCTGCTGCACCGCGAGGGCCTGCCCACCACCGACACGGCCGTCGACGACACCGAGCTGATCGAGTGGCAGGGCGGCGGCCCGTACGACTGGAACAACGGGGCGTCCGACGAGGCCTGAGCCGTGCCCGGGATCGGCGGGGCGACCGGTGCACGATCGGGCAGCCGGGCGAGCGCGACCTGGCGGGGGTGGGCGCCGGGCTCGGCCGCGACGGCGCCGCTCCCGCTCCCGCTCCCGGCCCCCGCATGCCCCCAGGCCACGCGTCGCCATGGCGGAAACGCGATCCGGTGGGCGCCACGCGCGTCCAGCACCGGCGGCACGAGAACTCCATCGCCTGCCGGGCGTCACCGCTGAAGGTGAGATACGGGTTGAGACGCGAGGCCATAGAAACCTCCCAGAAGAGGGCAAAGAGCCGTTTTCGCGCAGCGTATCCCCGGGCACCGGCAACGGCTCGCCGAGAGGTCTTCGGCGGCACCCTCGACCTCAACAGCTACGGCGAGTTCGGGCAGGCGGACGCCCCGAACGCCGACAAGATCATGCACGGCATGCTGGAGACCACCAGCGGCTTCACCCTGATGGGTGCCGACGACCCGCCGGGCATGGAGTCCGAGCAGGGCAGCCGCTTCTCGGTGAGCCTGAGCGGCGACGACGAAGCCGAGTTGCGCGCCTACTGGGAGAAGCTGTCCGAGGGCGGCTCGGTGTCGGTGCCGCTGGAGAGGCAGATGTGGGGCGACGTGTTCGGCATGTGCACGGACCGCTTCGGCGTCCCGTGGATGGTCAACATCGGCACGGAGAGCTGAGCGGCCCGCGGGAGCCTGATCCGCGTCCGGTGAGACCGCGCTGCACGGGGTAGGCGAGTCGCACCCGCCGGGGTGCCGCTGCCCAGCGCGGCCGGCACCCGTGCGCACCCGGCCGGCCGCGAGCGGCCGGGGCCCGGCGGCCGGACTTCGACAGGCAAGGAGCGGCCATGGACGTCAGGGTCGAGACGGCACCGACCCCCACCCCCGCCGGCGGCGTCGCGGACAGGACGCCGCCGGCGGTCTCGCGGCGGCTGCGGGTCATCACGACCATCGCCACGTTCGGCGGTCTGCTCTTCGGCTACGACACGGGCGTCATCAACGGCGCCCTGCCCTACATGACCGCGGACCTCGGTCTGACCCCCGTCACCGAGGGCATGGTCACCAGCTCGCTGCTGCTGGGTGCCGCGCTGGGAGCGGTGGCCGGCGGCCGGATGTCGGACGCACGCGGCAGGCGGCGCACCATCCTGCTGCTGGCCGCGCTGTTCTTCCTCGGCGCCCTGGGCTGCACGCTCGCCCCGACGACCGCCGTGATGGTCGTGGCCCGGTTCGTGCTGGGCCTCGCGGTCGGCGGTGCCTCGGTGACCGTGCCGGTGTATCTCGCCGAGGTGTCGCCCGCCGAACGACGCGGCCCCCTCGTCACCCGCAACGAGCTGATGATCGTCACCGGCCAGCTGCTGGCGTTCACGGTCAACGCGGTCATCGCCCGGATCGGCGGCGAGTCCGGCGGCGTCTGGCGCTGGATGCTGGTCGTCGCCACACTGCCGGCCGTGGTGCTGTGGTTCGGCATGCTGGTGATGCCGGAGAGCCCGCGCTGGCTCGCCTCCGAGAGCCGCTTCGGCGAGGCCCTCGGCGTTCTGCAGCAGGTGCGGTCACGGGCCCGGGCCGAGGCCGAGCTGCAGGAGGTCTCCGCGCTCGCCGTGCAGGACGAGCAGGCGAAGCTCGGCGGCCTGCAGGACCTCAGGAGCACACCGTGGATGCGCAAGCTGTTGTTCGTCGGCTTCGGGATCGCCGTCGTGCAGCAGATCACCGGTGTGAACACGATCATGTACTACGGCACGCAGATCCTCACCGACGCCGGTTTCGCCGCCGACAGCGCGCTGACGGCGAACATCGCCAACGGTGTGATCTCGGTGCTGGCCACCTTCGTCGGCATCTGGCTGCTGGGCCGGGTGCCGCGCCGCCCGATGCTGATGACCGGTCAGGTGGGGACGACCACCGCGCTGTTGCTGATCGGTGTCTTCTCGCTGGTGCTGCCCCCGGGTGATCCGCGGGCGTTCGCGGTGCTCGCGATGACGGTGACGTTCCTCGCCTTCCAGCAGGGCGCGATCTCGCCGGTGACCTGGCTGATGCTGTCGGAGATCTTCCCGATGCGGCTGCGCGGCTTCGGGATGGGGGCGGCGGCCGTGGTGCTGTGGCTGACCAATTTCGTGATCGGGCTGGTCTTCCCGTCCCTGGTCTCCGGGATCGGGATCTCCCCGACGTTCTTCCTGTTCGTGGCCGCGGGGCTGCTGTCCCTCCTCTTCGTGAAGCGGTACGTTCCCGAGACCGGTGGCCGCACGCTGGAAACGCTCGAGGCCGAGCTCCGGGCGCGCTTTTCCCGGCCGTCTTACGAGGAAGGGCGCCCGGCCGATCGAGGGGTCAGGGGCGCGTGAGGATCACGAGCTCCCGCGTCGCCCTGGTCATCGCCACATAGCGGTCGACGGCACCCTCGACTCCGTCACCGAAGTCCTCCGGGTCGACCAGGACCACGAGGTCGAACTCCAGACCCTTCGACAGCTCCCGGGGCCGGAACGCCGGATCTCCGATCACACAGGCGATCCCGTCGGCATGCCCGGCCGGCCACGTGTCGAGGATCGACGGAGAGCACTCCTCGCCTTTTTTTGATGCCCGCCCCCGGTGCCCACCGGCCGTTCTCGTATGGCACGCTCGTCGTTCTGGCAGCGTGGAGAGGCGGCGGCATGCGCATAGGACTGCTCGGCACCGGACCTTGGGCGCGGATGGCCCACGCCCCCGCGTTGAGCGGGCACGGGGAGCTGGACTTCACGGGGGTGTGGGGCCGTCGCCCCGAAGCCGCGAAGGAACTGGCCGAGCGGCACGGGGTCCGTGCCTATGACGATGCCGACGAACTGTTCGCCGACGTGGACGCGGTGGCCGTCGCACTGCCGCCGCAGGTGCAGGCCGAACTCGCCGCGCGGGCGGCGCGGGCCGGGTGCCATCTGCTGCTCGACAAGCCGCTCGCGCCGACGGTGGAGCAGGGACGAGCCGTGGTCGAGGCGGCCCGGGAGGCCGGTGTCGCCTCGGTCGTGTTCTTCACGACCCGTTTCCAGCCCGGGCCGGCGGCGTGGATCGCCGAACAGGCGGCGGTGCCGGGCTGGTTCACGGCCCGGGCCGAGTGGCTCGGGGCCGTGTTCACCAGCGAGAGCCCCTTCGCGACGCCGTGGCGGCGGGAGAAGGGCGCCCTGTGGGACGTCGGCCCGCACGCCCTGTCCGTCCTGCTGCCGGTCCTCGGCGACGTGCGGCGCGTCACCGCGGCGGCGTACGGCCCGGGCGACACGGCGCACGTCGTCCTCGACCACAGCGGTGGCGCGTCGAGCACCCTCACCCTGAGCCTGACGGCGCCGCCCGCCGCGGCCGGTGCCGCCCTGGAGTTGCGCGGGGAGGCCGGGGTCACGGCGCTTCCGGACGGCTCCGACGGGGCGGTGCCCGCACTGATGCGTGCCGCGGACGCGCTGCTCGACGCCGCTCGGACCGGCCGCCCGCACGCCTGCGACGCCGCGTTCGGCCTGAGGGTCACGGAGATCCTCACGGCCGCGGAGGAGTTGCTGAACCCCTGAGCGCGCGGGCGGCCCTGTTCCCTACGCCGGTTCGAAGTTGAGCCGCTCCCTCACCACCGGGTAGCCGGCCTTGGCGAAGTTCGCCGCCATGGGGAAGTTGCCCTGGTCCGTGGCGGCGGCGACGAAGTCCGCCCCCTGCTCGGCCAGGAAGTGCGTGCACTCGGCCAGCAGGTCGTAGGCGTAGCCGTGGCCGCGGTGCTCCGGAAGGACGCCGATGAAGCCGATGCAGGGCCCCGCCGGGTTGTGGGCCGGGATGTGGATGCCGGCCAGGTCGCCCCGCGGCGTGTACGCCGCCTGCCACCACTCGCGCGGCGACGGGCACCAGTGGAAGAAGTCGAGTTCCTCCTGGGCCGCCCGGTCGAGCCCGCCCTTCTCGATGGCCTTGAGTGCGTGCGCGTCCAGGGTGACGGAGTGGATGCGGCGCAGGGCGTCGAAGAACACGGCGTCGTCGGGCTCGGCGCGGAACTCCAGACGGCCGGGCCGCTCGGGCAGGCCGAGGCCGGGGGTCCAGCGGTACAGGAGGCGTTCGACCAGGAGGTCGTAGCCGGCGGTCCGGGCGGCGGTGAAGCAGGTCTCGGCGGCGGCGCGCAGGGCCGGGTCGTCACGCCAGCCGGCGGGCAGGTTCAGCTCCAGTTCGACCTGCCAGGGGGCGGAACGCAGGAGTGCGGCGCCCGCCTCCTCCTCGCCCTCGGCCACGTCGAACCAGTTGAGGTTGATGGGTTCGCTGTCGTCGGGACCGCCCCACCAGGCGCCGCGGGCGACGACGCGCCCGTCGCGCAGGGCCACACGCTTCCAGTCGGGGCGGTGCCGGGTAAGCCGGTGGGCCTCACGGGCGCCCAGCGGGTCGGGCAGGGTGTCGAAGAGTTCGGCGTCGCTCGTGTCGAGCGCGCGGATGACCACGTCGGTCATGGGGTGTCCTCCGGGACGCATACCGCTCGGAGCGCTCCCGGTCGGTCAGTCGCAGCACGCCGGGACAACGGGGAGGGAGCGCGGGGTCTGTGTGAACTGCACGGCTCTGCCCTCCTTCCGCAGGTCTCGGGGCGTGGCGCGGCACACGCTACGGGATCTTCGGGCGGGAGGTCCATCGATTTACGGCACAGTGGGACGACCGCTCGAGAGGGTGGCCGGGTGCCAGCCGTAGCCCCCGAGGGGTGGCCTCCCGGCGGCCCGCGGCGGTGCGGTCCCGGGTGCGGCGGCCGGTCGGCCGTAGCAGCGTGGTGGTGTGAGCAGTGTGCGCGGCCGGCCGACGCGCCGGGACTCGGACCGGCGTGGCTGGCTGCGTGGCGCACCTCCGCCGCTCTGGGCCCGCGTGCTGCCGTCGGCACTGCTGGCGGGCGTCTGCCTGGCGGAGCTGATCACCCCGGATCCGCTCGACATCGGCTTCCTGCTGGGTGCCATCCCGCCGCTGGCCGTGCTGGCGCACGGTCCGGTGGCGACGGCGGTGCTCGGCGCGCTGGTGGTGGTCGTGCTGACCGTGCCCGTCTTCAACCTCAACGATCCCGGCAGCACGGACCTGCTGACCGTGTGCTTCGTCTCGGTGCTGAGCGTGCTGCTGTCGTACGTCCGATCCCGGCGGGACGCGCAGCTGGTCACCGAGCGGGCCGTCGCCGAGGTCGCGCAGCGGGCCGTGGTGCCGCCGTTGCCGGACCGGGTCGGGCCGGTGCGGTGCGCGGGGCTGTACCGGGCCGCGCAGCGCGGAACGCTGGTCGGCGGTGACTTCTTCGACGTACGGGCGGGCCCCTACGGCGTACGGGCGGTCATGGGCGATGTGCAGGGCCACGGGCTCTCGGCCGTGGCCACGGTCGCCTCGCTGCTGGGCGCCTTCCGGGAGGCGGTGCTCGACCAGCCGGACCCGGAGGCGGTGGCGGCCCGGCTCGACCGGAGGCTGGCGGTGGACTCCGCGGGCGATCCGCACGCCGAGTTGTTCGCGACGGCGGTGCTGCTCGACTTCTCCGCCGACGCCCGGTTGGTGCGGATCGTGGCGTGCGGGCAGGCCGGGCCCCTGCTGCTGCGGGGCGGCCGGGCCGTCGAGCTGGACGTCGAGCCGTGCACACCGCTGGGTCTCGGTCTCGCCGGGGCGGCCCCGCCCCGGGTCGTCTCGGTGCCGCTGAGGGCCGGTGACCGGCTCTTCCTCGCCTCCGACGGGGTGACCGAGGCCAGGGACACGCACGGGGCCTTCTACCCGCTGGCGGAACGGCTGCCGGGCCTGGCCGCCGAGGATCCGGTCGCGCTGGCGGAGCGGGTCTGGACCGATCTCGTACGGCACTGCCCGGACGTGCAGGACGACGTCACGATGCTGGTGCTCGCGCCGCGTACGCGCGACGGCGCGGGCGGGGTCTGACATCGACGGCCGGCGGCGGCCCGCGATGCACGCGGGCCGCCGCCGGCACGTCACGACCGATGTGTCAGTCCTTGATCGTGCACTTGTTGCCGATCGCCGGGTTGAGCGCCCCGAACACGTTGACCGTGTTGCCGCAGATGTTGGCGTCGATGTCGATCGAGGTCTGCACGACGTTGCCGGAGAGAACGCCGGGGCTACCGACGGCTATACCGACGGGGCCGTCGTTCGCGCTCGCCGTACCGGCGAAGGCGAGCAGGGCGGAGCAGGCCAGACCGGCTGCGGCAGTCACACGCGTACGCATGGAAAAGCTCCTGTCAGTAGCAGGGACACGTGGTTCCACCGTCACCCGGAGGAGGACCCCGCGACATCCATGGTCGTCCGAACGGGGCGCCCGGGCCGGGGCCGCGCTCTCCGGATGCACGCCGCGCTTCCGCGGGGAATGGTGATATCGGACCGGTTTTTCAGCACCGGGGCCTCCCCAGCGATCCGGACCCTAGGAGCAGAGAACATGTCGACGTCAGAGCCTGCCGCTTCCCGGCCGCCCGAGGACCGAGCCACCCCGGACCGCCTGCTCCACGCCCGCACCGGCACCGACGTGTCGCCGGAGGACCTCGTCCTCGCCTCGGGCAAGGACCTCAACCCGCACACCCTCGAGTGGGCCAGGCGCAAGCTGGCGGCGGAGGGACCTGCCGCCCTGGAGAAACTGCTGCCCTAGCCATTCTCCCGTCGGCGCCCTCGCCGCGCAGGGAGCCACCGGGCCCGTGACGCTCGGCGTCACGGGCCCGGTGGCTTCACGGGTGCCGGCACTGCCGCACGCCGGTGGACGGGTCACACGCTGCCGTCGTCCCCGGGCAGTGCGGTGTCGTCCTCCACCACGTGCACGGCGGCCTCCTCCGCGCCGGCCGCCCCGCCGTCGATGCCGACGTCGGAGGCGACGGTCTCCTTCGTGGTGTCGGTGTGGGCGCCCTCGTCCGGGGCGACCAGGCGGCCGGCGCGGGCGGTGCCCGCCTCGGGGTCCACCGGTTCGCCGTCGCTGTCGGGGGTGTCCCCCACGCCGTCCCCGGCCGGTTCGGCGGACACGTCGGGGACCTCCTGTGCCAGCCGTTCGTCGAGACTCTCGCCCTCGTGCTGCTCGGCCGCGGTGGTGCCGCGCTTGGTGACGCCCAAGGGCTTCTCCGGCGGGGAGTAGCCCTCGTCGAGCGTGTCGTCGTACGTCCGTTCGTCGATGGCGTCCTGCAGGTCCAGCGGCGCGGCGTCCTCCTGCTCCTCGTTGGTACCGGTGGGCTGGTACGCGTCGTCCGCCATCGGTTCGGGGCGCATCGGTTCCGTGCCCATCACTCCTGCCTTCCTGTCCGCTTCTCGGCTCGTTCGTCTCGCCTGTCCGTTCCGCGTTTCCCGTTACGCGGGCTCTAACCTCGGCGGACGCCGGCCGGCACCGGCAGAGTGCCCGGACGTCGGGGGCACCAACAGGAAGTCAAAACCTTGCGAGGCACCGGAGATTACCCGCCGGTTAATCTTGAAAGCTCAATCAGTAGGGCTATCATCACTCGCACACACGGTGTGACCGGCTGTCGACGCGGCGGCAGCACGGGTATCCGCCACCCCTTCTCACGCCACCGAAACCGAGGCCACCCTTCCTCCGTCCGGCGGCGAGCTCCACCCCCACCCCCCAACGCCTCCGGGACGGCCTGCCCGCCTCCGGTCGCGCACAAGTGAAAGCAGCGCATCCATGAGCTACAGCAGGGGCAGAGGGCTGCAGGCCAATGTCCTCAGCACGTTCGACACCGTGGTGATGGCGGTCGCGGGCAGCGCCCCGGCGTATTCGCTGGCGGCGACCACCGCCGTGCTGGTCGGCGCGGTGGGACTGGCGAGTCCGGCCGCCCTGCTGTATTGCGCGATACCCATGCTGGGCATCGCGCTGGCGTTCAGCTACCTCGGCCGGATCGACGTCAACGCGGGCGCCAGCTACTCGTGGGTGGGGCGCACGCTCCACCCCTTCCTCGGCTTCATCAGCGGCTGGGCTCTGGTGATCTCGGCGACGATCTTCATGGTGGCCGGGTCGCTGCCCGCCGGTTCGATGACGCTGGCGCTCTTCGACGAGGGCCTCGCGGACGACACCGCGCTGTCCACGGTGGTCGGCGCGGCCTGGTTCCTCGTCATGCTGGGCGTGGTGCTCGGCGGCGCCAGGCTCACGGTCCGCGCCCAGCTGATCATGTCCGGCGTCGAGCTGGCAGTCCTGGCGTTGTTCGCGGTGCTCGCCTTCTTCCACACCGGCCACGCCCGCGCCTTCGACTGGTCCTGGCTCGGCTTCTCGCACTTCGACGGCATGGCGGGCTTCGCCTCGGGCGCGCTCATCGCGGCGTTCTACTACTGGGGCTGGGACGTCACCAGCAACCTCAGCGAGGAGACCCGCAACAGCCGTCGTACGACGGGCCTCGCGGGCCTGATCGGGGTGGGCATCGTGTTCCTGCTGTTCGAGGTGTTCACCATCGCGGTGAACGTGATCCTGACCTCGAAGCAGATCGAGGAGAACGACGCGAACGTGCTGGCGGTGCTCGGCGAGGAGATCTGGCCGGGCTGGGGCGGCAAGCTGCTCATCGTGGCCGTGATGCTGTCCACCATCGCCACCCTGGAGACGACGCTGATCCAGGTGACGCGCTCGCTGTTCGCGATGGGCCGGGACCGTACGATGCCGTCGGCGCTGGGCCGGGTGCACCGCCGGTGGAACACGCCCTGGGTGGCGATCGTGGTGGTCGGGGCGGTGGCGCTGGCGATGTTCATCGCCGCCAACGCCCTGGGCTCGGTGGGCGACATCCTCTCCGACGCCATCTCGGCGATCGGCCTGCAGATCGCCGTCTACTACGGTCTTGCGGGACTCGCGGTGGTCGTCGCGTACCGGAAGATGCTGTTCAAGTCCCCGGCCAACTTCCTCTTCGGTGGCCTGTGGCCGCTGTGCGGCGCCCTGTTCATGTTCTGGGTGTTCGTGGAGTCGCTGGGAGAGCTGAGCAGCGCCGCGATCTCGATCGGCATCGGCGGCCTCGCGGTCGGGCTCGTCCCGATGCTCTGGTACTGGAGGCAGGGCAGCGACTACTACCGGCCCGCGAAGCTGGACGCCTCGCGCGCGGTCGAGACGGACTACGTCCCCGACGAACAGGACGCACACGCCCGGGTCCACGAGGGTCTGTCCACCGACTTCTGAGGGGGACACCGATGGCACGCGGTCTCAGACGCGGTTTCACTCCCGACTTCGACCCCGACTGCGGGGACACCGACCTCACCTCCGCCCGCCAGGACGTCGTGATCGGCCGCTGGCAGGGGCTGCGGGACCTGCTGGCCGCCACCGGCCACGACTGGACGGCCCGGGGGCACCGGATCCGGCAGCTCGCGCAGGTGTGCGCGGGCAGTTCGACGGTGGAGTCCTGGCTCTCGGCCGACGCCCACAGCGCCGACGCGCTGGTGCTGCGGGCGGCGACGGAGACCGCCCGCACCTTCAACGTGGCCATCGCGGCGGGGCGGGGCGTACCGATCGACCAGCACCGCGTGGACGCGGCGGTGCTGGCCTGCCTGACGGCGGCGGAGGCGCACCCGGAGGACCCGACGCCGTGGGTGTCGCTGATCTCGGTGGCGCGCCTGTACCCGAGGGGCGTGCGCCGACAGGAACTGGGGCGTTGGTGGGACGAGTTGCACGGCCGGGATCCCTACAGCGTCGAGGGGCACCTGCAGGTGCTGCACTACTACTCGGCGCGCTGGCACGGCACGCACGGCCTGATGTACGACTTCGCGCGGGACGCGGCCGGAGTGGCGCCGCCCGGCTGTCCGCTGCCGGTGCTGGTGCAGTACGCCCGGGTCGAGGAGTACCGCTTCGCCCTGGACGCGGCGCAGGGCAGGCACTCCGCCGTGGGCCTGTCCCAGCACTGGAGTCACGACGGCGCGGCGAGCGACCTGCGGCGGACCTGGCAGCGCTGGGTGATGGGCCGAAGGGAGACCGGCATCGCTCCCGGTGAGCTCCGTGACTTCAACTACCTGGCCCACGCGGCCTGTTCCGCGGGCGCCACGGACATCGCGGGTGTCCTGCTGGGCATGCTGGGGCCCCGTGCGACGCGCACGCCGTGGTCGTACACCGGTGATGCGGAGAAACAGATCACCAAGTGGCGCAAGGAGCTGCGGCTGGGGGCGTGAGCACCTGGCCGCAGTCTCCCCGCCGGGAGGGTGACATGGCTGATGACGGCGGGTACGAGGACGGCGACGTGGCCAGGGAGGCCGCGCGCCCGCCGGGTCGCCTGGACCGGGATGTCCGTGGTGACGTGCCTGTTCGGCGCGGGCGTGCTCGCGGTGGCCGCCGTCGGCCTTGCGGTGATCCTCGCGCTCGCCCATGCCATGGCCGTCATGACCTGACGCCGCCCTCCGGCCCCGCCAGGTCCCCCGACCACTTCTCCTCGATGCGTCCGACCCTCCACACCACCAGCGCCACCACCCAGGTGGCGAGGAACAGGGCGACGACGACGTAGCCGAGGACGTTGAGGTCGAGGCCGGAGATCCAGTCCCAGAAGGGACCGTGCAGGCCGAGTCGTCCGGCGAGGAGGCCGAGGAGTTCGGCCGTGCCGATGAGCAGGGCCACGGCGACGGACAGGCCGGTGACGGTGAGGTTGTAGTAGACCTTGCGGACGGGCTTGGAGAAGGCCCAGCCGTAGGCGAAGTTCATGAACGAGCCGTCGACGGTGTCGAGGAGGCACATGCCCGCGGCGAACAGGATGGGCAGGCACAGGATCGCGTACCAGGGCAGTCCGGATGCGGCGCCGGAGCCGGCCAGGACGAGCAGGGCGATCTCGGTGGCGGTGTCGAAGCCGAGGCCGAACAGCAGGCCGAGCGGGTACATGTGCCAGGGCCTGGAGACCGACTTCATGACCCGGCCCAGCAGGCGGTTCATGAACCCGCGGTTGTTCAGCTGCTCCTCCAGTGCGGCCTCGTCGTAGCGGCCCGAGCGCATGGCGCGGAACACCTTCCAGATGCCGGCCAGGACGACGAGGTTGACGGCCGCGATGAGGTAGAGGAACGTGCCGGAGACGGTCGTGCCGATCAGGCCGGTGACGTCGTGCAGGGCGGAGCCGTCCTCACGGACCGGCCCGGCCAGGGTCTTCACCCCGAGGGTGAGCAGGAAGGCCAGGGCGAAGACGACGCTGGAATGGCCGAGGGAGAACCAGAAGCCCACGGACAACGGCCGCTGCCCCTCTCCCATCAGCTTGCGGGTGGTGTTGTCGATGGCGGCGATGTGGTCGGCGTCGAAGGCGTGCCGCATGCCGAGCGTGTACGCGATGACGCCGATGCCGATGCCGAAGGTCTGCGATCCGATGGCGTGGTGCTCCGGGGCGACGACCTCGACGAGGGTGAACCAGCCGATCAGATGCAGGGCCAGGATGAAGGCCGCCATCCCCCCGGCCCTGGCCCACTCCCGCCGCGTCATGGACGTGCGGACGCGGTGCCAGGCCGTGCGCTGGGCGGGGGCCGGGGCGGGGAGGGGCGGAGTGGACTCAGGGGCGGCCGTCATCGGGGGGAAGGTCTTTCTGTCGGACGGACGGCTGCGGTGAACAGCCTCGTGCCATCCTGCTGTACCTGCAAGTGGTGTGCAGTAAAGCCGGTGACAGGTCTTGTCCATGGAACCGAAAACTCCGCCGGACCGGCGCCGGGCGGTCGAGCCGGCCGGGTGCCTCCAAAATGCGACTGGTGAGGTCGGGACCGCCGGTCGCCGAGTCGTCGTCCGCCGCGTCGTACAGCGCCTGCAGGGCCGCCAGAGCCGCCTCGCGGCGGGACATCCCCGGGCGGTACAGCTTCTTCGGCGCGCCCCGGGCGTAGGGCGATCCGGAGCCCTCCGCGTGGAAGCCGGACTTCTCGTAGCGGCCGCCGGCGACGTCGAAGGGGAAGATGCGGCCCTGCTGCCCCTCGGGGGCCGCGGGGTCGTAGCCGGCGAGCAGCGGGACGACCGCGAGGCCCTGCATGGCCTGGCCCAGGTTGTCGCGGATCATGGTGGCCAGCCGGGTCGCCTTCGCGGCGAGGGTCATGGGGATGCCCTCGATCTTCTCGAAGTGCGCCAGCTCGACCTGGTACAGCCTCACCAGGTCCACCGCGAGCCCGACCGTGCCCGCGAAGGCGACCGCGCAGTGGTCGTCCGCGGGGTGCACCTTCTCCAGGTCGCGCTGGGCGATCAGGTTGCCCATCGTCGCCCACCGGTCGCCCGCGATCAGTACGCCGTCCCGGTGGGTGAGGGCCAGTACGGTCGTGCCGTGCGGGGCGCCCTCGGCGCGGACACCGTGCGGCAGGACGCGGCGGGTGCTCAGCAGCTCGGGGCGGTGGGCCGCCAGGAAGTCGGTGAAGGACGAACAGCCCGGGGTGAAGAACTCCTCGCCCAGCCTGCCCTCGTGCTCGCTCGCCGTCATGCCGTTCCCCCCTCAGTGACCGTCAACCCGACTCCTGCCTGAGCCGGACGGGCCGGAAACGCGATCGGGGGGTCAGCGGCGCGGTGCCACGCGGACGTCCAGGTCCGAGATCCGGTGGACGGGCCAGGACCGCGCGTAGCGGGGCGGCGTGCCGCCGGCCGGTGCCAGGTGGGCGACCGGGCGACGCTCCGCGGTGCGCAGGATGTCCGCCGCGGTGGTGTTCTCGTTGTTCCCGGACGTCGCCCCCGAGGAGCAGCCGGTGTAGTAGCCGATCGGGATGGCCTCGTGGCCGGTGAGCAGACAGGGGCTGCGGACACCGAGCCGGTGCAGGGCGTCGGCGGTGCGGCCCCAGTCACGGCGGCTCTCGGTGTTGCGGGAGACGGCACCGTCCAGCACGGCGAGCTGCGCCGCGAGATGCCCGGCCAGGGCGAGCGCGACGAGCGGGGCGGTCACCGGGCGCCAGGCTCCGCCCGGCGTTCTGAGCAGGTGCCACAGGGCGTCGGCGACCGGGATCGCGAGCAGCGCGTAGGCGGGCTGGAGGAAACGGGGCGCCGCGTAGCCGATCATGAAGAGGTACGGCAGCGCGGCCGTGGCCGCGCAGGCCAACGGGACGAGGGTCCGCTCCAGACGCCGGGCCCGGCCCGCGACGGCCACTCCGAGACCGGCGAGGACCGGCAGGGCGAACCACCAGACGGTGACCAGGGGGCTGGGCATCGGCCCGGTGCACGGCCGGCACAGGGCCCGTCCGCCCAGACTGCGCAGCTGGTCGTCGACGGCGATCCGCCAGCCCAGTCCGCCCTGGATCCGGGAGGCCTCAGCGAGCCGCTCGCCCAGCCCGCCATAGCTCACGTACGCCTCGATCACCCAGGGCACCGCGCCCGCAGCGAGGCCTGCCGAGAGGACGAGGAGGATGCGCCGGTGCCGGCGCACCAGGGCGAGGACGAGCAGGGGCACGGCCAGGTACGCCGCGTCGGTGGGACGCATCCACGCCATGAGCGCGGCACCGGCTCCCAGGCCCCACAGGAGCGCCGGAGAGGAACGTTCGGTCCGCGCTCGGAGGAAGCAGCCGACGCTGATCAGGGCGCCGATCGCGACCCAGTAGTTGGGCATGGCCTGCGGGCCGTAGAAGAGGGTCATCCACAGCGAGGCGAAGAGGGCACCGGCGACGACCAGGACGCGGGCCGGGAACAGACCCCGCCAGGAACGCAGGGCCAGGTAGAGGGCGAGGCCCGACAGCAGGGCGAGATAGACGCGCAGCAGCGGGACGGACGACGACCAGGACGCGACGGGTGCGACCAGCAGCGAGACGCCGCGGGAGCGGGGGGCGCTGAAGAAGGCCGCGGGGTGGTGGGAGGTGACCTGGCTGACGTAGACGATCTCGTCCCAGCCGAGGCCCAGGACGGGCCGGACGAGGACGAGCTGCGCGAGGACGAAGACGGCGGCCAGGACGGCGAGCGGCCTGTTGCCGCGCGCCGTGAAGACGGTGCGCGGCCCGGCCGCCTGTTCGCGTCTGCGCCTGCGGACGAGGATGGCGTTCGCGCCACCAGGCATGTTCCGCCCCTTACCCCGATGATCGGAAAACATGATCAAGCTAACCCGCGGGGCGGGGAGGTGCAGGGCGGAACTCGGCCATGTGCCTGACTCGTGGCGCGAATCAGCGGGCGTGCGGGGCCCGGTGCGGGGGCTGGCTCGGGGCCGGGCGGTGGGTCGGCTCGGGGATCGGCCGGGAGACGGGGGCGTCCTCGCTCACCGTGAGCTCGGTGCCGTGGTGCCGGATGGTCAGGGGCGTGCCGGAGTTCAGCGTGTAGGTGGCCTGGTCGGCGGTCAGTTCCACGCGCAGGCACCGGTCGAGGAAACCCACCGTGAAGGCGAGCCTGCTGTACCGCCCGGGCAGGCGGGGCGCGAACCGCAGCGCGCCGTCGCTGCACCGCATGCCGCCGAACCCGGCGACCAGCGCCATCCAGGTGCCGGCCAGCGAGGCGATGTGCAGTCCGTCGCGAGTGTTGTGCTCCAGGTCGCCGAGGTCCATGAGCGCCGCTTCGGCCGTGTAGTCGGCGGCCAGGTCGAGGTGGCCGGAGCGGGCCGCCATCACGGCCTGGACGCAGGCGGACAAGGAGGAGTCGCGGACGGTCAGCGGCTCGTAGTAGGCGAAGTTGCGGGCGATCTGCTCCTCGTCGAAGTACTCCTCGAAGAAGGCGCCGCAGGTGTACATCGCCAGCACCAGGTCCGCCTGCTTGATCACCTGCTTGCGGTACAGGTCGAAGTAGGGGAAGTGCAGCATCAGGGGGTACTGGCCCGGGCCGGTGCGGTCGAAGTCCCAGCGCTGGTGGCGGGTGAAGCCGGCGTGCTGCTCGTGCACGCCGAGTTCGTCGTTGTAGGGGACGTTCATGGCCTCGGCGGCGTCCCGCCAGGCGGCCCTCTCCTCCTCGTCGGCGCCGAGCCGCGCTGCCTCGTCGGGATGGCGCTTGCACGCGTCGGCGGCGGCCAGCAGGTTCGCCCGGGCCATGAGGTTGGTGTACGTGTTGTCGTCGGCGATGGCACTGTACTCGTCCGGCCCGGTGACGCCGTCGATGTGGAAGACGCCCCGGTCGTCGTGGTGACCGAGGGAGCGCCACAGACGGGCGGTCTCCACCAGCAGCTCCACGCCGACCTCGCGTTCGAACGTCTCGTCGCCGGTGACGGCCACGTACCGCACGACGGCGTCGGCGATGTCGGCGCCGACGTGGAAGGCCGCCGTGCCGGCCGGCCAGTACGCGGAGCCCTCCGAGCCCGCGATGGTGCGCCAGGGGAACGCGGCGCCGCGCAGGCCGAGTTGGGTGGCGCGTTCCCGGGCGGCGGGCAATGTGTCGAGGCGCCAGCGCAGGGCCTCGGCGGCGGACTTCGGCGCGGTGTAGGTCAGCAGCGGCAGCACGAACGCCTCGGTGTCCCAGAAGGCGTGGCCGTCGTAGCCGGAGCCGGTGAGTCCCTTGGCGGGGATGGCGCGCTGTTCGGCGCGGGCACCCGCCTGGAGGACGTGGAAGAGGGCGAAGCGGACGGCCTGCTGGATCTCCTCGTCGCCGTCGATCTCGACATCGGCGCGCGCCCAGAAGCCGTCGAGGTAGGCCCGCTGGTCCTCCAGCAGTCCCTGCCAGCCGCTGTGCCCGGCCGCGGCGAGGGCCGCCTCGACCTGGTCGCTCATCGCGGGCCGGGAGCGCACACCGGACCAGCCGTGCGCGACCAGCTTCTCCACGCGCAACCGCTCCCCCGGCTCCAGGACGGAGGTGATGGTCAGCCGGGCCACGTCCACGTTGCTCTCGCTGCTCGTGGTGGTCCGTTCGGGCCCGTCGACGGTGTGGTCGGCGGCCACGGCGACCCTCAGGCCACTGCGGCGGGTGCGGTGGACCAGGCGCAGCCTGCCGCCCTCGGCCAGGTCCTCCTCCGGCTCCAGCGGCGATTTCAGTGCCTTGGCGGCACGCGGGTCGCCGTCCGGCTCGGGCAGGCTCTCGTTGGCCACGAGTTCCGACTGGACGACCACGCGGGTCCGGCTGTCGACGGGCTCCACCTCGTACGCCACGGCGGCTATCGCGCGCTGGGTGAGGGACACCAGGCGGGTGGAGCGCACCCGGACGGTCGAGCCGGCCGGTGAGGTCCATTCGCAGACCCGCTCCAGGACGCCCCGCCGCAGGTCGAGGGTCCGCTCGTGGGTGACGAGCCGCCCGTAGCGCAGGTCGAACGGCTCGTCGTCGACGAGCAGGCGCAGCACCTTGCCGTTGGTGACGTTGATGGAGGTCTGGCCGGACTCGGGATAGCCGTAGCCGGCCTCGGCGTACGGCAGCGGGTGCAGTTCGTGGACGCCGTTGAGGTAGGAGCCGGGCAGGCCGTGGGGTTCGCCCTCGTCGAGGTTGCCGCGCCAGCCGACGTGGCCGTTGGACAGGGCGAACACGGACTCGCTCTGTGCCAGGACGTCGAGGTTGAGCTCCGTCTCGCGCACCGTCCAGGGCTCGACGTTGTACGCCCGCTGTGCGATCACCGCGTGTCCCCCAGTTCGGCGAGGTCCTGCACCACGATGTCGGCGCCGTGCCGGTACAGCGCGTCGCTCTGCCCGACCCGGTCGACTCCGACGACGTATCCGAAGCGCCCCGCGCGGCCCGCGTCCATGCCGGCCAGGGCGTCCTCGAAGACGGCCGCTTCCGAGGGCTGGACGCCGAGGTCCTCGGCCGCGGCCAGGAACGTGTCGGGCTGCGGCTTGCCGGGCAGCTTGCGCTCGGCGGCGACGACGCCGTCGATGCGGACGTCGAAGAAGTGCTCGGCGCCGATCGAGCGGAGCACGTCACGGCAGTTGGCGCTGGAGGAGACGATCGCGGTGCTGAGCCCGTGGGCGCGGACGGCCTCCAGATAGCGCAGGGTGCCCTCGTAGGCCTCGACGCCCTCGGTGCGGATCTTCTCGAGGACGAGCTCGTTCTTGCGGTTGCCGAGCCCGTGCACGGTTCCGGCGCCGGGTGGGTCGTCGGGGTCGCCGTCGGGCAGGTCGATGCCGCGGGAGGCGAGGAAGGTGCGCACCCCGTCGGCGCGTGGCCGCCCGTCGACGTACTCGTCGTAGTCCGCCGCCTCGAAGGGCCGGAAATCCGCGCCGTCGCGCTCACGCAGGAAGGCGTCGAACATCTTCTTCCACGCGGCCGCGTGCACGACGGCCGTCTTGGTGACGACGCCGTCGAGGTCGAACAGACAGGCATGGATGCTTTCGGGAAGACCGAGCTGCGTCATACAGGACCGGTTCCCCTCGCGGAGATGTTCCAGTGAGTGGCGCACGCCACACGCCGGGGGCGCGAGGGGGCGGGGCGCCCGGCGTCCGCATCCGCTGCCGGGTGACAGACTCTCCCTGTGCCGCTCACCTTCGACGACCTCCTCCAGCGTGCCCGGGCCCTGCCCCGGGGCGGCCGTCGCGCGATCCTCGGGATCGCGGGCAGCCCCGGGGCGGGCAAGTCGACGCTCGCCGAGCATCTGGTGCGGGAGTTGAACGGCACCGGTGCCCCATGGGTCGCGCACCTCCCCATGGACGGCTTCCACCTCGCCGACGCCGAACTGGAGCGCCTCGGCCTGCGGGACCGCAAGGGCGCGCCCGAGACGTTCGACGCGGCCGGGTACGCGGCCTTGCTGACACGGCTGCGCGAGGAGGCCGGCGACGACGTCGTCTACGCGCCCGGCTTCGAACGGGGCCTGGAGCAGCCGATCGCGGGCGCGATCCCGGTGCTCCCGACGGCCCGTCTGGTCGTCACCGAGGGCAACTACCTTCTGCTGGGCACCGGTTCGTGGTCGCGTGTGCGTCCCCTCGTCGACGAGGTGTGGTTCTGCGAGCTGCCCGAGCGCGTGCGCGTCCGCCGTCTGGTGGCCCGCCACGAGCGGTTCGGCAAGACACACGAGGAGGCGGAGGCGTGGGTGTCACGCTCGGACGAGCGCAACGCCGAACTGGTCGCGTCGACCCGGGGGCGGGCTGACTTGGTGGTGCCGGAGTCGGCGATGCCACGTGTGCGCGCCTGAACGCGCTCAGGCGTCCAGGCCCGCGGCGGCGCCGACGAGCGCGACGACGGAGGGTGGACGTCCCTCCGGTTCACCGACCTGACGCGTTCCGGCAAGCGGTTTCCGGGCATCTCGGCGATGGGGCATGATCTGCCGCATGATCAGAGCCGCCACCCCGGACGACATCCCCGAGATCCGCACGATGATTCGCGAACTCGCCGCGTACGAAAGGGCGGTGGAGCAGGCACGGGCCACCGAGGGGCAGCTGCGCGAGGCTCTGTTCGGTGAGCACCCGGCCGCCTTCGCCCTGATCGCCGAGGATGACGGCAGGGGTGACATCATGGGCTTCGCCCTGTGGTTCCCGCGTTTCTCGACCTGGACGGGCACCCGCGGCATGCACCTGGAGGACCTCTACGTCCGTCCGCACGCTCGCGGCGCGGGCCACGGCAAGGCCCTGCTCGCCGCCCTCGCCGCGATCTGCCGGCGCAACGGGTACGACCGCTTCGAGTGGTGGGTCCTGGCATGGAACACGCCGACGATCGACTTCTACACGTCGCTCGGGGTGGAGTTCATGGACGAGTGGAAGGTGTGCAGGCTCAGCGGTGATCCCCTCCGGGGGCTCGCGGCGCAGGCACCGCCCGTCCGCAACCCGGCCGCCGACGCGCAGGAGGGAAATTCGCGCGCCCCCCTGTGACCGAGGTGATCAGAGCTCACGCCGTGCCGGCCCGGCTCGCCGCCCCGCTCGACGACGAGCAGGTCCGTGCGGCGTCCGCCCTTCCCGGCTGGTCTCGGGGGCACGTGCCGGCCCACCTCACCGACAACGCCCGGATGTTCGCGCGTCTCGCGGAGCACGCCCTGCGCGGGGAACTCGTGCCGGCCCACGACGGCGGCACCGAGGAGCGGAACGCGATCATCGAGGCCGGCGCGGGCCGAAGTGCCGCCGGGCACCGTGCCGCACTCGCCGCCCGTTCGGCGGAACTGGAGTCGGTCCGGACCCGCTTCACCGATGCCGACTGGGACCGGCCCGTGACGTTCCGGGACGCGGACGTCACGGCGACGGTCCACGCCCGCAGGCGCGAAGTGTGGATCCACAGGGTCGACCTGGACCTCGGCGTACGGCCGGGGCACTGGCCTGAGGAACTGGCCTGCCACGCCATCGACTTCCTGCTGTGCCGGCTGCCGGCGGGCACTCGCGTGCGCGCCCGGGACGTGCGGGGGGAATGGGCCCGCGACGGCGGGCCGGACCCGGTCGTCACCGGGCGGGTGCGCGACCTGGCCGCCTGGATGGCGGGGCGCCTCCCCGCCACCCTGCCCGTCGCGACGGAGGGGCTTCCCGTCCTGGGGCCATGGCCGCCGCACCCTCCCGGAAGCCGCCGCTGAGCGGTGCAGCGGCGTCCGGCCGGTGAGGGGTGTGCGCCGGGGGCAGCCCGCCGTGGCCGGGGGGCCACGGCGTCGGTCGTCCGAGTCAGACGGCAGGTGCCGACCGGTGGGCGCGCAGGGCGACAGTCAGGGTGTGCGGGCCGAGTCCGCCGAGGTAGATGCGGTTCCCGGTCGTCGCGTCGGTGCCGCCGACGACGGTGTAGTCCTGCCCCGGGTCGTACTGCAGCACCTCGCTCCGGTCGGGCCCGGCCAGCGGTTCACCTGCCTGGACGTCGGCCTCGATCCGGATCCCGTCGGCACCGGCCCGGTAGGTCACCGGCCCGGTCCCCAGGCACCAGCGCCCGTCGCCGATCGGTACGGCACCCTCGGGCACGCCGCCCGGCCGGAAGGTCAGTTCCAGGGCCCAGGGCACCCGTGGTCCGCTGATGTCGATCCGCAGGTCGGCGCCGTCCTCCCGCAGGTCGACCTCGACGCGGGTCGTGTGGGATACCTCGTCGCGGGGCCGGTCCGCGAAGGCCATCGCGGCCGAGAAACGTCCCTCGTCCGCCATCCGGTAGGCGGCGTCGTCCCGACGTTCACCCGGCGGGAGCGGCTGGTAGTAGGCGGCCGTGAGGGTTTCGGTGAGCCGGTACCGGTGGTCGGCGGCCTGTCGCATGTCGGCGGCGCGGAACGGGCCCAGGTCGAAGAAGCCCCGCGAGAGGCGGACCGAGTCCAGGACCGCGTCGCCGGCGAACAGGCGCAGGAAGGTGGGGTTGCAGGCGAGACCCGAACGGATGCGCCGGTGCTCGGGCACGTCGGAGCCGCCGTACACCACCGTGTGCGCGGTGGCCGTGGCGCGTGCGGCGAGGCGCGCGGTGGTGAGGTACCGGTCACGCGGCAGGGGCTCCGCGGCCGGGGGCGGCAGCACGCGGCACAGGTCCGGGGTGAGGAGGGTCTCGGCGAGCAGGTCGGGGTCGTCGATGCCGCCCGCGGCGGCCAGCGTCGCCGCCCGGCTGAGATCGCCCCGGCCGGTGCGGATCGCGAGCAGCCGGTAGTGCGGCAGGTAGGGCGCCAGCGGGAACGGGTGGTTCTGGTCCTGCCGACGCGAGTGGACGGTCTCCACCGTGCCGTCCGGCCTGAGGAGGTCCAGGGTGGTGGTGAGGTTCCGTTCCACGGCGTCCAGCAGGTCGGCACGGCCGAGGACACCGGCCAGCAGCAGCAGCGAGGGGTTGGAGACGTACGCCGCGTAGTTGGCGCTGCGTTCCGAGTACAGGCCCTCCGCGTCGATGTCGACGCCCTCGGCGAGCCACTCCTCGATGCGGTCGAGCAGCCGGTCGTCGGGGAACGACCGGTGCAGCCGGGCCAGCGCGGCGCACAGCTCCCAGCGGTGGTTCGGGGTGTGCACCCCGCCGGTCAGGAGACTGCCGGAGGCGGCGCGGGCGATCTCGGCGAGCGCGGCCGTGACGTCGCGCAGCTCCGGTCCCCCGCCGGCGGCCAGGACGTGCGCGTCGCACACGTCGTTGACGGTGAACGCGGAGTCCGGCGGGGACTGCACGTTGTCGCCGCCGGCGAAGAGGCCGGTGGCCGTCTGCGCGGCCCGCAGGGCTCGCAGGTGGGTCGTCGCGGCGGCGACGGCCTGCCCGCTGCCGTGCAGCGCCGAATCCGGGGACCGGTACGCGGCGATCAGGGTCTTCACCCGGCGTGCCAGGGCGCGGTGGGGCACACCTGCGGGTTCCTCGTCGGGGCGGGCGGCCAGCGGGGCGGCGAGCCGGTCGGCGGCGGCCGCCGCCGACCGGACGAACTCGTGGTCGAGCGGGGTGGGCAAGGTCAGTCCTTCAGTCCGGCGTTGATGTCGGCGCCCATGACGTAGCGCTGGAAGACCAGGAAGACGGCGATCAGGGGGATCATGGAGATGACCGACGCGCCGAGCAGGACCGACCAGTTGATGTTCTGGGCGCCGACGATGCTCTGGATACCGATCTGCACGGTGAACTTGTTGGGGTCGTTGAGCATCAGCAGCGGCCAGATGTAGTCGTTCCAGCGCCACTGGAAGGACAGGATGGCCAGGGTCAGCATGATGGGCCGGGAGATCGGCACCATGATCCGCAGGAAGATCGACAGTTCACGGGCGCCGTCGATGCGCGCGGCTTCCACGAGCTCGTCGGGCACCGTCAGGAAGAACTGGCGGAACATGAAGCATCCGGTCGCGGTGAGCACGGCCGGGAGGATGATGCCGGCGAACGAGTTGTAGAGGCCGAGGTTGCGGACCACCAGGAACTCAGGGGCGAGCATGACCTCGCCCGGCAGCATCGTGGTGGCCAGGATGCAGAGGAAGAAGGCCTTGAGCCACCGGTTGTCGTACTTGGCCAGCGCGTACCCGGTGCAGCAGCTGACGCCCACCGTGAGGATCGTCGTGATCACGCAGACGATGGCCGTGTTGAGGAAGTACTGGGAGAAGTTGGCGCTGTCCCACGCCGCCTTGAAGCCCGTCAGGGTGGGGTTGTCCGGGACCAGCGTCAGCGGATAGGAGAACAGGTCGCTGGCCGGCTTGAAGGAGCTGAGGATGAACCACAGCACCGGGACCCCGTAGAGGCACGCCAGGATCCACAGCAGAGTCGTCGCGGGCACCGCCCGCCGGAGCCCGCCGCCGGCCGCGTTGCGGGGTGGCTTCTTGGACACGTGCTGTTTGGCGTCGGCGTCGAGCGGGCGGGGCATGTCTGTGGTTGTCATCGGTTCTCCACCCGCCGGTTGACGATCAGCTGGATGATCGCGACGGCCATCAGGATGAGCATGAGCACGAACGACGCGGCGCTCGCGTAGCCGATCTGGCCCCGTTTGAAGCCGGTCTCGTAGATGTACTGGACGAGCAGGTTGTTCGAGGTTCCGGGTCCGCCGTTGTTGAGGGCGACGAACACCGGGTATTCCTTCATCGCGTTGATCGTGTTGAGCAGGATGACGATGAACGAGGTGGGCGCGATGCTCGGCAGCGTGATGCTGACGAACTTGCGCCACGGACCGGCTCCGTCGAGCTCGGCCGCCTCGTAGTACGACACCGGGACGTTCTTGATCGCCGCGATGAACAGCAGCATCGTGAAGCCGGTCCAGGCCCAGGCCGCTGCCATCACCACCACCAGCAGCGACAGGTCCGCGTTCGACTGCCACGGAACGGCGTCTCCGCCGAACTTCTCGATGACGTAGTTGACGAGTCCGAAGTTCTCACCGAACATCCACCGCCACAGGACGCCCACGACGATGGGCGACAGCAGCCACGGGATGAAGAAGATGACGCGGGCGACCGAGGAGCCCTTGGCGTGCTTGTTCACCACCAGGTTGGCGGCGAGCAGCGAGAGCGCGAAGTTCAGCGGGACGAAGAGGACGGTGTACAGCAGCGTTCGGCTCAGCGCGTCGTAGAACGTGGAGTCCCCGAACAGGTTGTCGTAGTTGTCCAGTCCGACCCACTGGAACACCCCCACGCCCGTGTAGTTCGTGAAGGAGTAGACAAGTCCGATCACCGCAGGCCAGACGAAGAACAGCGCGAAGAGCACGACATTGGCCGCGATGAGGACGAGCGGCGCAAGAGTGTACTTACTGCGTTTCCTGGGCGGGCTCGCGGACACGGCCGAGGCGTGTGTGGTCATCTTCCTGACTCCGTGCTGGTGGAAGGGATTGCAGGTGGGCTCACGCCGTGAGCCCGGATCGCGGGGCGTGCCGAGGGCCGGGCGGCGGGTCTCACCCCCGCCGCCCGGCCCCGCGGCCTACGATCCGCCGCCGACCTGCTGGTTGTAGCCGGCCACGATGTTCTCCAGGGCCTTGTCGGGCGACTGCTGGCCGTTGATCGCCTTGCCGAGCTCCGTCTTGGTCGGGTCCTCGGTGAGGCTCTTGCCCTTCAGCACCCACTGCGTCTGCGCGCCGTTGAAGTAGCCGGAGATCGGGGCGTAGAGCGGGATCGACTCGTTGTACAGCTTGAACGCCGCCTGCGCCGCCTCGGACTTGAAGGGGTACTTCGGGTTCAGGCCGTTCTCGACCGGCAGGAAGCCGGAGGCCTCGCACAGCACGCGGTAGTTGTCCGGCTCGTAGACCCAGGACAGGAACTTCTGCGTGGCGGTGGCCGCGTCACCGTTGTTGTTGAAGCCGACCATCAGGCCGCCGCTGTTGACGTCGCTGGCCTGCACCGGCTGGGCGGGGGTCGGGACGCTGGCCCAGTCGAACTTCTTGATGCTCTCGGAGAAGGCGGCGACCTGCCACACACCGGACCAGTAGGCGACCACGTCACCGCTCTGGAACATGGCGGACGGGTCGGCGCCGCTGGTCCACACCGACTTCGGCATGGTCTTGTTGTCGTTCCACCCGACGAAGGTGTTCACGGCCTTCTTGGTGGCCGCGTCCACCGAGAACTTGCCGGAGGAGTCCGCGTGGACGTACTTCCCGCCCATCTCGTAGACCATGGCGCGCAGCCGGGACGGCGACTGGTCGAAGGTCAGGGAGTACTTGGCGCCGGTCTTCTCGCGGACCTTGTTCGCCGCCTCGATGAACTCGGTCCAGGTCCAGGTCTTCTGGGGCGAGGTCGGGAAGGAGACGCCGGCCTTCTTGAAGAGCGACTTGTTGATGAACATGCCGGACGCGGTGACGTCCGAGGGGATGGCCAGCACCTTGCCGGACGAGTCCTTGGCGAGGAAGTTGGTGTTGATCTTGTTGCTCTTCTTGTCGGCGATGGACTTGAGGTCGATCAGCTTGCTCGACCAGATCGGGTCCAGCGCCGGCACGGCCGCCACGTCGGGCAGAGAGTTCGCCTGGGCGGCGTTGTGCAGCTTCGTCGTGTAGCCGTCGTAGGGGATGTTGACGAGCTTGACGGTGACGCCGGTGTCCTTCTTGTACTGCGACACCATCTTCTTCCAGCCCGCGTCCTGCCCCGGAACCGTGGAGATCCAGAACGTCAGCGACTTGGACGTGCCGCCCGAGTCGGACCCCGACCCGCAGGCGGTGAGCAGAAGGGCACCTGCCGTGGCCACGGCAGCGAGGGGAACCACGCGGCGTATACCGCCGCGGCCGAGTCGGCGGGAGCGCCGCACACCCACACTGATCATCTTCGATCCCTTTTCTTCGTAGCGGAAGAAGCACGGCGCCAGCCGAGGCGGCACGGGTGCATTTTGCAGGAAATTTCGCTTTCTAGGGGCGCGGCCTCGCCCGGCCGCGTCGCCTTGACGGGTGGGGTCCCCGGCCATGACGGCCGGCGTCGCACAAGCACGCCCTCGTGCGGCTGCCGTACTTCGCGTACGGGCGGGAGGCTCACCCGGAGTCGGCGTCCCGGCCGACTCAGAAAGCGCTTGTCCGGACATTGGCACGACGAGTCGGAGGCCGTCAATCCTTCGCCCCGGCGACCTCGGTCACGGTTTGGACTCCTCGGGAAACCGCGAGCCTGGCGGCGCCCACGACGGTACCGAGATCGCCGACCGTGCTGCTGACGACTTCGGTGGGCCAGCTCAGCCGGGCGAGCTCGGCCCGGACACCGTGCAGGAGCTGCGGGTACGCGCCGGTGCTGCCCCCCAGCACGACCAGCCCCGGATCCAGTACCGCGGTCACGGCGGCGGCCAGCCGGCCCACGTCCACGGCATGGCGGTCGACCACGGCCCGGGCGGCGGCACGGCCCTGTCCGGCGAGGGCGAAGAGCTCCTCGACGGTGCCGGGGCACGGCCCGTCGGTGCCCGGCCAGGCCTCGGCAGCGCGCCGCAGCAGGGAACGCGAGCCGATGTACTCCTCCAGGGCCTCGTGACGGGGCTCGCGTCCGTCGTCCCACGGATAGGGAATCCGGGCCAGCTCACCTGCGGCACCGTTCGCCCCCCGCAGCACCTGGCCGCCGACGACGATGCCGAGGCCGATGCCGACGCCGATCCGCAGGTAGCCGAAGATGTTCCGGCCCCGGGCGGCACCTTCGTGCAGCTCGGCGAGGGCGGCGCAGTTGACGTTGTTCTCCAGGTGGACGGGGACGCCCGGCGGCAGCGCGACGGTCACGGCGTCGAAGACCGGACCGGCCTTTGCGGTCGCCGGACGCATGCCGGCACCCTCCTCGCGCGGCGCGGTGACGTCACCGACGGCGACGACGATGGTCCGCAGCGGGGCGCCGGCGGGCAGCGCGTCGAGCGCCTCGCGCACGACGTCGGCGGCGCCCTCCCGGGGCCCGGTGGCCTCGGCGAGCAGCGTGCCGTCCAGGGCGCAGCCGCGGACCCGGGTGAGGGCGGGGCCGAGGTCGACGGCGAGCACGGCCCCCGCGGCCGGCCCGAGACGGTAGACGGCGGCATTGCGCCCCGTGCCGCTGGAGGCGGTGCCGGAGTGGGCGGCGAGCCGGACGCTCTCCAGTTCCGCGACGGCGGAGGACACCGTCGGTTTGGACAGGCCCGCGAGGCTCGCGAGCTGGGGCCGGGTCGCATGGCCGGCCCCGGCCAGCACGGCGAACACCGCGGCCGCGCTCTCGGTCAGTCGGGGGGCTCTTGCCAGGTCTTGTTCCAACAGTTACCCCACACAGGTCACGGGCCGCTCTCCCCGGGGCGGTCGGCTTCGCGAACGGCTCCGTGGATGCGGCGATGGGATTCCTCTTGACGCACTGTACTTCGTTAGTTAACTTCCTAACGAACATCACGGTACTCGCCTGCCGTGACTCCGCCAGAGGCCCGTCCCGGGGCTTCCAGAGTTGTCAACTGCCCTTCTCTCAGGCACGGTTCGCCCGCCGTCGCAGCACTGCGCACCGACGAAAGAGGATCCGTGCAGGACTCCACCCCCGCGAGCCCTCTCGTGTTCGGCATCGACGTGGGCGGCACCAAGACGCACCTCCGCGCCTACGCGGGGGACCACCGCGTCGTCGATCACGTCCGTTCGAGTGCCGGCTGGCGGCCGCACGACCCCGCGGCCGCGGTCGGCCGGCTGACCGGCCTGGTCCGCGAGACCTTGCCGGCCGGTGCCCGGCCCTCGGCTCTCGCCGTGGGCGCGCACGCCTGTGAGACGCCCCGCCAGTGCGCGCGGATCCGCGACGGTCTGGAGCGTGCCTTCGGCGTGCCCGTGCTGGTCGTGGGCGACGCGGAGCTCCTCGTTCCCGCCGCCGGTCTGGCCAAGGGCGTCGGCCTGGTCGCCGGTACCGGGTCCGTCGCCGTGGGGCGGCTGCCCGACGGCACCGCTGTCCAGGTGGGCGGCTGGGGGGCCGTGCTCGGCGACGAGGGCGGCGCCGCCGGTCTCGTCCGGGAGGCGGCCCGTGCCGTCTGGGCGGCGCACGACCGGGGCGAGGAACCCGACGAGCTGGCGCTGGGTCTCGTGGCCTCGCTGGGCGTCCCTGAGGTACCGGCGCTGGGCGCGGCCCTGGAGAGCGCCGCCGACGTCTCCGCCGAGTGGGGCAGGCACGCTCCCGTCGTCTTCACGGCCGCCGAGGCGGGCTCGACGCTCGCCCGTGCCGTGATCGCCGAGGCGGGACGCTCCCTCGCCGCGCTCGTCGCCCGTCTCGCCGCGCGCGGGGCCGTCGTCGACGACGTGGTGGTCGCGGGCGGCACCGTGCTGTCCCAGCCCGCGCTCTACGACGCCCTCACCGCGGCCCTCGCCGACACCGTGCCCGCGGCCCGCACCAGGCCGCTGCGCGAGCCGCCGGTCGAGGGCGCGGTGGCACTGGCACGCTCGCTGCTGTGACGCGCCGGGGCGCGGGTGTCCTCCTCGTTCACCCGCGGGACATGTCCCGGCCGCAGCACCCTCGCCGACGGGACACGCCCCGGCCGTAGTTCTTCGCTTCCAGGCACCACCCGACGCACGGGACACCCAACTCCCCGTCGCATCGGGCAAGATCGCACGATCGCACCCGGCCGCAGGGCCGCAGAACCGAAGAGAGGCACACCCATGCCGTCATCCGCCGGGCACCACTCCCCCACCCTGAACCGGAGGGGTTTCCTCAGAACCTCCCTGGGCGGCTCGGCCGCGCTGGTCGCCGCGCCGGCCTTCGTCGGGTGGCTGGGCGCCGCGGACGCCAAGGCAGCCACCGCCCCCGCCGCGTTCGTCGACGACTACAAGACCAACGTCTCGGCGAACCAGACCCCCGAGACCAACGCGGTCGTCCGGGCCCTGGGAGGCTTCGCCCAGGTATGGAAGACCGGCGGCGCCTGGAACACCGGCGCCCCCCTCATGCCGGAGATACTGCGCGCCAACGTGCGCTACTGCGAGCGGATCACCGCCGAGCGCACCGACGCGGAGGCGAAGAAGGCCTTCGTCATCGACCGCCAGCACCAGAGCTACTCGATGATCGACGGCCTCGGCCCGCTCGCCGCCCTGTACAAGACGGGGGCCAAGGCCGTCACGTCGATCACCGGCGCCCCGGACGGCACACCGCCGGCCAAGATCGACGACGCCGTGCCCGCCGGCGCCCCGGCGGGCTCCGCGCTGGGCGCCGGCTCGTACGACTCCGAACTCGGCCAAGTGGCCCGGCTGGTGGACACCCTGCGCGGCAACTGGGCCTCCAGCAACCCGGCCAAGTTCGCCTATCTGTACCCGCGGCCGTGGCGGATGAACGAGGACAGCGAGGTCGTCGACACCGGCAGGAAGGACGAGTTCGGCTTCCCGGTGTACGAGTCGAAGGTCGTCGTCGCCCCGCAGCTGCTGCGCCAGCGCAGCGACAAGCCGGCCGAGGACGGCGGTTTCCCCAGCGGCCACACCAACGCCGTGCACCTGGCCTCGCTGGCCTACGCGTACGCGGTTCCGGAGCGTTTCCAGGAGCTGGTGACGCGCGCCCTGGAACTCGCCGACACCCGGATCGTCTCGGGCATGCACTCCCCCGTCGACGTGGTCGGGGGCCGGATCATGGCCACCGCACTGGCCGCCGCCACGCTGGCGGACCCGGCCAACTCCGGGGTGAAGGCGGCGGCCCGCGCCCAGGCCCTGGCCTACTTCACGCAGAAGACCGGCACGACGGCCGACACCCTGTACGCGTACGCGCACTCCGCGGACACCGGCACCGACCCCTACGCCGACCGGGACGCCAACGCCCGCTCGGTCCGGCCCCGGCTGACGTACATACTGCCCCGCCGCGGCCGCGAGGACCCGCTCACGGTGCCGAAGGGCGCGGAGGTGCTGCTGGAGACGCGGCTGCCCTACCTGACCGCAGACCAGCGGCGTGACGTGCTGCGGACGACCGCGCTGCCGTCGGGGTACGTCCTGCTGGACGGCTTCGAACAGTGGGGCAGGCTGAACCTGTTCGCCGCGGCGGACGGGTACGGCGCCTTCGAACGGGACGTCACCGTGACCCTGGACGCGGCGGCCGGGGGCTTCCACGCGGCCGACAGCTGGCGCAACGACATCGAGGGCGAGGGCGGTCTGACCAAGCGCGGTTCGGGCTCGCTCACCCTGACGGGCCGCAACTGCTACCGAGGCGGTACCGCCGTCGAGGCCGGCACCCTGGTCGCCGCCTCACCGGGCGCCCTCGGCCAGGGCGACGTGCACGTCACGGGCGGCACACTCCGCGCGGGCCGGGTCGCGCGGGTGCGCGGCTCGTACGTCCAGGAGGGCGAGTCGACGCTGGAGCTGCCGTTGCGCGGGAACCACGGCCCGGCCCTGACGGTGAGCCGGCGAATCCTGCTGGGCCGGGGCAGTGTGCTGTCCCTGCGGCTCGACGCCGAGCGGCCGCCGGCCGCGGGGACGACCGTTGCCGTCCTGTCGGCTTCGCAGCTGCGCGGCCGGTTCGACCGTGTCACGCTGGACTCGACGACGCTGCGGGCCGTGCCGGTGTACACGGCTGACGGTCTGTCGGTGCGACTCGTGAGGCGGTAACGCCTTCTTCGGCGGGGGCTGATGCAGAGTGGGTCCATGAGGGACCTCTGGATCGCTCCCGCCGTTCCGCGGCCCGTGTCGCTGTCGCCCCCGGCACCGGCCGGCACCGCCCGCAGGCCGCGCCGACGGTGGCCGGTGACCCTCCTCGTGGTCCTGCTGCTCGCCCAGATGGCCTTCGCGATGGTCACGACCGCCGTGCAGCAGACCCCGACCATCGACGAACCGGTGTACGTGGGCGCGGCCGCGGAGTACGTGCACGAGCACCGGCTGCGGCACAACCCCGAGCATCCGCCGCTCGGCAAGCTGGTCCTCGGTGCGGGGGTCGCCCTCGCGGATCCGCACGTCGACCCCGGCTTCGCGGGTGACCAGGGGCAGTGGGGCCGGCATCTGCTGTACGGGTCGGGCAACGACCCCTGGCGGCTGATGCTGTGGGCCCGCCTCCCGATGATCGCGCTGACCCTGTCGTTCGGCCTGGTGGTGTTCGCCTTCGCCCGTGAACTGGCCGGGCGGGCGGCGGGGTCGGCCGCGCTCGCGCTGTACTGCTTCTCCCCCGACGTCATCGCCCACGGCTCGCTCGCCACCCTCGACGTACCGGCCGCCGGGTTCACGCTGACGTCGGCGTGGCTGGTGTGGCGGGCGCGCCGGAGGCCCCGGCTGTACGTGCCGCTCGCCGGGGTCGCGCTCGGCGCGGCCCTGGCCACGAAGATGAGCACGCTGCCCGCCGTGCCGGTGGTGGCGGTGCTGGCCGCGGTGTCCGTGCGGCGGGCTTCCGGAGCCGGCCGGCGCCGGGCCGTCCTCGCGGCCTCCGGTGTGGCCCTGGCCGCGGTCGCCGTCGTGTGGGTCACGTATCTGATGGTGGATCCGCGGCTGCGCTGGGTTGCGGAGCAGCATGTGCCGGTGGTGCGCGGGCTGCGGGGGCTGCTGGTGGAGATGATGCCGTTCCCGGAGGCCTACCGGGACGGGATGCGCCTGCAGTTCGGGCTGGAGAACCGGCCCTGGCGGGGGTTTCTGTTCGGGCGGCTGTACGACGGCTCGCTCTGGTACTACCTGCCGGCGGCGCTGCTGGTGAAGACGCCGCTGGGGATGCTCGTGCTGTGGGCCGGGGGTGCCGCGGCCGTCGCCGGGGTCCGGCGGCTGCGGCCTGCCGCCCCTTATGTGCTGGCCGGTCCGCTGGTGCTGCTGGCGGCCGCCATGCAGGGAGCGCGGGACTTCGGGACCCGGTACGCCGTGTTCCTGCCCCTGTTCCTCGCGGTGGCGGCGGGGTGCGTGCTGGTGGCGCGGCGGCGGTGGGTGTCCGTGGGGGTGGCGGTGCTGATCGCGTTCGCCGCGGTGAGTTCGGTACGGACGTACCCCTTCTATCTCCCCTACTCCAACGAGGCGTTCGGCGGGCCGGGCCGGACCCGGGAGTACTTGCACGACTCGAACGTGGACTGGGGGCAGGATCTCGGGCGGCTCGCGGACCGGTTGCGGGAGCGGTATCCGGGTGAGCGGGTGTGGCTCGTGTACAAGGGCGGTGGGGTGCCGTCCGCCTACGGCATCGAGGCGTCGGATCCCCGGCGGGTGCCGCTCCGTGAAGTGCGGGGGTTGCTCGCCGTGTCCGACTCGGCTGCCGCGAAGGCCACGGGGCGGCTGGCCGAGTTGATCGGCGGCAGCCGCCCCGTCGACGATGTCGGGCACTCGATCACGCTGTACCGCCGCTGAGTGCCGTGGCCCGCACGTCAGTGGGCCGCGTAGAAGAATCCGTCCGCGCTCACGTGCTGCATGACCCTGCTCGCCACCCGGTAGCGGCCGTTGGGCACGTCGGGGCACTTCGCCACATGGACCGCCAGCGGGCCGGCGAACTCGTAGCCGCGGCGTTCCGCGTGGCGGGACAGGCTGTCGGTCAGTGCCTGGCCCACGTCGGTGCCGGTGCGGGTCAGGTGGTCGTGCACGTCGTCGGGAAGTTCCACGTCGTAGGCGTTGGGGACCATGACGCGGCCCTCACGGCACACGACGGCGTTGTCGTCGCACTCGCGCCGAAGGGCGTCGAGCACCTCGACCGGTTCCTTGTCGAGGAGCCGCGCCCACAGCGCGTCCCAGCGGTTCTCCAGGGTCTGTTCCAGCGCACTCAGCGCGCCCATGCCGTCTCTCCTGCCGGATGCGTCGTCGGTTGGCCGGGTGTCGGGGGGTGCCCCTAGCGGTCGTCGAAGTCGTCGGGGCGCACCTCGGCCTCCTCCAGGGCCTCGCGCATCGTGCGGCCGGTGGCGCCCGGCGGGCGCGTGCGGTTCTCGTCGTGCTGTTCCAGCAGTTCGTCGGTGGTCTCCGTCTTCGGCCGGTTCTCCTCGGGGACGGTCATGACGGGGGCTCCTCTCTTCGGGTCTGTGCGGCGGCGGGTTCCCGCCCGGCGTACGGGTAACCCCCTGCCGGGCAGCTCATGCCGCCCGGAGAAGCCCTGGTCACCCTGCGCGTGAGCTATGTTGAACGTCCGTGGGAGACGAAGGAGGCGCACCGGTGCCATCGCCGCAGCAGGCACGCGCACAGGCATCCGCGATCACTTCGGGGAAAGCCGCCCCCGAAGCGGAGGTCTCCCCGTCCGCCCAGCTCAGGGCGCTCTTCGACCGTCCCCGGCTGTCCCCGGGACAGCGGCGCATCGCGCAGTACCTGATCGAGCACATCACCGAGGCGGCGTTCCTGTCGATCACGGATCTCGCGGACCGGGTCGGCGTGAGCCAGCCCTCGGTGACGCGGTTCGCCTCGGCGGTCGGCTTCAGCGGTTACCCGGCCCTGCGGGAGAAACTGCAGTCGATCGCGCTGGGCACCCTCGCGGGCGGCCCGGGTGAGGAGATGCGGGGCAACGAACTGCAGGCGGCCGTCGACGCCGAGATCGAGAACCTCGAGAACCTGCGGCGGGACCTCGCCGACCCGAACGTGGTCATCGACGTCGGCCGCAAGCTCTCCTCGTCGGCCCCCCTGACGATCCTCGGACTGCGCATCTCCGTCTCGCTCGCGGAGTACTTCGCCTACGCCGCCCGCCGGATCCATCCGGACGTACGCCTCGTCACGCGGGGCGGGAGCGTCGCCTACGACGCGCTGCTGCAGTCGCGTGAGGCGGGTGGGACCTGGGTGCTGGCGTTCTCCATGCCGCGGCACGCCCAGGAGACCCTGACGGCCGTGCGGGTCGCGCGGGGCGCCGGGCTCAAGGTCGCGCTGATCACCGATCTGGCACTGGGACCGCTCGCGGACGAGGCCGACGTCGTCTTCGCCATCGGGACGGGGTCGCGGCTGGTGTTCGACTCCTATGCGGCCCCGGGCGTGATGTGCTCGGCACTGCTGCAGGCCATGACCGACGCGGATCCGGAGCGGACGCAGGCGCGTCTTGAGGAGTACGAGCAGGTGGCCGACCAGCACCAGTTCTTCCTCAGGGACTGACGGCGCCCGGTGGCTCCCACAAGAAGACCATCCACAACAAAGCGCGCATGAATGTTTTCATGCTCCTTGCAAACCGGATGGCATATATAAATACTGCTCACGGATCGCGACCCGGCCGGTTTCCGGATCCGTTCCGCACCCGTGGAGCCGGGTCCTACCCACTCCGGGTCCCGGGTGTCCGTGGCGGCCCCGGTCATCCCCTAGGCCGGGGCCGCCCCGACCCGTCGTCCACCCTTACGACGCCGCACACCCGGAAGCGATGATCATGCAACTGACGACCACGCGCATCAGCCCCGACTGGCCCTGCCAGGTCAAGACGCCCGGGAGCTACGACTGGGAGCGCTCGGCGGCCAAATGGCTGCGCGAACTGGTGCCCACGCGCTACGCCGGCTACCCCGTGTTCATCCGCCACCCCGTTCTCCTCGCCCGGCACGCCCACATCCAGGTCCAGAACGAGATCCGGGTCGCCCGCACCGCCCTGCAGACCGCCCGCGCGGACCTGCCCGGACTGGGCCTGCACGAGGGGGTCATCGAGCACACGATCAAGCTGTACGCGGCCGAGGTCATGCAGCTCCAGCACATCGCGCGCAGCGTCCGTGCGGTCACCCAGGCCCTGGTCGAGGCGAACCGCCAGCCCTGAGCCACCGGGCATGACGGGCGCCGTGCGTGGCACACGTGGAGGAATGAGCACCACGAAAGCCCGGCGCGGCGAGCCCGTGACCACGGTCCTGACCTGGCAGGTGCGCCCCGGCCGCGAAGAGCGGTTCGAGGAGTGGACGCACGGCATCACCCGCTGCGCGAGACAGTTCCCCGGCAACGAGGGCGTCTCGTGGCTGACCCCCGAGGACGGCCACCGCTACCACGCGGTGCTGCGCTGGTCCGATCAGCACCGGCTCGCCGCCTGGCTGGAGTCCGAGGAGCGTGCGCGCTGGCACCGGCGGATCCAGGACGTCGCCACCGAGGTCAGCAGCGAACGCCAGTCGACGAGCGGGATGGAGACGTGGTTCAGCCTGCCGGGCACCACGGTGCAGGCCCCGCCCCGGTGGAAGATGGTCCTCACCACCTTCCTCGGCGCCTACCCCTTCACCCTGCTCATCCAGTGGCTGGTGACACCTCACACCACCGGCTGGCCGCTGCCCCTGCGGGCCGCCGTCTTCCCGCTGGTGCTGCTGCCCCTTCTGACGTACCTGGTGATGCCGCGGCTCAGCCGGCTGCTGCGGCTGTGGCTGTACCCGCGCGACGGCCACTGACCGGTGTCCCCTGAGACCTGTGTGACCGAAGGGGCCACGGAGGCGCACAAGCTGTCCCTGCGCGCAAGCCGGTCTGCGGATCGGGCCAGGTGTGCAATGCTCAACGCGTGACGAGCGAGCCCGTGACGCCGGCGCAGTCCGGTGCCGCACCGGACCTGGTCGAACTGGCCAAGATCGTCGCCCGGCAGCGCGCCGAGATGGACCGGCTGCGCGACCAGGCGGCCGTCTCCGCTGTCGTGGAGCGGGCCAAGGGCGCGGTGATGGCGCTGACCGGCTGTTCCGCGGACGCGGCGGGTGAGCAGCTGCTCCAGCGGGCCAAGTCCGCCCGCCGCACCCTGCTGGAAGAGTGCTGGATCACCCTCGGCACACTCACGCCGATGCCGTCCGGCCCGGGCAGGGCGAGCGAGTCCTACGGCATCGAGGCGCCCGGCCGGGCCGGTGCCCCGCAGGAGCCGGGGGTACCGGACGACGTCGCCGCCGCCCTGGCCCGTCTCGGCCAAGCCCTCGTTCGGGTGATGACGCCGCACGACCTCGCCCGGTGCCTGCTGGAGCATCTCGGCCCCGACATGTCGGCGGACGCGGTCCTGATCTACGCCCGCAGGCCCGACGGTGGCCTGGGGCTGATCGGGCACGCGGGGATCGACGACAAACTGGCGGCCCAGTGGTGCCAGGTGCCGCCGCTGAGCGGAATGGCGGCGCTGGACGCGCTGCAGGCGGGCGAGCCGCGCTGGCTGGAGGACTTCGCCGCGGACGAGCGGCGGTACCTGCTCATCGGGGACCCTCCCGACCGGTGGCGCTCGCGGGCCTGGCTGCCCGTGCTCGCCGCGGGCTCCGCCGAGGTCTGCATCGGTGTGCTGCGCGGCCGTGCCGGGGCCTTCACCCCACGCGACCGCACCCACCTGCGGGGCGTCACCGGTCTGTGCGCCGGCCGGCTGCGCGCCTTCGAGATCCCGCCCGAGCGCGACGCCGACGCCGCCACGGACGCGGTGCAGGCGCTGTTCGAGGCGCTGCCGGTGGCGGCGATGCTGCTCACGCCACTGCGGTCCGCGACGGGTGAGACAGAGGACTTCCGGGTGGAGGCCGCGACCACCCAGGTGGGCGATCTGCTGGGCCGGACCGGTGAGGAACCGGCCGGGCGGCGCCTGCTGGAACTGCGCCCGGCCCTGGCGGCCGAGCCGCTGTGGCAGGGCTGTCTGCACGTGCTGGCCACCGGGACGGCGTACGAGGGCGAGCCGTTCGCGCACGAGGAGGTCGTGGCGGGCGTCGCCGAGCTGTCCGTCTACCGGGCACGGGTGGCGCCGCTGGGCGACGCCCTCGTCGTCTCGTGGATCCGGCACGGCTCCTCCGACCGGCAGGAACAGCGCCTGGCGGACCTGCAACGGCTGGGCAGTCTCGGCTGGGCGAACTGGAACCTGGCCACGCAGGAGGCGTCCTGGTCGACCCAGGTGTTCTCGCTCGTCGGGCGGGATCCCGCGCACGGTCCGGTGCCCCTGCCCGAGGTGCCGGAGCTCGCCCTGCCCGAGGACACGCCGGCGCTGACGCGCGCGGTCGGGGAACTCGTCCACGACGGGCGGCCGTTCGACGTGCCGTTCCGGATCCGCACGAGCGGCGGGATCCGCCATCTGCGCCTGGTGGCGGAAGCGGTGCCCGACCGGTACGGCACACCCGTGGAGGTGCACGGCTTCGTACAGGACATGACCGCCCGGCGGCGTGCGGAGCTGGCCCTGGTCGAGAGCGAGCGGGCGATCCTGACGCAGCACGACGTGCTCCAGGCCGAGCGGACCCTTGCCTCGCGGCTTCAGCACGCGCTGCTGCCCATGTCCAACCGGCCGGTGCACCTGGCCGGGTTGCGCGTCGAGGTCGCCTATCTGCCGGCCCAGTCGGGTGTGCACGTGGGCGGTGACTGGTTCAGTGCGATCGAACTGCCCGACGGGGACGCGCTGCTGGTGGTCGGCGACGTCGCCGGGCACGGGGTCGACGCCGTGGCCACGATGGCCCAGCTCCGGTTCACCGCGAAGGGCATGGTCATCACGGGCTCGTCCCTGACGGGGGCGCTCGCCCGGCTGAACACGCTGCTGCTGCACTCACGTGACTCCCACACCACCGCCACGATGGTGCTCGCCCGCTACGAGCCCCGCCGCCGGCGCCTGGTCTGGGCCCAGGCGGGGCATCCCCCGCCGCTGCTGCTGCGAGACGGGCGGGCGCGGTATCTGCCCCGCCCCGGCGGCATGCTGCTCGGGGCGGCCGCCAGGCCGGTCTACCAGGAGGCGGAGTGCCGCCTCGACCCGGGCGACCGGCTCATCCTGTACACCGACGGCCTGGTCGAGCACCCTCCGGACAGCATCGACCGGGGGCTGGAGCAGCTCGCCGAGGCGGTGGCCGCTCCGCACGGCGACGGGCCCGGGTCGCTGGGGCCGTTGCTCGCGCGGATGCTGCCCGATGTGCGGCGGGACGACGTGTGCGTGGTGGACGTCCGGGTCCCGGGGCCTGAGGACCGGTAGGGCACGCCGCCTCGCGAGTCCCCGCGGTGACGCCAGTACCACCACAGGCCCGCGAGCAGGGCCGGCAGGAACAGGGTGGGCAGCACCAGGCCGGGGATGCGGGAGCCGTTCATGGGCATGGCCTTCGGTTCGCGGCGGTTCGGGCGCCTCGTGCGTCGCCCGGGGCCAGGGTGCGGCCGCGTGGACTCGCCGTTCCGCTGCTTGCCCCAGCCGTTGCCCGGCTTTCGATTGCCGGGGAGCGTCGTCAGTCGACCGGGTGGCCCGGGTCGATGGTGACGGCGTCGGACAGGCGCAGCAGCGGCCCGCCGTCCTCCCGGCGGCCGCCCCACTCGACCGGGTCGAGGACGAAGCCGATGTGGTCGCCGCCGCCCGTGCGCGTCACGATCCGGCCGACGAACCAGGCCGGCGCGTCCGTGAGGACCAGGGCCCCGCCGTACGCCTCCCGCACGGGCACGTCCCTGAATTTGTCGGTCCGGTCGCCGGTGTGTCCGCCGAACAGTTCGGCGAGGCCGTGCTGTTCGCGGCCGACCAGGTGCACGGCGAGAACGTCCGCGTTCCGGGCCACCCGGAAGGTGTGGTTGAGCTCGGACAGCCACACGACGAACCGCACGGGCCGCAGCGAGCACTGCGAGGCGAACCCGACCAGGCAGCCCGCTCGTTCACCCCCTGCGGCGGCCGTGACCACGTACATCTCGGGGTTCAGCCGGTCGATGAACTCGTCCATGCCGGCCATGGTCACACATCAGCTCGTGCCCGCCGGGGTGCGGGACTCCAGGGCTGCCCGGGTGTCGTTGCCGTAGACGCCGGTCTCGTCGCCGCGGATGCCGTACCAGAGCTGGAAGCGGGCGACCGCCGCGGTGAGGGTGGGGTCGTAGCGTCCGCTGGTGGAGCCGTCCCGGTAGACGTCCGGGATGCGCAGGAGGCGTTGCTGGAGTTCGGTCACCTCGGGACCGGACGCTCCCTCGCGCAGGGTGCCGGCGCCGTCCGGGTCCACGGGCGCGGCGGCGGGCGGGGCGGGCGATGCGGGGGGCGGTGTGGGTGTGGGGTCGGGGGCGGAGGGGGCGGACCGCGGCGGCGCGGGCGCCGCGTGGTCGTCGGGGTGTTCGCCGCGGAGCAGGAGCGCACCGCCGAAGCCGATGACCGCGGCCGCGAGGACGGCCACCGCGACGGCGGCACGGCGCAGCCCGGCTCCCGGGGGTACGGCGTCCGCGGGCCGGCGCAGCTCGCGGGCCACGGGCGGGAGTTCCTCGGTCCGGGCCTCGGAGCCGGCTGGCGGCCCGGGCAGCGTGACGGAATGGTGGCCGCCGGGTTCCTGACCGGTCTCCTGCCGGAACTCCCGCATCAGTTCGGCGAGCGCGTCGGTGCGGCGGGGCCGCAGGACGCGGATGGGTTCGAGGGCCGGGCCGTCCTGCGGCGGCCTGGGCTCGGACGGTGTCGACACGTTGCTCTCCTTCGTCCGGGCCGGGGGCGCCCGCCTTCGAGGCGTCCGACGTTGGATACGCGGCCGTCGCGCCCGGGGTTCAGCGGCCGGTCACGTCCGGCGGACAGTGCACTCAGTACCTCCCTGCGAGTGCACCGAGTGCCATCTCCCTTCCGGGTGCTACGTTCGCGTTCATGAGCTCCGAGAAAGCCGAGGCGGGCACCGGGAAGCGGCCCATGCGGGATGCCTTGGTGGCGGCGGCCTTCCATCTGTTCCTGGAGCGGGGGTACGAGCAGACCACCGTCGACGACATCGTCGCCCTCGCCGGAGTCGGCCGGCGCTCGTTCTTCCGCTACTTCCCCTCCAAGGAAGACGTGGTCTTCCCCGACCACGAGCGCTGCCTGGCCGACATGACGGCCTTCCTGGCGGATGGCTCCGACGACGACGAACCCGTGGGACGGGTCTGCGACGCGGCCCGGCTCGTGCTGCGCATGTACGCCGAGAACCCGACGTTCTCCGTGCAGCGCTACCGCCTCACCAAGCAGGTCCCGGGGTTGCGCGCCTACGAACTGTCGGTGGTGTGGCGCTACGAGCGGGCCCTCGCCGCGTACCTGCGCCGGCGTTTCGCCACCTGCCGGGACGGCACCCTGCAGGCCGACGTGATCGCGGCGGCGGTGGTCGCGGCGCACAACAACGCGCTGCGTTCCTGGCTGCGTTCGGACGGCCAGGGCGAGGCGAGCGCAGCGGTCGACCGCGCGCTGACCTATGTGCAGTCGGCGTTCGGCGGCGTGCCGGTGCCGCCCGCCGTGGAGCAGCCGGAGGACGTGGTGGTCGTCGTGTCGCGGCGCGGGGCGCCGCTGTGGCGGGTCGTGCAGGAGATCGAGACGACGCTGGGGCGCGGCTGAGCCACCCCAGATTGAGGGTACGGAGTGCCTTTACGAGTGGCACTGAGTGCCATACTCTGTGCTGCGTGCACGGTGGCACGGCGAGCCGCGCACCCGTGTGCGCGAGTGATCGCGTACGCGGATTCCGGCCGAGTGCAGGGAGTTGACCAGCGTGTACCACTCAGGAAGCGTCACTCAGCAGGCAGCCGGCTCCGCGACGGGTCTGCTCGGCCCGAGGGGCCAGGACTCCGAGGCCATCCTCTACCAGCGCTGCACCTGGTGCGGCACCGCCATGTACCACCGCTTGCTCTGTCCGGTCTGCCGGGGCAGCGAGCTGCGCACGGAGCGGGCCGAGGGCACGGGCACGGTGCGCCACTCCACCGTGGTGCACCGCAACACCCCCGCGGCGCGCAACGTCTCGCTGATCGAGATGGCCGAGGGTTTCGTGGTGCGCGGCCGGGTGATGGGCCCGCCGATCGGTATCCACAGCGGCGACCGGGTACGGCTGTCCACGGCCAAGGACCCGGTTCGGGGCGAGCCGGTCTTCCAGCTCCTGGACGAGCCCTACCGGGCGTGGAGCTGACGCCTCCTCATCAAAGAGCGATGCGGATGCCCACCGTGCCGTCCACGCCCCGGCGCAACCGGCTGCCGAGCAGGGTGAGCCGGCCCGTCAGGCCGTACTTGCGGGCGATCAGCCGCCGGTAGCGGGCGGTGGTGGCGGGGTCGCAGATCTCCGCCGTCGCGGGCACCTGGTCGCCGGTGGGGTTGCCGCGCAGGTCGCAGGGGCCGACGAGTACGTCGGCGCGGTTACGGATCCGCTTCACCTTCCAGGAGCCGGCGGCCGTCCACACGCCGAGTGCCGCACCGTCGCGCACCACCCAGACCGGGGTGGCGACGGGCGTGCCGTTCCTGCGGTGGCTGGTGAGCAGCAGGTACTTTCCCGCGCCGAGCGCGTCCAGCGTCGTGTCGTCCATGGCGGGCAGTGTACGAGCACGCTCCGGGCCTCAGTGGAGCGCCGCCGCCATGGCCCGCACCGCCTGGGTGAGCACCTCGTCCGACGTCGCCAGGTTGAGCCGGGCATGGCCGGTGCCACCCGTGCCGAAGGGCAGGCCGGAGCTGAGGGCGACCCTGCCGCGGCGCAGGAAGACATCGGCCGGGTCGTCGCCGAGCCCGAGGGCACGGCAGTCGAGCCAGGCCAGGTAGGTGGCATCGCCCGGCCGGTAACGGATCGCCGGCAGGTGCTCGGCCAGCAGGTCCGCGAGCAGCCGCCGTTTGGCGTCGAGCCCGGCCAGCAGGGCGTCCAGCCAGGTCAGGCCGTCGCGCAGGGCGGCGGTGTGGGCGATGACGGCGACGTGGCCGGCCCCGTGCCCCACCTCCTCGGGCATCCGCTCCAGATCGGCGGCGGCCCCGGGCCCGGCGATCGCGAGGGCGGCCTTGAGCCCGGCCAGGTGCCAGCCCTTCGAGGCGGACATCAGCGACAGGCCGCGCTCGGCGCCCGGCACACTGAGATAGGGCACGAACCCGGCGCCGCCGAGCACCAGCGGGGAGTGGATCTCGTCGGCGACGACACGCACGCCGTACCGCTCGGCGAGAGCCGCGACGGCGGACAGCTCCGCGGCCGTGTGCACGGTGCCGGTCGGGTTGTGGGGGCTGCACAGCAGATGGGCGGCCCGTCGCCGGTCGGTCACGGCCCGCCGGAAGGTCTCCTCCAGGACGCCGAAGTCCAGCCGCCCGTCCGCCCCGAGCGGGGCCTCGGCCACCCGCCGGTCCATGTGCTCCACGAACTGGTAGAACGGCGGGTACACCGGCGGGTTCACGACCACGGTGTCACCGGGTGCGGTGACCAGTCGGAGCATCTCGACGACACCCAGCATGACGTCCGGCACGAGCGCGGTGCGCTCCACGGCGAGCCCGTCCCAGCCCCACCGCTTCCCGGCGAAGGCGGCCAGGGCCTCCGCGTAGGCGGTGCCGGCCGGGTACCCGGTGTCGCCGAGGTGGAGCGCGTCGGTGACGGCGCGCACGACGGGCTCCGCGAGCGGCACGTCCATCTCGGCCACCCACAGCGGCAGCACGTCTTCCGGGTAGCTGCGCCACTTCACGCTGGTGCGCCGCCGGAGGCGGTCGAGGGTGAGGTGCTGCAGGGGATCGGGTTCACCGGACGAATCGTGCGGGATCCTGCTCATGGGCACACGATAGGGGGCGGTGCGGTGAGCGGGAATCGTGCGGA
This sequence comes from Streptomyces sp. NPDC029041, assembly GCF_040637515.1. Classification (NCBI taxonomy): domain Bacteria; kingdom Bacillati; phylum Actinomycetota; class Actinomycetes; order Kitasatosporales; family Streptomycetaceae; genus Streptomyces; species Streptomyces sp. NPDC029041. The sequence goes on along the minus strand of NZ_JBEZWO010000007.1, from coordinate 277,407 downwards.
CGGCCATCGGGGGGCGGTGCACCCGTTGCTGGAGATCGCCTGCGACGAGTCGGGGTCGGACGGTGAGAACCTCACCGGCGGGAACACCGACGTCTTCGCGCACGCCGGTGTCTCGCTGTCCGAGGCGGCGGCCGCGGCGACGGTGCGGGAGATCCGGGACCGCATCAGGTCACCGGCCGAGGAGTACAAGGCGAACCACCTGCTGCGGGAGAAGCACCGCGCGGTGCTGGAGTGGCTGCTCGCGTCGCGGGGGCCGATCCACGGGCGGGCGCGGGTGCACCTGATGGAGAAGACGTTCTTCGTGGTGGACCGGACCCTAGGCCTGCTGCTGGACGAGGCGGTCGAGGCGGCCGCTCTGTTCCGCGCGGGGCGCCCGGCCTTCGGGGAGGCCGGCTGGCGGACGTTCCTCCAGGCGGCCAACCGGCTGCTGCGGGTCCGTCAGGACGGGGACCCGGTGGACACCTTCTACGGCACCGTCGACACCCTGCTCCGGGAGCGGCCGCGGACGGACGCGGCGAGCGTCCTGGAGCGCCTGGCCGCGACCCGGCACCGGGCGGTTGCCTACCGGGACGGTCTTCTGGCCGGGCCGCCGCTGATCCCGCTGCTCAACCCGCTGCTCCCGGCGATCGTGCGCACGGCCGCCCTCTGGAGCCGCGACGGCCGGCCCGTCCACCTCGTGCACGACCGGCAGAACATGCTGACGCCCGACCGCATCGCGTGGATCGAGGGGGCCGCCCGGCAGGCCGGGACCGGCCTGGCCGGGCTGCGGCTCGTCGTGGCCCGTGACGACGCACGGGTGCAGGTGGCGGACTTCCTCGCCGGCATCGCCCGCAAGATCGCCTCCGACGAGCTGAACGGCCGCGGGGATCCGGCGCTCACGGCCCTGCTGCGGCCCTACGTCGATCCGGGCTCGGTGTGGGGCGACGCCCGCAGCGGGGCGCTGCTCGCGGACCCGGTCGCCGGGTGAGGCCCGAAGAGATCACCGGTGCGCTGAACGCGGCGGGGCTGCGCCCCGTATGGATGAGGGGCACTCAACTCAAGGAGGGCCCCGCGGTGTTCGCAGCGTGATGTTCGGGTTCGGGAGCCATGCATGAGGCACGCACGACGACGGGTCGTCCGGCGAGTGACACGGCTGGCGGCCGTCGGCGGACTCCTCCTCGGAGGAGCCATGGTCACCAACGCCGTGGCGAGCGAGCCATCGGCTCCGGTCATCGGTGTCCCTTTCACCGCACCCCCTGCGACCGGTGAGGGCACCGACCTCGTGTCCCGGCTCGGCAACGCGCGCACGGCGGGCAGCTGGATCGACTCGTCCGGGCGGCCGGTCGTCGCGGTGACGGACGAGAAGGCGGCCGCCGAGGTGGAGCGCGCCGGGGCGCGGGCCAAGATGGTCGGCCACAGCATGAGTGACCTCAAGTCCGCCGCGGCCACACTGCGTTCGGCCCCCCGGGTCTCCGGCACCTCGTGGGCCCTGGACTACAAGAACAACCAGGTGGTGGTGCGGGGCGACAGCACCGTCTCCGCCTCGGCCTGGTCCCGGATGACCGAGGTCGCCGAGGGCATCGGCTCCTTCGTGCGCATGGAGCGCACCGAGGGCACGTTCACGACGCGACTCAACGGCGCGCAGCCCATCCTGTCGACGGCCGGGCGCTGTTCTGCGGGGTTCAACGTGACCGACGGGGAGAGCGACTTCATCCTCACGGCGGGGCACTGCGGTCCCGACGGCTCCGTCTGGTTCGCCGACGACCGGGGCCGGCAGCAGGTCGGCACCTCGCTCAAGGGGAGCTTTCCCGGCGACGACTATTCCCTGGTGAAGTACGACGCCGGCCGCGCGGGCAAGGGCGCGGACGTGGTGGCGATCGGTGACGGCAAGGGTGTGCGGATCACGGGCGTCGCCGATGCGGAGGTCGGGCAGAAGGTCTTCCGCAGCGGCAGCACCAGCGGACTGCGTGAGGGAGAGGTGACCGCGCTCAACGCCACGGTCAACTACCCCGAGGGCACGGTCAGCGGCCTCATCGAGACGAACGTGTGCGCCGAACCCGGTGACAGCGGAGGCCCGATGTTCGCCGACGGCATCGCGCTCGGGCTGACGTCGGGCGGCAGCGGGGACTGCAAGGCGGGCGGTACGACCTTCTTCCAGCCGGTGACGAAGGCGCTGACCGACCTGGGCGTCAAGCTGATCGTGGCCAAGTCGGCCGGCGGCACGGGCGCCGCACCCGCCCCGTCGGCGTCGCAGGGCGCGGCCTCGCCGGGTACGTCGGCGCCGATCACGGGCACGGACGTGTCGACCCTGCTGAGCCGCCTCACCGACCCTCGCAACGTCGGCCCCGGCATGCTCGTCATCGCGGGCAGCCTCGTCGCCCTGGTGGCGACCCGCTGGATCCGCGCGGAACAGGACCGCAAGGCGTACCGGCAGTATTATTCGGCGACTTGGGGATGACGCCGTCGGCGGCGGGCCGTCGCCGGGTGTCCTCGTCAGCCCAGCGTGAGCAGCACGGTCGCGACCCCCGCACCGGCCACGGCGACGGCGAGAGGGCCGCACCGGCTCCGAGGAAGGCGACGGCGGTGTGGTGCACCCGCCGGGACAGCAGACCGCCGGCGGTGGGGGCAGCACCCTGCTCGAGCGCAGCCGAGAGCTTGGGGGACGACGATGCCGTAGACGACGGCCGAGGACAGTGCCGGAAGGGCACCCATTGGATCAGGGGTGCCCTTCGACGAGGGTCCGATGCGCTGACGGGCCGGAACGAGGGGCGGGCCGCGGGCGCCTAGTTCGGGGCCGCGGCGGCCCACTCCAGGACGAGCCGCTGGTATTCCTCGCGCTGCTCGACGCTCAGTGTCCCGCCCGACCGGCGCCACAGCGCACGGATCTCCTCGTTGACCTCGTCAGCCGATCGCTCGGATGAGGTTTCAACAGTGGTGGACATGCTGTGAAGCATACGTCGCCGGACGTGAAGGCGATGTGAGTAATCACGAGCTAAACGGTCATTTCGGACAGTGTTACTGATCACGTCCATCTCCCGGTAAACGTGAGGCTGTTCACATCAACCGCCTGTGAGTACCTTTCGGCTGCGGGAGGTTCGCCGTCGTTCACGCTTCGGCCGACCCCAGCACCAGCACCTTGATGGCCAACACGGCCGCACCGCGGGCCCAGTCGTGGAAGTCGGACACCTTCGTCTCCAGGCCGACCGGCGCGGCGAGCGGGTGCCTGAGCTCATGAACCGTCTTTTCGACCGTCTCGCCTGCCACGTCCATCAGCCCGACCCCCTCCCCCGCGAGCAGGATCTTCTGCGGCATCACGAAGTTGGAGATCTGCGCGACGAGTGTGCCCAGGGCTCGCGCCGCCTCGCCGACGACCCGGGCGGGCATCGGGTCCCCGGCGGCAGCGCGGGCGAGGATCTCCTCGTAGGTGCGGTCCTCGCCGGTGGCGGCCCGGATCTGATAGCGGATGCTGGGGATGGTCAGCAGCGAGACGGCACTTCCGCGCCTGCCGTCCGGGGTGAGCGGCCCGTGGGAGTCGATGATCCAGTGCTTCCCGAAGCCACGGTCCTCCTCGGCGAAGGGCACCCGCTTGCCGCCCAGGACCAGCCCGTAGCCGAGGCCGGCGCCGATGGTCAGAACGACGAAGCGGTCCAGTCCGCGCCCGGCGCCGAACCAGGTCTCCGCCTCGACCAGGGCCGCGACATCGTTCTCGACGATCACCGGCAGGCCGGTACGCTCCTCGACCAATTCGGCCAGGGGGACGTCCCGCCACAGCAGGAACGGGGATTCGCCGACCACCGCGCGGTCCTGGACGAAGCCGCCGACCCCGATGCCGATCCCGGCGAGGCGAGGGTGACCCGTGGCCAGTTCGGCGGTCATCGCGGCCAGCACATCGGCGACTTCGGCGGGGTCGTGGGTGGTGAGCACGCGGTCGTGGCGGGCCACGATGTGACTTCGGAGGGTGGTGACGACGCCGTAGACCGCATCCTCGGTGATCTTGAAACCGAGGAAGAAGCCCGACTCGGCGACGACGTCCAGCGGCTGCGAGGGGCGGCCCTGGCGCGCCTCCGCGGGCGTCCCCGCCTCGGGCACCTCGACCAGCAGACCCGACTCGATCAGCGGTTTGGTCAGACGGGTGAGGCTGCCTGCCGACAGGCCCAGCCTGCGGGCGAGTTCCGAGCGCGACAGCGGACCGTGGACCAGTACCTCGATCGCCACGGAGCGCTCGCCCGGGCTCAGCGGCAGCCAGCCGGAGGTTCCTTCGGTCATGAAAGGTCCGACTCCCCTCACCCGTTTTTTTCGCACTGAAACCAACATGACCACTCTAAGCAGATGTCGGTTCCTGAGAAAAGATGTTTGCAGGGCCCTTGACGCAGCAATTGTTTCGCACCAAAAGTAAGTCCCGCCAGAACGAGCCGCCGCAGCGAGGGAGTCTCCCGATGACCATCGCCTCCAGCAGTCCTCCGTCGCGTCTGCCCTCGGGCGAGGCGGCGGAGGCCCGCAGCAGGACCGGGCCGCGCCGGGGGGTGTCCGGCGAGGACCGGGGGGACGGTCGGCTGGCCGCGGTCTTCATCGCGCCGGCGCTGCTCGGTTTCCTGGTGTTCCTGCTCTGGCCGACGCTGCGGGGCATCTATCTGAGCTTCACCCGCTTCAACCTGCTGACGCCCGCGGAGTGGGTGGGTCTGGACAACTACGTCCGCATGGTCAACGACCCCATCTTCTGGGACTCCTTGTGGGTCACCGTCGAGTACGTCGTCATCAACATCGGCGTCCAGACGGTCGCGGCGCTCGCCATCGCCGTCCTGCTCCAGCGGCTGACGCAGTCGGCGATGCTGCGCGGGATCGTGCTGACGCCGTATCTGATGTCGAACGTCGTCGCGGGTCTGGTCTGGCTGTGGATCCTCGACACCCAGCTCGGCATCGGCAACGAGATCATCAGCGGTCTCGGGGTGGACCGCATCCCCTTCCTCGCCGACGAGACCTGGGCGATCCCGACGATCGCGCTCATCAACGTGTGGCGGCACGTCGGGTACACCGCCCTGCTGCTCTTCGCGGGTCTCCAGGCGATCCCGAACGACATGTACGAGGCGGCCCGGGTGGACGGCGCGAGCGAGTGGCGGATGTTCTGGCGGATCACCATGCCGCTGCTGCGGCCGGTGCTCGCTGTCGTGCTGATCATGACGGTGATCGGGTCGTTCCAGGTGTTCGACACGGTCGCCGTGACCACCGCCGGCGGTCCGGCGAACGCGACCAACGTCCTGCAGTACTACATCTACGGCTCCGCCTTCGGCCGCTTCCAGTTCGGCTATGCCTCGGCCATGTCCGTCGCCCTGCTCGTCGTGCTGAGCGCGATCACCGTCCTGCAGTACCGGCTCACCCGGGCCGGCCGGACCGACCTCGGCTGACGGAAGGGAGACACCGCCATGACTGCCGTGACGACAACGCCACCGACGACCCTGCGGCCGGTGCGGCGCAGGTTCCCCTTCGGGAGGGCCGCCGCCTGGACCGTGATGGGACTGATCGTCCTCATCACCCTGCTGCCGTTCTACTGGATCCTGCGCACCGCGCTGTCCACCAACGCGGGGCTGAGCGCCGACCCCACCAACCCCCTGCCGGTGGACCTCACCACCAGCGGCTTCGAACGGGCGCTCGGCCTGCAGTCGGCCGAGGAGGCCGTCGCACAGGGCGGCGCGGGCGGCGGGCTGGACTTCTGGCGCTACCTGCTCAACTCCGTGCTGGTGTCCACCCTGATCACCGGATGCCAGATCTTCTTCTCCGCGATGGCCGCGTACGCCTTCTCCCGGCTGCGCTGGCGGGGCCGGGACAAGGTGTTCGGGCTTTTCCTGGCCGGGATGATGGTGCCGGCCATCTTCACGCTGCTGCCGAACTTCGTACTCATCAAGCAGCTGCACCTGATCGACACGCTCCTCGGCATCGCGCTCCCCACGATGTTCATGACGCCGTTCGCGGTGTTCTTCCTGCGCCAGTTCTTCATGAACATCCCCAAGGAGGTCGAGGAGGCCGCGCTGCTCGACGGCGCCGGGAAGATCAAGATTTTCTTCCGGGTGGTGCTGCCCATGGCGTCCACGCCGATCATCACGCTGGCCGTGCTGACGTACATCACCTCCTGGAACGACTACTTCTGGCCGCTGATGGTCTCCTACAGCGACAGCTCGCGCGTGCTCACCGTGGCGCTCGCGGTCTTCCGGGCGCAGACCCCGGCGACCGGCGTCGACTGGTCCGGGCTCATGGCCGCGACGCTGATCGCCGCGCTGCCGATGCTGGTGCTGTTCGCCTGCTTCGCCCGCCGCATCGTCAGCTCCATCGGCTTCACCGGGATCAAGTAAGGGGACTGTGATGCGAATTCGACTTCGTCCGCTCGCCGCGGTGACCGGAGCGCTGGCGCTGTCCCTGGTCAGCGGATGCGCGCAGGGAGGTGCCGCCGGATCGTCCGCGAACACCGTCACGTACTGGCTGTGGGACGCCAACCAGCTGCCCGCCTACCAGGCCTGCGCCAAGGGGTTCGAGAAGGAGAACCCCGGACTGAACGTGAAAATAACCCAGTTGGGCTGGAGCGACTACTGGACCAAGCTCACCGCCGGGTTCATCGCGGGCACCCAGCCGGACGTGTTCACCGACCACATCCAGAACTTCGGCCAGTTCGCCGACCTGAAGGTCCTCGAACCGCTCGACGACCTCGGCATCAAGGACTCCGACTACCAGCCGGGCCTCGCCGCCAACTGGATCGGCCAGGACGGCCACCGCTACGGCGCCCCGAAGGACTGGGACACCGTAGCGCTGTTCTACAACTCCAAGATGACCCGGGCGGCCGGGCTCACTGCCGAGCAGCTGAACGGCCTCTCCTGGAACCCGCGGGACGGCGGCACCTTCGAGAAGGCCATCGCCCACCTCACCGTGGACAGGAACGGCAAGCGGGGCGACGAGCCGGGCTTCGACAAGGACAACGTCGAGGTCTACGGCATGGCCAGCAACGGCGGCGGCTTCGGCGACGGCCAGACCCAGTGGAGCAACTTCGCCGCCTCAGCCGGGTGGAACTACCTCGACAAGCCGCGCTGGGGCACGAAGTACCAGTACGACAGCAAGACCTTCCAGTCCGTCGTCCAGTGGTACTTCGGCCTGGCGAAGAAGGGCTACATGCCACCGCTGTCCGACTACAACGTCCAGTCCAACCAGGCGAACACCCAGGTGGCGGCGGGCAAGGCGGCCACCGCGTTCGACGGGGCCTGGATGATCTCCACCTACGCCGGCTTCAAGGGCAAGGACATCAAGACCGCCCTGACGCCGGTCGGCCCGACCGGCAAGCGCGCCACGATGATGAACGGCCTCGCCGACTCGATCACCAAGGCCTCCAAGAACAAGGCGGGCGCCCGCAAGTGGGTGGCCTACCTGGCCTCGGACCGGTGCCAGACCGTCGTCGGCAAGTCCGGCGTGGTCTTCCCCGCCACCCGGGCCGGGACGGAGGCGGCCGTCGCCGCGTACCGGGAGAAGGGCATCGACGTCTCGGCGTTCACCGAACCCGTGGCCGACAAGAAGCACTCCCGGACCTTCTCCTACCCGATCGCCAGCTACTCGGCGGACATGACGGCGCTCATGGCCCCTGCCATGGAGGACATCTACGGCAACGGCAAGCCCGTGAGCAGCCTCGATCAGACCAACGACCAGATCAACCTCATCCTCTCCCAGTGAAGGGCACGCGCTCCATGACGTTCTCCCTCGGCATCGTCGGCGCCGGCCAGTTCTCCGGCCAGTTCGCCACGCTGTTCCAGGCCCACCCCGGCGTCAGCGACGTCTACGTCACCGACCTGCTGCCGGAGCGGGCCGAACAGCTCGCCGCCGCCCAGGGGCTCGCCGGTACCTTCCCCTCGTACCAGGCCATGCTGGAGTCGGAGGACGTCGACGCCGTCGCGATCTTCACCCAGCGCTGGACGCACGGGCCGCTGGTGCTCCAGGGCCTCAACGCCGGCAAGCACGTGTACTCGGCTGTGCCCATGGCGATCAGCACGGAGGAGATCGCGGCGATCATCGACGCGGTCAAGGCCACGGGGCTGACCTACATGATGGGCGAGACCAGCGAGTACAACCCGGCCACGGTCCACGCCCGCAACCAGATCGCCGAGGGCGCCTTCGGGCGGCTGTTCTACGCCGAGGGCGACTACGTCCACGACATGGATCTCGGGTTCTACGAGGCCTACCAGTACAGCGGCGGCGAGAACTGGAAGGCGACCGCCAGCTATCCCCCGCTGCTGTACCCGACGCACGCGGTCGGCGGTGTGCTGGGCGCCTGGAGGACGCACGCCGTGAGCGTGTCGGCGATCGGTGTGGTCGACGACCGGGGCGACGGCGTCTTCGACAAGGACGTCAGCCAGTTCGGCAACGACGTCTCCAACGCCACCGCGCTGTTCGAGGTGGCGGGCGGCGGCTCGTTCCGTACGAACGAGTTCCGGCGGGTCGGTTACCCCTCGCACATACGGGAATCACGCTTCCGCTTCTTCGGCACCGAGGCGAGCATGGAGCAGCTCGCCACGGTCGCCCTGTGGCAGGACAAGCAGGGGGTGAAGGACATCAGCGAACTGCTGGAGCCCAAGCCCACCATGGCGCCCGACGACCCCTCGCTGCAGCACATCGCGCCGGAGCTGCGGGCCGCTTTCACCTCCGGGTCGGCGCCCGTGCACGACCGGGCGCGGCTGCCGAGGGAGTTCGACCACCTCCACAACGGCCACGAGGGCAGCCACCACTTCCTGGTGGACGACTTCGTGACCGCGGTCAACGACCGCACGCTGCCCTCGGTGAACGCCTGGGTGGCGGCCCGTTACACCCTGCCGGGCATCATCGCGCACGAGTCGGCACGGCAGGGCGGGGTCAGGCTGGAGATCCCGGACTTCGGGGACGCGCCCCAGTAGGGGACGCGAGGTTCGAGCCGGGTGCCTGTGATCAGGTGCCCGGCTTGCGGCCGTACACGAAGACGTCGTCGCCCTTCTTCAGCAGCGACCAGTACTTCTTGGCGTCGGTCTTGGTCATGTTGACGCAGCCGCGTGAGCCGGGCGGGTTCCACATGCTGACGTTCGCCTGGTGGAAGGCCTGGCCTCCGTCGAAGAACTGGGCGTAGGGCATCGGCACGTCGTAGATGGACGAGACGTGGTCGATGTTGCGCCAGTAGATCTTCTTCAGGCCGGTGCGGGTCTCGTCGCCGTTACGGCCGGTGCGGACCGGGACGGGTCCGTAGACGAGCTTCTTGCCGTCCTGGATCCAGCTCAGCTGGAGCGTCAGGTTCACACAGGCGATGCGGCCCTTGTTCACCGGGCACTTGCCGTCCTTGTTGGGGTTCGACCCGACGGCCTTCTGCTTCTGCATCAGGTCCATCACGCCCCAGGTGACGGATCCGGCGTAGCCGATGTTCGGCGTGATGCCGTGCTTGGTCTGGAAGGCCTGGATGGCCTTGCAGTCGGCGGCGGACTGCTTGCCGTCGACCGGACGGCCGAGGAACTTCTCGACCTGCTTCTGGTACGGGCCGGCCTGTGTGGTGCAGCTCGCGGCCTGGGCCGGTGCGGCGCCCAGTGCGAGCGTGAGCGGTGCCACCAGACCGGTGATCCCCAGTGCGACGGCGCTCCGTCTGCGTACGTCCCCCATGGCTGGTCATGCCCTTTCGCGAAAACGGGTCTGTGATGTCTGCCAGCTAGACGGACGAGGGGCGGTTCCGGTTGTGCGGTCGGGCGTGCTGGGACGGAACAGTGACATACCCCACCGGCACGGAGGGGACATATCCGTGCAGGTGGGGTCTTACTGACAACTGACTTCCGGGCGTCCTCGTCAGCGATAGCCGGTCGCGTCCGCCGGCTTCCCCGCGTCCTGGACCTCCACCAGGTAACGCCAGGCATCCGGGCGGCTGCCGTCGAGGTCGGTGAAGCCGTACGTCTGAGCGAGTCCGCCGCTGGAGAGGGACCGGCCGTTGAAGCGCGCCACGTCCGCGTCGGCGGCGAGTGCGGCCACGGCCCGGCCCACGTAGTGCGGGGTCTCGGAGATGGCGAAGTGGGGGACGCGTTCCAAGGCGTCGCGCCAGTTCTCCTCCCGTACTCCGAAACCGTCCAGCATCAGCTCCGAACGCAGCCAGCCGGGGGTGAGGGCGACGGCGGTTGCGCCGCGCGGGCCCAGTTCGTGGCCGAGGGCGAAGGCCATGCGCAGCACCGAGGCCTTGGCGAGGTCGTAGAAGAAGTTCACGCGGTAGTTCTCGCGGTTGTACTCGGCGGTGCCGTCGGTGACCTCGACGACGAGACCGCCGGGGTTGCGCAGCAGCAGGGGCAGGGCGTGGTGGCTGGTGACGGTGTGCGTCTCGACGGCGAGCCTGAGCAGGCGCAGGCCGTTGTCGAGGTCGTGCTCCCACAGGGGGGTCTCCCACTCGAAGAGCTTCTCGCCACCCCAGATGTCGTTCACCAGGACGTCGAGGCGGCCCTGCTCCTGCGCGATCCGGTCCACCAGCGCCTTGACCTGCGTCCGGTCGAGGTGGTCGGTGGGCACGGCGATGCCGTTGCCGCCCGCCGCGGTGACCAGGTCGGCGGTGTCCTCGATGGTCTCGGGGCGGTCGTACTCCGAGCGGCGGGCGCGGGTGGTGCGGCCGGTGACGTAGACCGTGGCGCCGGCCGCACCGAGTTCCACGGCGATCCCGCGCCCTGCGCCCCGGGTCGCACCCGCGACCAGTGCGACCTTGCCCTGCAACGGAGCTGACATGTCCGGCCTCCCATGACGGTGACTGCTTGGCGGCCTTCAGCGTGACGGGTAAGCCGGACATCTTCTGTCGCCTTTTACGGGCGAGTCGCGTTCAGTGGCCGCGCGTGATCCATTCCTCGAGGTGCGGGGCCTCCGCGCCGATGGTCGTGGAGTCGCCGTGGCCGGTGCGGACCGTCGTCTCCGACGGCAGGACGAGCAGCCGGTCGCGGATCGAGTCGATGATCGTCGGGAAGTGCGAGAAGGAACGGCCGGTGGCGCCGGGGCCGCCCTGGAAGAGGGTGTCGCCGGTGAAGACGGTGCCCAGTCCGGGGTCGTAGAGGCAGACCGCGCCGGGGGCGTGCCCCGGGGTGTGCAGCACCCGCAGGTCGGCGCCGCCTGCCTCCAGCACCTGGCCGTCGACCAGCCAGGCGTCCGGCTCGCGGTCCGGGTGGGTCTGCTTCCACAGCGGCAGGTCGTCGCGGTGCAGCCAGATGGTGGCCCCGGTGCGCTCGGCGAGGGCGGGGGCGGCGTCGATGTGGTCGTTGTGGGCGTGCGTGCACACGATGGCCGTGAGCCGCCGGTCCCCGACGGCCTCGGCGATGGCGTCGGCGTCGTGGGCGGCGTCGATGACGATCGCCTCGTGGTCGTCGCCGACGATCCACACGTTGTTGTCGACGTCCCAGGTGCCGCCGTCGAGGCTGAACTGCCCGGAGGTGACGAGGTGTTCGATGCGCGTCGTCATCACAGCACCACCACCGAGCGCAGCACGTCGCCGTGGTGCATCCGCTCGAAGGCCTTCTCCACCTCGTCGAGCTGAATGGTCTCCGTGACGAACGCGCCGAGGTCCAGGCGCCCCTGCAGGTGCAGGTCGATCAGCATGGGGAAGTCCCGGGAGGGCAGGCAGTCGCCGTACCAGCTCGACTTGAGTGCTCCGCCGCGGCCGAAGACGTCGAGCAGGGGCAGTTCGAGCTTCATCTCGGGTGTGGGGACACCGACGAGGACGACCGTGCCCGCGAGGTCCCGGGCGTAGAACGCCTGCTCGTACGTCTCCGGGCGGCCGACGGCCTCGATGACGACGTCGGCGCCGAAGCCGTTGGTGAGCTCGCGGATCGCCTCGACCGGGTCGTTCTCGCGCGAGTTGACGGTGTGCGTGGCGCCCATGGAACGGGCGGTCTCCAGCTTGCGGTCGTCGATGTCGACGGCGATGATCGTCGCCGCTCCGGCCAGCTGCGACCCGGCGATGGCCGCGTCGCCGACACCACCGCAGCCGATGACGGCGACCGAGTCGCCCCGGCCGACGTCACCGGTGTTGATCGCGGCGCCGATGCCGGCCATCACACCGCAGCCCAGCAGCCCGGCCACCTGTGGGGCGACGCGCGGGTCGACCTTGGTGCACTGGCCGGCCGCGACCAGCGTCTTCTCGGCGAAGGCGCCGATGCCCAGGGCCGGGGACAGCTCCTGGCCGGTCGAGGCGAGGGTCATCTTCTGCTGTGCGTTGTGCGTGTCGAAGCAGTACCAGGGCCGCCCGCGCAGGCAGGCCCGGCACTTTCCGCACACCGCACGCCAGTTGAGGATCACGAAGTCACCGGGCTCGACATCGCCGACGTCGGCGCCGACCGCTTCGACCACGCCCGCGGCCTCGTGGCCCAGCAGGAACGGGAACTCGTCGTTGATGCCGCCCTGCTTGTAGTGCAGGTCGGTGTGGCACACCCCGCAGGCCTGCACCCGCACCACGGCCTCGCCCGGCCCCGGGTCGGGCACCACGACCGTCTCGATCCGCACCGGCTCGTCCTTGCCGGGTGCGATCACGCCGCGTACTTCCTGGGCCATGGTGCTGACTCCTTCGTCGGCCGGGGTCCGTTCCCCTCCGACCCTACGCGCGACTGATCGGTAAGGGGCGCGGATCGGCCACCCGCTCCGCCCGCGAAGACGCGAAAGGGGCAGGCCGCGGGGGCGGCTGAGACGTAGCCTGAACGCTCCGCCGACGCCGAGGGAGCGCCGTGAGCATCGCAGAGACCGAGACGGCCACCCCCGCGTGGCGGCAGCTCCTCGGATACGTACGGCCGCACCGCTGGTCCCTGTTCGCCGGTGCGCTGCTGTCCCTGGTCACCGGGGCGACCGGGCTGCTGCTGCCGCTGGTGGCGCGGGACCTGATCGACGACCTGTCGCACGAGCGGGCCATCACCGGTGCCCTGCTGGCGATGTCGGCCCTGGTCGTGGCCAACGCGGCGCTGGGGGCGCTGGGTTCGTACGTGCTGACCCGCACCGCCGAGTCGGTGGTGCTCGGCGCGCGGCGCGCGCTGTCGTCGTATCTGCTGCGGCTGCGGATCACGGCCGTGGACCGCAGCGAACCCGGTGACCTGATGGCCCGCATCACCTCCGACACCACCCTGCTGCGGGCGGTCACCACCGACTCGCTGGTCGGCCTGGGCACGGGCGGGCTCACGCTCGTCGCCACGGTCGTGATGATGGGTCTGGTGGACACCGTGCTGCTGGGCGTCACCCTCGCTGTGATCCTGGGGGCGGGCGTGGTCCTCGGGGTGATCGTGCCGCGCATCAACAAGGCGAGCCGGCAGGCGCAGGACGCGGTCGGGGTCATGGGCGCCTCGCTGGAGCGGATCCTGGGCGCCCTGCGCACCGTGAAGGCGTCCGGCGCGGAGCACCGGGAGGAGCGGACGCTGCACGAGGCGGCGCAGGAGTCGTGGCGGCAGAGCGTGCGGGCCGCCAAGTGGTCGGCCGCCGCCGGCAACACGGCGGGGCTGTCCATGCAGGTCGCCTTCATCACGGTCCTCGCCGTGGGCGGCGCCCGGGTGGCGACCGGCGCGGTCGACGTGGGCACCCTGGTGGCGTTCCTGCTGTACGTCTTCTACCTGATGTCCCCGATCCAGCAGGTCGTCGGTGCGGTCACGCAGTACCAGACGGGAGCGGCGGCCCTGACCCGCATCGAGGAGGCACTGCGCCTTCCCGCCGAGCCGGCCGCCGAGGCGGCCGGCCTGCCCGAGCCCGGCGCGCAGCCCGCCGCCGTCACCTTCGACGACGTCCGCTTCCGCTACGCCGACGACCTTCCCTACGTCCACCACGGGGTCACGTTCACCGTGCCCGCGCAGGGCATGACGGCGTTCGTCGGCCCGTCCGGCGCCGGCAAGACCACCGTCTTCTCGCTGATCGAGCGGTTCTACGACCCGGAGTCCGGCGTGATCACCCTGGACGGGCGGGACCTGAACGACTGGGAGCTGCCGCTGCTGCGTGCCGCGATCGGCTACGTGGAGCAGGACGCCCCCGTCCTGTCGGGCTCCCTGCGGGACAACCTGCTGCTGGGAAATCCGGAGGCGGACGAGGACGCCCTCGCGCTTGTACTGAAGACGACCCGCCTCGACGGCCTGGTCACCCGGCTGCCCGGCGGCCTCGACACGCTGGTCGGGCACCGCGGCACCAAGCTGTCCGGCGGCGAGCGCCAGCGCGTCGCCATCGCCCGGGCGCTGCTGCGCCGCCCCCGGCTGCTGCTGCTCGACGAGGCGACCTCGCAGCTGGACGCGGTGAACGAGGCGGCGCTGCGCGACACCGTCGCGGACGTGGCCCGGACGACCACGGTCCTCGTCGTGGCGCACCGGCTGTCCACGGTGACGATGGCCGACCGGATCGTGGTGATGGACGCGGGCCGGGTCCGTGCCGTCGGTACCCACCGTGAGCTCGTGACCGGGGACCCGCTCTACGCGGAGTTGGCGGCGACGCAGTTCCTGGCCTCGGCGGACTGAGGTGAGAACCCGGGTGAAGCTCACTGTTTCCGCTGCGCTTGCCGTGACCGCCGGGCGGGAGGAGGCTCGGGAGTGAGACCCTCGCGGCCCGCTGCCGAGCGGGTCGCGGCCCTTCGAAGGAGGTCCATCATGGGAACCGCGGCAGACCCCGCCTTCGACGGAGAGACACTGCGCCGGGGCGTGGAAGGACAGCCGGACATCCTGCTCTCGCTCTACGCGGACGACGCGGAGTTCCGCATCGTCGACCACACCACCCAGCCCAGCCACCCCAAAGTCCTTCACGGCCGGGACGAGATCGGTCGCATGCTGGAGGACGTCTACAGCCGGGACATGACGCACAAGGTGGAGCGGTGCATCGTCCAGGGCGACGAGGCCGCCTACAGCGAGAGCTGTCAGTATGCAGACGGTGTGCGCGTCCTGTCCGAGTCCATGCTCACGCTGCGCGATGGCAAGATCGCGGAGCAGACCCTGATCCAGGCCTGGGACGATTAGGAGGAGCGACACCGCTGAGGTGGGACCCGGGGTGTGATCAGCGCATCCAGGCGCTGTACGACATTACGTCGCCCTCCTCGGCACCGAACGCGGGTTCCGGGGCCGTGAGGGTGCTCTCCAGTCCGAGGACGGCACCGGTGCCCGGGTCCATGATCAGCATGCGGCGGACGCCGCGGGAGTCGTTCACGTAGGCCTGGCCTCGCCGGCCCAGCCGGTCGGTCACCTGGCCGGCCGCAGTCCCTCCGCCGTGGCCAGGAGCCGGGCGAGCGCCGCGCTCTCGCGTGCGCCGAGGGTCCAGTGGTCCAGCAGCGTCGCCGTGGCGTCCAGCAGTTCAGGCGTGGTCAGCGGCCCGTCGGTGAACTGAGCCTCCGTCAGGTAGGCGCGCAGCCGCGCCGGGTCGTGGGGCGGGGGCGACTGGGGCGGGGCGTCGCTCCAGCTGGGCGGGTACGTCCGGTCGAGCAGGACGTGGCCCCTGGAGTGGGCGACGTCCTGCCCCCCGCCGCGGCACAACTTCGTCGCCCTGCCGAAGATACGCAGCGAGGCCCCGGCGTTCGACCTGCACCACGATGCCGTCGCGGCGGCCGAGCGGGAGCTGACGCACCGATGACCGCCATGGAGGGGCTCCCCGTGGACCTGCGGGCATTCCACAACGAGGTCGAGGGCCATCTCCTGGCCGCCGCTGCCCGCGAGGAGGCGCGTACGGCCGCCGCCCGCTTCGCCGCGGGGTTCGACCGGCTGCCGGAGGCGGAACGGGCGGAGGTGGCCCGGCGGTTCGCGGCGGAGCATCTCGCCCTCTCCCGGGCCTCGTGGCAGCGCACGGCCCGACGCGCGGAGGAACTGCGGGCCGAGTACGAGGCGGTCCACCGCAGGCTCCGGGCGTGGCTGCTGGCCGGAGTGCTGCTGGGAGTCGCGCTGCTGGTGGCGGTGGATCTCGTGGTGCTGGTGTGGGCCTAGCCGGTCAGGACCGGTCCAGGTCCCCGCCCCCCGCGGCCGCCGTCACCCCTCCGGCTTCCATCCCGGCGGCCACAGGATCCCCAGCAGCTGCCGGACCAGTTCGTCGACGACCTCGTCGAGCGTGGCGTCGACCCAGCCGGTGCTCCAGTCGTGCAGCAGGCCGTTGACGCTGCCGATGAAGGCGGTCGCGGGGAGGCGGTAGTCGCGGGGTGCGGCCTCTCCCCGTGCGGCGGCCGCGTCGGCCTCGGCGCAGATGAGGTCCACCCAGCCGGCCCGGCGCGCGAGCCGCTGCTCCTCCAGGTGCGGGCTGACACCGATGATCTCGACGAAGGTGATGCGGATCCGGCGCGGATCGGCGGTGACGTTCCCGGCGTAGGCGCGGAAGATAGCCGTGGCGCGTTCCGCGAGGGGCAGGTCGGCCGCGCCCGCGGCGGCCTCCAGCACCGCGGCCTCGGCCCAGCCGTTGACCTGGAGGTGCAGTGCGGCGAGCACGTCCTCGAGGGTGCGGAACTCCTCGTAGAACTGCCGGGTGGACAGCCCGGCCGTCTCGCTGAGGGCCGCGACCGTGGTGGAGCGGAAGCCCGGGGTGTCGCCGAACAGCCGCAGCGCGGCGTCGAGGAACCGCCGGCGTCGCTCGGCCTGCCGCTCCCCGGCCGTCTTGCCGCCGTAGCGGCCGGTCGGCGCTCTGAGTCTGCCCGGCACCGGCTCTCCCTTCGTCGTCCGACCACCGATTTTGTCGTGCACGCGGTCTTGTGGAGAAGGCCGCCCCTTCCTTACTTTTCAGTAAGTTGACTCTGAAAGCACGCGTGTTCAGTTTCCGCACGTGGCCCGATTTGGCATGTCCCACTCACGTAGCTCGCCCCCCAGCAGCGACCCCACAGCAGAGAGGGGAGCCGTCATGCCCGTCTTCCGACGCCGGCACCTGTGCTCCGTAGCCGCAGCCCTGGCCCTGACCGCCACCGTTCCCGCGACCACCGCCACCGCGGCCGCTCCGGGCTCCTCCGCCGCGCTGCGCGAGGTGCTGTTCGTGGGCAACAACTGGGACGGCACCGCCGACGTCATCCGCTCCAGCGGTGACTTCGCGAAGATCGGCCGGATCAACGTCATCCCCGACAAGGACGAGCGGATGGCGGCGATCAACGCCGATCCGATCAAGTGGATCTACTTCATGGCGATCCGCAACAGTGTCGGTGAGGGGCACGACCAGTTCGTCGACGACATGTACTCGACGCCGGACGGAAAGTCGGTGGTCGTCTCCCGGCCGAGCTTCGCCGACGTCGTGTCGATCGACCTCGCCTCCGGGCGGCTCAACTGGCGCTTCCCGGTGTCCGGTTACCGCTCCGATCACATGGCGGTCTCCCCCGACGGCAAGCGGGTGGCGGTGTCGGCGTCGACCTCGAACACCGTGCACGTGCTGGACATCGTCTCCGGTAAGGAGCTGGGCAAGTTCGGCACCGGCGACAAGCCGCACGAGAACATCTTCACCCAGGACGGCAAGTACATCTACAACATGGCGATCGGCGACGTGAACACGCAGACCGACGCTCCGTGGCTGGACTGGACGAAGGGCGACCGGCGCATCACCGTCGTCGACGCCAGGACGTTCGAGCAGGTCAAGGTCATCGACATGCGCCCGCAGCTGGACGCGCTCGGCCTCAAGGACTACTCCGACGCCGTCCGCCCGGCCGTCTTCTCGCCGGACGAGTCGAAGCTGTACTTCCAGGTCTCGTTCTTCAACGGCTTCTTCGAGTACGACATCGCCACCGAGAAGATCACCCGGACCAAGACCCTGCCGAAGAACCCGGCGACCGGCGACGACCGCACGACCTTCGTCAACGACTCGCGCCACCACGGCATCTCGATGAGCCCGGACGGGCGCAAGCTGTGCGTCGCGGGCACGATGGACGACTACGCCACCGTCGTCGACCGCGCCACCCTCCAGGAGGGCCCGCTCGTCACCGCCTCCAAGCCCTACTGGGCCACGGTCAGCGGTGACGGCAAGTCCTGCGTGGTCTCCGAGAGCGGCACCGACCAGGTCACGGCCATCGACTTCGCCACCGGGAAGAAGGTCGTGTCCGTACCGGTCGGTGACCACCCGCAGCGCGTCCGGCTCGGCCATGTAGCCGCCGGCTGGACGAGCCCGTCCGCTAGTTGACCTCCTTCGCCGCCCAGGCCGCCAGTTCCGAGCGGGCCGCGGCGAGCAGATCCGCCGCGGGAGCCGTCGCCCCATTGGTCACCAGCGCGTAGTGCAGGACGCCCGAGTCCGGCGCGGTGAGCAGCAGGCGGCGGCTGCCCGTGCCTCCGGGCTCCTGGGCCACGCCGACCGGGGTCGAGGCGGTGTACGACGGCGGGGCGTGGGTCGCGCCCAGATCGGAGACGACCGTGGTGGACGCGGTCGGGAAGCTTGCCGGGAGGTGCAGTTCGGTGGGTGCCGAGCCGCCGTTCGAGCGCCACAGCAGCAGCCCGTACTGCCCTGACCCCACGAGTCGTTGCACGTTCGGCAGTGAGCCGGGCACCGGGTTCCAGGTCAGGGTCGTCGAGCCGTCCCGGGAGCGGTCCTCGTAGGTGAAGCCGACGGTCTCACCGGCCGTGGCGCTCGGGTAGAGACGGTCCAGGAGCCGGGCGTCCTGGCGCAGCACGGGCCTGCCCGCGTCGTCGAGGCGTACGGCGGACAGGTCCTCGTCGTTCCAGGCGTCGCCGGCGGTGAGCACCTTGCCGGGGTTGCCGTTCATCGGTTCGTGGTGACGGCCGTTGTAGATGTCCCACTGCCACTGGGAGCCGGAGAGCACGGGCCCCGAGGCCGCCGGGTCGGACCACCAGTCGGCGCCTTTGAGGCGTGAGTCGAGTGCCTGGTACATCGCCTTGAGAACGGTTGGCGCCTTGTCGGAGACGTTGCCCGCGAGCGGGTGCCCGAATTCGCTGACCACGGCGGCCGTCCGCGCGGCGGCGGCCCGGTCGCGGACAGTGCGGAAGTCGCCCGCGTACTGGCCGTCCGCCGCCTTGCCCCACATGAAGACACCGGAGATGGCCTTCTGGTCGTAGAAGTGCGTGTTGAAGACGTAGCGCGGTCCCAGGGCGCCGGCGTCCAGCAGGCCGCCCTCCTGCTTCTGGAAGTCGATGTTGGCGTTCCAGAAGAGGTTCGGCTCGACGAACGCGGGCTTGTCACGCCACCCGGCCGTGTCCATGCGGGCCCGGAACTTCTCGTAGAACGGCCAGAGCACGTCCTTCTCCCAGGCGCGGCTGGTCTGCCCGGAGTCGTAGGCACCCGCGTGCGGTTCGTTGTACGGGTCGAAGCCGGCGATGCCCTTGAACTGGTCGGCGCTGAGGTGCTGTTGCACGTACGCCATGGTCTTCTGAGCGGTGGCGAGGAAGGCGTCCTGCACGCCGTGCGCGTTGTGCCAGAAGTCGTACGAGGCACGCTTCACGGCCTCGTTCTGGGTGATGTTCTGCCCCCAGAAGAGGCAGATGCCGCAGGACTCGTCGGGGTAGTTCCCTGCGTCCACGGCCCACTTGGGAGCGCCGTCGCCGGTGTACCAGCTGTCGGTGTCGAAGAGGTGCCGGGAGTAGAGGTCCTGGTGGAAGTCGGGGTAGACCCGGATGCCGGCGTCGAGGAAGGCCTTCATCTGGTCGGTGGCCGCGGCCAGGTAGGCGGTGTCCACCTGGCGGCGTTCGGGCTCGGCGTAGGCCCAGGACAGCAGGAAGCGCACGGTGTTGCCGCCGCCGAGGGCGCGCAGCGCGGTCGCCGACTTGCGGGCGTCGGCGACCGACGCGAAGGGCAGGCCCTTGTTCTCCGCGAGCTTGGTCTCGCCGGAGACGTTGTAGCCGCGCAGCACGATCTCGCGCCCGTGGGCGTCGGTGAAGCGGCCGTCGCGCACGGTGACGGTGGGGTCGTCGAACCAGAGGGAGCCGGACGGGGGCGCGGCGGTGGCCGGCGGGACGCCCGCCACCGACACCGAACCGAAGAGGACGATCAGGACGACCAGGAGACGCGCTCGGATAGTCGGCATGTCCACTACAGTCCGGCGATATCAGGACACCGTCAACACCCCTGACTCCAGAGTAAGTTCCCATTCGCTGAACCCTCGCAGGTCAACCACCCACCCTTCGTGTCACGTTCAACAAGTACTCCTTCCTGTTCAGCGGGTTGTGGTCGGTGCGGGGGCGCTCGGGGATCGTGCCGTGCGTGACGGGTGCGTAGTGGGCGAAGGAGCTCTCCAGCTCGCCCTCGCCCCGGGTGAGCCCCGGCAGAATCTGCTGGAGGGAGTGCACCCGGGCGGCCGGCACGGTGCCTTCGAGAACGCACAGGTCGTCTCGGTTCCGCGTCGTCTCGGGTACGGCCGCGAGCTGGGCCAGCACCGGCAGCAGGGCGCCGAGGGTGTCGGCGGGCGCCTCGATGCGGAAGCGGTGCATCGGCTCGTGCACCCGCGTACCGGCCCGCCGCAGCGCCTCGACGAGCACCAGCGGGGTGACACCGCGAAAGTCGGCGCCCGTACTCGACATGCTCTTGTCGAAGCCCTGGTGGGCATGGCTCTGGCGGGGCGAGTAGCCGCTGTGGGTCATGGTGACCACGCAGTCGGTGACCTGCCAGCCGTGCAGGCCCTGGTCGAGGGTCTCGCCCACGGTGTCCTCGACGGCCCTGAAGAAGGCGTACGGCATCGACCCGAGCTCGACCTCCAGCCGGAAGCGGACGCCCGAGCCGACGGGTGCCGGCTCGACGCGCAGGCCGACCGTCGCGAGGAACGGGTTGGGGTCCTTCTTGTTGAACTCCACGGCCTGCCCGGTGCCGACGAGCCGTTCGACGCACAGGGGCGTCGTCTCGCGGAAGGCGACGTCGAGGCCGTACTCCTCGGCGAGGGTCGCCTGGATGACCTCCTTCTGCACCTCGCCGTACAGGGAGACGGAGGTCTCCTGACGGCGTTCGTCGCGACGCAGGCCGATGAGCGGGTCCTGCTCGGCCAGCTGGGTGAGCGCCAGGTGCAGCGCCCCTCTGTCGACGTCCGGGCCGGGGACGACGACCGTCTCCAGTGTCGGCGGGGCGAAGAAGTGCTCGTACGCCGACCGGGGTTGGCCGATCGCGTCACCGATGCGGATGTCGCCGAGCCCGGTGAGGCGGGCGATCCGGCCGGCTGCCACGGAGTCCTCGCGGACGTCCGTGCCGTCGCCGAAGACGCTGATGCCGGTGACCCGGCCCTCGGCGCCGTCCGCCCCGAAGGGGACCCGGTCGCGGGTGCGCAAGGTCCCGGAGAACATGCGGGCGTAGGCGACCTTCTCCCCCGCCGGGCCCCGGTCCACCTTGAACACGGTGGCGGAGACCGGGCCGTCCGCGTCCCCGTCGGCCACCGGCAGCAGGGTCTCGATGCCGGACAGCAGCGGCTCCACTCCCGCGCCCGTGGCGGCGGAGCCGAAGTACACCGGGTGGACGAGCGCCTCCCTCGTCTGCGCGAGGAGGGACCCGTGCAGCAGCTCGTCCGTGACGGTGTTCTCGACGTACGCGGACAGCAGGGCGTCGTCGTGCCCGGTCAGGACGTCGAGGGCACCGGCCGGTCCGGGGCCGGGGACGAAGCGGGCCGCGCGCGTGCCGAGGCCGGCGGCGGTCCCCATCGGCACGATCGCGGGAGTCAGCCGCGCCGCGATCTCCCGCAGCACCGCCTCGTGGCGTGCCCCGCTCCGGTCGATCTTGTTGACGAAGAGCAGGGTCGGGATGCGCAGCCGCTGGAGCGTCCGCATCAGCACCCGCGTCTGCGCCTGCACGCCCTCCACGGCGGAGATCACGAGGACGACGCCGTCCAGCACGCCGAGGACGCGCTCCACCTCGGCGATGAAGTCCGGGTGGCCGGGGGTGTCGATGAGGTTGACGGTCACGCCGTCGAGCGGGAACGAGACGACGGCGGACTTGATGGTGATACCGCGCCGGCGTTCCAGGGCGAGGGTGTCGGTGCGGGTGTTCCCGTCGTCGACGCGGCCGATCTCGTCGATCACCCCGGCCGAATGGAGCAGTCGCTCGGTCAGGCTGGTCTTACCGGCGTCGACATGGGCGAGAATTCCAAGGTTGAGCAGGTGCACGAAGCGTCATGTCCTTCGGAGAGAGGTCCGTTCCTGGCTGGGGGGACATGCACGCAGTGCGCATTCGGAACTCCTCGGGACTCGCCGATCTCGCTGTCCTGTGCAGTGCAGCAGACGCGTGCCGGGGGCCACAACGGAATTAACCGCCACGGGGGTACCCGGCGGGGCGTCCGACGGAGAGGAGTGGCTCGTGCGTGACGTTCTGCCGGTGCTGGGCCGCTGGTACGCGGCCGGGGTCCCGTTCGGCCTCGCCACGGTCGTCGGGGTCAGCCGCAGCGCGCCGCGCGATCCGGGGGCGGCGATGGCGGTGGGCCCGGACGAGGAGGTCGTCGGCAGCGTGTCCGGGGGCTGTGTCGAGGGCGCGGTGTTCGAGCTGGCGCAGGCCGTCGCCGCGGACGGCGAGGCCCGGCTCGAGACCTTCGGCTACAGCGACGACGACGCCTTCGCGGTCGGCCTGACCTGCGGCGGCGAGATCACACTGCTCGTGCGGGCCGTCACGCCCGAGTGGGATCCCGGCTTCGGCGCGGTCGCGGAATCGGTCGCGGCGGGCGAGCCGGTCACCGTGGCGACCGTGGCCGACGGACCGGCGCCGCGCGGAGCCGCCCTCGCCGTGTGGCCGGACCGGACCCTCGGCACGCTCGGCACACGCGGCCTGGACGCGGCCGTGACCGCCGACGCCCGCGGCGAACTCGCCCTCGGCGCGACCGGCATGCGGCACTACGGACCCGAGGGACAGCGCCGCGAGGACGCCGTCAGCGTGTTCCTGCAGTCTTTCGCGCCACCGCCGCGGATGCTGGTGTTCGGCGCGATCGACTACGCCGCGGCCGTGGCCCGCATCGGCGGCTTCCTCGGCTACCGGGTCACCGTCTGCGACGCCCGCCCCGTCTTCGCCACGCCCCGGCGCTTCCCCGAGGGCGTCGAGGTGGTCGCCCGGTGGCCGCACCGCTATCTGCGCGAGACCGACACCGACGAGCGCACCGTGATCTGTGTGCTCACGCACGACCCCAAGTTCGACGTGCCGTTGCTGACGGAGGCACTGCGCCGGCCGGCCGCCTACATCGGGGCGATGGGCAGCCGCCGCACCCACACCGACCGGGCCGCACGACTGGCCGAGGCCGGGCTCACGGAACGCGAACTGTCCCGGCTGCGCTCACCGGTGGGCCTGGACCTGGGGGCCCGGACACCCGAGGAGGTGGCGGTGTCCGTGGCCGCCGAGATCGTGGCGCTGCGCTGGGGCGGCACCGGAGCGCCGCTCACCGCGACGGAGGGGGCGGTGCATCCGCGCGGGTCCTCCTGACACAGTGATCACACCAGCGCACCAGCGCACCAGCGCACCAGCGCACCAGCGCACCAGCGAGAGGAAATCTCCCATGATCTTCATCACCGCGAAGTTCCGCGTCCGCCCCGAGCACGCCGACCGCTGGCCCGAGATCGCCGCCGAGTTCACCCGGGCGACGCGTGCCGAGCCCGGTTGCCTGTGGTTCGACTGGTCGCGCAGCGTGGACGAGCCGTCGGAGTACGTGCTCGTCGAGGCCTTCCGCGACGACGAGGCCGGTGCCGCACACGTGCAGTCGGCCCACTTCAAGGCCGCGCAGCAGACGCTGCCTCCCCATCTGGCCGAGACGCCGCGCATCGTGAACGCGAACGTCCCGCAGGACGACTGGTCGCTCCTCGGCGAGATGGCGGTGCCGGGACAGGACTGACCCGCCGCACGGGCCGGCGGCATGAACGGCACGACGTAGCGGACCGGCTCTTGCCCCGCACGGCGGTCACCCGTACGCTCACGGCCGTACCGACTGGACGGTACGGAGCCGAGGAGAGTCGCCGCAGATGAGCCTGATCAATAGCCGGATACGCCTGGCCGCACGTCCCGTGGGAGAGCCGCGCTCCACCGACTGGGAGCACTCCGAGGAGCCGGCGGGGCAGCCGGGCGATGGGGAGTTCCTGGTACAGGTGCTCTGTCTGTCGATCGACCCGGCGATGCGCGGCTGGATGAACGCCGGCAGGTCCTACATCCGCCCGGTGGAGATCGGCGAGGTGATGCGCGCCGTCGCGGTGGGCAGGGTGGTCGCCTCCCGGCACTCGGGGTTCGCGGTCGGCGACCACGTGTCCGGCACGTTCGGCGTGCAGGAGTACTGCGTGTCGGACGGACGCGGCGTGACCAAGGTCGATCCCGCGGCCGCTCCCCTGCCGACCTATCTCGGCACACTCGGCATGTCGGGTCTGACGGCCTACTTCGGCCTGATCGAGGTCGGGCGTCCCGAGCCGGGCCAGACCGTCGTGGTCTCCGGAGCGGCCGGTGCCGTCGGCAGCGTCGTCGGGCAGATCGCCAAGATCCTCGGTTGCCGGGTCGTCGGCATCGCGGGTGGCGAGGCCAAGTGCCGGATGGTGGTGGACGAGTTCGGGTTCGACGCCGCGATCGACTACCAGAGCGAGGACGTCCGCAAGGCCCTGCGCGAGCACGCCCCCGACGGCGTCGACGTGTACTTCGACAACGTGGGCGGCGACGTTCTGGACGCCGTGCTGCTGCGGCTGGCGCGCGGTGCCCGCGTCGTGGTCTGCGGCGCGATCTCCCAGTACAACAGCACCGAGCCGCAGGGCCCCGCCAACTACCTGTCGCTGCTGGTGAACCGCGCCTCCATGACGGGCATCGTGGTGTTCGACTACGCCGAACGGTACGCGGAGGGCATCGCGCGGATGGCCGCGTGGCGGGCGGAGGGCCGGCTGAAGTCCGTGGAGGACGTGGTTTCCGGCTCGGTCGCGGATTTCCCCGAGACCCTGATGCGCCTGTTCCGCGGTGACAACCACGGCAAGCTCGTGCTGAAGATCGCGGACTGACCGGACCGGGGCGGGAGAGATCCGATGAAGGCACTGACCTACCACGGCCGTCACGACATCCGCTACGGGGACGTCCCCGACCCGGCCGTCACCAGCCCGTCCGACGCGGTGGTGCGGGTCACCGCGGCCGGCATCTGCGGCAGCGACCTGCACATCTACGGCGGCAACGGATTCAGCCCGGAACTGGGCTACACGCCGGGACACGAGTGCGTCGGCGTCGTCGTCGACACCGGCAGCCAGGTCACCCGCTTCAAGCCCGGTGACCGCGTTCTGGTGCCCGCCTCGGTCGGCTGTGCCCGGTGCGGGCAGTGCGCGGCCGGGTTCACCGCCCGCTGCGAACGCGCCACGTCGAGCACGGAGCTCTGCTACGGAGTCGGCCCGAAGCTTCCTGGCAGCCAGGCGCAGGCCCTGGCCGTGCCCTGCGCCGACGTCAATCTGGTCCACCTGCCCGAGGACATCTCCGACGAGGCGGCCGTCGTCCTCACGGACAACGCCCCCACCGCCTGGTACGGCTGCCGCCGTGCCCGCATCCAGCCCGGTGAGACCGTCCTGGTCGTCGGCCTCGGACCGGTCGGCCTCATGGCCGCCCAGTCCGCCTTCGCGATGGGCGCGGCCCGGGTGCTGGGCGTGGACCTGGTCGCGGAGCGCCGCGCCTTCGCCGCGGGCCTGGGCGTCGAGCCGGTCGAGGGTGACGACGTGCGGTCGGCCATCCGGGAGATGACATCCGGCCGCGGACCGGACGCCGTGGTGGAGGCGGTGGGTTCCGACGCCACCATCCAGCTCGCCGTCAAGGCCGTCCGGCAGGCGGGCCGGGTCAGTGTGATCGGGGTCAGCCAGAACAAGGCGTTCCCGTTCCACATGTACCTGGCGCAGGTCAAGGAACTGGAGTTCGCCATCGGGCTGTGCTCGGTGCACTACGAACTCCCTCCGCTGATCGCCCTCACCCGTGCCGGACGGATCAGGCCCGAGGTCGTGGTCTCGCACCGCTTCGCCCTCTCGGAAGGCCCGGCGGCGTACGAACTGTTCGCGGGCCGCTCCGACGGCGTCCGCAAGATCGTGCTCGACCCGACCGGCTGAATCCACTCCACGCCTTTCACTCGCTGAGCGTTCGGCCGGTCTCCTAGGGTGAGTCCCCCGGAGACTGGAGGCCGTCATGTCACAGCGCCACGAAGCCGCCCGACCGACCCGTCCACGGCTGACGCCGCTCCCCGAGGAGCGGTGGGACGCGCGGATCCGGGACCTGCTGGCGCTCGCTCCCCACGACCCCGAGGGCGGGATCCCGAACATCTTCACCACGCTCGTCCGCCACCCCGATCTGTACGAGCGGTTCCTGCCCTTCGGTGGCCAGTTGCTCGGCAGCGGCCGACTGCCGGGTGACGTGCGTGAGTTACTGATCCTGCGTACCGCGTGGAACACCGGCGCGCGCTACGAGTGGGGGCGGCACCTCCCCCTGGCCAGGGCCGAGGGCGTCACGGACGCGGACATCGACCGCATCGGCGAAGGGCCGGAGGCTGCTGGCTGGACGGACCTTCAGAGGCACTTGATCCGCGCGGCGGACGAGCTGCACGGCGATGCCAGGATGTCCGACGCGACCTGGGAGGGTCTGGCCGGGCACTTCGGCGACGCCGAACTGATCGAGATCGTCATGCTGGTGGGCCAGTACCAGATGGTGGCCTTCTTCCTGAACGCCACCGGTGTGGAACTGGAGCCCGGCTTCCCCTGCACCGGCTTCCCGGAGGGGGAAGAGGGGCACGGGTGAGGGGCTGTCTGTCAGAGGGGCGACCTCAGACGAGCGTGTGCGAGCCGTCGCCCGTCGGTTTGCGGCCCCAGGCCGAGATCATCGGCGAGGTGGCCAGGTCCAGGCGTCCTGCCTCCACTGCGGCGAGATGCCCGTCGATCTCCTCGTCCGTGGCGAGGCCCGCCGCGACGAGCCGGTCCCGTACCTGCCGGACGGTGGCCGCCTCCAGGACGTCGCAGGCGGGCGAGGTGACCGGGAAATAGGCGTCGGCCTCGACGTCCGCCAGGCCGCCCTCGCGCAGTAGCCTCGGCAGTCTGCGCCCGTAGGAGAGGTCGGCACCGCGCTGCCGCAGCAGTTCCCGGAAGCCGGTGCGGAGCCGGTTGGCCCGCCGCTGCTCGGGACCGTGCTCGTCGGGGCAGATCAGCGGCTGCAGCGCGGGGTCGGCGTCCTCGACCAGCAGCACTCCACCGGGCCGCAGGGCCTGCACCATGGAGCGCAGCGCGGCCTCGCGCTCGGTGACGTGGACCAGGACGAGACGGGCGTGCACCAGGTCGAAGGGGCCGGGCGGAGGGGCGTCCCGGCCGACGTCGTGCCGGAGCACCTCGACCCCCTCGGTGGCCGCCGTACCGGTCCAGGACACGTCGATGTCGGTGGCGAGCACCCGCCCGGCCGGACCGACCCGCTCGCGCAGCCACGCAGCGACACTCGGCCCGCCGGCCCCGACCTCCCAGCACCGCCAGCCCTCGGCGATCCCGGCCGTCTCGAAGTGGCGGAACGTCGAGGCGTCGAAGAGGGCCGACAGCGCGTCGAAGCGCGTGCCGGCCTCGGCCTGCCGGTTGTCCAGGAGGTAGCCCTCGTCCTGACCCATGCGGCGATCATGCCACGGGCGCGCCGGGGCGGGTCAGCTCGGTGTGCGGGGCGGCAGCCGGTGCAGTTCCACGTCCGTGAGCCGCCCGTCGGCGACCGTGGCGGTCATGTACGTGCAGTGGGGCTGACGGCGTCGGTCCGTCGGGGAGCCCGGGTTCAGCAGGCGCAGGCCGGAGGGGGCCGTGGAGTCCCAGGGGATGTGGCTGTGGCCGAAGACCAGCACGTCCAGATCGGGGAAGCGGGCGGCGCACCGCTGCTCCCGCCCCTGCTTGGACCCCGTCTCGTGGATCACGCCGAACCGCACCCCGCCCAGCTCGGCGTAGGCCACCTCCGGCAGCCGGGCGCGCAGGTCCGGCCCGTCGTTGTTGCCGTACACGGCGACGAGCCTGCGGCAGCGGGCCTCCAGCAGATCGAACGTGCCGGTGTCGACCCAGTCCCCGGCGTGAAAGACGACGTCGGCGTGCGGGAGCGCGGCGAGCAGGGGGGCGGGCAGTTCCCTGGCACGCTTGGGCAGGTGGGTGTCCGACATGAGAAGCAGGCGCACGCCCTCAGCCTAGGCGCTGCGGGCCGCTCCGGCCCGCAACCCCCTTGACCGCGAACAGACAGACGCAGCAGCTCAGTTGCCGTCCGCGGAGATGATCACGGCGAGGTCTCGAAAGGTGAGGCGACCTCGCCGAGCGGGTTAGCATCGGGCAACACGCAGTACAACAGGACGTCTACGGCAAGCGACCCGAAGGGGCCCGGAAACCCGATGCCGGTCAAGGTCAGCGTCATCGTCCCCGTGTACAACCCGGGGATCTACATCGAGGAGTGCATCTCCTCGCTGCAGCGGCAGTCGCTGCCTCCCGACGAGTTCGAGGTGATCTTCGTCGACGACGGCTCGACCGACGAGACGCCGGCCCGGCTCGACGCGCTCGCCGCCGAGGACCCCAGGATGAAGGTCATCCACCAGGAGAACTCCGGCTGGTCGGGCAAGCCCCGCAACGTCGGCATCGAGGCTTCCCGGGGCGAGTTCGTGATGTTCGTCGACAACGACGACTACCTCGGCGACGAGGCCCTGGAGCGGATGTACGACTACGGCGTGACCCACGGCGCCGATGTCGTGGTGGGCAAGATGGCCGGCAAGAACCGCGGGGTGCCGGTGGAGCTGTTCCGCCGCAACCGCCCGCGCGCCACCGTCGAGAACGCCCCGCTCATCGACAGTCTCACCCCGCACAAGATGCTCCGCCGTGCCTTCCTGGACCGCATCGGCCTGCGCTTTCCCGAGGGCCGAAGGCGCCTGGAGGACCACGTCTTCATCGCCGAGGCGTATCTGCGCGCGGAGAACGTCTCGGTGCTCAGCGACTACGTCTGCTACTACCACATCCGCCGGGACGACGGCTCCAACGCGGGCTTCGAACGCTTCGATCCCGTCGGTTACTTCAAGAACCTGCGCGAGGCCCTCGACGTCGTCGAGCAGTACACGGAACCCGGTCCGGTGCGCGACCGGCTGTTCCGGCGCTGGCTGCGCGTGGAGATGGTGGAGCGGCTGCGGGCGCGGCGTCTGCTGAACCTGCCGGACGACTACCGCAGGGAGCTGTTCGGGGAGATCCACGAGGTCGTCGTCGAGCGCTTCGGGCCGGGTGTCGCCGCCGGACTGCAGCCGACGCAGCAGGTCATCGCCGCGCTGACGGCGGCCGACCGCTACGACGACGTCGTGGCGTTCGCGGAGTGGGAGGCGGGCGTCGCCCCCGCCGCCGTCCCAGGGGACATCGAGTGGCGCGACGGCTCGCTCCGTATCGGCTTCACGGCCGAGTACCTGTCCGGCGGCGAGCCGATGCTGTTCCCCGCCGGCGCCGAGGCCACGCCGCTCACCGACGTGCCGAAGGACGTATCCGAGGCGGTGCGGTGGGTGGCCTCGGAGACCGCCGCCCGGTTCGGGCAGGCCACGGCCGATCTGCTGCTGCGGGAGCGCTCCAGCGCCGCGCAGTACTTCCAGCCGGTGGAGTTCACGCGCGAGACGGTGCCGGTCGGCGACGGCGAGGAGGTCCGCCTGGTGCTGCGGGCGACCGCCACCGTCGACCCGGCCGACCTGCCACGCGACGGCGCCTGGGACGCGCTCGTCCGGGTGAAGTCGGGTGGCTGGACCAAGGAGTGCCGGCTGGGCCCGGTGCCGCGCGAGGACCGGCCCACGCCGCACGCGGGAGTCGTCGGCGACCGCCCGGTGCTGCCGTACTGGACCGAACCGCACGGCAACCTCTCCCTGGAGCTCGGCGCGCGCGGCAAGCGGCTCGGGCTGGGCCGTGTGCAGCTGGGGGACGTCACCGTCTCCGGCGGGCGGATCCGTGTCGCGCTCCCGGTGCACGTCCCGGGCGACACGGAGGTGCCGCTGAGGTTCGTCTCCTCCAGCCGGATCCTGGAGACGTCCGGCACCCTCTCCCCCGACGCCGGCCGGCCCGGCTCGCTGCTGGCCGCGGACCTGCCCGCCGAGGACCTCTCGGGCGACGTCTGGCGGGTGGCCGTGTGCCTGAACCCCGGCGCCGAGGGAGTTCGCTTCGCCGGCCTGCCGTTCGCGCTGCGGGCCGGGGGCGGGAGCGTGCTGGTGACGCCGGTGCCGGGGCCCGGGGTCGCGCTGCGGCTGGCCCGGGGCGCGCGCCGGGTGCTCGGCGCCGCACGCCGGAAGGTGAATTCCCGCATCAGGATCCAAGGACGGTGACGGCATGCGACCGCTGGGAATAGAGGGCGCCTGGGTCCTGGAACCCAAGGTCTTCCCGGACGACCGGGGCAGCTTCCACGAGTGGTATCGCGGCGCGGAGTTCCGCGAGGCGACGGGGCACGACCTGTCCCTGGCCCAGGCCAACTGCTCGGTCTCGCGGCGGGGCGTGCTGCGGGGCGTGCACTTCGCCGACGTGCCGCCCGGCCAGGCCAAGTACGTCACGTGTGTGCGCGGTGCCGTCCTGGACGTGGTGATCGACATCCGGGTGGGCTCCCCCACCTACGGCGCATGGGAGGCCGTACGGCTCGACGACGACACGCATCACGCGGTGTTCCTCGCGGAGGGCCTCGGCCACGCCTTCATGGCCCTCACCGACGACGCGACGGTGGTCTACCTGTGCTCGGAGGGCTACGCCCCGGGCCGCGAGCACGGCATCCACCCGCTCGACCCGGCCCTGGGCATCGAATGGCCCGAGGGCATCACGCCGGTACTGTCCGACAAGGACGCCGCGGCGCCGTCTCTGGCTGCGGCGGAGCGGTCAGGACTGCTTCCCGCGTACGCGGACTGCGCCGCCCACTACGAGCGGTTGCGGGGGCGGCTGAACAGCTGAGCTCGTACCGGGCCTCCGCCCGACCGTGCGACACGCTTGATCGGGCAGAGCCCGGCGGTTGCCGGACTCTGCCCGAGCCGGTCGTAGCGACCTTGTCTGCCCGGCCTCGCTCCTGGAGATGCCACCGAACAGCCGGCGAGAAGACCCGGCGGCCGGGGTTGTCGCACTCGCCGGGGTCAGGACTTGGCGTAGCGCTGCTTGAGCGCACTCCGCTTGTTGCTGCCTTCGGCATTCCTGCCCTTCTCGATGATCACCAGGTTGTGGTAGAAGTGCACGCCCACGACGTTCAGGTCGGTATAGGTCGGCTGATAGTCCTCATCCACGAATTCCTCGTAGTTCAGCCCGTCCGTCAGCCGCTTCAGCATCGCCATGCTGGTGTGCGGGGCGTCGAGGTCCTCGCTGCCCATCCATTCGGGCCAGTATGAGGACTGCGTGTCCTCGACGACGTAGATGCCGCCGTCCTTGAGCCGGGGGAAGAGCGTCTCGAACGTCGTGATCACGTGCGGGCTGCGGTGACTGCCGTCATCGATGATGACGTCGAGTTCGCCGATCTTGTCGGCGACGGCGTTCAGGGACGCGGGGTCGGACTGGTCGCCGACGAACGTCGTGATGCGGTCCTCGTCCACAAAAGACTTGTCGTGAATGTCCATCCCGAAGATCTGCGCCTTCGGGAAGAAGTGCTTCCACATGCGCAGCGACGCCCCGCCCTGGCCGGCCCGGCTGTAACCGCCGATTCCGATTTCCAGGAGGTTGAACGACTCGTTCTTCAGGTGCTGGAGATGGCGCTGGTAGTGCTGCGTGTACCGGTGCGTTCCCCACTTGTCCGTCTTGAAATGCACGGCCAGTTTGTTGAGATCACCGGAGATCGCTGCGAGTCCGGTCGGCTTGGCCGGCCTGGCCGGCTGGCCGGAGAGGCGCTTCTTCAGTCGGCGCAGAACCCGCAGGTTCTTCTCGCCCAAGGCAGACTTCACAATCGTACGCATCGACATCGCGGGGGCATTTCCTTTCATCGGGGCCTACCGGCCGGACACCGGACGGTGGAGCAACTCACTGTCGGCGGGCTGCGAGGTGGCGTGGCCGACGCCGGGCGGGCGGGAACACCTCCGGCGGGTCGACGTGACGCACGCGCCGCCGCGGCTGACCTTCAGCGTTGCTCGGCATGCCACGCCGCACGGGGCAGGAACCCGTGCCGTCTCACTGGGACATCTCCTTGCGGATACGGGGCAGTGCTTCGTGCAGGGCGGAGCGCCAGTCACGGGGCAGGGGCAGGCCGATCTCCTGCCACCTCCGGTGCGCGAGGGCGCTGTACGCCGGGCGGGGCGCCGGCCGGGGGAAGGCCGCGCTGCTGGTGGGGCGCACCCGGTCCGGGTCGGCGCCGATGAGGGAGAACACCTCCCGGGCGAGGTCGAACCACGTGGCCTCGCCGGAGCTGGTCGCGTGGAAGACACCGTGCGCCTCGGGGCCGAGCCGGGGGCCGAGGTCGGCGATCCGCTCGGCGACGTCCGCACTCCAGGTGGGCTGACCGCGCTGGTCGTCGACGACGTCGAGGGTGTCCCGGCGGGCCTCCAGACCGATCATGGTCCGGACGAAGTTGCCGCCGTGGACGCCGTACAGCCACGCCGTGCGCACGATCGCGCTCGCGCCGGGGAGTTCCTCCAGTACCGCCTGCTCCCCGGCCAGCTTCGTGCGGCCGTAGGCGGTGCGCGGGCCGGTCGGGTGATCCTCCGGGTAGGGGGTGGTGCGGGCCTCGCCGGAGAAGACGTAGTCGGTCGAGACGTGGATCAGGCGGGCACCGTGCGCGGCGCAGGAGCGGGCGAGCAGACGCGGGCCGTCGCCGTTGATCTCCTGGGCGCGGGCCTCGTCGGTCTCGGCGTCGTCGACGGCCGTGTAGGCCGCGCAGTTCACGACGAGGCCAGGGCGGTGCTGCCGTACGGCGGTGTCCACGGCCGAGGGGTCCGTGATGTCCAGGGCGGCGCGGTCGAGGCCGACGACGCTCTCGCCGCGGCGGGTCAGTTCCTCGACGACGTCACGGCCGAGCATCCCGCCCGCGCCGGTGACCAGCCACCTCATGCCCGCTCCTGGGCGACGCGCCGCTTCAGGGGTTCCCACCACGCGCGGTTGTCGCGGTACCAGGCGACGGTCTCGGCGAGGCCGGTGGTGAAGTCATGGCGGGGACGGTAGCCGAGTTCGTCGCGGGCCTTGGTGCAGTCGACGGAGTAGCGCAGGTCGTGGCCCTTGCGGTCCTCGACGTACTCCACCCGGTCCCAGCCGGCGCCGCAGGCTTCCAGGAGGAGGCCGGTGAGCTCCTTGTTGGTGAGTTCGGTGCCGCCGCCGATGTTGTAGACCTCGCCGGGCCTGCCCTTGGTGCGGGCGAGGTCGACGCCCTGGCAGTGGTCGTCCACGTGCAGCCAGTCGCGGACGTTGCGGCCCTCGCCGTACAGCGGCACCGGGAGGCCGTCGAGAAGGTTGGTGACGAACAGCGGGATGACCTTCTCGGGGAACTGGTGCGGGCCGTAGTTGTTGGAGCAGCGCGTGACGCGCACGTCCAGGCCGTGGGTGCGGTGGTAGGCCAGGGCGAGCAGGTCGGAGGAGGCCTTGGAGGCCGAATACGGGGAGTTCGGCTGGAGCGGGTGGTCCTCGGGCCAGGAGCCGGACTCGATGGAGCCGTAGACCTCGTCGGTGGAGACGTGCACGAAGGGGCCCACCCCGTGGCGCAGGGCGGCGTCCAGCAGGGTCTGGGTGCCGAGGACGTTCGTGCGGACGAAGTCGGCGGCGCCGCTGATGGAGCGGTCCACATGGGACTCGGCGGCGAAGTGCACGACCTGGTCCGCGGCGGCCGTCAGCTTGTCGACGAGTTCGGCGTCACAGATGTCGCCCTGGACGAACTCCAGCCGCGGGTGGGTCAGTTCGAGGTTGTCGAGGGTGCCGGCGTAGGTGAGCTTGTCCAGCACGGTGATGCGCGGCGCGTCGGGCGCGTCCGAGGCGAGCAGGGCGCTGACGTAGCGGGAGCCGATGAACCCGGCGGCGCCGGTGACGAGGAGGTTCATGAAGTGATCTGCACCTTGCTGTGGTCTCCGAGGACGAGGCGGTGGGCGCGGGGAACGCTGGGGGCGGGGGTCACCTCGACGTGCCGGCCGATCAGCGAGGACTCGATCCGGCCGACGCCCTGGATCGAGGAGTCCCGCAGCACGATGGAGAACTCCAGCTCGCTGTCGGTGATCCGGCAGTTCTCGGCGACGGAGGTGAAGGGACCGACGTAGGAGTTGCTGACGACGGTGCCCGAACCGATGACGACCGGTCCGACGACACGGGAGCCCACGATCCGCGCGCCCTCCTCGACGACCACCCGCCCGACGGTCTCCGAGCCGTCGTCCACGTCGCCGTCGATGCGGCGTTCCACGACTTCGAGGACCGTGCGGTTCACCTCGAGCATGTCGCCGACGTTGCCGGTGTCCTTCCAGTAGCCCTTGATGACCGTGGAGCGCACGTCGGCGCGGGTGTCGATCAGGTGCTGGATGGCGTGGGTGATCTCCAGTTCGCCGCGCCAGGAGGGCTCGATGGCGCGGACCGCCTCGTGGATGAGGGGCGTGAACATGTAGACGCCGACCAGCGCCAGATCGCTCTTGGGCTGGTCGGGCTTCTCCTCCAGGCCGATGACCTGGCCGGACGGGTCGAGTTCGGCGACTCCGAAGGCGCGCGGGTCGGCGACGCGCGTGAGCAGGATCTGGGCGTCGGGCCGGTTCTCGCGGAACTCCTCGACGAGGCCGGTGATACCGCCGACGATGAAGTTGTCACCGAGGTACATCACGAAGTCGTCGTCACCGAGGTAGTCCCGGGCGATCAGCACCGCGTGCGCCAGCCCGAGGGGCCGCTCCTGAGGGATGTAGGTGACGTCCAGACCGAACTTCGACCCGTCCCCGACCGCTTCCTCGATCTCCGCGGCCGTCTCCCCGACGATCATGCCCACTTCGGTGATGCCGGCCTCGGCGATCGACTCCAACCCGTAGAACAGCACGGGCTTGTTGGCCACGGGCACGAGCTGTTTGGCCGACGTGTGCGTGATCGGCCTCAGTCTTGTTCCTGCGCCGCCGGACAGCACGAGAGCCTTCATTCGGCTCACCTTAGTCGTGAACCGGCGGTCGTGAACATCACTTCTTACGGATGCCGATGCGCGCAGTTGCCCGGATCGTCACCACGCGGCCTCATGGAGGGGGATCAGGCGGTGTCAGTCCTCACCACGGACGATGTTCCACTCCGCACCGGAGCGCACCGTTCCGGGGGTGCCCCGGTCTCCGACGGCGGGGAGGCAGGTCCGCAGCGCGGCCTTTCCGCGCAGGCGGCGTGCCTTCGACCAGCCGGTCTCGTACTGACGGACGACGGGCTTCTCACTGGTGTCCATGGACTCCACGACTCATCATCTTCCTTCTGGTTCCGCTCGTGTTCGAGTGCCCGGCGAGAAACCGAACAAACCAGGCGCGGAACACCTGCGCGGCCGCGTCGGAACTCCTCTCGGATCTGCCGGCGTTCCGGGCACACGCGAACGGTCCCGCGCCCCCTTGGAGGCGCGGGACCGTTCGACGGGATGCCCTGTCAGGCATTGGGGCGCGCGGCACTGATGTCGCCGAGCGCCGACTCGGGGTCGCGCTCCATGGCCATGTCTCCCAGGGAGACGATGCCGACGGGGTGACCGTGGTCGACGACCGGGATGCGGCGCACGGAGTGCTCGCGCATCAGCTCCACCGCCTGGACCAGATCCTCGTCGGGACCGACGGTGACCAGCTCGTCGCTGCACGCGCCGGCCACGCTGATCCGCTCCGGGTCGCCGCCCTTGCTGACCGACCGCACCACGAGGTCGCGGTCGGTGACCAGGCCTCGAAGGTGGTCGCCGTCCGTCACCAGGACGGCCCCGAGGTCCTCGTCGCGCATGATGCGCGCCACCTCGGCAACGGAGGTCTGCGGCTCGACGGTGACCGGATCGGCGGTCATGATGTCGCGGACATGCTGAGCCATGATGTGTCGCTTCCTTTTCCTTCGGCTCGTGGCGGTTTCTCCGTCCTGCGCCACTCCGGGTACCCGGTCGTGCCGCGGCATCACCAGGTACGGCCGGCCTCCATCAGCCGGTCGCGCACGAGGGTGACGTGCGGGTTGTCCGAGGTGCCCGGCCGTTGGACCAGGAAGCCGGTGTTGATCGGCGCGTCCTCGGGGGTGGCGAGGAGGACCAGGGCGCCGGACGCCAGTTCCCCGGCGCACAGGTAGCGCGGCAGCACGCTGAATCCGGCCCCGGCCTTGACCAGGGCCAGGACGGCCCTCAGGTCCGGTACCGAGACCGCGGCGCGGCAGTTCAGGCGGCGGCCGAAGACGTGCCGCCAGTAGCGGCGCACGATGGGCAAATCCTCGGCGTACGCGATCAGCGGGACGTCGTGCAACCCTGCGGGGCCGTCCGCGGCCGGGCGCTCCGCCCGGCGGTCGGCCCAGGCGGGTGCGGCGACCAGGACGAACTCCTCGTCCGTCAGCGGGACCGCGGACAGGGTGCGGCCACGGGGCCGGGTGGTGGCGATCACCAGGTCGTGGCGGCCGGCGCGCAGCTCGTCGAGCAGCGGATCGGTCAGCCCCGTCGAGACGCGCAGCCGTACGCCCTCGGTGACCAGCGGGGCGAGGGCCGGCAGGGCCCGGGTGGAGAGCAGCTCGGCGGGCCCGGCCAGGTGGACCGGCTCGGCGTGCGACTCCGCCCGGGGGCCGTGCCCGGTGGCCGCCGCGAGGGCGTCGAGGGGGGCCGCCACGCGAGCGGCGAGTTCGTGGGCCACGGCGGTGGGGGCGACCCCGCGCGGCAGCCGCTCGAACAGCTCCCGACGGGTCTGCCGTTCAAGCGAGCGGATCTGGGCGGTGACGGTCGGCTGGGACAGGCCCAGCAGCGGGGCGGCGGCCGTGAAGGAGCCGGACCGGTAGACGGCCAGGAAGGTGCGCAGCAGGTTCAGGTCCGGTTGCGCGGGGGTGCCGGTCGTGCCGAGGGGGTCGATGGGCCTCACGCCGTCCGACCATAGCGCGCCCCGCCATCGGAAAGCCTATGGCTGCCATCGGATGGGCCATTGGAAAACCTGTGGCCCGGGCGCCTACGGTCGTCCTCGTCCGAGCCATCGCCGCACCGTACGACCGCGGCCCGTCTTTTGGAGATGCACCCCATGTCGAAGATCCTCTTCGTCGTCACCGGCGCCGACACCTGGACCCTGGCCGACGGCACCGGCCACCCCACCGGCTTCTGGGCCGAGGAGGCCGTCGCCCCCTACGAGGCGTTCCGGGCCGCCGGCCACGAGGTCGTCGTGGCCACGCCCGGCGGTGTCGAGCCCACCGTCGACCGGGCGTCCCTGGCGCCCGAGGTGAACGGGGGCCAGGAGAACGCCGACCGGATCGCGAAGGCGCTGGAGTCCTTCACCGAGCTGCGGCGTCCCGTGCGGCTCGAGGACGTCCGGCTGGAGGACTACGCGGCCGTCTTCTACCCCGGTGGCCACGGCCCGATGGAGGACCTCGCCGTGAACGCCGACTCCGGCCGCCTGCTCGCCCGGGCGCTGGAGTCGGGCAGGCCGCTCGGTGTCGTCTGCCACGGGCCGGCCGCGCTGCTGGCCGCCGTCGGGGCCGACGGCCGCAACGTCTTCGCGGGCTACGAGGTCGCGGCGTTCACCAACGCCGAGGAGATCCAGGGCGGTCTCGCCGACCGGGCCGCCTGGCTGCTCCAGGACCGTCTCACCGAGGCCGGGGCGACCGTGCGGGCCGGTGAGCCGTGGGCCCCGCACGTGGTCACCGACCGCAATCTGGTCACGGGCCAGAACCCCGCGTCGTCGGCCCCACTGGCGGAGGAGATGCTGAAGCGGCTGGGCTGAGCCGAGCGACCGCCCGGGCCGGACGGGTGCTCAGCGCCCCAGCAGCAGCTCGGCCCACACCTGCTTGCCGCCGCTGACCGGCAGGGTGCCCCAGGTCGCGGCGAGGGCCTCGACGAGGAGGATGCCGCGGCCGCCGGTGGCTTCCCAGCCGATGCTGGCGGGCCTGACCGGCGAGCGGGGGGAGGCGTCGGCCACGGCGACGCGCAGACGGTTGCCGATGAGGGTGAGGTCCATGCGGACTTTGCCGTCGGTGTGCACGAGGGCG
Organism: Streptomyces sp. NPDC029041; assembly: GCF_040637515.1. Classification (NCBI taxonomy): domain Bacteria; kingdom Bacillati; phylum Actinomycetota; class Actinomycetes; order Kitasatosporales; family Streptomycetaceae; genus Streptomyces; species Streptomyces sp. NPDC029041. The sequence goes on along the minus strand of NZ_JBEZWO010000007.1, from coordinate 239,557 downwards.
TTGGTGACGAGTTCGGAGACGACGAGCAGGACGGCGTCGTAGTCGGCGGTGACGTCCCAGGAGCGCAGGGTGCGCCGGGCGAAGCGGCGCGCGTGCCCGACGGCCTGCGGCACCCGCCAGACCGTCCAGCTCTCCCGCAGCGGGCGCAGGGCCATGCCGTCGTAGCGCAACAGGAGCAGGGCGACGTCGTCGCTGCGCGGGGCGTCGCCCAGGAGGGCGTCGGCGACCAGCCCCAGGTCCGCGGGGTCGGCGTCCGCGAGTCGCCCGGCGAGGTGGTCCATGCCTTCGTCGATGTCGGAGTCGGGCGTCTCGACGAGCCCGTCCGTGGCCAGGGTGATCAGGGTGCCGGGCGGGAGCCGCAGCGGGCTCATGGGAAAGTCGGCCCGGGTGACCACGCCGAGCGGCGGGCCGCCCTCGGCCTCCGCGATCTCGGTCCGGCCGTCCGGGTAGCGCAGCACCGGCGGCAGGTGCCCGGCCCGCACGCACCAGGCGGCGCCCTCCTCCAGGTCGACGTCGACGTAGCAGCAGGTGGCGAAGAGGTCGCTCTCCATGTCCGTCAGCAGCCGGTTGGCGTGCGCGACGACCACGTCCGGGGGGTGCCCCTCGACGGCGTAGGCGCGCAGCGCGGTGCGCATCTGGCCCATGAGGGTGGCGGCGCCGGCGCTGTGGCCCTGGACGTCGCCGATGACGAGGGCGACGTGGTGATCGGGCAGCGGAATGACGTCGTACCAGTCGCCGCCCAGTTCGAGCCCGGCCGTGCTGGGCAGGTAGCGGGCGACGGCCACCGCGCCCGGCAGCCGCGGCAGGCTGCGCGGCAGCAACTGGCGCTGGAGCATGCCGACGAGTTCGTGCTCGGCGTCGAAGGCCCGGGCCCGGACCAGGGCTTGTCCGGCGAGTCCGGCGCAGGCGGTGAGCAGGGCGCGTTCGTCGGTGCCGAAGTCGTGCGGGGTGTCCCAGCCGATCAGGCAGGCGCCGGCCATACGGTTCCCGGCGGGCAGCGGCAGGACGGCGAGGCCGCCGGGGCCCACCTCGGCCAGGGCGCGCTCCAGGGGGCTGCCGGCGGGCCAGATGCGGGCCCGGCCCTCGCGCAGTGCCGCGGCGAGGGTGGGCATCGCGCGCACGGGGGCGTCGGGCCATTCGGTGCGCCACTCCGACCGCCACAACTCGGGCCAGGCCTCGGGTTCGGGCGGGTCGAGCACGGTGACGACGAGTCGCTCGCTCTCCAGCTCGGCGAGGGCGATCCGGTCGGCCCGCAGCGGCCTGCGCAGTGCGGCGACCACGGCCTTGCCGACGTCGCGGACGGTGACGGCGGTGGCCAGCGCGGTGGCCAGGCGCTGGACCCGGGCCACGTCGGTGACGTCGGAGCGCAGCGTGGAGGCGTCGACGACCGTGCCGACGAGCCGTGCCGGGCGGCCCTCGCCGCCGGGCAGCAGGCGCCCGCGCAGCCGGAGCCACTTCGGCGGGCCGGCGGGCTGGAGCACCCGGAACTCCAGCTCGCGGTCGCCGATCGACATGTGGTCGGCCTCCACCACGGACATCAGCGACGGCAGGTCCTCGGGGACGGTCAGACCGAGCAGCGTCTCGACCCGGCCGTCGAACTCCACCGGGTCCAGGCCGAACAGGTCCAGCAGGTCGTCGCCCACCCGGACGCGGCCGGTGTCCATGGCGAGGGTGAAAGCGCTCGGTGGCAGCTCGCCGGCCTCCGGGGGTGCGGCCGGGGCGGTGAAGGCGACCGCGTCGGAGATCAGCTCCAGACACCTGAGGTCGTCGGCGGCGAACCCCTCGGGGCGCTCGCTCACCGCCAGCAGGCAGCCACCGTCCCCCCGCACGGGGAGGGCCGTCAGGAAGAACTCCCGGCTGGGCACGCGCCGTGCCTGGGCGTGCTCGGCGAGCTCCGCGGGGCCCAGTGACACCGGCCGTCCGCGGCGATGGGCCTCGGCGACGGGGGACCGCCCGGCGCGCGGGTAGCTGTCGCGCAGCCCGTACAGGGCCCTCGGGACTCCGGCCGACTCCATCAGGCACAGCAGCTCGCCGTCCTCGCTGGGCGCGTAGACGGCGGCGAGCGACGCACCGGCGAAGACCAGTGCCTGTTCGAGGACGCGGCGCAGCCGTTCGGGCGACTCCTGATCGATCGCGATCGCCCTGAGGGCACCTTCGGCACGCAGCGTTCGCGTTCCGCGCTCCTGGGCGCCCTGACTGACCACGTTGGCCATTACAGCGCTTATGAGACACCTGCGCAGCCCCTGTGGGCGTTCCGTGGAGGAGCGTCGGCGACCACGCTCGAAAGAAACCGAACATGTCTTTACGCATGCGTTCCGCACGGTGTTCTCGTGACAGGCGTGACTGTGCGTGCCCGTCCGGTGGCTGGAAAGCTCGGTGCTCGTCAGGAGGGGGACGCATGGACAAGCGGTACGAGGTGTACGCGCTGGCCGACCGGCACTTCTACGAGACGCCGGACCGGCTGGCGCGGGGCGGGCAGGGAACTGCGGCCCACCTCTACGAGACGGCCCGCCGGCCGCTGCCGGAGGGCTGGACGTCGGCCCGGATCGGCGACTGGCAGACGATGACGCCGCTCGGCCCGGACGGCGAACCGCTGCAGGGCCCGGCCCAGGGGTGGAAGATCCACGCCTCGGCGACCCGGGCGAACGCGGAGGACGTCGCCCGGATCGTGTGGGACTACTGCGTCGAGCGGCGCGTTCCCTTCAAGTTCGTGCCGGGACCGCACCTGCTCCACCTGCGCAACACCAAGTACGCGCCGCGCGACGGCAGCGGCAAGTTCGTCACCGTCTACCCGGCCGACGAGGAGCAGCTGCACCAGGTGCTGCGCGAGCTGGGCGCCCTACTGGAGGGGTTCGAGGGGCCGTACATCCTCACCGATCTGCGCTGGGGCGAAGGTCCCCTGTACGTCCGCTACGGCGCCTTCGCACGGGCGTTCGTCGTGGACGAGCGGGGCTCGCTGGTGGCGGCGGTGCGCGACGGCGAGGGACGGCTGGTGCCGGACCGGCGGTCGCCGTCCTTCCAGGTGCCCGAGTGGGTGGCGCTGCCGGCGTTCCTCAAGCCGCATCTCGACGCGCGGAACAACACGACGACGGGCGAGCTGCCCTACCGCATCGAGAAGGCGCTGCACTTCTCCAACGGCGGCGGGGTGTACGCGGGCACCGACACCCGTGACGGGCGCAAGGTCGTCCTCAAGGAGGGCCGGCCGCACGCGGGGCTCGCCTCGGACGGCGCCGACGCGATCGCCCGGCTGGAGCGGGAGAAGCGGGCGCTGGAGCAGGTCGCGGGCACCGGCGTGGTCCCGGAGGTGCGCGACTGGTTCGAACTCGGCGGGCACCGCTTCCTGGTGATGGACTTCCTCGAGGGCCGTCCGCTCAACTCCTTCTTCGCCGAGCGGCATCCGCTGCTCACCCAGGACCCGGACGCGGAGGCCGTCGCCTCCTACACGGCGTGGGCGCTGCGCATCCACCGCAAGGTGGAGGAGGCCGTGGCGGCCGTGCACGCCCGGGGCATCGTCTTCAACGACCTGCACGTCTTCAACATCATGGTCGCCCCGGACGAGGAGACGGTGTTCCTCCTCGACTTCGAGGCCGCGGCCCCGGCCGAGGAGAACGGCCGTCAGGTCGTCGCCCACCCGGGGTTCTTCGCGCCGCCGGACCGCCGGGGCGCCGACATCGACCGGTACGCGCTGGCCTGTCTGCGGCTGGCCCTGTTCCTGCCGGTGACCACGTTGTTCGTGGTCGACCGCGGCAAGGCGGCGCATCTGGCGGAGGTGATCTCGCAGCAGTTCCCGGACGTACCGCGGGAGTTCCTCGACCAGGCGGTCGCCGAGATCACGCGGGAGGTGTCCGGCCGTACGCCCGCCGCTCCCTGCGCGCCGGTGGATCCGGGCGACTGGCCCTACAGCCGCGACTCGATGGTCAAGGCCATCCTCGCCTCGGCCACCCCGGAGCGCGAGGACCGGCTCTTCCCCGGCGACGTGGCCCAGTTCTCCGACGGCGGCGGGCTGGGGCTCGCAAACGGCGCCGCGGGCGTCCTGCTCGCGCTGGACGCGGCCGGCGCCGAGCGGTACGAGGAGGGCGAGCGCTGGCTGCTGGACCGCACGGCACCGGCGCCGGTCGGCACCCCGCTCGGCCTGTACGACGGGCTCGCCGGCGTCGCCCTGGTCCTCGACCGGCTGGGGCACCGGCAGCGGGCGCTGGACCTGGTCGAGGGCATCCTCGCCGAACGGTGGCAGAACCTCTCCTCCGACCTGCACGGCGGACTGGCCGGACTGGGCCTGGTCCTCGGGCATCTGGCCCGTACGACCGGCGAGGCGGCTCTGGGCGAGCGGGCGCACGAGGCAGCGCGGATCCTCGTCCAGCGCCTCACCGAGCCGGTGCCCGCCACGTCCCGCCCGCGCGCCGGGCTGCTGCGCGGCGCGAGCGGTGCCGCCCTGCTCATGCTGCGGCAGTACGAGTGGACCGGTGAGGAGGCCTGGCTGGAGGCGGCGGCCGTGGCCCTGCGCCGGGACCTGGCGTCCTGCGTGACCCGCGAGAACGGGTCACTGGAGGTCGACGAGGGCTGGCGGACCCTGCCCTACCTCGGTGACGGCAGCGCGGGCCTCGGCATGGTCCTCGACGACCTCGTGGCCCACTCCCCCGGTCTCGCCGGGGAGTTCGAGGCGGCCCGTTCCGGGGTGCTCACCGCGGCCACCTCCCGCTTCTACGCGCAGCCCGGACTCTTCCAGGGCCGCGCCGGAATGATCCTGCACCTCAGCCGCACGACGACGCCGGGCGCGACCGAGGACCGGCTGGCCGCGCAGATCGCCGGGCTCGGCTGGTTCGCGATGGCCTACCAGGGCCAACTGGCCTTCCCCGGCCACCAGATGATGCGGCTCTCCATGGACCTCGCCACCGGAACGGCAGGCTGCCTGCTGGCACTCGGCGCGGCCCTCGACCCGGCGACCGGCGCCCACCTGCCGTTCCTCCCGCCGCCTGGCAGGCGGCCCCAATGACGCGGTTCCGCGATCCCGCGGAGTCGTGACACCACCCCGTCCCCACGGATGACCACGGACGGACACCCAATGGAAGGACACACCATGGCACTTCTCGACCTGCAGACCATCGAGTCCGACGAGCGCATGACCGGCGGCGGCAACAGCACGGTGAGCCTGCTCTCCTGCATCAGCGCCGCGAGCGTTCTGCTCTGTCTCTGATCTACGGTCTGCAGGCTCCGGGCGGCTCTCTCCCTTCGGGGAGGGGCCGCCCGGGGTCCTTCCCGTTTCAGGAGAGGCCCGTATGACCTCGCGCGGCGACGACGACCCGGCGGCCGGACACGCGCGCACGCTGCTGCGCACGGCGACCCGGTACAGCGGGTCCCGCTGTGTGGCGCTGTGCCTGGTGAGCATCGCCGCGACGGGTGGTGAACTGCTGCTTCCGGCCGCGCTCGGCCGGGCCCTCGATCTTCTGCTGGCACAGGCCCCGGCGACCCGCTGGGTGCTCTGCTGCGCCGGCCTCGTCCTGCTGCTGGGGCTGCTCGACGCGGCCCAGACCGTCCTCACCGGCACCGTCGACGCCCGTACCACGGCCTGGCTGCGCCGCCGGCTGACCGGGCACGTCCTGGGCGTGGGCCCGCGCGCCGCGGACCGCTTCGGTGCGGGTGACCTCGTCGCGCGCCTGGTGGGCAACGCCGCCGAGGCGGGCACCGCTCCGGCGGCCCGTGCCGCGCTGCTGGCCGCGCTCGCCGGTCCCGTCGGCGGGGTCGTCGCGCTGGCGGTGATCGACTGGTGGCTCGCGGCCGTGTTCCTCGCCGGAGCCCCCGTGCTGGCCCTCCTCCTGCGCGCCGTCTCGCGGGACACCTCCGAGACCGCGTCGCGCTATCAGCAGGCCCAGGGCCGGATCGCGGCCGCGCTGGCGGAGGCCGTCGAAGGGGTGCGCACCGTCCGGGCGGCCGGCACGGAGCTCCGGGAGACCGCCCGTGTGCTGCGGCCGCTGCCCGAGCTGTCCCGCGCCGGGCACCGCATGTGGCGGGTGCAGGGGCGGGCCGCGGCCCGGGCGGTCGCCGTGGCGCCCCTGCTGCAACTCGCGGTCGTCGCCGTGGCCGGGGTTCTGCTCAGCCGCGACCGGCTCTCGGTGGGCGAGGTGCTCGCGGCCTCCCGGTACGCGGTGCTCGCCACCGGCGTCGGTGTGCTGGTCGGCCGGCTCGCGGGCCTGGCCCGGGCCCGGGCCGCGGCCCGGCGCCTCGGCGAGGTCGCGACCGAACCCGCCACCGCGTACGGCGCCCGCAGGCTGCCCGACGGTCCCGGGCGGCTGGAGCTGCGCGGGGTGACGGCCCGGCGCGGCGGACGCACCGTGCTCGACGGGGTGGACCTCGACGTGCCGGGCGGCACGACGCTGGCGGTGGTCGGCCGGTCCGGTTCCGGCAAGTCGCTGCTGGCCGCGCTCGCCGGACGGCTGGCCGACCCGGACGGCGGCGACGTGCTCCTCGACGGGGTGCCGCTGCGCGAACTGCCGCACGACGACCTGCGCGGCGCCGTCGGCTACGCCTTCGCCCGCCCCGCCCTGCTCGGCGGCACGGTGGAGCAGGCGATCGGCCTCGGCCTGCCCTCCCCCTCCCCCGGCCGGATCCGGGAGGCGGCCCGCACGGCCCTGTCCGACGACTTCGTGCGCCGCCTGCCGGACGGATACGGCACGGCCGTCGCCGACGCCCCGCGCTCGGGCGGTGAATCCCAACGGCTGGGCCTCGCCCGGGCCTTCGCGCACGGTGGGCGTCTGCTGATCCTCGACGACGCCCTCTCCAGCCTCGACACGGTGACGGAACGCCACATCACCGACGCCCTCTTCGGCGACGGCCCGGGCGGCACCCGGCTCCTGGTCGCCCACCGCGGCGCGACGGCCGCGAGCGCCGACGCGGTGGCGTGGCTGGACGACGGACGGGTGCGGGCGGTGGGACGGCACGAGGAGCTGTGGCGGCTGGCGGAGTACCGGGCGGTGTTCGCCGAGGGGCCGGACGCCGCCGGCTCCCGAGCGGGCGACGGCGGTTCACGGCCGGTTCCGGACACCCGTGGCGGGACGAACAGGGAAAAGGACGTGACGGCATGAGTGGCCGGGCGTGTGCGGCTGCTCCTGCCGGGAACGGGGTGTGCTCGTGATGCCCGCCACCGGCCTCCCCGCCCGGGGCCTGCGCTTCCTGCTGGCCCGCCGGCGGGTGCTGCTGCGACTCGCCGTCTGGTCCGTGCTGGAGACCGGGCAGACCTTCCTCATCGGGTACGGCACCGCCCGGGCCCTGGACGAGGGGTTCCTGCGCGGCCGGGCGGACGTGGGCCTGGTCTGGCTGGCGGTGACCGGCCTGGGCGTCCTGCTCGGCGCGTACGGCACCGCCCGGGTCTACGCCGCCGTGGCCGACCTGGTCGAACCGCTCCGGGACCGGCTCGTGGAACGGGTGGTCTCACGCGGGGTGCGCAGCGGTGACGCGGGTTCGCTGTCCGGGCTCACCCAGCAGGTGGAGATCGCCCGGGACACCTTCGCCGGACTGGTCATGGTCTCCCGCTCCTTCGTGTTCACCTCCGCCGGCGCCCTCGCGGGCCTGTTGGCGCTCGCCCCGCCGCTCCTGCTGGTCGTGGGACCGCCGCTGGCCGTCGGCACGGCGCTGTTCGCCGCGACGCTGCGGCCCCTCGCCCGGCGGCAGGAGGCGTTCCTGGTCGCCGACGAGGCCCTCGCCGGTGATCTCGGCACCGTCTGCCCGGGCCTGCGCGACATCACGGCGACCGGCGCCGAGGCGCAGATCGCCGCGGGCACCGGGGAGCGCGTCGAGGCGGAACTGCGGGCGGCGCGCGCGCTCGCCCACTGGGGCGTGCTGCGGGTGGCGTCCCTGACGATCGGCGGCCAGCTGCCGATCGTGCTGCTGCTCGCCGCAGCCCCCTGGCTCCTGGCCCACGGCGTCACCCCGGGCGCCCTGGTCGGTGCCCTCGCCTACGTCACCCAGTCCCTGCTTCCGGCCCTGCGCAACCTGATCCACGGCCTGGGCACGAGCGGCTCCCGCCTGACGGTGGTCCTGCGCAGACTGGCCGCGCCACCCGCCGCCGACGACCACGCCGCCCCGCCTTCGCGCGCCGGGAGGCGGCAGCCGGCGCCGGGTGGCGAGGCCGTCGCGCCCGAGGCCGCGAGCCCCCGCCCCACGACCGCCACGACCGCCAGTCCCCAGGAGGCCGGCGAACCGGCCCACCACACCGACGCACCCGGTCGGGACGGGAGCACCCGCCCCGCGCACGACGGCCGCGGCATGCCGCTCCCCCGCCCCACGCGGAACCAGGCCACCGCGGACCCGCCCCCGGCCGTCTCCCTCGCCTCCGTCACCTTCGCCTACGGCCCCGCCTCCGCGCCCGTCGTCCACGACCTCGACCTCGTTCTCCCGCCCGGCGCGCACCTGGCCGTCGTCGGACCCAGCGGCACCGGCAAGTCCACGCTCACGGCGCTCGTGGCAGGGCTGCTCACGCCCTCGCGCGGCACCGTCCGGGTCGGCGGGCACCCCGTCCCCGGCCCCGAGGCGGCCGCCGCGCGGGTGCTCATCCCGCAGGAGGCGTACGTTTTCGGCGGCACTGTGGCCGAGAACCTCACCTACCTGCGTCCGGACCCGGTGCCCGAGGAGGAGCTGCTGGCCGCGGCCGAGGCGGTCGGCCTGGCCCCCCTGGCCGACCGGCTCGGAGGGCTCGGCGCCCGGGTGGATCCCACGGCGCTGTCGGCCGGCGAACGGCAGCTGGTCGCGCTGACCCGGGCCTATCTCTCGTACGCCCCGCTCGCCCTGCTGGACGAGGCGACCTGCCATCTGGACCCGGAGACGGAGGCGCGTGCCGAGCGGGCGTTCGCCGCACGTCCGGGCGGGACCCTGGTGGTGGTGGCCCACCGCATCAGCTCGGCCCGCCGCGCCGGCCGGATCCTGGTGATGGACGGCCGGAACACGGCGTACGGCGGTCATGAGGAACTGCTGCGGGCCTCCGCGCTGTACCGGGACCTCGTCGGGAGCTGGACTCCCGCACTGGCCCGGTAGGAGCTGGACTCCGCACGGCCCGGCGGGAGCTGGACTCCCGCACTGGCCCGGCGGGAGCTGGACTCCCGCACTGGCCCGGCAGGAGTCAGAGCCAGCCCTGGCCCTGCGATATGCGTATCGCGTCGATGCGGTTGCGGGCCCCGGTCTTGCGGGTGATGGCGGCCATGTAGTTGCGCACCGTCCCGTGGGACAGGTGCAGGCTCCCGGCGATCTCCGCGATGGAGGCGCCCTCGGCCGCGAGGGTCAGCACGCTCAGCTCTCTTCGGGTCAGCGGCATCTCTGCCGCCTTGAGGAACCCGAAGCCGAGCGAGTCGTTGACGAAACGTTCCCCCTCGGCGACACGACGGATCCCGCGCAGCAGATTCTGCGGGGATCCCTCCTTGTCGACGTACCCGAGCGCCCCCGCCTCGACGGCCCGTTTCAGCAGGCCCGGGCGGTTCGCGGTGGCGAGCACGAGTAATCGGGGGCGCACGCGGTCCGGACCCGGCCGGCACAGCTCGCCGAGCGGGGGGATGCCGTAGGAGTCCGCGCACTCCAGGTCCGCCGCGCACACGTCCGGCCGAACCGACCGCACCAGGCCCGGCGCGCCGCGCCACGACGTGTCGTGCACCGCCAGGCCGGACTCCTGCCGCAGCCACTCCGCCAGCACCGACCGCACCAGACACTCGTCGTGGACCAGAAGCACCCGGATCACTGCCACCCCCTCCGCTCGCCGTACGCCCGCTCGTCGTGTTGAGCGCGTGCCCCATTGTTCGCGACCGTGACCCTGCGTGTACACGAGAAACCGGCCATCAGGAGGCGCGGGGGCGCACGCCCAGCGCCCGTACGCCCGCCGACGCTTCGACTACGGGGGCATGGGTCGGGGCGCTCGGGGTACGAGAGGGCCCCTTGTGGGGCCGACAGCCGTGTGACCGACGGTAACCGGCACCGTTCCCGAACCGCTCGTCGTGCGGGACGGGCCGCCAGGGGGGAGATTTGTTCCTGGACCCGGTCGCGCGGCCGTGCGAGGAGGTGGTCGGCGTGTCCGACGTGCAGTCGTCCGCGCAGGCGCCGGCAGCCGCCAGGACGCCGGTCGGCCGTCCCCTGCTCTCGCTGGCGCTGGCCTCGATGATGGACGAGGTGCACGCCCACTCCGGAGCGGTGTACCTGATGGCACCGGACCAGCCCGTGCTGGAGATGGCGGTGATGGCCGGTCTGCCGCGGGCGTTCGCCGCGCCCTGGGAGCGGGTGGGCCTGAGCGCGCCCATCCCGGTCTCCGACGCGGCGCGCGAGCGGCGGCTGGTGTGGGTCGGCGGCGAGGAGCAGATGGCCCGCCTGTATCCGCGGATCGCCGTGGTACTGCCCTACCCCTTCGCCCTGGCCGCGGTGCCGGTCGCCACGGAGTCCACCGTCTACGGCGCGGTCTTCGTGACGTGGCCGGGCGCGCATCCGGCGGAGATGTCCGACCACGAGCGGGAGCACCTGACCGCGGCCTGCGGCCGGCTGGCGGTCCGGCTGGAGCGGGCCGCCGAGCACAGCATCCCCCCACACCCCGAGACCGACCTGCTCGCCTCGCCCCTGGTGGGCGGCATGGCCGGCACGCTCGGCACCGTCGAGGCGGCCCGGATGGTGAGCCGGCTGCCCTACGGGCTGGTCTCGCTGGACCTGCACGGACGGGTCGGCTTCGTGAACGCGGCGGCGGCCGAGCTGCTGAACGTCCCGGTCAGCCGGCTGCTCGGCACGCAGCTGTGGGCGTCGGTGCCCTGGCTCAACGACCCGGTCTACGAGGACCGCTACCGGGCGGCGCTGCTGAGCCAGCACGTCACCTCGTTCGTGGCGCTGCGCCCGCCCGGTGAATGGCTGTCGTTCCGGCTGTACCCGAGCACGACGGGCCTGAGCGTCCGCATCACCAGGTCCAGGGCCGTGTCCCGGATGAACCGGACCGAACCGCCGCGCGACGGGGCACCGTCCCGGCTGGTCACCATCTCCCAGGTGCTGGACCTGGCCGGCGCGCTCACCGAGGCGGTGGGGGTGCAGGACGTGGTGCAGCTGGTCGCGGACGAGATCGCTCCGGCGGTGGGCAGCCAGGCCCTGGTGATGCTGGGCTCGCGGGCCAAGCGGCTGCGGGTGCTCGGGCACCGCGGGTACCGGGACCCGCACGTGGTGGAACGGTTCGACGGGATGCCCCTGACCGAGTCGACACCGGGCACGCAGGTGCTGCGGACGGGTGTGCCGGCGTTCTTCGAGACGCAGGAAGAGCTGGAGCGCCTGTACCCGGCGCGGCTCGCGACCCCCGACGGGTTCGCGGCCTGGGCCTTCCTGCCGCTGATCGCCCAGGGCCGCCCGGTGGGGACCTGCGTGCTCTCCTACGCCGAGCCGCACCCGTTCCCCACGGAGGAGAAGGCGGTGATGACGAGCATGGCCGGGCTGATCGCCCAGGCGCTGGAGCGTGCACTGCTGTACGACGCCAAGCACCGGCTCGCTCATGGCCTGCAGGAGGCGCTGCTGCCGCACTCCCTGCCGTCGCTGCCCGGCATCGAGGCGGTCGGCCGTTATGTTCCGGCCACTCAGGGCATGGACATCGGCGGCGACTTCTACGACCTGGTGGGCACCCAGGGGCGGGCGGCGGCGGTGATCGGGGACGTGCAGGGTCACAATGTGACGGCGGCCGGGCTGATGGGGCAGGTCCGCACCGCGGTGCGGGCCTACACGACCGTGGGGCAGGCACCCGAGGAGGTCATGCGCAGCACCAACCGGCTGCTGCTCGACCTCGGGTCCGACCTGTTCGCCAGTTGCCTGTACCTGCGGCTCGACCCGGAGCACGGGCGGGCCGTCATGTCCCGGGCCGGCCACCCCCCGCCGCTGCTGAGACGGCCGGACGGGCGGGTACGGGTCCTCGATCTGGCGGGCGGTCCGCTGCTGGGCATCGACGCCTCGGCGGTGTACCCGACGACGGAGGTCGCCCTGCCCCCCGGTTCGCTGCTCGTCCTCTACACCGACGGGCTGGTGGAGTCTCCCGGTACCGACTTCGAGGAGGCTCTCGCGGATCTGGGCCGGCAGCTGACCGACGCGGGGGACCAGCCGCTGGACGAACTGGCCGACAGCCTCGTCCACCACGAGCGGCACCGCGCGGACGGGGAGGAACGGCTCGATGACATCGCCCTGTTGCTGATCAGGGCCCTCGGGTAGGGCCGGTGGGCGCGGCAACCGGCCCCGAGCGCAGGGGAGCCGGCCCGGTTCCGCCAGGAAGGGGGCGGACCCGGGCCGGCTGCGTCGGACCGGTTGCCGACGGCTCTTCGAGGGTCAGCGGGACTCGGTCAGACCGGAGTTGTCCTCGACACCCTGACCCGCGTCCTGACCGGCACCCGCGTCCTGACCGGCTCCGGCGCCCGCCTCTTCACCGGCTCCGGCACCCGCACCGGCTTCCTCACCGGCACCGGCCTCTTCACCGGCGCCCGCCTCGTCGCCCGCACCGGCTTCCTGGCCCGCGCCGGCTTCCTCGCCCGCACCCGCACCGGCCTCGTCACCGGCACCGCCGCCCGCGGCACCGCCCGCGCCGAGGGTCGCGCCGACCGCCTCCAGGGCGGTGGTCACCGGCTGGAAGAACGTCTCACCGCCGGCCGTGCAGTCACCGCTGCCGCCGGAGGTAAGGCCGATGGCGAGACCGTCCTGGGTGAACAGCGAGCCGCCGCTGTCTCCGGGCTCGGCGCAGACGTCGGTCTGGATCAGACCGGTGACCGTGCCCTCCGGGTAGTTCACCGTGGCGTCGAGGCCGAGGACCTGCCCGTCGTTGAGCCCGGTGGTGCTGCCCATCCGGAAGACCTGCTGCCCGACGGTGGCCTCAGCGGCCTCCGTGATCGGGACGGTCTGGTTTCCGGTGTTGACCTCGCTGGGCGCCTCGGTCGCCGGGTCGTCGTACTTCACGAGTGCGAAGTCGCCATCGCCCGGGAAGGTCGACTGGTCGACCGTGGCGATCGGCTGGCCGCCCTGGGTGTCGGACCACTCGTTGCCGCCGAGGGTGCAGTGACCGGCCGTCAGGAAGGCCGGGGAGCCGTCGCCCGCGGTGACGTTGAAGCCGAGGGAGCAGCGCGAGCCGCCCGCGAAGATGGCGTCGCCTCCGGAGACGAACGGCTTGAAGGTGCCGGAGGACTTCTTGAGCGTGGCCATGCCGGAGCCGAGTTCCTGCACGGTGCTCTGCAGTCTGTCCCACTTGGCACCGGTCACGGTGCTGTCGGCGGTCACCAGGAGCTTGTTGGTGCGCGGGTCGATCGACCACGAGGTACCCGCGATGGTCGCCTCGGACTTCAGCGTCGACGCGCCGTCCTGGAGCTCCGACCAGCTGTTGTCGACCTCGCGGACCTTCGCGCCGGCCGCCTTCGCCTGCACGATCACGTTGTTGTTGTCGCCCGGCACGACGTTGACGACGAGCTGCTTGCTGTCGCTGTCGTAGTAGGAGCCGCCGAACGCCTCACCGAGGAGCCCGGAGAGCTGCGAGGCGAGATCCGAGGCGTCGCCCGCCTTCAGGGTCTTCGGCGCGGCAGCCGCGTCGCCGGACGAACCGTCCTGCGAGGCGTTGGCGTTGGGGAGCAGGATCGCGGCCGCGCCGAGCGCCACCACGCCGCCCGCCGCTATCGCGGCCTTGCGCTTCGGAATTCGCTTGTGACTCAAACTTCTCTCCTCCTGGGGAACGGAGTAGGTGCCGTCGTCCGGCAGCTTCTGGGGGGCGCCTGGATGGCTGTTGGTACGCACGTGCCGCACGGCGCGTTCAATTCCGATTGCAAGTGATCCCTTCGCATCGCGGAATCAGCCAACTCCCGCCGTGGGCAGGCCGACCGCTGATCCCGGGACCGCCCTGTTCACCTGGGCCGGTCCAGCAGGGCGGGACGGGCCGGGCCGCGGCGAGCCATGGCCGGATGACGGCCTTTCAGCACCGGGCGCCGCCCCGGCATGACGGAACGGAACGCTCCGTATCCGTCCGGAAACGATCTGTCGCGATCACGGAGTCAAACCCCGGCTTCAGCGAATCTGCACATCGACTGCTCAACCCGGTCACCGAAAGGAGGGTTATCCACAGCCCGGCCGTGTCGGTCACGCCTTTGGGGCGGGAGTGCCGGATTCGCCGCCCGGCGGCTCAAGGGCCTGGATGCGCCGATGCGGTGGCGCATGTGAAGAACTCGCCGCCAAGCAGTGCCCGGATCTCCACGGATCGGTGCCGGTGGGGCGCAAGTTGCCTGGTGAGGAGGTTGGTTGATTGGAAGCGCGAAGCAGCGGCGTGCTTTGATCCATCGCACCGCGGGGGCCGCTCAGGGCACTCGGAAACGGATGCCCGGCGCTCGCGGTCGCGGCCGTCATCTGTCCCCAGAGGGGGCCGCTCCCCCCTTGTGAGATATCCATATGAAGGGAAGTTCCACCATGAACTCCACCCCCCAGGTTGAGACCGTCGAGATCGCCGACGCCCAGCTCGACGCCATCTCCGGCGGCCTGTCCGTGAACGCCGTGAACACCGTCACCGACACCGTCGACGGCATTGCCCCGGTCTCCGGCCTGGTCGACACCGCCGTCGGCACCGTCGAGGGCGTCACCGGCCTGAACACGGCCCCGGTCACCGGCCTGGTCTCCGGCCTCTGATCGAGCCTTTGTGCCGTTGATTCCCGGAACCGCAGCCGGCGGTTCCGGGTTCTTCGGGTTCCGTAACCACCTCTTCCACGGGTGAGGGAAGTTCCTTGCAGTTCCGCCAACAGGCCCTCGCCAAGCTCCAGTCACCGGAGGAACTCGACCTCCCGGTGCGTTTCGCCCGTCCGCAGGGCTGGCTCGTCCTCTCGGTGACGGTGGTCGCGATGGCGGCCGCCTCGGTGTGGGCGGTGACCGGATCGGTGACCTCCACCGTCAGCGCGCCCGCCATCATCACGCACGGGCAGGGCAGTTACCTCCTGCAGAGCCCCGTCGCGGGCCAGGTCACCGCCGTGCTCGCGAAGCAGGGCCAGCAGGTGCCCGCGGACTCCCCCGTGCTCGAGGTCCGTACCGCCAAGGGCGAAGCGGTCGTGCGCACGCTCGACGCGGGCCGGGTCTCCGCGCTCGCCGCGACCGTCGGGCAGATCATCCAGACCGGCGCGAACGTCGCCGCCGTGGAGAAGGTCGCCCACACCACGGACCCGCTCTACGCCACCGTGTACGTCCCCGCCGAGAACGCCGCCTCGATCCCCGACGACGCCGCCGTGGACCTCACCGTGCAGTCGGTGCCGACGCAGGAGTACGGCGTGCTGCGCGGCCATGTGAAGTCCGTGGACCGCTCGGCCCAGTCCCCGCAGACGATCGCGGCGTTCCTCGGGGACAGTCAGCTGGGCGAGCAGTTCACCAGGAAGGGCAGGCCGGTGGCCGTGACGGTGCGGCTGGACAAGTCCTCGGCCACGAAGAGCGGTTACCGGTGGTCGTCGGCGGACGGGCCGCCCTACAAGCTGGCCTCCATGACGCTGGCCTCCGGTTCGATCCGGCTGGCCGACCAGCGCCCCGTCGACTGGCTGCTGCCATGAGCGCGACCGCACAGGAGCCCCGGAGCAGACGCCGCGCCGCCCCGCCCAAGCGCAAGGTTCCCAAGGCCCGGGCCAAGAGCGTCCGTACCCCCACCGTGCTCCAGATGGAAGCCGTCGAGTGCGGCGCCGCCTCCCTGGCGATGGTGCTCGGCCACTACGGCAAGCACGTCCCGCTGGAGGAGCTGCGCATCGCCTGCGGCGTCTCCCGGGACGGCTCGCGCGCCAGCAACCTCCTCAAGGCGGCCCGCTCCTACGGCCTGACGGCCAAGGGCATGCAGATGGACCTGGCCGCCCTCGCCGAGGTGAAGTCGCCGGCCATCCTGTTCTGGGAGTTCAACCACTACGTCGTCTACGACGGCATGGGCCGGCGCTTCGGACGCCGGGGCGTCTACATCAACGACCCGGGCAAGGGCCGCCGTTTCGTCCCCATGGAGGACTTCGACGGCAGCTTCACGGGTGTCGTGCTGGTGATGGAGCCCGGCGAGGACTTCACCCGGGGCGGCCGCAAGCCGGGCGTCCTGGGCGCGATGCCCGCACGGCTGCGCGGCACCGCGGGCACCATGCCCGCCGCGGTCCTGGCGAGCCTGCTGCTGGTGGCGGTCGGCGCGGCGGTGCCCGCGCTCAGCCGCACCTACATCGACGAGTTCCTGATCGGCAACCAGACCTCGCTGCTCGGCGTGCTGTTCGCGTCGATGGCGGCCTGCGTCCTGCTCACGGTCGTGCTGACCTGGCTCCAGCAGGCCAACCTGCTGCGCGGCCGCATCATCTCCTCCACTCTCTCCAGCGCCCGTTTCCTGCGGCATCTGCTGCGGCTGCCGGTGACGTTCTTCTCCCAGCGCAGCCCGGCCGACCTGGTGCAGCGCCTGCAGTCCAACGACGCGGTGTCCGAGACCCTGTCCCGCGACCTCGCGGCGGCGGGCGTGGACGCGATCGTGGTCGTGCTGTACGCGGTGCTGCTGTACTCCTACGACCCGCAGCTGACATTCGTCGGTATCGGCGTGGCCCTGCTGAACATCGTCGCGATGCGGGTCGTCGTCCGGCTGCGGGCGACGCGCACGGCGAAGCTGCGCGCGGACACCGCACGTCTCACCAACACCGCGTACACGGGCCTGCAGCTCATCGAGACGATGAAGGCGACCGGCGGCGAGGACGGCTACTTCCGCAAGTGGGCCGGGCAGCACGCCACCACCTTGGAGGAGCAGCAGCGGCTCGGCGTGCCGAGTGCCTGGCTGGGCGTGGTCGCGCCGACCCTGGCCACCCTCAACAGCGCGCTGATCCTGTGGATCGGCGGCATGCGGGCGGTCGAGGGGCACATCTCGGTCGGTCTGCTGGTCGCCTTCCAGGCCCTGGTCACCCGCTTCACGGCCCCGCTGACCCGGCTGAACGGCGTGGCGGGCCGTATCCAGGACTTCGCGGCGGACGTGGCCCGGCTGAAGGACGTGGAGAACTTCCAGGCCGACCCGCTCTACGGCCGCCCGGGCGGCGCCGAGTCGACGCGCCGTCTCCAGGGCCATGTCGAGCTGGAGAACATCACGTTCGGCTACAGCCCCCTCGACAAGCCCCTTCTGACCGGCTTCGATCTGACGGTCGGCCCCGGTCAGCAGGTGGCGCTGGTGGGCGGCTCGGGCAGCGGCAAGTCCACGGTGTCTCGGATGATCTCCGGGCTGTACGCGCCCTGGGAGGGCGTGATCCGTATCGACGGGCAGCGCATCGAGGACATCCCGCGCGGGGCGCTGGCCGCCTCGGTGTCCTTCGTCGACCAGGACGTGTTCCTCTTCGAGGGCACGGTCCGCGACAACGTGGCGCTGTGGGACCCGTCGATCCCGGACGACGCGGTGGAGGACGCGCTGCGCGACGCCGCCCTGTACGACGTGATCACACGCCGCCCGGGCGGCATCCACAGCAAGGTGGAGCAGGACGGCCGCAACTTCTCCGGCGGGCAGCGCCAGCGCCTGGAGATCGCGCGGGCGCTGGTACGACGGCCGAGCATCCTGGTGCTCGACGAGGTGACGAGCGCCCTGGACGCGGAGACCGAGCTGGTCGTGATGGACAACCTGCGCCGGCGCGGCTGCGCCTGCGTGGTGATCGCACACCGGCTCAGCACGGTGCGCGACAGCGACGAGATCGTCGTCCTGCAGCACGGCACGGTCGTGGAGCGGGGACGGCACGAGGACCTGGTGGCCCGCGGCGGAGCGTACGCGGCACTGGTCAGGGAGCGGTGAGATGACGGCCGTTCACGAAGGACACGACGGCGACCTCGTGCTGGGCGCCTTCGGGCAGATGGGCTCGCGCATCGACTGCGCCGGGTTCAACCGGCTCGACCTCGAAGGCCCGCAGGTGCTGTGGCTGGTCGCCTCCGGCGCCGTGGACCTGTTCGCGGTCGACGCCGGGCAGCAGGGCCACTGGCACCACCTGGGCCGGCTGGAGGCGGGCTCGCTGGTGCTCGGCCCGGTGCCGGGCCCGCAGCACACCCTGGTGGCCCGGCCGCTGCGGGACTGCGTGGTGCACCGCATCGGCCTGCGCGAGCTGTACCAGCCCGCCAACACGGCGACCTGGTCGTACGACGAGTACGGCAACCCGCAGTACGTGCCGCCGACGACGAGTCCGCTGGAGTACGCGCTCGCCCTCGGGGTCGGCCGCAGCCTGTCGATCCTCTTCCAGGCGCCGATGGCCACCGAACGGGCCGCCGCGCCCACTGACGACGACGTGTTCTGGATGCAGGTGCCGCCGGGCAGCGTGCAGTACGGCTCGCTGTACGGCGCGGAGGCCGCGGCCGACCTGCTGATGGACCCGGCGCTGTGGCAGTCGATGGTCGACCAGCAGTACCGGCTGCTGACCACGCTGGACCGCTGGATCGAACAGCTGGAGCGTACCCACGAGACCCGGACGGCCGAGGGCATCAAGGCCGGTGAGGCGGTGCGCGCCCACGCCGACCGGACGCTGCTCGCCTCCATCGGCAAGCGCTCCTCGAAACGCACCACCTCGGCCGACGCGGACGCCACGTACGCGGCGTGCAAGCTCGTCGGGCAGGCGGCCGGGATCCGCATCACCGAGCCGACCCAGAAGGGCACCGGCGGCGACCGTCTCGACCCGGTCGAGCAGGTCGCCCTCGCCTCCCGCGTCCGGACCCGGGCCGTACGGCTCGACGGGCGCTGGTGGCGGGACAACGTGGGGCCGCTGGTCGGCCAGCGAGCCTTGTCGGGCGCGCCGGTGGCGCTGCTGTGGCGGCGCGGCGGCTATGTCGCGGTGCATCCGTCGACCGGGCGTGAGACGCCGATCGAGAAGGCCAACGCCGACGAGTTCGAGCCGCGCGCGGTGATGTTCTACCGTCCCCTGCCGGAGCGTGGGCTCAGTCCGCTGGGGCTGCTGCGGTTCTGCATGCAGGGCATGCGCGGCGATCTGACGGGTCTGCTGCTCAGCGGACTGGTGACGGTGGCGATCGGCGCGCTGGTACCGGTCGCCACCGGCAAGGTGCTGGGCGAGTTCGTGCCGAAGGCGCAGACGGGCCTGATCGTGCAGGTGTGTCTCGCGGTGATGCTGAGCAGTGTGGTGGCCGCGGCCTTCATGCTGTTGCAGAATCTCACCATCCTGCGGATCGAGGGCCGGATCGAGGCCACGCTCCAGCCGGCGGTGTGGGACCGGCTGCTGCGGCTGCCGACGAAGTTCTTCACCGAGCGCTCCACGGGCGAACTGGCCAGCGCGGCCATGGGCATCAGCTCGATCCGCAGGCTGCTGGCGGGAGTCGGGCCGACGGTCGCCCAGTCGGTGACGGTCGGCGCGATGAACCTGGGGCTGCTGTTCTGGTTCAGCGTGCCGATGGCGATGGCCGCGATCGGCATGCTGGTGGTCATCGCGTCCGTGTTCCTGGCGCTCGGGCTGTGGCAGGTGCGCTGGCAGCGACGGCTGGTGGTGCTCGCCAACAAGCTGAACAACCAGGCGTTCCAGACGCTGCGCGGTCTGCCCAAGCTGCGGGTGGCCGCCGCCGAGAACTACGCGTACGCCGCGTGGGCGTCGGAGTTCGCGCGCAGCCGTGAGCTCCAGCAGAAGGTCGGCCGCATCAAGAACCTCACGACGGTGCTGGGCGCGGTGTACCTGCCGCTGTGCACCCTGCTGATGTTCATGCTGCTGGCCGGTCCGGCCCGCGGTTCGATGTCGGCGGCGGCGTTCCTGACCTTCAACACCTCGGTGACGATGGTGCTGACCTCCGTCACCCAGCTGACGGGCTCGTTCGTCTCGGCGGTGGCCGCGCTGCCGCTGTTCGAGGAGATCAAGCCGGTGCTGGACGCGACGCCGGAGGTGCGCACGGCGAGCACCCGGCCGGGTCCGCTGACGGGGGCGATCGAGGCGCGGCGGGTGTCCTTCCGGTACGCGGACGACGGTCCGCTGGTCCTGGACGACGTGTCGTTCGAGGCGCGGCCGGGCGAGTTCGTCGCGGTCGTCGGCCCGAGCGGCTGCGGGAAGTCGACGCTGCTGCGGCTGCTGATCGGCTTCGACCGGCCCGTGTCGGGCAGTGTGCTGTACGACGGGCAGGACCTGGCGGCCCTGGACCAGTCGGCGGTGCGCCGTCAGTGCGGTGTGGTGCTCCAGCACGCGCAGCCGTTCAACGGTTCCATCCTGGATGTCATCTGCGGCACCGAGCCGTACACGCCGGAGGAGGCGATGGCGGCGGCGGAGATGGCGGGTCTGGCGGAGGACATCAAGCGGATGCCGATGGGGCTGCACACCATCGTCGCGGGCAGCGGAGCCGTCTCCGGCGGCCAGCGCCAGCGGCTGATGATCGCCCAGGCGCTGATCCGCAGGCCGCGCATCCTCTTCTTCGACGAGGCGACCAGCGCGCTCGACAACGAGACGCAGCGCACGGTCATCGAGAGCACCAAGGCCCTCAACGCCACCCGGGTCGTCATCGCGCACCGGTTGTCGACGGTGATGGACGCCGACCGGGTCGTGGTGATGGAGGAGGGCAAGGTCATCCAGCAGGGCCCGCCCGCCCAGCTCCTCGCGGACACGAACGGGCGGCTGCACGAGCTGGTGCGGCGTCAGATGGCGTGAGGCGTCAGTCCTGTCCCGGCACGGGCGCGCCGGAGGGCAGGCCGGCCGCGACATAGGCGGCGTAGAGGTCCCTCCAGGGTGCGTCGGGTCCGGCGTGCGGACCGGTGGCCTCCTCGCCTCTCGCCCTGGTGTCCAGGGCGGTCAGGCACAGCTCCCAGCCGGCGCCGTTGCGGGCGGCGGTGTCCTCGGCGGCGAGGACGTTGGTGAGGGTGAAGCGGGTGCGCTTGCCGTCGGTCTCCGCCAGGTCGAAGTGGACTTCGTCGCCGTCCCAGTCGAACGACAGGTGCCGGGGCGGGTCGACGGCGAGGACCCGGCCGGTGGAGGCCTCCATGTGCGGGTCTCCGCTGAACGAGATGGTGCCGCCTGGGCGCAGCTCGATCTCGGCGCGGGAGGGGAACCAGCGCTCCAGCTCATCCGGGTCGGTCACGAACTGCCAGACCCGGTCGACGGGATGGTCGTAGACGCGGCTGAAACGGACGGCGGGGCGGCCGTCGCCCAGGGTCACATAGGTGCCGGTGAGGTCCGTGGTCACGGTGATCAGTCCTTCGCTGCGGGCGGTTCGGGGGTTTCCGGCGTCTCGTCGAGGCGGCGCCCCAGCGCGTCGAGGCTCTTGTTCCACAGCGCCCGGTACGGGGCGAGCCAGGCGTCGAGGGCGGCGATGGGGCCCGGGTCGAGGGCGTAGACGCGGCGCTGGGCGTCCTGCCGCACCCGGACCAGACCGGCCTCGCGCAGCACCTTCAGGTGCTTGGAGGTGCTCGGCTGGCTCAGTCCGCACGCCTCGACGATCTCACCGACGGATCGCGGCCGCTCCAGGAGCAGGGCGACGATGGCCCGCCGATGGGGGTCGGCGAGCGCGGTCCAGAGGGCGGCGTCGGACATGGCCCCAATATGCCCCTTGCGTTATATGCACGTCAAGGAATATGAGCGCCTCGACCGGCACGAGGCGAGCGAACGCTAGCGAAACGTTGTCGTTTCGCTCAGACTCCTCTAACCTCTGTGTGTACGAAACCGTTTCGTTTAGCTGATCATGCCTCTCTCGTACGCCATCCCTGGAAACGGGTGCTCCCATGCCACAGAAATCCCTCACCGACAGCGCGCCCGAGAGCGCCGCCGCCCGGACGACGCCCCCTGCGGCCTCGCCGAAGCGGTGGTGGATCCTCGCGGTCGTGGCCCTGGCCCAGCTGATGGTGGTGCTGGACGCCACCATCGTGAACATCGCCCTGCCGTCGGCCCAGGCCGACCTGCACTTCTCCGACGGCGACCGGCAGTGGATCGTCACCGCCTACGCGCTGGCGTTCGCTTCCCTGCTGCTGCTCGGCGGCCGGATCGCCGACCTGTTCGGCCGCAAACCGGCCTTCCTCGTCGGCATCGTCGGCTTCGCCGCCGCCTCGGCGCTCGGCGGCGCGGCGAGCGACTTCGAGACGCTGGTCGTCGCCCGCGCCCTCCAGGGCGTCTTCGGCGCTCTGCTCGCACCGGCCGCGCTGTCACTGCTGAACACCACGTTCACCGACGCGCGCGAGCGTGCCCGCGCCTTCAGCGTCTACGGCGCCATCGCCGGTGCCGGCGGTGCGGTGGGCCTGCTCCTCGGCGGCATCCTGACCGACGCCCTGGACTGGCGCTGGACGCTGTACGTCAACGTCGTCATCGCGGTGGTTGCCTTCGCGGGCGGCTGGCTCCTGCTGAGCAACCGCCGCGACGCCACGACCGCCAAACTGGACGTGCCGGGCACGATCCTGGTCGCCGGCGGCCTGTTCTCCGTCGTCTACGGCTTCTCCAACGCGGAGACCCACGACTGGGGTTCGCCGCTCACCTGGGGCCTCCTGATCGCCGGCGCCGTACTGCTGGCCACCTTCACCTGGTGGCAGACCCGCGCCGCCCACCCGCTGCTGCCCCTGCGCATCCTGCTCGACCGCACCCGCGGGGCGTCCTTCCTGGCCTTGCTGATCAGCGGTGCGGGCATGTTCGGGGTGTTCCTCTTCCTCACCTACTATCTGCAACTCCACCTGGGCTTCAGCCCCACGAAGACCGGTGTGGCGTTCCTGCCGATGGTCGGTGCTCTGATGGTGATGGCCCAGCTCGGCACGACCGTGCTGCTTCCGCGCCTCGGTCCCAGGACCGTCGTCCCGCTGGGCTTCGCCGTCGCCACCGCCGGCATGGCCTGGCTGACCGGTATCGGCGTCGGCTCCTCCTACGCGAGCGCGGTGCTGCCGCAGCTCGTCGTGGTCGGCGTAGGGCTCGGCCTGGTGATGCCGTCGGCGATGCAACTGGCCACGGGCGGAGTCGCGGCCGAGGACGCGGGCGTGGCCTCCGCCACCGTCAACGCCATGCAGCAGGTGGGCGGTTCGATCGGCACGGCACTGCTGAACACCCTCGCCGCGAGCGCGGCGACCGACTACCTGGCCGGCAAGGACCCGAGCAGCGGGCTCGTGCGGGCCCAGGCCACGATCGAGAGCTACACCACCGCGTTCTGGTGGTCGGCCGGGTTCTTCGCCGCGGGCGCGCTGATCACCCTGGTGCTGCACCGGCGCGGGGTGCCGCAGCAGGACCCGGAGGCGGCGCCGGTCGTGCACATGTGACCGACGGGGGTGCCGGGGACCGTCGTGCGCAGGGCCACGGCCGTCCCCTCTCCCCGTCCCTTCCCCGCTGCCCCCTCCTCCCCTGCCGCCGGTGGCGCGTCCTCGCCGGTCCGCCGCCCGCGCCCTGTTGGGCGGACCCGGAAGTGGGTACCCACCGGCCATGCGAATCAGCGTGGTGGACGTGGGATCGAACACGGTCAGACTCGTGGTCGCGGACGCGGCGGACGGTGTGCCGCTGCCCGTGCACACCGCCAAATGGCGGCTCAGGCTGTCCGAGCAGGTCGCACCGGGGGGACCCATTCCGGAGCAGGCCGTGGCGCAACTCGTCGACGCCGTGGCCGAGGCCGACAGGACGGCCGCCCGGTGGGGCGCCGCCGGACCGCCGGCCTTCGCGACCGCCGTGGTGCGCAACGCGCCGAACCGGCGCGAGGTGCTGCGCGCCGTCCGCGCCCGGACGGGCGTCGACCTGTGCACCCTGCCGGGTGAGGTCGAGGCGGAACTGACGTTTCTCGGGGCCCGACGCTGGATGGGCTGGCGGTCGGGACCGCTCGCACTGCTCGACATCGGCGGCGGGACGCTCGAAGTCGCCTTCGGACGAGGCCGGTTGCCGGACTTCGTGGCGTCGTTGCCGCTGGGGGCGCGGCGGTTGACGCACGAGTTCTTCGAGGACGAGGACCCGCCGTCGCCGGAGCGGGTGCGGGCGCTGCGTCGCAAGGTCCGCCACCAGTTGCGGGACGTCGCGGCGCGGATCCGCTGGGAGGGCCCGCGCACCGCGGTCGCCACCTCCCGCACCTTCCAGCAACTGGGGCGGCTGTGCGGCGCGGCACCCGGACGCCATGGCCCCTTCGTGGACCGGCAGATGACCCGCTCCGACCTGCGGACGGCGATCGCGCGGCTGGCCGCCCTGCCCGCCGCCGAACGCGCGCACCTGCCCGGCATCTCCGCACCCCGCGCCGCCCAGAGCCTGGCCGGAGCCGTGGTCGGGCACACCGCGCTGAAGCTCACCGGCATCAAGGCCGTCACGGTCTGCCCCTGGGCGATCCGCGAGGGAGTGCTGCTGCGCCACATCGAGGACGGCCCCTCCTGGTGGGCGGAGGTCGCCCTGCGCAGTGAGGAGACCGCCCCCGCCGATCCGGTGCCGCTGCGCATAGCCCGCGCCGGAAGCTGAACACCCGCCGAGACAGGACGAACCACACGAGGAAAGGAGACCCCGTGTCCCAGCACAAGGACCACGACCACGCCGAGGACCGGCACGGCAAGCCGGCCGAGACGGCACTCGAGGAGGTGCTGCGCGAGGTCGAGGACGCCGAGACCCGCACCGCGGACTCCGCAGAGGAACGCCGCCACCGGGGCGAGGCCGGGGAGGCCATCACCCCCAACACGCGCGCGCAGGAGCAGTCCGAGGGAGACTGACGGGATGCGGGCGCGCCGTTGCCACTGGGCTGCTGGCCCGAGCGGCCGCGCCGCCAGGGCCCGTGCCACCCCGGGCGGATTCGCGGCCACGGCTCGCCCCGTCGACCGCGAACCAGTCGTGGCCCCGCTCCGCGTCGGGGAAACCCGGCCCGGGGCCGGGCCCCTGGTTCCCGTACGTCCACGCCTGGCCGGGGATGGTCCAGCCGATGTCCTCCAGGCCCCGAGATCTCATCTCGTTGATCACATGATGTGCCCCGGTCCTCGTTACCGGTGACGACCACCCCCGCAGCCCGGTTGCTCATGACACGCCGGAGTACCCCCTGGGCGAGCGCCACTCGGCGGGTGACCTCGGCCGCCGGGTGGGTACCCGGCGCGCATGGAGCACGACGGACCACCACTGCCCACCCCGCGCGGCCCCCTGAGCAGGGGCGTCGACGCGTATCTGCGGGGCGCGGGCCGGCTGCCCGGCCTCGAGGACGTCGCCCGCGCCGAGGTGTACGGCGACGACCTCCAGCTCGCCCTGTACCTGTGCTACGAGCTGCACTACCGCGGATTCGCGGAGGTTCCCCCGGAGCGCGAGTGGGACCCGGACCTGCTGCGCGTCCGAGCTGCCATGGAACACCGCTTTCTGTCGGCGCTGCGCACCGACGCGCACGTACACGACAGCGTGGACGAGGCACTGGCCGGATTGCTGGTCGAGCCCGTGCAGGGCACGGGCGTCAGTCACTTCCTGCGCGACGAGGGCGAGCTGTGGCAGGTGCGCGAGTACGCGGCACAGCGCTCCCTCTACCACCTCAAGGAGGCGGACCCGCACGCCTGGGTGCTGCCGCGGCTGTCGGGCCGGGCGAAGGCGGCGATGGCGGCGGTGGAGTTCGACGAGTGGGGCGGCGGCCGCGCCGAGCGGGTCCACGCCCGCCTGTTCGCCGACCTGATGACGGACCTGGGCCTGGACACCGCGTACGGGCGTTATCTCGACGCGGCGTGTGCCGAGGCCCTGGTCACGGTGAACATGATGTCCCTGTTCGGGCTGCACCGGGCTCTCAGGGGCGCCCTGGTCGGCCATTTCGCGACGGTTGAGATCACCTCGTCACCGGGGTCGCGGCGGCTCGCCGAGGCGATGCGCCGCACCGGCGCCGGGCCCGCCGCCGAGCACTTCTACGACGAGCACGTGGAGGCCGACGCGGTCCACGAGCAGGTGGTGCGCCACGACGTCATCGGCGGACTGCTCGAGCGTGAGCCGTACCTCGCTCCGGACATCGCCTTCGGCGTCGATGCCACCGAGTTCGTCGAGGAACGCTTCGGCGCCCGGCTGCTCACCGACTGGCGTGCCTCCCGTTCGTCACTGCGTGCGCCGCTTGCCCGGGAAACAGCTCATATCTCCTGATGGCCGGGGTACCCGGCGTCCGTGATTGCACTGGTACCCCCGGGCGTGTACGCCCCGCAGGAGGACACCGAGCTGCTGGCCGGTGCCCTGTCCGACGAGCCGCTGCCCCCGGGTGCGGAAGTCCTCGACGTGGGCACCGGCAGCGGTGCCCTGGCCCTTCACGCCGCGCGCCGGGGCCACCGTGTGACCGCCGTGGACGTGTCCTGGAGCGCCGTATGGGCCGCACGCCTGAACGCCCGGCTCGCGGGGCTTCCGGTCCGCATCCGGCACGGGAACCTCTTCGACCCCGTACGGGGACAGACGTTCGACCTGATCCTCGCCAATCCGCCGTACGTGCCGGCGCCGGACGGTCATCGCAGACCGCCGCGAGGCGCGGCCCGGGCCTGGGACGCGGGCGCCGACGGGCGTCTGGTCGTCGACCGTATCTGCCGGGAGGCGCCCGGACTGCTGCGGCCGGGCGGGGTCCTGCTGCTCGTGCAGTCGGCACTCAGCGGCCCGGACGCGACCGTCGGGCAGCTGCGCACGGCCGGTCTGAAGGCCGCGGTGACCCGTCGGCACCGGATCGCCCTGGGGCCGGTGCTGCGCGGCCGGGAAAGCTGGCTGCGGGAGCGGGGGCTGCTGCCCGCGACCGACGACAAGGAAGAGCTGGTGGTCGTCCGTGCCGAACTCCCCGTCTGACCGGCCCGCCGAGCCACGCCGCGTCACCGTCCAGCGCAAGGGCCCTCTGCTGATGGAGGGCCCGGTGGAGGTGGAGCTGGAGGACGGCTCGGTGGTCACCTCCGACCGCTTCCGCGTGGCCCTGTGCACATGCCGCCGCAGCCGCCGCTACCCGTGGTGCGACACCAGCCACCGCGACCGGGCCTGAGAGATAAGGACCCCAGGCCGCGGGGCAGCGAAAGGCCGAAGGCCGGCGGGCAGCCCCACACTGCCCGCCGGCCTCCTTGTGCGAGATCGCGACTCCTCGTGACAACGGCCCGGCTCCCCAGCCACGGCCCGCTGTGCTTCACGGTTCCAGCGCGATCCCGGTCTGTGGGCTCAGCCCTCTCAGAAGGAGAAGACGCCCGTCCCGTAGGCGTTCTTCATGCAGTCGTTGGAGAAGGTGCGCTCATAGGAGACGCGCTTGCCCTGCCACACGCCGTCGACGGTGACGACGACGGGGTCGTACTGCTTGGTGCACATCACACCGTCCTTCGCGGTCAGGGCGTCGAAGTCGCCGCCCACACCGCGCAGTTCCGCGCAGGCCGCCCCGGCCGCCGGGTGCGTGCCGGCCGCCTTCGGGGCACAGGTCAGGGTGACCGCGCGTTCCGGAGTCGCTGCGAGCGCGCTCTCGCCGTGGCCCACCGTGAGGACGAGGGCCGACGGGGCGTAGAGCGCGGTGGGGGCCTGACCCGGTGAGGCGAGCGCGGCCCCGGAGAGGGGTCCGCAGACGGCGGTGGCCGTCATGCCGATGGTCATGGCCCAGCGCGCGGTGGTCCGCATTGTGTGCATCCTTCCGCATCGATGACAGGGTGTGCCGTCCGTGCTCGGTCGGTGCCCGGAGCGGCGAGCGCGAGTCTGCCGAGTCCGCCGCGGAAACACACATCGACCCCACGGGTTTCAGTAACCTTGCGTATTGAATCAGTGGCGCGAAGTTACGGAGTTCACGCCGGTGGAGCCCGTAACCGCGCGGTTCCCGGGGGTGCGAAGCGGCCAGCTGGCCGGTTTCCACGTCTTCGTTAATAGGCCTGAAACATTCCGATTCCGCTCTGGGCCGACTCCTTCGTGACCCCTTGTGTTCATGGACTGGCCGAGTAATCGTCATTACATGATTACGAATGAGCAGCGAGAGAAGCTTCGCGGCTGGTTCGCCGGCCGCCTGCCCGATGACCTCTTCGAGGAACTGGCCGAGATCACGGTCGACCGCGAGGAGATCACCGTCATCGGCCGCATCCCCGCACCGCGGCTGGCCGGGGACGCCCCGGCCGGCGAACGGGACGCGGCCCTGGAGAGCCGGGCGCAGGAGTTCCGGGAGCGCACCCGTGAGGACCGGATGGCCGTGGCCCGGGAGGCCGAGCACCGGTTCGGCCGCAAGGTGTCCTGGGGCGTGGAGTGCGGCGGACGGCGCACGCTCTTCACGCACGTCGCCGCGCCGGTCATGACGCGGCTGCGGCAGCCGGAACGCCAGGTACTCGACACCCTGATCGCCGGCGGCGTCGCCCGCAGCCGCAGCGAGGCGCTGGCCTGGTGCGTGCGCCTGGTGCAGCGCCACACGGACGACTGGCTCGCCGAGTTGCGCGACTCGCTCGAGCACGTGCGGCGGGTCCGGGCCCAAGGTCCGGACGCAGAGCCGGACCACACGTCCGGTGCGGACGACCAGGAGTGACACAGGGCCGACAGCCCGGCGGCCGCGAGGCGTTGTCAGAGCACGCGGCTACGTTGCCCGCATGAGCGACTTCGTGATGGTGGCAGGGACCTGGCTCGGGGCGTGGGCATGGGACGAGGTGGCCACGGAACTCCGCGACGCCGGGCACGCGGTCCATGCGTTGACGCTGTCGGGCCTCGCCGAGCGGCGGGACACACAGCCGGCCGGGCAGCGGACGCACGTGCGGGACATCGTGGAGGAGGTGGAACGACTCGGTCTGCGAGAGGTCGTGCTGGTCGGGCACAGCTACGCGGGCATCCCGGTCGGGCAGGCCGCCGAGCGGATCGGCGACCGGCTGCGGCGCGTCGTGTTCGTCGACGGGAACGTTCCGGTGGACGGGGAGTCCTTCCTGTCGGGCTGGCCCAGTGACCACGTCCGGCGGGCGATCGACGACCATGCCGGGTACTGGCTGCCCCTCGGCCCGCAGGACTACGCGGGGCAGGGGCTGACGGACGAGCAGATCGCCCGGATCGTGGGCGGCTCGACCCCGCACCCCGGCGTCACGCTCACCGAACCCGCCGTCCTGGCCGGCCCCCTGGACGCACTGCCGGCGACGTACGTGAAGTGTCTCCTCGACGGGGACGAGCCGATGCCGGCCGTGGCCGCGCTCCTCGAGAACTCCGGCTGGGACCTGGTGACGCTGGACACCGGGCACTGGCCGATGTTCTCGCAGCCGCGCCAACTGGCCCGCGTCCTGCACGCGGCGGTGGCCCGGCCCTGATCCCGCGGACCGCATACCGCTCGGTATCGTCGCCCGCAGGGCGGTCTCGACGAGGAGACGACGAGAGGCGGGGCGTACGGTGGGCAGGCACTGGGCGGACTTCCAGTACGAGATCTATCTGAACGGGATGACGGGCGCCGTACCGCGGCTCCCCACCGATCTGACCCGGCTGGAGGAGCTCACCGAGCGGCGGCTCGGGCCCGGGCCGGTCGGCTATGTGGCGGGCAGCGCGGGCAACGGCAGTACGGCCCGCGCCAACCGGGCGGCCTTGGAGCGCCGCCGGATCGTGCCACGCATGCTGCGGGACGTGCACGAGCGGGACCTGTCGGTCGAGGTACTGGGCCGTGCCCTCCCGGCCCCGCTCGCCCTGGCCCCGGTCGGCGTGCTGTCGATCATGCACCCGGAGGCCGAGTCCGCCGCGGCCCGGGCCGCCGCCGCGCAGGGCGTGCCGTTCATCCTGTCGTCGGCGTCCAGCACGCCCATGGAGCAGGTCGCCGAGGCGATGGGCGACGCCGAGCGCTGGTTCCAGCTGTACTGGCCGAAGGACCCGGAGGTGGCCCGCAGCTTCCTGAACCGGGCGAAGGCGGCCGGGTTCTCCGCCCTGGTCGTCACCCTGGACACGCCGTTGCTGTCATGGCGGCCGCGCGATCTCGACCAGGCCTATCTGCCGTTCCTGCATGGCGTGGGCACCGCCAACTACTTCTCGGACCCGGCGTTCCGGGCGGGCCTGGCCAAGCCGGTGCACGAGGATCCGAACGCGGCGGTGATGCACTTCGTCGGGATGTTCTCCGACCCGGCCAAGAGCTGGCCGGACCTGGCGTTCCTGCGGGAGAACTGGGACGGCCCGATCGTCCTCAAGGGCGTCCTGCACCCGGACGACGCGCGTCTGGCCGCCGACGCCGGGGTGGACGGTGTGGTCGTCTCCAACCACGGCGGCCGTCAGGTGGCCGGGGCCGTCGCGGCGGCCGACGCGCTCCCCCGCGTGGCCGAGGCGGTGGGCGACCGGCTCACCGTCCTCTTCGACAGCGGCGTCCGCACCGGCGACGACATCGTCAAGGCCCTCGCCCTCGGCGCCCGCGCGGTCCTCGTCGGCCGCCCCTACGTCTACGGCCTCGGCCTCGACGGCCGGTCCGGTGTCGAGCACGTCATCCGCTGCCTGCTCGCCGAACTGGACCTGACGCTCGCCCTGTCGGGCCATGCGACGCCGGACACGATCGGTCCTGCCGACCTCGTCGAGGATCCGGCGTGAGGGGTGGGCTGCGCGGCGCGTCCGCCGCACAGCCCCGTCAGGCCTCAGGGTCCTTCGTCACCCGGTCCGGCCGTCGGCCAGGGTCACCTGGCGGGCCGCCGGGTCGCCCTGTTCCTCGATCGACAGGGAACCGGACGCAGCCGGCAGGGGCTCGGCCTGCCACCGCTGGGCGTCGGAGGAGCGGTCGCGGACCTTGACGACGATGTCGGCGTCCGGGTCGTCCCCGGCCGGGGCGAGGGCCAGTTGCTCGTCCCAGCGGGGCAGCAACTCCCCCTGCACGGTGAGGTCGTAGCGCACGTCCTCGCCCCGCTCGGCATCCTCCTCGGCGCAGGTGCCGAGGACGACGACACCGGCGTCCTTGTGGGAGTCCAGGCACAGCCCGGGATCGGCGACGCTGCGCAGCAGCCCGTCGTCCTCGTAGGTCCACTGCTGGGTCCACACCGGGGAGCAGTCCGCCAGTTTCGTACCGGAACCCTCCTTCGGCAGGTCGCGGATGTCGAGGCACAGATCGGCACCGGCGTTGCGCAGCCGCATCACCCCCTCGGCCGCGGGCAGCCCGGCCTTGCCGGGGGGCGTGACCGACGAGGAGCCCTTGCCGCCGGCGGCGCTGTCGGAGCCGGCCGGGTCGGCCTCCCCGCCGTCGTAGGACGACGCGCTGATGATGAGGATCGTCGCCAGCACCCCGGCCGACACCGCGCCGACGCCCGAGAGCAGTGCCCGCGAGGAGCGCAGCGCCTCCGGAAGGCCTCGGGCGGGCACGGGGAGCCGGGACAGCAGCCCGTGCCGCCCGCCGCCCCGGCGTCCGCCGCCGCGCCGGTTCGCACGAGCGCCCCCCGTGGCCTGCGCGGCACGTCCCGGGCGTGAGTCGAGGTAGCGGCGGGCGCCCCAGCCGAGCACCGCCTCGGCGATCAGAGGTCCCAGCGGGCCCTCGAAATGGCTCAGTTGTTCCGCGGCGTTCCGGCAGTAGCGGCACTCGTCCAGGTGCTGCTGGACGTCCGGCAGCAGTGCGCCGCCCCGGCGGATCGGGACGTCGAGGAGGCGGTTGTAGAACCGGCAATCATGGGTCGGTGCGAGTTCGCGATGGGCCTGTACACAGCCTCGGCGGAATGCCTCCCGCGCCTGTTCGAGGGCCGCCGCCGCGATGTCGGCGTCGATGCCGAGCAGTCCGGCCGGGACGCTTAAAGGATCTGCCTCGACCTCTGCGTGCCAGAGCAAACAGCGCGAGTCCGCGGGAAGTGCCTGGAATGCCCGCTCCGCGAGGGTCCGATTTTCGGGCGTCATGGACGTGGCCGCGCGCAGCCCGCGTCCTCCGGCCGGTTTCTGCAAGGCGGGCAGAACGGCTGTTATTCGATCGTCGGCGGACCACTCGCGGATCGTGTCGCGCACGGTCACCAGCAGGGCCGGGCGCAGCGCGACGGCGGACTCGCCGAACGCGAGGCGGTTGAGGGTCCGGTGGAAGGCGGTCCCGGTCACCATGGCGGCGACCTGCGCCGACGAGGCGAGACAGATGACCGCGTAGTCGTGCACCGGCTGGTAGTGCCGCGCCATCAGCAGCGCCACGGAATGGGCGGCGACCTCGCCCTCCGGACTGCCTCTCAGTGGGGCGGCGAGTGATTCATCGGATTCCCCCGGATCCCCGCCGGGCGGGGGATACGGAGGACGAGGGGGGTGGGGGGTGGGCACTGAGATGGTTCCTTCCCACGCATGTGACACACAGAAGTTCTGTCGCCGAAAAAGGAGGCCCGGTTGGTGCGTTCCTCTTTTGACGGTGCGCGGGAGGTGATAATTCACCGACGGCGAATCGGACGTGGTCCACAAATCACGTGCGACACCCGGCCATTCCCCCCGCACGCGCGTTTCACTCTCGCACAACCCGCACACGGCCAACAAGGCGCCCGGACAACATCCCCACCATTGACAGAAAGTCAGAAACGGGGAACGGATGTGCACGGATCGCACCCGTTTTCGACATTTCCCTGCGGCCTGTGTGCATCGGCACCCGGCCCGCTTCCTCAGATCTGCCAGGACCGCAGCCGGTCCGCCGCGCCGTAGACGTCGGTGGTGCCGGACAGCAGGTCGCGGGCGAGGTCGACCAGGGCGCCGTAGGGCGGGTCGATGCCGACGCCGCTGACGAACATGTACGCCACCGCGGTAGCGCAGGCGAAGCGGGCGTTGGCCGAGGGCAGCGGCCGGAGCACGGTGATGGCGTGCAGCAGCGCGGCGGCCCGCCAGGCCGGGTCGGAGTTCACCCCGAGACGCGGCGGGTCGACACGGTGCCGGGCGACGGCGGCGACCAGCGCGGAGAAGTCGTTGACGGTGGGCTGGTCCGGCAGCACCTCTTCATGGCGCTGAAGCAGCCAGGGCACGTCGATATGGATCACGGGCGCCATGGGTCAGGCGGCCCGCCCTTCGCCCTTGGCGGGCGGTTCGTCGTCGGGGAACGCGGCGGCGAACTCGTCGGCGTGGGTGGCGAAGAACCGGCGGAAGGCCTCCGCGCCCTCCTGCAGGGCCCGGTGGCGGGCTATGTCGGCCGCGGCCGCCTCCCGCACGAGTGCCTTCATGGACGTACCGCGCTCCTTGGCGATCTGCCTGAGGTCCTCAAGTTCGCGGTCGCTGAACTCCACGTTGAGAGCTGGCATGCCATCACGGTACCGCTCGGGTACTGACTCGTAAATACCCCCAGGTCAGGATGGTTTTCAGGTGGTACCACGAGCAAGGTCGTCCGGTGATGTGGGTCACAGGAGACCGTTCGGTGTCACATTCCGGGGCCCCGTCCGGCTCACAGGGGTGAGACGTCCACGGGAGGCCCACGCATGACCCAGTTCTCCGTAGACCGCACCGGCTCGCCGCTCGACCAGGCGACCGGGGTGTTCACCGACCATCGCGAGCTGCTGTTCGGCGTCGTCTACAACATCCTCGGCAGCGTCGCCGACACCGAGGACGTCCTGCAGGAGACGTGGCTGTCCTGGACGGCCCGCGGTGGGGGCGCCCCCCTGGCCGGCGTCGGCAACCCGCGTGCCTATCTCGTCCGGGTGGCGGTCAACCACGCGCTGCGCCGCCGTGCCGTCATCAGCCGTCGGCAGGAAACGTACGTCGGCCCGTGGCTGCCCGAGCCCCTGGTCGCCCCGGAGGAGAGCGAGACCGCCGAGAGCCCGGCCCTGCGTTCCGAGTCGGTGTCACTGGCGATGCTGGTGGTCCTGGAGTCGCTGACACCGCTGGAGCGGGCCGTGTTCGTGCTGGGCGAGGTGTTCGGCTATCCGCACGCCGAGATCGCGGAGATCATCGACCGCTCCCCCGCCGCCGTACGCCAGTTGGCGCACCGGGCCCGGGAGCACGTGCACGCCCGGCGGCCACGGTATGAGGCGCATCCGCGGGTGCGGCGGGAGGCGACCGAGCGGTTCCTGAGGGCGGCGCTGGGCGGGGACATCGCCGAGCTGATGGAGGTGCTCGCGCCGGACGTCACGGCGTGGACCGACGCGGGCGGCAAGCGCCGGCGGGCCGGTCTGCGTCCGGTGCACGGCCGGGACAAGGTGGCCCGTCTGCTCACCGCCGGCCGGGGCGGCCCGGACCACCCGGTCTGGCACCGCCGACGTGTCAACGGCGACGACGCGGTGGTGCTGTTCGACGGTGACGCGCCGTTCGCCGTCCTGGTCCTGGACCTCACGCCGCAGGGCGACCGGGTGCGCGGCATCTACGTCGTGGCCAACCCCGACAAGCTCGCCCACCTGCCGAGGACGGCCCAGTGACCCCCGGGCCCACGATCGGGCGCGGGCGGACGGGACCGCGCCGCGGGTCAGGAGTGGGCGCGGCAGAACTCCCGGACGGTCCGGTTGAACGGCTCAGGGGCCTCGATGTTGCTGAGGTGCCCGATGCCCGGGAGCACGACCAGCGTGGCCCGCGGGATCGCTTCGAGGAACTGGTGGGCCACGGACGCCACGGGTGAGCGGGTGTCGAGCTCGCCCCACAGCAGGAGCGTGGGTACCGCGATCCGCGGCAGCAGATCCCGCTGATCGGCCTCCACCATGACGGTGAGCTCGGTCCGCATGCTCTGGGGCCGGGTGTCGGCCGACATCACGGACAGCAGGCGTACGGCTTCGGGGGGTGGCTTCCCGGCGAACAGACCCGGCATGGTCGGTGCGAACGCCTCGGCCGGGACGGCCAGCATCCGCTCCGCCCCTTCGGCCCGGGACCGCACCTCCGCCGCCGGCAGCGAACCCTTCCAGCCCGCGTAGGTGTCGACGAGAAGCAGCGTCCGGACGACCTCGGCGTGGTGCCGGTAGAGCTCCAGCACGACGGTCCCGCCCCAGGAGGTGCCGAGTACGTGGGCGGGGCCGAGGTCCACGTCCTCGACGACGGCCGCGAGGCAGCGGGCGTAGTCCGCCAGCGTGAAGGCGGGCGGGACGTCGGAGGAGCGGCCGGCGCCCGGCTCGTCCCAGGCGACGACGGTGAACTCGTCGGCCAGGTCCTCGGCCTGGGGGCGGAACTGACGGGCATCCGCGATGGCGCCGTGCGCGAGCACGAGGGGCGGGCCCTGGCCCACCCGGTCGTACGCGACCTCGATGCCGTCGACCCGCACCGCTGGCATGACACCAGGCTACGCGCGCGTGCCGGAGGAGTCCTCCCGACGGACTCCCCCGGCAGCGCATCGCTGCCCCTCTCCTACCCCTGGTCGGCCACGAAGGACGCCATGCGGGTCAGGGCGGCGTTCCAGTTGATCGTGTGCTCGTTGGTCGACCAGGACTGGATGTCGTCGACGTAGCAGAACTGGCCGACGCAACCTTGGAGTTTGCTCTGCGCGTAGGGGTCCTGGATGCTCGAGTTCGGCCCGCCCGCGAGGGTGCCCTTCGGCGGGTTGGGCTGAGCGGGGTCGAGCTGGTGGGCGTACCAGCGGCTGTGCTGGTTCTGTGCGCTGACCTCGCCGTAGCCGGTGACGTAGGAGATGTTCAGCGCGTTGCGGCCCAGGATGTAGTCCATGCTCTGCAGCGCGCCGTCCCGGTACTTCGAGGCGCCGGTGATGTCGTACGCGGTGGCGAGGACGACGGCGTTGTTGAGCACCTGGTGGCTGGAGCCCCAGTCGTAGGTGTGGCCGTCGGGCGCGTACGGCATGCCGTAGGGGTGTGCCCTGAGGGTGGCCAGGTAGCGGTCGGCGCCCTGGACGACGGACCGGCGCACCGCGTCCCGGCCGGGCAGCTTGTTCGGCACGGTCGCCAGGTCGAGCCGCCCCGCCGGTCCGGTGCGGGCCCAGTCGAAGCCGATGGGCTTGAAGAGGTCGGCCGTGTGGACCGGCGACTTCAGGACGTACTCCTCGTACCGCTTCTCCCCGGTGGACAGGTACAGCTCGGCCGCCGCCCAGTAGAAGTCGTCGGTGACGTCGCTGTCGGGGTAGGCACCGCCGCCGATGCCGTCGCTCTCGGAGGCGTAGCGGTCGGGGTGCGCGAGCGCGGCCGACCATGCCTTGCGCGCGGCGGCCAGGGCCTTGCCGGCGAACGCCCTGTCGTAGGGCCGGTACAGGCGGGCGGCCTGCGCGGCCGTGGCGGCCAGATTCAGGGTGGCGGCGGTGGACGGCGGGTGCAGTTCACGCTTCTGCGGGTCGTCGTGCGGCATGAGCGGCAGGCCGGTCCACTGCTCGTCGTGCATCTTGTGATGGGCCATGCCGGCCAGTGGCCTGCCGTCGGGCACCTGCATCTTCAACAGGAACTCCAGCTCCCAGCGTGCCTCGTCGAGGATGTCCGGGACCTTGTTGCCGCTCTCCGGGATGGCGAGCGTGCCGTCGCGCAGCCTGTCCGCCCGCCCGGTGCGCGCGTGCCGGGCGCGCTCGTAGGTGCTGAGCAGTTCCCAGGTGGAGATGCCGCCGTTGACGACGTACTTGCCGTGGTCGCCGGCGTCGTACCAGCCGCCGCCGACGTCGAGGGTGTAGTCGCAGACGCCCGGCTGGCAGGGCACGGCGGTGTCGCCCTTGTTGGGCGCCACTCCCACGTGCCCGGCCGGGCGGCCGTAGCCGGGCCGCAGGTCGTCGCGTATCGCGATGCCGCTGCGCTGGGTGTAGTAGTACTTCGCCGAGTCGAGACGGAGCCGTTCGTAGGCGCTCGCGTCGATGTCGAAGGGCCGGCTGGATTCGCCGTCGGCGACGAGCGTGAAGCCCGTGCCCCTGGTGCGGAAGGCGCCGAAGTCGATCGAGTGGACGTTCTGCCCGGACGAGGCGTCGACGCCTCGGGGCAGGGTCGTGCCCTTGGCGACGACCGTCCCGCCGGAGTTCTTCAGCTGCCAGGGCAGCTTCGCCGTGGCGTCGGTGACCAGCGTGGCGTTCTTGGGCCCGGCGGGCAGATAGCCGACCTGGTTGACGCGGACCCGGGGCCCGGTGTCGGGCTCGTACGGCTCCGGCGCCACCCCGCCGAGCAGCGAGACGTCGTCCATGCAGAAGCGCCAGGGATCCGCGCTGCCGCCGAGCTGGAAGCCGACCTGGCCCTGCGCGGTGTCGACGGGCGAGGTGAAGGTGTAGGAGTAGCGGTCGCCGGAGACGCTGAGCTGCGGTGTCACCTCGTGGTAGGTGTCGTAGGGCGACACCGACAGGCCTACGATCGCCCGCACCACGTGCCCGGCGGGCGTCCCGGTCGCACTGAAGGAGAAGCGGTACGACTCCCCCTTCACGAGGGTGATGTCGTTCTGCCCGACGGCGGCGTCCCAGCGGTTGGTGGTGCCGCCGGGGACGTCGGCGCAGAGCCGGCCGTCGGAGACGCCCGCGGTGACGTTGCTGGTCGTCCACCAGGGCGCGGTGCCGGTGTCGAAGGTGCCGTTCTTGACCTGCTCGGCCTCGTCGGCCCCGGCGGGCGCCGACGGCAGCGCGGTGAGCGCGGTGGCCATCAGCGCCGTCAGGGACAGCAGGGCGGTTCTGCGTCGTTTCACGTCTGGGCTCCTCCGGGAGGTGCGGGTGGCGCTCGGCGTGGGAGCGCTCCCAGATGCGGACGAGGCCATGGTTGTGGCAGATGTGACGCCCCGTCAACGGTCCGGACGGGACTGGCTGTTCGTCACCCGTCCGGACCGTGGCGCCCGGGGTTCAGGCGGGCGGAGTGTCCAGCCGGCTGATGCGGATCGCGCCGCGGGGCTCGCCGGGGTGCCGGCTGGTCATGGTGAGCCGGATACGGGAGCCGCGCAGGGCCTTGAACGTGATCACAGTGGGGGCGCCGGACGCGGCCGCCCAGTCGATCTCTGTGTCCCGGGCCCCCTGCCACGCGCGGCCGTCCCACACCGCCACCGCGATCGTGGCGGGCAGGCTGTGGGCGGCGTCGACTGTGAAGGAGACGTCCACCCGGTCGAAGCCGCGGGTGCGCCCGTGGTCGACCGAGACCCAGTCCTCGGCCCGCGCGCCGTCGAAGGCCGGCAGCAGGGCGGTGGCCTCCTTGAGGAAGCCGTTGGACCAGCCGGTGGCGGAGTCGCCGTCGAGCATGGCGGAGGGGAGGGTGTCCGGACGGCCGGAGTAGCTCGCGTCCGCGTGCGGGTGGCCGCCGGGGGCCGGGTGCGCGGGCTCGAAGGCGGGCGGCGCGGTCTCGGCCCGGTCCCCGGCCCGGGTGGCCCGTACGGTCGCCGTGTCCGCGCGCAGCCCCTCGGCGCGGGCGGTCACCTTCACCGCACCGGCCTCGGTGCCGGACCGGACGATGGCGAGGGCCTTGCCGTGGAAGGCGGTCCGGGTGCTCGCCTGGTAGCGCTCGGCGCTCTCCTGCCGGCCGTTGTCGAGTCCGGCGAGGGACCCTCCCTTCACGGTGAAGGAGAGCAGGTGCTCCGCGTCCGGCACCACCACACCGTGCCGGTCGACGACCTCGGCGGTCACGAAGACCAGGGAGCGGCCGTCCGCGGCGACGGACTCGCGGTCCGGGGTCAGGCGTATCGCGTGCGGAGCGCCCGCGGTGCGCAGCACGTCGGTGGCGACCACCGTGCCGCCCCGCCGTGCGACGGCCTTCAGCTCGCCCGGTTCGAAGGGAACCCGCCAGGTCAGGTGGAGCTTGCCGGCGCTGCCGTTCGGGCTGGTGTAGCTGCCGGGGTGGGGGCCGTCGGTGAAGGTCTTGTCGTCACCGGTCGCCTCGGTCGTCTCCAGGTAGGTGCGGCCGTCGAGGGTCTTCTTGGTGTCGAACCGCCGTACGCCGAGCGACTTCCCGTTGAGGTAGAGCTCGACGGTGGCGACGTTCGCGTACGCCCACACCTCGACCGTGTCGCCCTTGTCGTGGTTCCAGGTCGTCGGCAGCAGGTGGACCATCGGCTCGCTGGTCCACTGGCTGCGGAACAGGTGGTACATGTCCTTCGGGAAGCCTGCCGTGTCGACCGCCCCGAAGAAGGACGCCTTGACCGGGAAGACGTCGTAGGGGGTGGGTTCGCCGATGTAGTCGATGCCCGACCAGAGGAACTGCCCGGCGAACCACTTACGGTCCCGGTCCTTCTTGTGGCCGTACTCGCCACTCATGGTCCAGGAGGCGAGGTTGTTGTCGTACGAGGAGGTCGCGCGTCGGCCCGGGGTGTGGTTCTCGCCGGTGTTGAGGCGCTCGGGCTCCTGGTAGGCGCCGCGGGTGGAGGTCTCCGAGGAGGACTCGGACTCGAAGAGGAACAGGTGCGGGTAGGCCGCGTGCAGCTGGTCCACGGACTTGGCGGTGTTGTAGTTCAGGCCGAGGCCGTCCAGCTTGGCCAGCATCAGATCGGCCGCGGAGCCCTTGGCGGGCAGGCGGCGGTACTTGTC
Source organism: Streptomyces sp. NPDC029041 (assembly GCF_040637515.1). Taxonomy (NCBI): domain Bacteria; kingdom Bacillati; phylum Actinomycetota; class Actinomycetes; order Kitasatosporales; family Streptomycetaceae; genus Streptomyces; species Streptomyces sp. NPDC029041. Next base: position 200,509 of record NZ_JBEZWO010000007.1, on the reverse strand, counting down.
GGAGCCGATGACCAGCGGGCGGGTGTCGTCGGACGCCCTGATCGCCCCGATGATCCGGTCGGCCATGGCGAGGCCGGCGGTCGAGGTGGAGTCGGGGACCTCGTTGCCGATGGACCAGGCCAGTACGGCGGGCGAGTTGCGGGCCGCCAGCACCATCTCGGTCGCGTCCCTCTCGCACCACTCGTCGAAGAACCGGCCGTAGTCGTACCGGTTCTTTCCGGTCCGCCAGCAGTCGAACGCCTCCACCAGCAGGACGACGCCGAGCTCCTCGCAGACCTGGATCACCTCGGGCGCGGGCGGGTTGTGCGAGGTGCGCAGGGCGTTGACGCCCATGGAGCGCATGATCTCCAGCTGCCGCCGGACGGCGTCGATGCTGACGGCGGCGCCGAGCGCGCCCAGGTCGTGGTGGAGGTCGACACCCTTGATCTTGTGGTGGGTGCCGTTGAGGAAGAAGCCCTCGTCCGGGTCGAAGCGGAAGGTGCGGAAGCCGAAGACCGTGCGGTAGGTGTCGCTGGTCCGGCCGCCGACGCGGAGTTCGGTGTGCAGGGTGTAGCGGTGCGGTGTCGCGAAGTCCCACAACTCCGGGTTTCTGACCCTCAGTTCGTGGGTCACGGTGCGCTCGCCGGTGACGGCCGCGGTGGTGGAGGACGTACGGGCGACCGTCCGGCCCCTGCGGTCGGTGATCCGGGAGACGATCTCGACGTCCGCGCCCTTGCCGGAGGCGTCGACGACGGAGGTGGCCACCCGTACGACGGCACGCTCGGCGGAGATCTCGGGCGTGGTGACGCGGGTGCCCCAGCGGGCCACGTGCACCGGTTCGGTGATCACCAGGCGGGCCTCGCGGTAGATGCCGCTGCCCGAGTACCAGCGGCTGCTCGGCAGCCGGTTGCGGACCTCGACGGCGATCACGTTCTCGGTGGTGCCGTCGGTGTGCACCAGGTCGGTGAGGTCGAGGGCGAAACCGGTGTAGCCGTAGGGGTGACGGCCGGCCTCCGTGCCGTTGCAGTAGACGGTGCAGTCCATGTAGACGCCGTCGAACTCCACGCAGACGCGCTTGCCGGCGAGGGTGGGCGGCAGGGTGAAGGCCAGGCGGTACCAGCCCAGGCCGCCGGGCAGGAAGCCGGTGCCGCTGGTGGTGCCGTGCTCGGTGGTGGGGGTCTGCTCGATGCTCCAGTCGTGCGGGACGGCCGTCTCGCGCCATCCGGAGTCGTCGTAGCCGGGAAGGTGGGCGTCCGCGAAGGCGCCGGTCGGGTCGGTGATGCCCCCCGGGTTCACCAGCGCGAAGCGCCAGCCGTCGCGCAGTGCGACGGTCCGGCGGCCGGGCGCGCCGCCGGTCTGCCCGGCGGCCCACGCCTCCGGGGCACCGGGCAGCGCTCCTGCCGCGGGCGCGGCCGCGGAGGCGAACAGAACCGATCTGCGCGTGACCGACATGGAATCTCCCTCACGAGGGCCCAGAAGTACTCACAACTGATCGCGAACAAACAGATTCTGTCGAGGCGTCACACCCGGACGTCAAGGGTGCGGCCGGGCCCTTCTGCCCCGGCGATCACTTCGGCCGGAACTGCGCCCCGCCCCCGCCGGGGAGCGGCACCGGGGTTACCGGTCCACGCCGGGCGCCTACGGACTACGCTGGAACTCAACTGACTTCCCTGTTCACTGTGAGTGTCCGTATGGAGTCGCGACGATGAGTCCGGACGAGCCGTTCGACGATGGCGTGGCCGCCCGTGCCGTCATCGCCGTCGACGGCACGCTCACCGAGTGGAGCGAGGGTGCGCGCCGTCTGCTGGGGCACACGGCCGACGAGGTCGTGGGCCGCCCGGCCGCCGCGCTGCTGGCCGACGGCGCGGACCCGCCGTCCGTGCGGGAGGGCTCCCGCTGGAGCGGCACGCTCACCTTGCGTCACCGCGACGGGCATGCGGTGTCCCTCTGGGTGCTCGCCCACCGCAGACCGCCCGACGGAGCCGAGGCGACCGATTGGCTGGCGGTGTCCCCGCCGGAGGCCGCCGACCAGCAGCTTTCGGACGACCCGCTGGTGCGCCTGGCCCTGACGCAGTCGCCCTGCGCCACGATGATCTTCGACGAGCGGCTGCGGCTGCGCGGCCTCAACGACGCCATGGCGGACCTCCTGGGGCTGCCCGCCGCGCGGATGCTGGGCCTGAAGCCCACCGACATCGGCAGCCGGCCGCAGAACGCCGAGCTCGAGGAGCATCTGCGCCGGGTGCTGAGCACCGGCCGGCGGCAGGACATGCAGACGTACATGAAGGCGACCGGCGAGAGCCGGGGGGCCCACGCCTGGCTGGCCAGGATGGCCCCGCTCACCGACGGCACCGGCCGGGTGCGCGGCGTGTGCGTGACGGCCCACGACTTCTCCGACCAGTACCGCTCACGGGAACGGCTGCTGCTGGTCAACGAGGCGAGCGTGCGCATCGGCACCACCCTCGACGTCACCCGTACGGCGCAGGAGCTGGCGGACGTGTGCGTGCCGGCGCTCGCCGACTTCGTCAGCGTGGACCTGCTCGACCCCCGGGAGTACGGCGGCGAGTCCTCCGGGCCGCCGATCCCGCCACTGAGCCTGCGCCGGTCCGCCCACCAGTCCGTCAACAAGGGCAGCCCCGAGGCCGTCGCCGAGCCCGGGCAGGTGGATGTCTACCCGGAGAACTCCCCGCAGGCCGCCTCCCTGGTGGCCGGGCACACGGTCGTGGCCTCGGGCGCGTCCGGCGACCTCGAGCGCTGGCTCGCCTGGGACCCGCTGCGCTTCCAGCGGATCGAGGAGTACGGCATCCACTCCACGATGTCCGTGCCGCTGCAGGCCCGTGGCACGACCCTCGGCGTGGCGGTCTTCACCCGCTTCCGCCGCCCCGAGGCGTTCACCCCCGACGACGTGCTCCTGGCCGAGGAGGTCACGGCCCGGGCCGCCGTCTGCATCGACAACGCGCGCCGTTACTCCCGCGAGCGCGAGACGACCCTGACCCTGCAGCGCAGCCTGCTGCCCCGCACCCTGCCGCGCACGGCGGCGGTGGAGGCCGCGTCCCGCTACCTGCCGGCCACGCGCTCCGGCGTGGGCGGTGACTGGTTCGACGTGATCCCGCTGTCGGGGATGCGGGTCGCCATGATCGTCGGCGACGTCGTCGGTCACGGCATCCAGGCCTCGGCCACCATGGGCCGGCTGCGCACCGCCGTCCGTACACTCGCCGACATCGACCTGGCGCCCGACGAGCTGCTCACGCACCTCGACGACCTCGTCGTCCGGCTGTCGGAGGAGTCCGGCGGGGACGACGGCACCGGAGAGGTGGGCGCGACCTGCCTGTACGCGGTGTACGACCCGGTGTCACGGCGCTGCACCCTGGCCCGCGCCGGGCACCCCCTGCCCCTGCTGGTGCCGCCGGGCGGCCCGGCGCGCCAGCTCGACCTGCCCTCGGGGCCACCGCTGGGTGTCGGGGGGCTGCCGTTCGAGGCGGCCGAGGTGGAGCTGCGTGAGGGCAGCGTCCTGGTCTTCCACACGGACGGACTGCTCGTGAGCCGTGAGCGGGACGTCGACACGAGCGGCCGGATGCTCCGCGAGGCCCTGTCGGCTTCCTCCGGCTCCCTGGACGAGACCTGCGACCGCGTGCTGAACACCCTCCTCCCGCCGGGCGGCTCCAGCGACGACGTGGCCCTGCTGCTGGCCCGCACCCGCGGCCTGCCGTCCGCCCAGGTCGCCACCTGGGACATCCCGGCCGACCCGGCACTGGTGGCCCCCATCCGCAAGCAGGTCGTCGACCAGCTGGAGCGCTGGGGGCTGCTCGAAGCCACGTTCACCGCCGAGCTGGTGGTGAGCGAGCTGGTCACCAACGCCATCCGCTACGGCGCCCCGCCCATCCGGCTCCGGCTGATCCATGACGCGGCCACGCTGATCTGCGAGGTGTCCGACACCAACCACACGGCACCGCACCTGCGCCGGGCGAAGACCTGGGACGAGGGCGGTCGCGGTCTGCTCCTGGTCGCCCAGCTCACCCAGCGGTGGGGCAGCAGGCACACCGGCGAGGGCAAGACGATCTGGGCGGAGCTGGCCCTGCTCGGCGACGAGCTCTGAGCACCCGCTCCGCACCGGCAGGCGGGCGGCGGCACGGTGCCGCCGCGGCGGCCGCCGAACCGGCCGGCAGCCGGGCGGTGACCCCCGCGGTCTTCGCGACGGGCGGCGCGCGCCGGACAGGACGGGGCAGGCCCCGGCAGTTCTCTTACCAGCGCCTGGTTTCATGGGCGGGCACGACCAGATCACGCTCCGGAGGACACCGCCCTGAACGCCCCGCTCGCCGAAGTCCTGTCCGTGACCCTGCTCGCCGCTGTGCTGATCTGGGCCGTCGCCCGTCCGAAGGGCCTGCCCGAGGCCGTGCTGGCCGTGCCCGCCGCCGGACTCGCCATCACCCTCGGGGTGATCTCGCCGGAGCACGCCGGGGAGGAGATCCAGCGCCTCGGGCCCGTGGTCGGCTTCCTCGCCGCCGTGCTGGTGCTCGCCCACTTCTGCGACGTGGAAGGGCTCTTCACCGCCTGCGGGGCGTGGATGGCCCGCTGGGCGGCGGGGCGCCCCACACGGCTGCTGACCGCCGTGTTCGCGCTTGCCTCCGTCATCACGGCCGTACTCAGTCTGGACGCCACGGTCGTCCTGCTGACCCCGGTGGTGCTCGCCACCGCCACCCGCATGGGCGTGCAGGCACGACCGCACCTGTACGCCTGCGCCCATCTGTCGAACACCGCCTCGCTGCTGCTGCCGGTCTCCAACCTGACCAATCTGCTGGCCTTCACCGCGAGCGGACTGAGCTTCACCCGCTTCGCGGCCTTGATGGCCCTGCCCTGGCTGGCCGCCATCGCCGCCGAATACCTGGTGTTCCGCCGCTTCTTCGACGACGAACTCGCGGCGCCCGTCCCCTCCCCCGACCCCGCCCCTCGTCCCGAACCGCTCCCGCTGTTCGCCCTCGTCACGGTCGGCTGCACACTCGCCGGGTTCGTCGTGGCCTCCGCCGTGGGGATCGCGCCGGCCTGGGCCGCGACGGCGGGTGCGCTGGTGCTGGCCGGGCGGGCGCTGGTGCGGCGCCGGGCCACGCCGCTCGCGGTGGTGCGCTCGGCCCAACCGGCGTTCCTGGCGTTCGTGCTCGCACTCGGCGTCGTCGTGCGCGCGGTCGTCGACCACGGGCTCGCCGACGCGCTGCGGCACGTCCTGCCCGACGGCTCGGGGCTGCTCACCCTGCTGGGCGTGGCGGCGCTGGCCGCGGTCCTGGCGAACCTCATCAACAACCTGCCCGCCGTGCTGGTGCTGCTGCCCCTGACCGCCGGGTCCGGTCCCGGTGCCGTGCTGGCGGTGCTGCTCGGGGTGAACATCGGCCCCAACCTGACCTACGCCGGATCGCTGGCGACCCTGCTGTGGCGGCGGATCGTCCAGCAGGGCGGGCACCGGGTCGGGCTGGGCGAGTTCACACGGCTCGGGCTGCTCGCCGTACCGGCCGCGCTGGTGTCGGCCGTGACCGCACTGTGGCTGTCACTGGCCGTCGTCGGCGTCTGAGCCCACGCCCGGTCAGCGGCGGCCGTCTCCGCCGCGGCCGTAGCCGTAGCCGGGGTAACCATGGCCAGGGTTGCCGTACCGGCCGTCGGAGTCGCAGTAGTAGCCGTAGCGGTAGCAGGACGGGTCGGTGGCGTCCGGGCTGCTCGGCGTCTTCTCCGGCGCCGTGGAGGCCGGGGACGGAGTCGGTGTGGGCTCGGGTGTCTTCGACCGTGCGGGACCGGGGGACGGTGCGGGGGCGGAGCGGGTCGCCGGAACGGTGTCCCTCCAGTTCACGGCCTGCATCTGGAGATCGGCCTTGGTGCTGTCGATCACCCAGCGCTGGACCTCGTCGTCCGTCCGGGCCTTGAGGACCAGGGCGCCCGAGCCGTCGGTCGCGGCGGGGGCCAGGGCGAGGTCCTGGTCCCAGCGGGGCACCAGGGCGCCCTGCAGGGTGAAGTCGTAGCGGATGTTCTTCGGGTCCGGCCGGGAGGCGCCCGCGCAGGGAGCCAGCCGGAGCGAGTAGCCGAGTTGCGAGTCCAGGCACAGGTCCGGCGCGGCGCCGTTGCGCAGCAGTCCGTCGGTCTCGTACGTCCACTGCTGGGCGGCGTCCGCGGAGCAGGTCGTCAGCTCGGCCTCCGCGCCCTCGACAGCCTTCTTGCCGTCGATGCCGACGCACAGGTCCGAGGCGACGTTGCGCAGCCGGCCGTGCAGGGCGCCCTGGCGTGCGTCACCCGCGCCGGTCCGGGACGGGTCGGTGTTCCCTTCGCCGGCGTCGGGGTCGGGTGCCTCCCCGGCGGGTCGGCCCGCGCCGGCCGGGGCGTTGTCACCGGAGTCGCCGGTGGACCACAGGACCAGCGGCAGGACCACGAGGCCGCCGACGGTCAGGATGCCCACGGTGAGATTGCGCCGCCGTGCGACACGGCGGGCGGCCCTCCGGGCGGACCTGCCCGACCTTCGGGCAGCGCTTCGCGAGCCTTCGCGTCGGTGGGCCGGGGCCACTGTGGCGGTCGGCAGGGAGCGGCCCGCGCCGGCCGGAGCCTCGGCGGTGTCCTCGGCCGGGTCGCGGCTCTCAACCCCGGCAGGGGGCGGCGGAGCGGACGCCGGGCCGCTCGGCTCGGTGAACGACTCCCCCACCGCGCCGGCGAGGGCGACCGGGTCGGGGAAGACCTCACGCCCGTCGCCGGGCTGCCCCGGGAAGGACTCCCGCGCCGCACGCGACGGGGCAGGGAACGACCGACCCGCCGTGCCGGCCGGGCCGGCGGAGCCCTCGCGCGAAGCACCGGCCGGATCCGCGAGGCCTTCGCGCGCCGCGCGGGGACTCGACAAGCCCTCGCGCGCCGCACGGGCCAGATCCGTCAGGCTCTTGCGCGCCGCACCGGCCGGATTCGTCAGGCCCTTGCGTGCCGCACGGGCCGCCCCCGAAGACAGCTTGCGCGCCGCACGCGGCGAGGCCGGGAAGCCTTCGTGCGCCTCACCAGCCGACTCCGCAAGCCCCTCGCCACCCGTCGGTCCCGCAAAACCTATGCGCCCCGCACCCGTCGGCCCCGGGGAAACGTCGCGTCCCACGCCCCTCGGCCCCGGGGGGACCTCGCGTCCCGCACCCCTCGGCCCCGCAAAGCCCTCGCGAGCCGCACGGACCGGATCCGAAAGGCCCTTGCGCGCCGCACCGGACGGCCCCGGAAAGGCCCCGCGTGCCGCACGCGGCGAGGCCGGGAAGCCTTCGCCCGCCTCACCGGCCGACTCCGCAAGCCCCTCGCCACCCGTCGGTCCCGCAAAGCCCTGGCGCGCCGCACGGACCGGGTCCGGCATGATCTCGTACGCCATACCGGCCGGCTCCGGGAAGACCTCGCGGGCCAGGGCCACCGGGTCCGGGAACAGCTCGCGTGCCGCGCCGACCATGGCCCCGGCGGCCGCACCGGCCTCCGCACCGGGCCGTCGGCGCTCCGCGGGCCGCCCACCTCCGGCGTGGTCTCCCGCCTCGCTGGTCCGGCTCTCCGCGTAGCCCCGCCCGCCCCAGCCCAGCACCCCTTCCGACAGGGCGACGCCGAGGCCGTGGTTGAACTGGTCGAGCTGGTCCGCGGCAACGCTGCAGTGCCCGCAGCCCTCGATATGCGCGCGTAGATCGGGGTCGATCTCGAGACCCCCACGCCGGTACGTCACGTCGAGCAGCCGCAAATAGCGCCGGCACTCCTCGTCGGGGGCGAGTTCACGGTGGAGCTGCAGGCACTCCTCGCGCAGCCGGTCGCGGGCCCGGTCCAGTTCGACGCGCGCGCCCTCCTCGTCCAGGCCGAGCAACGCGGCCGGGGACGCCGGCGGTTCGGCCTCGACCTCGACGTGCCACAGCAGGCAGCGGGCGGACTGGGGCAGCCGCTGGAAGGCGCCGGACAGCAGGCGCCGGTGTCGCGACGGCAGCAGCCGGGAGGCCGGCCGCTCCCCCTCGCCGGTGCCGGCCAGCAGTGCCGGGTGCAGCATGTCCAATCGGTGGTCGCCCGCCCACTCGGCCGCGATCCGCCGCACGGTGAGGAGCAGATGGGGCCGCCACGCGGAGGTCGGTCCGTTCTGCCGGAGGGTCTCGCCGAAGAGCCGGGTGAACGCCGCGGTGGTGAGCATGCCCGCGGAGCGCGGACCGTCGGTGCACAGCCGGGCGTAGGAGAAGGCCGCCTCCCAGTGCCGGTCCAGCAGTTCGCCGACGGGGTGGAGTGCGGGCGTCGCCCCGGTCCACTTCCTGAGCTCCGAGCTCAGTTGCTCGTCCGTCGCACCGAACCCGCGGGCCGGGGCCGGGGAATTCGACGGGCCTGCGTCTTTCACGGCTGCATTCCTCTCAAGGACATGCGGAACAAAGTCCGTACCAAGGGGTATGCCGGCCGGCGGCCGCACGCATACGAAAGAAAGGCGTGTGGGGGCACACCGACAGAGCACACCTTTGCACAGGTCAGGGACAGGGAACAAGCGATCTCGCGGTTTCGCGTATTGCGTGGGCGCACAGCGGCTTTTGACAAGAAGTCAGCCAGTGGCGCGAAAGGGATTTCCGTGCCGTCTACCCCTTTCTTTACGACTGACATTTTCCTGCCCGTCGGGTGCCTGGAAACCATTGAGTCACCCCCGAGCAGCAGCTCACGCGGTGGGCGGCGTTTCCGCACCGGTCTTTCGAGGTCCGCGGCAGAACCAATAGCGGTGCTCAGCCGGTCGCACCGCCGTGTGTCGCGCGGTACGCCCCGGGCGGTGCCCCGTAGCGCTCGCGAAAGGCGCGGTTGAAGTGGAACGGGCTGACGAAACCCGAGGCCACCGCGACGCGTTCCACGGGCAGGTCGGTGCTCTCCAGCAGCCGGGCGGCATGGCGCAGCCGCGCCTCGCGCAGGGCCCGCATGGGCGAGCGGCCGAGCTGGCTGCTGAACAGATGGGCGAAGCGGGACGGCGACAGCGCGACGCCCTCGGCGAGTGAGCGGACGGTGTGCGGGGCGCCCGGGTCGGCGTCGATCAGCTCCTGTGCGCGACGGACCCGTGCGTCGAGGCCGGGCCGGGGAGCCGGCAGCCGGGCGGTGGTGAGGAGGACGATCTCCTCCAGTGCGCACAGGGCCAGTTCACGGGCAGCGCTGCCGTGCGCCACGGCGACCTGCCCGTCCGGGGGTGCCCCGCCGGGCGGTGCTTCGGTGCCGGTCCAGCGGGCGTCGCTGTGCATCCGCCGGAACGCCGCCCCGACGCGGCCGTGCACGCCGGCCGGGACGGAGGTGACCACGTACATCCCGTGACCGGCGTCGTACGGCCGCAGCCAGGCGGCCCAGGACGGGCGGGCCTGGCAGTGCGCCCACCAGAACCGCCAGTTCCGGGCGCCGGGCTCGACGCCGTACCCGTGCGGGACGCCCGGGGCGAGTACGACCAGTGCGCCCGCCCCGGCCGAGGTGTTCGCACCGCCCTGCCACAGCCGTCCCCGGCCTGCGGTGGTCCAGGTGAAGAGCCAGCTCGCGGACCCGTGCGGCCGGCTGACGCCGTACCCGTGCGGCTGGTCGAAGTGGCCGAGCACCACCAGTCCGGGCGGCGGGGCGGGATCCCCGGCGTTCCCGGCACCGTCGGCGTTCCCGGCACCGTCGGCCTTCCCGGCACCGTCGGCGATCCCGGCACCGTCGGCCTTCCCGGCACCGTCGGCGATCCCGGCACCGTCGGCCTTCCCGGCACCGTTGGCGATCCCGGTTTCCTCGGCGTCCCCGGTACCCCCCGTCCGCCCGGTCTTTCTCGGCGCGCCAGTCTCGGGCAATCCGTCAGCACGCACGGGCATCCTCCTGGGCGGCGCGGGGGCCTAGCGTTTTCCGCCGAGGACACCCGAGCGAGGAGTGCATTCATGACAGTCACGGGCAACGGTGCAGTCGGCGCCTCCATCCTGGACCGCGAGGGGCTCCACCGGTACCGGGAGGAATTCGACGAGGTCGGTTTCACGGTGGTACGGGGGCTTTTCGCGGTCGACGAGATCGACCGGCTGTGCGGGGAGTTCGCGGCACTGCGGGCGGCCGGTCCGGTGCCCGGGCACTTCGAGCCGCGCGCGGTGGACGGGCCGGATGCGGATCCCCTGCACGTGTGGCCCCGGGTGATGCACCCGCACGAGATCAACGACTTCGCGCGCGAGATCCTGCTCGACGCCCGGCTGCGGACGGTCCTGGAGGCGCTGCTCGGGGAGGAGGTGCTGGCCGCGCAGAGCATGTTCTACTTCAAGCCGCCGGGCGCCCGGGGGCAGGCGCTGCACCAGGACAACTTCTACCTCAGGGTGGAGCCCGGCACGTGTGTGGCGGCCTGGACGGCCTGTGACGTGATCGACCGGGAGAACGGTGGGCTGGAGGTCGTGCCGGGCACGCACCTGATGGACCTGTTCTGCCCCGAGCAGGCCGACGCGGACGTGTCCTTCGCCCGGGAGTACGTTCCGCCGCCGGCCGGGCTGGCGCCGGTGCCGGTGGACATGGCGCCGGGTGACGTCCTGTTCTTCAACGGCAGCCTGGTGCACGGCTCGCAGCCGAACCGGACGGCGGACCGGTTCCGGCGGTCGTTCATCGGGCACTACGTGGGCCGGTCGACGGAACGGATCGGGCGGTTCTACCGGACGCGGGCGATGAGCGGGGCGAGGGTGGAGCTGGCGGAGAGCGAGGGGGCAGGCCCTTGCGGAACGGAGTTCGCGCCGCAGGGGCCTCACTGACCGTCGAGGGGTGGATTCAGTGGCCGGCGACGGGGTGGGGGCCGTACGGGCGCTGGAGCTCCTCCAGTTCCTCGTCGGTCAGCCGGAGTTCCACGGCGGCCACCGCGTCCTCAAGATGCCCGGGCTTGGAGGCGCCGACGATCGGTGCGGTCACCGTGGGCTGGTGGAGCAGCCAGGCGAGGGCGACCTGCGCGCGGGAAACGCCCCGTTCGCCGGCGATGCGGGTGACCGCCTCCACGATGGTGCGGTCACCGTCGTGGTACAGGCTGCCGCTGAAGGCGTCGGTGGCGCCGCGCCGGGTCGTGGTGTCCCAGTCCCGGGTGAGACGGCCGCGGGCGAGCGGGCTCCAGGGCAGCACCCCCACCCCCTGGTCCGCGCACAGGGGGAGCATCTCGCGCTCCTCCTCGCGGTAGATCAGGTTGTAGTGGTTCTGCATGGAGACGAAGCGTGTCCAGCCGTTCAGACGGGCGGTGTACTGGGCCTTGGAGAACTGCCAGGCGTACATCGAACTGGCTCCGATGTAGCGGACCTTGCCGGCCTTGACGACGTCGTGCAGGGCTTCCATCGTCTCCTCGACCGGGGTGTGCGGGTCGAAGCGGTGGATCTGGTAGAGGTCGACGTAGTCGGTGCCGAGGCGGGTGAGGCTGTGGTCGAGCTCGGTCATGATGGCCTTGCGGGACAGGCCGCCGCCGTTCGGTCCGGGCCGCATCCGGCCGTGCACCTTCGTCGCGAGGACGATCTCGTCACGGCGGGCGAAGTCGCGCAGGGCCCGGCCGACGATCTCCTCGCTGGTGCCGTCGGAGTAGACGTTGGCCGTGTCGAAGAAGGTGATGCCCGCCTCGACGGCCTGCCGGATCAGCGGGCGCGAGGCCTGCTCGTCGAGGGTCCACTCGTGGGTGCCGCGATCGGGCAGCCCGTAGGTCATGCACCCCAGGCTGATCCGCGAGACGTCCAGGCCCGTCGAACCGAGCTTCACGTACTGCATGGTTGCTGCTCCTGCTCTCGGGGGGATCTCACGGGGAGCGTATGTGTTCGTGTGCGCTCAAAGGCAAGGCCGGGCGGGGCTCCTGAAAGGCCGTCCGCGCGTGGCCCCGGGCCTGTCCGTCAGCGGCGTTCGACCAGATCGAGGGCTCGCTCCCAGCCGAAGTCCGGTCGTCCGCCGTCCTCCCCCGGCTCTCCCGCGTACGGCTCCCCGAACCTCACGCCCATGCCCCGCAGCCGTTCGAGGCTGTCCCGGTAGGCGGGGTGGGCGGCCAGGGCGTCCGCCACGCACGGCAGGACGGCGATCGGCACCCCGAGCCCCGCGGCCTCGCACAGGGTGCCCAGGGCGAGGGTGTCGGCGATGCCTGCCGCCCACTTGTTGACGGTGTGGTGGCGGGGGCGACCACCACGGCATCGGGCGCCGGAAAGGGACGCGGCTCGCCGGGCGTGCGCCAGGCGGAGCGTATGCGGCGATCCGTCCGGGCCTCGACCGCGGCGGTGTCGAAGAAGCCGTTCATGGCGGCGGGCGTCGCGATGACTCCCACCTCCCAGTGCCGGGCCTGTGCGGCGGTGATCAGTTCGCCGAGGTCCGCGGCGATGCCGGCGGCGCAGACGACGACGTAGAGGAAGGGCTTGCGGGCGGCCTGTTCGATCATCCCGGAACCCTAGCGACTCCCCCCGGGCTCACCGGACCGGCAAGGTGTCGGCGCGTTCCGGCTCCGGCCGGGGGCCGGCAATGCGGCGCTCGTTCTCCCCGATCGGCACGTCGTCGATGCTCGCCTCGCGCCGGGTCATCAGGCCGTGCTGGTCGTACTCCCACAGCTCGTCGCCGTAGCGGCGCCACCACTGCCCCCCGCCCGTCCCGGCACTCGTACTGGAAGCGGACGGCGATGCGGTTGCCGTCGGAGGCCCACAGGTCCTTGCGCAACGCGTACTCCTGCTCGCGCTCCCACGTGCGGGTCAGGAACTCGGCGATCTCGGCGCGGCCGGTGAGGAAGGTGTCGCGGTTGCGCCGGACGGAGTCCGGCGAGTAGGCGAGGGACACCTTGTGCGGGCCACGGGCGTTCCAGGCGTCCTCGGCTTCCTGGACCTTCGGGCCTCCCCAGGAGCGCCGAGCCCGCGGCCGGGCCCGCGCGAGGCGGCCCGGCGGCTCGGGGGGGGCCGAGGTGGATCCCGGGGGGGGCAGCTCACCGTCTCGGACACGGCGATGGCGCCGACCGGGCAGGCGCGGGCCGCCTCCCGCAGCAGCGGACCGCCGCTGTCCTCGCCGCCCGGCAGCAGCGTGCTGTATCCCTCGTCGTCCTGGGTGAACACGTCCGGGGCGGTCAGGGCGCACTGCCCCGCGCCGATGCAGACGCCCTTGTCGATGTGGATGTCGATGTCGATGTCGATGTGCATGTGTGCGCAGGCCCTTACCAGGTCACGGGGAGTTCCAGCATCCCCTGGATCGTGTCGCCCGGCTTGAACGGGATCTCCTCGGCCGGGGCGGCCAGGCGCAGGCCGGGCAGCTTCTCGAAGAGGCTGTGCAGGGCGATCTCCAGCTCGGCGCGGGCGAGGTTCTGGCCGAGGCACTGGTGGATGCCGAAGCCGAACGCGACGTGATGACGGGCCGGGCGGCTCCAGTCCAGCGTGTCCGGATCGGGGTAGACCGTCTCGTCGCGGTTGATGAGGGAGGTCGCGAAGACCACGCCCTCGCCCTCGCGGATGGTCGTCCCCGCCACCTCGATGTCCTCGACGGCCAGACGCAGCATGCCGTCCGCGATCGACAGCATCCTCATCAGCTCCTCGACCGCGGCCGGCACCAGCCGCGGGTCCGCACGCAGCTCGGCGAGCCGCTCGGGGTGCTGGAGGAGGGTGAAGGTGCCGAGCGAGATCATGTTCGCGGTCGTCTCGTGGCCCGCGACCAGCAGGATGAGGGCCATGGCGATCAGACCCTCGCGGTCGAGGTCGCCCACGCGCGGCTGCCGGTGGACCAGGTCGTCCAGCAGGCCGGTGCCCGCCTCCCGCTGTTTGCGGTCGATCAGTTCGCCGAAGTACGTCTCCAGCCGGTCGCGGGCGTCGAGGACGTCGGCGGTCTCCGGGCCGCACAGCAGCCGCCGCGACTGGGTCTCGAAGAAGTCGTGGTCGGTGTAGGGGACGCCGAGCAGGGCGCAGATCACCATGGACGGCACGGGCAGCGCGAAGGCGCTCACCAGGTCCGCGGGCGGACCCTGGGCGATCATCGCGTCGAGCCGTTCGTCCACGATCTGCTGGATGCGTGGCCGGAGTTCGACCGCCCGCTTGAGGGTGAAGTCCCCGACGACCATCCGCCGCTGGACGCGGTGCTCGGGGTCGTCGACGCCCAGCAGGGCCGTTCTGCGGTTGCGGATCCCGGCGAAGCGCCGGGTGGGGGCGGGGAAGCCGGGCCGGTCGCGGTCGGACGACAGCCGCGGGTCGGCCAGCAGCGCGCGGGCGGTGGCGTGCCCGCTGACGAGCCAGGCCTCTCGGCCGTCGAAGAGGGTGATCCGGGTCAGGGGGCGTTCGGTGCGCAGTGCGTCGTAGGCGGCCGGCGGGTGGTAGGGGCAGGTCCGGCTCTGGGGGAAGGCGACGGGTGCGGTCGTTTCCGTCATCGAGACCTCGCAGACGAGTAGTGCGTCGCGTCGCATCATTAGATGCCCAGGGCATCTAATGATGTAAGGCGGGGTGGACACCAGGGCCCGACCGCGGCCCG
>NZ_JBEZWO010000007.1:0-186114 GCF_040637515.1 Streptomyces sp. NPDC029041 | reverse complement strand
GGTGAGCCCCGCCCCCAAACAAGACCCCCCCACCCAATAATACCCCCCGACGCGAAGTCCGGCCAGATCGCCGGCGTCGGCAACATGGCCGGGGAACGCCGCCCTCCCGTTCGAACGCCGGCGGCGGGAGGCGTGCGGTACCGGGGTCCGCGCCCGTGCCAGGGCCCGAGCGCGGGGACTCGATGCGAAAACCGGTTGTCGGCACGGCCGGGCAGGCCGCAGGATCCGGCCATGCCTGAGTTCACCCTTCTCCTGCCGCTGTCCGCCGCCTCTGCCACGCGCCGACAGCAGCAGTCCGGCCGCCACGGGGGACCGACGCCGCCCCGGTCATGACGGCCGCGCTCGTCGCGGGGCTGCTCGCCGGGTACGGCATCGCCGTACCGGTGGGCGCCGTCGGGACCTACCTCGTCTCCCTCACCGCCCGCACCACCTTGCGTACCGGCGTCTGCGCCGCGCTGGGCGTCGCCACCGCCGACGGTCTCTACGCCCTCGCGGCCACCCTCGGGGGCACGGCCCTGGCCTCCGCGCTGCGTCCCGTGCTCGGGCCCCTGCGGTGGGTCTGTGTGCTGGTCCTGCTCGCGCTGGCGGCACGGGGCGCGACGACCGCCGTGCGCGAGTACCGCGGCCACCGGCTCGCCACCCGGTCGGCCCCGGCTCCCCCGGGCCCGGTCCGGGCCTATCTGGGCCTGCTGGGCATCACCTTGCTGAACCCCACCACGGTCATCTACTTCGCCGCGCTCGTGCTCGGTTCCCGGGCCACGGGACCGGCCGGTCCCGTGGAGCAGGGCGTGTTCGTCGTGGCCGCCTTCGCCGCCTCCGCGAGCTGGCAGGTGCTGCTCGCCGGGAGCGGGGCACTGCTGGGCCGGGCGCTGACCGGCCGCCGGGGGCGGCTGGCGACGGCATGGGTGGCGAGCGGGGTGATGACGGCGCTGGCGGTGCGGATGGCGCTCGCGCCGGGATGAGATCCGCATCCGGGCGCATTCCGCGGGTGCGGATGATTTCCCCGGGGCACGGTTGTTGACGGCAGATGGCGACGAGCCACAGACGCGACGATGGGACGGATGTCATGCCGCTCGAAGGCGAATACGAACCCAGCCCGACGCAGTGGGTGCGCAAGCAGGTGGAGCTGTACGAGAGCTCCGGCGGTACGGAGGGGACGACCCTGCAGGGCTCGAACATGCCGGTCGTCGTCCTGACCTCGCGGGGCGCCCGGAGCGGGAAACTGCGCAAGACTCCGGTGATGCGGGTGGAGCACGAGGGGCGCTACGCCGCGGTGGCCTCCCTCGGCGGGTCACCCAAGCATCCCGTGTGGTACTTCAACCTGCGGGCCGATCCGCACGTGGAGCTCCAGGACGGGCCGGTGAAGCGGGACATGACCGCCCGTGAGGTCACGGGCGAGGAGAAGGCGGCCTGGTGGGAGCGGGCCGTCGCGGCGTATCCGGCGTACGCCGACTACCAGAAGAAGACGGACCGGGAGATTCCGGTCTTCGTCCTGGAGCCGGCCGAAGAGGCCTGACAGCGGGCCGGCTGCCCGGTGCGGGCAGCCGGCGGAAAAATCTTCCGCCCCGTGAGTGTGAACCCGCCGTACCGGGGCACGCGAGGTTCAGGCCCCGCCGCGCTCCCCCGTCGCGGCGGGGCTTTCCGCTGCCTCGCGGGCGGGGCGGTCGGTCACGTCGAGGAAGATCTGGTCGGCCTCGGGCACCGTCCGGGCGATGGACCGCTTGATGCGCACGGCGACCTCCTCGACCCGCTCGCTGTCCAGACCGGGCACCAGGTCGACGCGGGCGGCCACCAGGGCCGTGTCGAGTCCGGTCTTCATCGTGAACAGCGCTTCCACGCTGTCGATCTCGGGCTGTGCGCGCAGCAGCGCGCATATGCGCCCGCTGGACTCGGGATCGGCCGCCTCGCCGATCAGCTGGTCGCGGGCTTCGCGGCCCAACCGGAAGGCCACGTACACCAGCAGCATCCCGATCGCGATCGAGGCCGACGCCTCCCACACCACCTGGCCGGTGACCATGTGCAGCGCCATGCCCACCATGGCCAGGGTGACGCCGAGCACGGCGGTGCCGTCCTCGGCGACGACGGTCCGCAGGGCCGGATCGCGCAGCCCGGCACCCGCGCCACCCTGGCGTCGCACCTGGTAGAGCGCCCGCACCAGCGAAGCGCCCTCCGCGAGGAGGGCGACACCGAGCACGATCAGGCCGGCCACATAGCCGCTGAGCCCCTCCGCCGCGTCGCTCGTCAGGGCCTCGAAGCCCTGGAAGAACGAGAAACAGCCGCCCATGACGAAGATCCCGACGGCCGCGAGGAGCGACCAGAAGAACCGCTCCTTGCCGTACCCGAAGGGATGACGCCGGTCGGCGGGGCGGCGGCTGCGGCGCAGAGCCGCGAGCAGGAACACCTCGTTCATGCTGTCGGCCACCGAGTGGGCCGCTTCGGACAGCAGGGCCGGTGACCCCGCCACCAGGCCGCCGATGGCCTTGGCCACCGCGATCACCAGATTGGCCGCGAGCGCCACCAGCACGGTGACGCGTGTCTTGTGATCACTTCCTTCATCAGTCACCTCCGCCGATTGCCCCGGTCGGGGGTACTCACACCGTGCCGTCCACGGAAAACGGGGAACGCGTTCACCAGGGCCCACGTACGGCAGAGGAGGTCACCCCCATGAGCCGCGACGACGGCGAAGACGGCAACACCGGCTACGGAAGGAGGGCGTTCAAACGGTCCAAGGCACACTTCGCGGACCGGATCACCGCGGACGGCCGGGACGGCTGGCCGGTCGAGGCCGGGCGCTACCGTCTGGTCGTCAGCCGTGCCTGCCCCTGGGCGAGCCGGTCCCTGGTGTCCCGGCGGCTGCTCGGCCTGGAGGACGCCCTGTCCCTGGCCGTCGCCGACCCGATCCAGGACGACCGCAGTTGGCGGTTCACGCTGGACGAGGACGGCCGCGACCCGGTTCTCGGCATCCGCTACCTCAGCGAGGCCTACGACCGCCGGGAGAGCGATTACCCGGGCGGTGTCAGCGTGCCGGCGATCGTGGACGTGGCCGACGGCCGGCTGGTGACCAACGACTACCAGCAGCTGACCCTCGACCTCGCGACCGAATGGACGGCCCTGCACCGGGAGGGCGCGCCCGACCTGTACCCGGCCGCGCTGCGCGACGAGATCGACGAGGTGATGGCGGACGTCTACGAGGACGTCAACAACGGTGTCTACCGGGCGGGGTTCGCCACCGGGCAGGAGGAGTACGAAGCCGCCTGCGCCGGGGTGTTCCGGCGGCTGGAGCTGCTCGCGGGGCGGCTGGAGCGGCAGCGGTACCTCGTCGGCGACACGATCACCGAGGCGGACATCCGGCTGTTCACCACACTGGTCCGCTTCGACGCGGTCTACCACGGCCACTTCAAGTGCAACCGCTGGAAGCTGACGGAGAACCAGGTGCTGTGGGGTTACGTCCGCGACCTGTACCAGACGCCGGGATTCGGCGACACCGTCGACTTCGACCACATCAAACGCCACTACTACCAGGTGCACACCGGCATCAATCCGACCCGCATCGTGCCGCTGGGCCCGGACCTGGCCGGCTGGCTGACCCCGCACCACCGCGAGGAGCTGGGCGGC
This sequence comes from Streptomyces sp. NPDC029041, assembly GCF_040637515.1. Lineage (NCBI taxonomy): Bacteria > Bacillati > Actinomycetota > Actinomycetes > Kitasatosporales > Streptomycetaceae > Streptomyces > Streptomyces sp. NPDC029041. Next base: position 182,499 of record NZ_JBEZWO010000007.1, on the reverse strand, counting down.
CGGCCGTTCGGTGACGGCACACCGCCCGGGCCGGTCCGCGCCGAGGAGCGGATCCCGGCGGCGCGCACCCCCTGACCACTTTCACCCCCTCAGCTACCAAGGAGTTCCCGTGGCAAAGAAGAAGAAGATGTCCCTCGCGTACCAGCCGCTCGGCTTCGTGCTCGGCTGGTCGGGCGGCTGGCTGGCCGGGCTCGCCTTCCGCAAGACGTGGATGGCGATCCGGCACGAGGAGGACGCGCCCGACGCGCTGGACAAGGACCGCGGCTGGGGCGAGGTCCTGCTGGCCGCGGCGATCCAGGGCGCGATCTTCGCGGTGGTGCGCAGCGCCGTGGACCGCGCGGGCGCCAAGGCCATCGAGCGTTCGACCGGCACCTGGCCGGTCGGCGAGAAGGGCGGCCGGGACTGACACAGTCACGCGGCCCCGCCCGGCGGTTGCCGGGCGGGGCCGGTCCAAGCCGTCCCGTGGCCTGCGGACAGAGTCGCTCGAAGCTGTCCGACGGTTGCCGGGCGGGGCGGTGCGGCGGCACCCGAGCAGGGCCGGTCCGTCCTCAGTCGTCCAGCCGCGGTGCCCGAGCCGGGCTGACCGAGGGCAGTCGGTCAGCCCGGCTCGGGCGCCGCAGGCCGCCGGCCCCGCGCGGGTGCCGTCGGCCGCACGGCCCCGGTCGAGTGCCGTCAGCCGGTCAGCCCCGCTCGGGCGCCGTCCGCCAGCACGGCCCCGGTCGAGTGCCACAAGCCGCAAGCCCCGCTCGGGTGCCGTCGGCCGCACGGCCCAGGTCGAGTGCCACAAGCCGCAAGCCCCGCTCGGGTGCCGTCGGTCGCACGGCCCCGGCCGAGTGCCGTCGGCCGGTCAGCCCTGCTTGGGTGCCGTAGGTGCGGTGCGGCGCAGGGTGAAGGAGTGGCCTGCCGGATCGGCGTAGCCGCGTTCCTCCAGGGGCCCCGAGGGCTCCTTGGCCTCCAGGGGGCGCCCGCCGAGGCTGATGACGCGGCGTTCCACCGCGTCGAGATCGTCCACCACGAACTCCAGGTGGGCCTGGAGGGAGTTCTCGGGGCGCGGCCAGCTGGGCGGGGTCGCGTTGACGTCCCGGCGCAGGGCGATCCGGAAGCCGTCGGCACTCTTGATCTCCACCCGGTTGGCGGTGGCGTCCGACTCCTCCCCCTCCAGCAGTTCCTTGTAGAACACGGCGAGCTTCTCGGGCTCGGCACAGTCGAGCACGAGGACCCCCGCTTTCACCAGTGCCATGTCTCCTCCGCAGGATCGCGGCCGCGGGGCGGTCGTGCCCCACGGCCCTCTCCTGTGCGGATATCCCGGTCCGGCCGATTCAGTCGGTCTTCAACCACCGTCCGTCGCGCATGAGTTCGCGACCGTCGAGTTCGTCGGCCTCCCGCCAGGCCTGCACCCGCTGCGGCACGACACGGAAATAGAGGTACGGCGTGGCGAGCCGACGGGGGTCGAACCCGGTCTTGGCGGCGAAGAGTTCGGCGTCCTGCTCGGTCAGCTCGCCGGGCTGCACCGTTTCGACCGCGCCCTCGACCATGACGACGTCCCGGGTCGGCCCGATGCCCACGCGGGCCCGGCCGGACGCTGCCAGGTTCCGCCCGGTGGGGCTCGACGCGGGCGTGGCGAACAGCAGGTACGAGCCGTTCCAGAGGAAGGACAGCGGGACGAGGTACGGCGTCCCCGACGCGCCGTCGGCCGTGGCGACCCAGGCGTCGACGTCGTGGTCCAGGCGGTGCAGGGTGTCCTTCTTGCGCTGCTGCGCGGTGCGCGGAGACGGTGAGGTCATGGTTCCAGTGTGACGGCGCCTCCCCCGGGCCGCACGACCGGGAGTTCCGGTTGTGCGAGGGAGGTGGGAGTGTACGCAGCTCAAGACGTCTCGGCAGTAACCGAGATCACGGTCCGGTCACGAATGGCTCATTACCGCCTTGGGCAGCCTCGTACCGCTTCTCGCTTCAACTTTCGAGCCGAGACAGCCAGTTCGAATGTGCGGGCAGTCCCGGTGACCGTCCGCTCGCAGGGGTGGGGGACTCCGAGTTCCGTCTCCCGAAAGGAAACGCATGCCTCAGGACGTCCGGTGCGACCTGCCCTTCGACACCCCGGCCGGCTGCCGGCACGCCTCGCGCGAAGCAGCGCAGGCCGGACCCGGTGGTCGCGCTGCGCCTGACGGGCCGCGCACGCTCGTGGACCAACCCAGCTGAGGCGGCGACGCAGGCGCTCGCCTTGCAGCAGGAGCGCCGTCACCACAGCAGCCGTCCCCCCCGCGGCCGTTCGCGACAGGAGCCGAAGCCGGTCGCGTGAGTCCGGCTGACCGGCGAGGCCGTCGCGGAAAGTACAGAAGATCCCCGGACATGGCCGGTCAACGACCACGGTCGATCGATTCCGTTGCCATGACCACACTCATTGGGAGACCGGTGTGAAATCTCGAGTCGCAGGTGTCGTTCCGAAGGCGTCCGCCGACAGCTTGATCCCAGCGCAGCCAGGCGCCCGGCTCCAGCCGACGGAGGCGGGAACCGCCCTGGTCCGCCTGCTGGTGGAACGTATCAACGGGAGCACGGAGGAATACCGGAGGTGCCAGGACGCCGCCCACCGGCGGCTGGACGCTTTCGGACCCGCCGAATCCGGCACCGCGCTACGAGTGGAGGGTGCCCTGCATCTGGCGCGGCCCGCGTTCCTCCCGCCCGACGAGGAGGGCTACGCCAGGTTGAAGCGTCTCGACGCCGGCCTGCGCGTGATAGAAGAGGCCTTCCCGCAGGTCAGCACTGATATCGAGGTCTGCCGGCTGACCTGCCTGATGCTGGAGGGGGCCTGGCGGACCCGGGCACTCGCCCCGCCGCGCGAGCAGGAGCAGACAGCCGCCTGCACCTGCCCGCTGTGCCGCCGCCTGCCGGCTCCCCCCGCCCGCACGCTGGACGACTACCGCTGGCGGCACAGCGCCGGTCGCCCCCTCACCGTCAAGAACTGGCCGCACCGCCGGGAACTCGACAGCGTCCTGACCGGTGGATGGTCCTGGACCCGGCAGATGAACGACCTCGAGAGAGACCTCGGCCACCGCCACCGCTTCGAGGACGACATCCTCGTCTTCCACGAGTACAAACGCGTGATCGACACCATCGACACAGCCCGCCTCACCCAGCACGTGGAAGAGCGGCTGGCCGAGAACTTCAGCACCAACAGCGCACGGGCCCTGGTGTCCGGCCTCTTCGCGGCGCACAAGCGGTCCGTCGACGAGTACTGGCTCCAGCAGCACGAGGCGGGCAACGTCGTACTCCCCCAGACCAACCCCCTCGACCAGAGCACCTACTCGGTCCTGCAGATGCTGGACTGCCTGTTCTGGCACGTCGCACCCGACACCGAACTCTGGCAGGAGGAGAACCTCGCCTCCCTGCTGCTGTGCCGCGCCATCGACGACATGGCCGACGTCCGGGCCGACGCCCTCACCGGCGAGATCAGCAACTTCTGGCTCGCCGGCATGCCCACTCACACCAAGGCCCTCTACGCCGCCTGCGCCATAGCCATCGTCAAGTACGGCTGCATGCCCGAGGCGCACGATCCGATGTGGAACACCTGGCTGATGACCACCACCATCGTCTGGATGGGGCTCACGGGCCGCCACGCCCTGTGGTTCGACGGCATCACCCAGGGCCTTCCCCCGGCCGAGGACTGCCCGCTGTGCGACCTGCAGCCCAACTCGTGCAGCGGCATCCTCACCCACGGCACCACCCTCACGATCGCCCCGCGGCGCACCGCAGCGAGCCTGAGCCCCCGGGCCGCCGAGCTGTCCGCGCGCTGCCGGGCCCAGCACCCGGCGGCGTGGACTCTGTTCGACGCCGAACTGCACGCCTTCGAGGCACTGCACGGCCCCTGGCACGGCAACACCGACAGCGCGTGGGAGATTTTGCGCCGCACGTACATCGCCGCCGTGGAGGCGTCCGGCGCCGAACCGTCCCTGGAGCGCGCCCGTCAGATCCAGGAGGACGCCGGGGTGGTGGGCTCCGAGAAGTTCCACAGCCTGCACGACCCCCGGACCGGCAGGGAGGACACCGCCCTGCTCGCCTACATGTTCGGCGCCGCCCACCCCCATTTCCTGTGGAACGCCACGGGATACCGTCCCACGGGCGTCGCAGGCGACTGGCTCGACGGCTGACGCACCGGCCGCACCCGCGAACGGCGTCGCCCGGCCGGAAGCCGGCCGGGCGACGGTCCGCCGACGCGGCCTAGACGGCGAACTCGACCGGCAGGCTGTCCAGCCGGGACTCCCACGTGGAGGCGGTCGAGCCGAGTTCTTCCGGCGGTACGGCCAGGCGCAGGTCCGGCAGCCGGTGCAGCAGGACGTCCACACCGATCTCGATGATGGACTGGCCGATGTTCTGCCCCGGGCACTCGTGCGGCCCGGCGCTGAAGGCCAGGTGCGACTGGTTGCCCTGCACGGCGACGACCGAGTCGGGCCGTACCTCCGGATCGAGGTTGCCGGCGGCCAGGCCCAGGATGAGCAGTTCCCCCTCCTGGACGTGATGGCCTCCGAGCTCCAGGTCGGCGGTCGCGAACCGGCCCGGCAGCACCGACAGCGGCGGGGCGTCCCACATGACCTCTTCCACCACTGAGGAGACGTTCAGCTCACCGCTGACCAGACCGGACAGCCGGGCGGCGTCGGTCAGGACCCGTTGCAGGACCCGGGCCAGCAGGTTGCTGGTGGTGGTGTGCGCGGCGATCAGCACCAGGCGCAGATGGCTGACGACCTCGTCGGGGTCGAGGCCGGCCGGGTGCTCCAGCAGGGCCGTGGCGAAGTCGGAGCCCGGCTCGGCCCGCTTGCGCTCGGCGAGTTCCGCGAGGATCTCCATGATCCGTTCGTTGTGCTCGAGGGCGCCCTCTCCGCCCTTGAAGACCTGGGCGCACGACTCGATCAGACGGAGCCCGTCCGCCGCGGGAAGGCCCAGCATCCTGGTGAGCACGAGCATCGGCAGTTGCTCGGCGTAGTCGGCCACGAGGTCGGCGCGCCCGGCGTCGGCGAACGCGTCGATCTGCTTGTTCGCGAAGTACGTGACGTGCCGCCGGATGCCCCGGGCGGCCGCTGCCTGCAACCCGTCGGTGACGGCGCCGCGGAGCCTGCGGTGCGGTTCGCCGTCCTGGGACACACAGTCGGGGCGCCAGCCGACCATCGGCATGATCGGCGAGGTCTCCTCGATGCGGCCCTCCCGCCAGTCCCGCCAGATCCTCGCGTCCCGGCTGAACTGGCGGGGGTTGTCGAGCACCCGCCGGTTGTCGCGGTAGCCGAGGACCAGCCAGGCGGGCACGTCGCCCTCGAGCAGGACCGGCGCGACCGAGCCGTGCTCCTTGCGCAGCCGCTCGTAGATGCCTTGCGGGTCGGTCGCGGCGTCCGGGCCGTACAGCCGGGTCAGGTCCGCTCCGTGGTGGGCGACGGGGCAGCCCCGCACGGCCTGCGGGGAGGATTCGGTCGAATCGTTCATCGGGGCTCCAGGGCCACGGCCGAGCGTTCCTTCAGATGGTGGATCAGGGCGACCAGGACGTCCCTGCTGGAGGCGCGGTCGCGGGCGTCGAAGGCCACGACCGGGGTGTGCTCGGGGATGTCCAGGGCGTCCCGGATCTCCTCGACCGGGTAGTTCCGGGAGTCGGGGAACACGTTGAGCGCGACGACGAAGGGGACTTCCTGCCGCTCCATCTCCTCGATCGCCCGGAAGCTGGACTCCAGTCGGCGCGTGTCCACCAGGACGATCGCGCCGAGCGCACCCTTGAACAGGCCGTTCCACAGGAACCAGAACCGCTCCTGCCCGGGCGTGCCGAACAGGTACAGCACCAGGCTCTCGTTGATGCCGATCTTGCCGAAGTCCAGGCTGACGGTGGTCTGCGTCTTGTCGGCGACGCCGATGAGATGGTCGACGTCGACGCTGGCCTGCGTGAGGGTCTCCTCGGTGGTGAGCGGCTTGATGTCGCTGACCGAACGGACCATGGTGGTCTTTCCGGTGCCGAACCCGCCGGCGATCATCACCTTCACCGAGCGGGTGTCCCCGGCCGAGCCTCCGGGTTGGTCAAAGCCTTTCAAGTCCACTGAGTACCTCCTCAAGGAGCGCGAGGTCGGGCCCGCGGCCGGCTTCGTGGGCCGGGATGGGGTTACGGGCTTCGACGCGACCTGCGTCCAGCAGGTCCGACAGCAGCACCGCGAGAATGTTGAAGGGGAGCCCGAGGTGAGCGCCGAGTTCGGCGACCGACAGCGGGTCGCGGCAGCGGCGGAGGATCTCCTCGTGCTCGTGCTGCATTCCCGGTAACGGGGCGGCCCGGGCGACGACCAGGGTCGCCACATCGAGGCTGGACGCCGAACCGCCCGGTCCGCTGCGCCCTCCGGTGAGGACGTAGTAGCGCTCGAGACCGGACGGGTCCGACGGTCTGCGGGGAGCACTCATCCAGAGTGCTCCTCCAGGCGCGGAGTGGTGCCGAGGAGTTCACCCATCCTGCGGGCCAGGTCCCTCATCTGATGTCCCAGCAGCCCCTGGTCGAGGCCTTCCCTGGCGAGGACACCGAGGTACGTCTCCACACCGGCACGCACGACGAACAGGTGCCCGCCGTCCACCTCGATCATCGCCAGGCGCAACTGCCCGGCGTACTTGGGGAACTGCTCGGCGACCGGCTGGGCCAGCGCCTGCAGGCCGGCCACCACGGCCGCGAAGCGGTCGACGTCGTCGGGGTCTTCGGCGCCGTAGGAGGTGATGGCCTTGCCGTCGCTGGAGGCCACGAGGGCGAAACGGATCTCCTGGATGCTCTCGACGAGATCGCGGAGCGCCCAGCTCACGTCTGTTCCTTGTTGCGTCATGAGGACTAGTCGCTCTCTTCGGTGCGGTGCTCGGTGGACTCGCCGCCGGCGAGGGTGTCGCGGTCGTCGGCCGGCTCGGAGGCCTCCGCCGCGTCGCGTCCGGCGGTGGCGAAGGCGGCGAGTCCCGAGAAGGACGCGTCCGGCGGGACGGCGGCGACGGTCGCCCGGTCGCTTCGCTCGGCCGGTTTGGGCACCTCCGTCTCGTTCCGCTTGCTGCGGCGCCGGGGAAGTCCGCCGGGTGTGGTCTCCCCCGACTCGGCCCGGGCGGCCCGTTGCTCGGGCACGGTGGCCGTCTCGCGGGCCGGGACGGCGGTGGCGCGGGCCTGCGCGGCCGATGCGGGCGCGGTGGGCGTGGCCGTGGTGGGCGTGGCCGTGGGCAGCGGGCTGAAGTACTTGTGCGGGACGACGACCACCACCGAGGTGCCGAGCCACGGGGAGTCCGCGAAGGTGACGCGGATGCCGTAGCGGCGGGCGAGGGCGCCGACGACGCGCAGACCGATGCTGGCGTCCTCGGTGATGCCGCCGAGGCCCGCGCCGGGCGCGGTGCCCGCGAGGGCGTGCTCGGCTTCGCGCTTCTTCTCCTCGCTCAGGCCCTTGCCGGAGTCCTGGATCTCGATGCCCACGCCGTTGGGCACCTCCTTGCCGGAGATGAGCACCGGCTCGGTGGGCGGCGAGTAGCGGGCCGCGTTGTCGAGGAGGTGGGCCAGGATCAGCGTCAGGTGGTCGACGAGGCCGCCGTCGACACCGAGTTCGGGCAGGTGGCGCACCTGGATCCGGTGGAAGTCCTTGATGCGGCCGATGCCGCCGCGCACCACGCTCAGCAGGCGCTGCGGCTCCTGCCACTGCCGGCCGGGCCGGTCGGAGCCGCCGAGCACGCCGATGCTCGCGGCGAGCGAGTCGGCGGGGCCGAGTTCCTGGTCGAGCTCCATCAGGCCCCGGGCGACGGCCGGCAGCCGTCCGTGCTCGCCCTGCATCTCGTGCAGCCGGCCGCGGAGCTTGCTGGTCAGGACGTGGATGCGGTTGCCGATGCTGATCACGGCCTGCTCGGCGGAGGTGGAGCGGTCGAACTCCGCCTCCAGGCCGATCAGGGAGGTGCGGAGCAGCTTGCGCAGCTCGGCCTGGAGTTCCGAACTGACCTTGGCGCACTGGTTGACGGTGGGCAGCAGGTCGTCGATGGCGTCGCCGGCGCGCAGTTTCGCCATCGCGTCGGGCAGTTGCTCGTCGGCGAGCCGGGCGACCGCGGCGAGCTGGTGGGAGAGCTGCTCCCGCCAGACCTCGGCCTGGTCGGCGAGCTGGGCCTCGTAAGAGGCTGCCTGCTCGGTCAGCCGTTCCTCGTAGGCCCTGGACCTGTCGGCGAGCTGTGCTTCGAACGTGGCGCTCTGGTCGGCGAGCTGCGACTCGTAGCCGGCGCGCTGGTCGGCCAGGCGCCGCTCGTAAGCCGCGTTCTGCTCGTTGAGCTGGGATTCCAGGCCGGTGCGATCGGCGGTGAACTTGCGTTCCAGGCCCGCCACGTGCTGCTGCCACTGCATGGTGTGCTCGGCCTGGGTGGCGCGGAAGGAACCCTCCGCCCGGTGCATTTGTGCGCGGGTACGCAGCAGCAGCCGTACGCACACGGCACCGGCCGCCGTCGCCGCGATTCCGGCGACGGCCGTGATTATTCGCTCCGAGCTCATGAACGTGGCGGCAACGGTCCCGCCTCCCAGGCTCAGCGGCATCAACCACCAGCTGTACCAGGCGACAGGGGCCCGCGCCGCCGGTGGCGGAGTGGCGAGTTCCATCTGCATCCTTCGAAGCAACACGAACGAACAGGGGGGTGTGGACCGCACTCATGAGTACGCAACCGCGGGTCGACTGGACGCGATCGCGTCAACTCGCAGCGTCGATCGGAACCTTATCGGGTTTGGACCCGAAAGGATCAATCTCGTCCCCCGGGTGGACGTGAGGGTTCCGTCACGCTTCGACAGAAGGAAACAGGTCGACAAATGGTTTTGCAGTCAGCGGACTTGGATGTACGTCAGGCCGCGCGCCGTTCGTGGAGCGTCGCCTCGCGCGAAAGCCGCGGAGGTCAGCGGGCGGTCTGGAACGTGCGGCGGTAGGCCTGCGGGGAGACGCCGATCGCCGCGTGCAGGTGCTGGCGCAGGGACGCGCCGGTCGCGAAGCCGACCCGGCCGGCGATCTGATCCACCGTCAGGTCGCTGGACTCCAGCAGGTGCCGGGCCCGGACCACGCGTTGCTGGATCAGCCAGCGGCCCGGGCTGAGGCCCACCTCGCCCTGGAAGCGGCGGGCGAAGGTGCGCCGGCTCATCCGCGCGTGGCCGGAGAGGTCGGCCAGGGTGAGCGGCTCGTCGAGGCGCTCCAATGCCCAGGCGCGGGTGGCCGCGGTGCTCGCGGCGCCCTGCTCGGGCACGGGCTGTTCGATGTACTGGGCCTGGCCGCCGTCCCGGAAGGGCGGGACGACACAGCGGCGGGCCACGCTGTTGGCCAGCCGGCTGCCGTGGTCCTTGCGGACGAGGTGCAGGCAGATGTCCACGCCGGAGGCGGCCCCGGCGGAGGTCAGGAACGGGTGGTCGTCGACGAACAGCACGTCCGGATCGAGGTCGACGCGCGGGAACGTGCGCCGGAAGTGGTCGGCGACCTGCCAGTGGGTGGTCGCCCGGCGTCCGTCGAGGAGACCCGCGGCGGCGAGGACGAAGGCGCCGGTGCAGATGGAGACGACGCGGGTGCCGGGACGGATGAGCGCGAGCGCGGCCAGGACGTCCCCGGACACCTCGTCGGCCAGACGGTCGGGGGCCACGGGCGCGATCACGACCGTGCCCGCCGTGGCCAGGATCTCGGGGCCGTGCTCGACGGTGACGCCGAAGTCCGCGTTGGTGCGCACCGGGCCGCCGTCGACCGAGCAGGTGAGGACCTCGTACCGGCCGTCGGCCGCACCGAGGATCCGGCTCGGGATGCCCAGCTCGAAGGGGTACACCCCGTCCAGGGCCAGGACCACCACTCGTTCACGTCGCATGGCACGATCGTATCGAATGTTGGCAATCGTGCCATTGGCGCGGGGGCTGCGGACCGGCACGCTGGTTGACCATGAGCACACAGAACACGATGCGAGCCATCAGCCAGGACGTCCTCGGCGGCCCCGAGGTCCTGAAGGAAGTGGAGATCGAGCGCCCGGTACCGAAGCCCAACGAGGTACTGGTCCGGGTACGGGCCGCCGGGGTCAACCCGACCGACTGGAAGCACCGCGCCAACGGCGGGTTCCTGGGCGAACCGCCCTTCGTGCTCGGCTGGGACGTCTCCGGGGTGGTGGAGGCGGTCGGTATCGGCGTCGTGGCCTTCGCGCCCGGTGACGAGGTCTTCGGCATGCTGCCGTACCCCTACGGGCACGGTTCGCACGCCGAGTACGTCATCGCCCCGGTCCGCGCCCTCGCCCGCAAGCCGGCCGGCGTCGACCACACCCAGGCGGGCGCGCTCCCGCTGGTCTCGCTCACCGCCTGGCAGGCCCTGACCGAACACGCGGACCTCCGGCCCGGGCAGCGGGTGCTGATCCACGCAGCGGCCGGCGGGGTCGGGCACGTGGCGGTGCAGATCGCCAAGGCACGGGGCGCCTATGTGATCGGCACGGCGAGCGCGGGCAAGCACGCGTTCCTGCGCGGCATCGGCGTCGACGAGACGCTCGACTACCGCGAGACGGACGTCACCGAGGCCGTGAAGGACGCCGATGTCGTCCTGGACACGATCGGCGGCGACAACGCCCTGCGCTCGCTGCGTGTGCTGCGCCCCGGCGGTGTCCTGGTCTCGATCCTCCCGGGCGGCTCGGACGAGCTCTACGAGGAGGCCGAACGGCTCGGTGTGCGGGCGCTGCGGATGCTGGTGGACGCCGACCGCAGCGGCATGGAGGCGGTCGCGGAGCTGGTGGAGACGGGGAAGCTGCGTGCCACGATCGCCGGGACCTTCCCGCTGGCCGAGGCCGCCGAGGCGCACACCCTCGGCGACACCGGCCGCACGACGGGGAAGCTGGTGCTGCTGAACGACTGAGCCCGTCTCGCGCGGGCGGTTTCAGAACGTCAGGACGGGCTTGATCGTCTTTCCGGACCTCATGTCCTGGACCGCCCGGTCGATGTCCTCGAAGGGATAGGTCGTGATCAGGCGGTGCAGCGGGAGCCGTCCGTCCTTCACCAGTTCGACCAGGGCCGGGATCATGGTCCGGGTCTCGCTGTCGCCGAAGGTGAGGCCGACGACGCGCTTGCCGCCGAGGAGGCCGTTGACGTCGAGGGCGACCTCGGTGCCGAAGGGCGGGGCACCGACCACGACCAGGGTGCCGCGGGCGGCGAGCGCGTCGACGCCCTGGCGCAGGACACCGACGTTGCCGGTGGTCTCCACGACCCCGTCCGCGCCCTGTCCCCCGGTGATCTCGTCGAGGGCCGCGGCGAGGTCCGTGCCGCTCGTGTCGACGGTGTGGGTGGCGCCCAGCTCCCTGGCCAGGGTCAGGCGTTCGGCGACCCGGTCGACCGCGACGATCCTGGTGGCCGGGGTGAGCGCCGCCGCCATCACCGCCGACAGGCCGACCGCTCCGGCGCCCAGCACGACGACCGTTCCGCCCGTCTCCGGCCGCAGGACGTTCCACACGGCCCCGACGCCGGTCTGGACGCCGCAGCCCAGCGGGGCGATCGACTCCAGCGCCACCTCCGGGTCGACCTTGACGAGGCTGCGCTCGTCGGCGAGCGCCAGCTCGGCGAAGGAGGACTGGCCGAAGAAATGGCCGCCCAGCGCCTCGCCGCCCCGGCTGATGGTGCTGGTGCCGTCGGCCCGGCTCCCGCCGAGCAGGTTCAGCGGCAGCCAGGTCGCGCAGTACGCCGGGTGCCCGCCGCGGCAGTTGCGGCAGTCGCCGCAGGAAGTGAAGGAGAGCAGGACGTGGTCGCCCGGCGCGATGCCGGTGACGGCGGGGCCGACGGCTTCGACGACGCCCGCGCCCTCGTGGCCCAGCACGCCGGGCAGCGGGAACGGCAGTCCGCCGCTCGCCACCCCGAGATCGGTGTGGCACAGGCCGGTGGCGACCGTGCGGACCAGCGCCTCGTGCGGCCCGGGGGCGTCGAGGACGACGTCGGAGAGGGTGAAGGGCGCGCCGCCGGACTCGACGACCGCTGCACGGGTGGTGATGGGCATCGCGATGACTCCTTGACGGTCTCAGTCGAGCGAGACGACGACGGACTTGACCTTGGTGTAACCGGCGAGGGCCTCGGGCCCGTACTCGCGGCCGTGGCCGGAGTCCTTCACCCCGCCGAAGGGCACCGCGGGGTCGAGCATCGCCCAGTCGTTGACCCAGACGATGCCGGCCTGGAGCCGGCCGGCGACCCGGTGCGCGCGGGCGAGGTTGCCGGTCTGTACGCCCGCGGCCAGACCGTAGGGCGTGGAGTTGGCGAGGGCGACGGCCTCGTCCTCGTCGTCGAAGGGCTGGACGGTGAGGACGGGGCCGAAGATCTCCTCCTGAATTACGCGGGAGTCGTTCGCCAGGCCGGCGAGGACGGTGGGCCGGTAGTAGTAGCCGCCGTCGAGGTCGAGCCGCTCGCCGCCGCAGACGATGCGGGCGCCCTCCATGCGGGCCAGGGCGACGTACTCCTCGACCTTCTTCAGGTGCTTCTCGGCGGCCATCGGGCCGACGACCGTGGCCGGGTCGCGCGGGTCGCCGACGGGTACGCCGGGCACGGCCTCGGCGAGGATGCCGAGCAGCGTCGGGTACACCGAGCGGGCCGCCAGCAGGCGCGGGCCGCCCATGCAGAACTGGCCGGTGTTGAAGACGAAGCCCTTGATGACCGCGCCGACCGCCTTCTCCAGGTCGGCGTCCTCGAAGACGATGTGGGCGGCGTTCCCGCCGAGTTCCATGGTGACGGGCTTGAGCGCCTCGCCGGCGACGCTCGCCACGTGCCGGCCGATCGCCGTGGAGCCGGTGAAGGCGACCTTGTCGACGCCGCGATGCCGCAGCAGCGCCTCGCCCGCCACCGCGCCGCTGCCGGTGACGACGTTGACCACGCCGTCGGGGACTCCCGCCTCCTGAAGAAGCCGGGCCATGTACAGGGCGCTGAGCGGAGTCTCGTCGGCTGGCTTGTGGACGACGGTGTTGCCGGCGGCCAGCGCCGGAGCGATCTTCGAACCGGCCAGGATCAGGGGGAAGTTGAACGGGGTGATCGCGGCCACCACGCCGAGGGGTTCGCGCTTGGTGTAGGCCAGTGCGTTCATGGGGAGGTCGCGCAGGGCGCCGTCCTGGCTCTGGGCGAGATGCGCGTAGTACTCGTAGTCGTTGGCCGCGTTGGTGACGTCGACCGCGCCGCACAGCGTGATCGGCTTGCCGACGTCCAGGCTCTCGAGCGCGGCGAGTTCGTCGGCGTTGTCCCGGATCAGCTGGGCGACGCGTTGCAGGACCCGGCCCCGCTCGCGGCCGCTCAGACCGGACCAGGCGCCGTCGTCGAAGGCCTCCCGGGCGGCGTGGACGGCCGCGTCGACGTCGGCGGCGCCCGCCTCGGCGACGGTGGTGACGACCGTTCCCCGGGACGGATCGATCACTCCGGTGCGTGCCCCGTCGGCGGCCTCGCGCCACCGCCCCCCGATGAACAGCTGCCCGGGTGCGCTCTCGAAGGCGGTCATCGCCACTCCTCAGCGTCGTCGCCATGTTCTGCCAAGTTCAACAAACAGGATTCCTGTCTGTGCGCAGTCTCATGAGAGACAGGAATCCTGTCAATGCTCTAGCCTGCCTCCATGCTGGACGCACAGGTGACCAAGGCGCCCCCTTCCCTGCTCTACATGGTCAAACAGGTCGAGCTCGTCGTGCGGTCCCATCTGGACGAGCTGGTCAGACCCTCCGGGATCACCGCTCTGCAGTACACGGCCCTGACCGTGCTGGAACGGCACGACGGACTGTCCGCGGCCCAGCTGGCGCGCGACTCCTTCGTCACCGCCCAGTCCATCGCGGATCTGGTCCGCTCCCTGGAAGGCCGCGGACTGGTGCGCCGGGAGCGCAATCCCCGCAACCGCCGGGAGCTGCTGATCCTGCTCACCGACTCCGGCCGCGAGGTGCTCGCCCGGCACTCCGGGCCGGTCCGGGAGCTGGAGGAGCGGATGGTGCGCGACCTCACCACACGCCAGGCCGAGCAGTTCCGCCGGGCGCTCACCCAGGCCTGGCACGCCCTGTCCTAGCCCCGCCGGGCCGTCACGGCGCGCCCCCTGAGCCGCACCCGCGCACGCCCCGGCGCGAACCTCGGCCAACTCAGCGGGAATTCAAAGACATATGTCAATCGAACATGCTCAAATTCACTCGATGGAGGGTAACTTGCAGGGCGGGGAACGGCGTTGGCCGTAGCCCCTCCCCACGCACGGAGCAGGCTGGAGGCGATCTCGTCGTGCGGCAGGAACCTGCACCGCTCACCCGGCATCTGCGCGTGCACCGGGAACGGGGACACACGGTGCTGGAGTTCCGCGGCGAGATCGACCTCGCCGCGGCCGCGGAGATCGCACCGCACCTGGACCGGGAGACGGGGCGCCCGGCCGCCCGGGTCGTCATCGACCTCGGCGGGATCGATTTCTTCGACTGCTCCGGACTGCGGCTGCTGTACCGCGCCCGCAGCCGGGTGCTCGAACGGCGGGGCCAGGTGGTCCTCGTCTGCGCGCACCCGCTGACCCTGCGCGTCCTGCGGATCACCGGCCTGTCCCGGCTGCTGCCTCCGCAGCCCACGCTGGAGGCGGCGCTGGAGCAGCCGGAGCCGACGTCCCGTCCATGACGGGTCTGCGCCCCGCGCCCCTCCGCCGGGGTCACTCCCACTCGAACTCGGCGGGTCTGGCAGGGGGGTGGGGCGGGCATCCGGTCAGTAGGAAGGAGGGCCGTCGCATGACGACTCCCGTCAAGCGCCTCCCCGGGCGCATGCCCGGCTGGGCGAAAGTGGTGACCGCGCTCGTGCTGCTGCTCGTCGTGTTCTTCGCCGGGCTCCGGCTGAGCGTGATCCCGGGCCTGAAGGACCTGTTCGGCACCGAGACCCAGGACCGGTCCGGCCCCGCGCTGCTGAAGTCCATCCAGGACATCAGCCGCTACGACGCCGCCTCCGGCAACTTCCAGGTCGTCGTGGACCTGGAGAAGGACGCCAAGCTCCTGCCCGACGCGATCCGCGGCACCCGCACCCTGTACGTCGGCGCGGGCACCGTCGACGCCTACGTCGACCTGGGCAAGGTCGGCGAGAACGACGTGCGGGTCAACGGCGACCGCACGTCCGCCACGCTCCGGCTGCCCCACGCGCAACTGGGCAAGCCCGCCCTCGACCCCGACCGCTCCTACGCGGTCTCCAAGCAACGCGGTCTCTTCGACCGTCTCGGCGACCTCTTCTCGGACAACCCCAACGGAGAGCAGGCCGTGCAGAAGCTCGCGGTGCGCCACATCGGCGACGCGGCGAAGGAGAGCGAACTGACCGCACGCGCCGAGGCGAACACCACCGGCATGCTCGAAGGCCTGCTGCGCTCGCTGGGCTTCAAGGAGGTGCGCGTGTCGTACGGGAGCTGACCGGTTTCCGGGCACCGTGCCAGGGGGGAGTGCCCGGGCCGGAGGCGGGGCAACCGAGGGTGGGAGCGGTCCCGGGCGACACCGTCCGGGACCGTGTCCTGGAACGCCCCCCACGGCATCGTCGGCCCGCCCGGGGGTAACCGCCCTGTCACGCAGGGAAATTGAAGAGTGGAGGAACCCCCCATGGCCAGTGCTGCCTCACGTCCCCGGACCGCCGGGCCCGGGAGCGAGCGACGCCCGCTCCCGTGGCCCGTCCGGTTGCTGGCGATGCTGTGCGCGTTCGCGTTCATGGTCGCCTTCGCCGTGGTGCTGGCCCGGCTCACCCTGCAGCCCTCCCCCGCCTCGGAGGCGCTGACCCACACCAATCTGCAACCGGGCGACTCCCTGAAGGCCTATCTCGGCCAGCCCGAACTGCGGGACGCGTTCAAGCAGATCGGCGGCAACATCCTGCTCGGCATCCCCTTCGGCGTCCTGGTGCCCGTCGTCGCCCCCCGCACCCGCGGCATCCTGCGCGTACTGCTCCTGACCGCGATCGTGATGCTCCTGGTGGAATTCGCCCAGGGAGCCCTGGTCACCGGCCGCGCCTTCGACATCGACGACGTCATCCTCAACACGACGGGCGCGCTCATCGGCTACCTGCTCCTGGGCCGCCGCCTCAGCAGGGCCGTCCACGCACGCAAGCCCCGCCCGGGCCGGGCGGAGCGGAAGCCGTCGGCCGGCGAGGTCTAGCGGCACGCGCCGCGTGCGGTACTAGTGCACGGTCCAGGTGAACTTGTCTCCGCCCACCCAGCGGACCACGTCCGGATCGTCCATGTCGTGCACGGGGATGCCGTACGCGGCCGCGGCCGCCAGCACGTCGGTGACGGCCCGCGCCTCCCCGACCACCTGGCCGTCGATCTGCACGATCCGGAACGGCGGGGTGCCCGGCTGTACGCCGAGCACGAGGATCCGCGGGTGCGACATGTACGGGCTCGCGCTTTCGGTCATGCATCGAGCCTAGAACGCGACCGGCGCCGGCGCGGTTCCAGGACGCGCGCCGGACCGTCCGGCCGCTCAGGGGCGGCGCCAGTCGTGGCCGGTCAGGTGGGAACCGGCCTGCGGGCCCATCCGCAGCATGCCGCCGTCGACACTCCAGGACGCGCCGGTGACGTACGAGGCGTCCGGACCGGCGAGGAAGGCGATGACCGCGGCGACCTCCCGGGCGTCACCGGGCCGGCCGAGCGGGATGCCCGGGCGGCTCTCGGTGTGCGGGTCGGTGTCCTCCTGCCCGGTCATGGGCGTGGAGATCTCGCCCGGGGCGACGGCGTTGACGGTGATGCGGTGCTCGGCCAGTTCGAGTGCCATGACCTGGGTGAGCAGCCCGAGCCCGCCCTTGGCCGCGCAGTAGGGCGCGGCGCCCACCCGCGGCTGGTGCTCGTGGACGGACGTGACGTTGATGATCCGGCCGCCCTCACCGTGCCCGATCATGTGCCGGGCCGCCTTCTGCCCGCACAGGAAGGGCCCCACGAGATCCACGTCGAGGACCTCGCGCACGTCGGACAGCTCCAGGTCGAGGAACGGCGTCATCGTGCCGGTGCCCGCGTTGTTGACCAGCACGTCGATGCGCCCCAGCCGCTCGCACAGTTCGTCGACGGTGTCGGCGGCGTCGGGCAGCCGGGTGAGGTCCATCCGGGCGACCTCGGCCCGCTGCCCGTGCGCACGCACCTCGTCCGCCGTCTCCTGGGCCCCCTTGCGGTCGGTGTGATAGGTGATGCCGACGTCCATGCCCGCCTGCGCGAGGTGGACCGCGGTGGCGCGGCCGATGCCGGAGTCGGCGCCGGTGATCACGGCGACTTTGCTGGTGGGCGCGGTGGGGTCGGACATGGCGGGTCTCCTCGTCGAGGGGCGGGGGCGAGGCATCGCAGTACCCGGAGGGATACCGGGCAAACCGGTCGCCCGTCGTGCGGCCCGCCGGGCGCTGGGCAACCCTTGAGGTGGAGGTGGCGATGGATCCCGTCGAGGCACTGGACCGGATCGCCTTTCTGCTGGAGCGGTCCCTGGCACCGACCTACCGCGTGCGCGCCTTCCGTACGGCCGCCCGTGTAC
Source organism: Streptomyces sp. NPDC029041 (assembly GCF_040637515.1). Lineage (NCBI taxonomy): Bacteria > Bacillati > Actinomycetota > Actinomycetes > Kitasatosporales > Streptomycetaceae > Streptomyces > Streptomyces sp. NPDC029041. The sequence continues at coordinate 165,057 of NZ_JBEZWO010000007.1, read as the reverse complement.
TGAAGGACCTGGGCGGGGACGAGGTGCGCCGGCGGGCGGCGGACGGCTCCTTGGAGAAGCTCAAGGGCGTCGGCCCGAAGACCGCCCAGGTGGTGCGGGAGGCGCTGGCCGGCGAGGTCCCCGGCTATCTGGACAAGCTGGAGCGCGAGGCGGAGGAACAGCCCGCCGTGCGGGGCGGCGAGAAGCTGCGGGCGCTGCTGCGCGGGGACTGCCATCTGCACTCCGACTGGTCGGACGGCGGCAGTCCGATCGAGGAGATGGGGCGGGCCGCCGCCGAGCTGGGCCACGACTGGGCGGCGCTGACCGACCACTCCCCGCGGCTGACGGTGGCGCGCGGGTTGTCGCCCGAGCGGCTGCGGGAGCAACTGGACGTGGTGGCGGAGCTGAACGAGACCTGGGCACCGTTCCGGCTGCTGACCGGCATCGAGTGCGACATCCTCGAGGACGGCACGCTCGACCAGGAGCCGGCGCTGCTGGACCGGCTCGACGTGGTGGTGGTGTCGGTGCACTCCAAGCTGCGCATGGACGCGAGGTCGATGACCCGGCGGATGGTGGCCGCCGTGCGCGATCCGCACTCGGACGTGCTCGGGCACTGCACGGGGCGTCTGGTGAGCGGGCGGGGTCGGCCGGAGTCGGAGTTCGACGCGGACGAGGTGTTCGCCGCGCTCGCCGAGACGGGCACGGCCCTGGAGATCAACAGCAGGCCGGAGCGGCTGGACCCGCCGCGGCGGCTGCTGCGCCGGGCCGTGGACGCGGGGGTGCTGTTCTCCGTCGACACCGACGCGCACGCGCCGGGACAGCTGGACTGGCAGATCAACGGATGCGCACGGGCGGAGGAGTGCGGGGTACCGCCCGAGCGGGTGGTGACCACGTGGTCCCTCGGCGAACTGCTGGCCTGGACCGGTGAGCGGCGGCTGCCGTCCGGCGTGGCCGGCGGCTGACGTGGTACCCGCGCGGCCGGAGAGAAAGGGACTGCACCTATGGAACGCGCGGAACGGGCGGCTGTGTTCGACGTCGACGGCACGCTGGTCGACACCAACCATCTGCATGTCGTGGCCTGGTGGGAGGCGTTCCGCCAGGCGGGCCACCAGGTGCCGATGCACGCCATCCACCGGGCCGTGGGCCTGCCGTCGACGGACCTGGTCGCCCATCTGCTGGGCGACGACCGGGACACCGGCCAGGACGCCGACATCAGCGCCGGCCACAAGGCGCTGTACGGGCAGTACTTCGACCGGCTGCCCGCGCTGCCGGAGGCCGGGGCGCTGCTGCGGCGGCTGCACCGGGACGGCTGGAGGGTGGTGCTGGCCACTTCGGCGGGCGGCGCCGAGCTGGGCGCGCTGCGCCGGGCGATCGACGCGGACGAGGCCATCGCCGCCACGGCGAGCGCCGACGACGTGGACGAGGGCAAGCCCTCCCCCGAGCCGGTCGAGCACGCCCTGGATCTGGCCGGGGTGCCGGCCGAGCGGGCCGTGTTCGTCGGCGACACCGTGTGGGACATGCGGGCGGGCAGCAGGGCCGGGGTGCGCTGTGTGGGCGTCCTGTGCGGCGGCATCCCGCGCGCCGACCTCGCCGAGTCCGGCGCGGAGGCGGTCTACGCCGACCCCGCTCACCTGCTGTCGGCCCTCGACGACAGCCCGCTGGCGTGAAGGATGTGAAACCGCCGGTCAGGCGGATACCCACAGGGCATGACGCGTGTGACCGGTGAGGGACGGGGGGCGGGAGCCTTCCGCGGGCGGAGGGACATGAACGAAGACACGGGGGCGGCCTCGAACGCGCGGCCCCGGGGAGCACAGACGGCTCAGGGGCGGCTCGCGGATCTGCAGCAGAGAACGCGGAGCGTGCGTCCGGTGGATGCCGTGCGGCGGGATTCGCGGTCGGCCTGGGAGGCCGTGCGGGCCGCCTGGCGCGGGCCCGGCCGGGAGCGGGATCTGGTCGTCCAGTCGCTGAAGGCGGCCGGGGCGGCCGTGCTCGCCTGGCTGGTGGGCGGCGTCTGGATGGGCGACCCGCTGGCGCTGATGGCGCCCTGGGTGGCGCTGGTGCTGGTGCAGGCCACCGTCTTCAGCTCCCTGGTGCAGGGGGCGCGGCAGTTCGGGGCCATCTGCGTCGGCACGCTGGTGGCCTCGGCGGCGCAGGCGGTCACCGACGACACGCTGGGCGCGATCGCCCTGTCCGTACCGGTGCTGATGCTGCTCGCGAACTGGCCCCGCTTCGGCGACCAGGGCATCTACGCGGCGACCACGGCGCTGTTCACCATCTCCTCGGGCATGGTGAGTCTGTCCGCCGTCGGGCACCGGGTGGGGCAGGCGGCGATCGGCGCCGTCATCGGCGTCGCCGTCAACGCGTTCGTCCTGCCGCCGATCCATCTGCGGGACGTACGGACGAACCTGGCGGCGCTCGCGCGGGAGACGGGGGACGTGCTGCACCTCGTCGCCGGCGATCTGCGCCAGGGCGAGTGGGACGGGAAGACCGCCGCCGGCTGGGTCACCGCTTCGAACCGCCTGGACCACCGTCTGAAGGCGCTTCGCTCGGCCCGCCGGTGGAGCCAGGAGAGCCTGCGCCTGACCTACGCCCCGCTGCGCGCACTGCACCGGGTGCCGCACGAGGGTGTTCTGCCGTCGGTGGAGGAGGACGAGCGGCTCAGCAGGGTCACCGGGCACGTCGCCACGCTGACCCGGGCTCTGTGTGTGTCGGTGGACGACAAGCGCACCCCCGCCCCGCCCGAGGGCGAGGCCCTGCGCTCGTACGCCCGCCTGCTGGAGCTGATCGGGGACGCCCTGTGCACGGAGGCCGACAGCCTGCTCGACGGCAGTGTGACCGCCCGGCCGGGCGAGGAGACCGAGAAGGCCATGCGGGAGCTGCACGAGGAGTTGCAGGACGGACTGCGCCGGCACGCCGGGGAGGGGGCAGCGCACACCGCCGTCCTGGGCACGCTGCTCCTGCAGGCGGAGAACCTGTGGGCCGAGACCGTCCCGGACGACCAGGAGCAGTGACCCACCACTGCGAGTAAGGGTTCCGGGCGGGGAACCCCCCTAGCCAGTTGTCCGTTGAACAGGATGTGGATCCCGGCAGGATCCGTCCTTGAGCCGCCCCGGCCGCGATTCCCCCGTCCGGCCGGGGCTTTCCTCTCCCCACGTCGTGCATTCCGTGCGTCCCGGGTACTCGGTCACCTCTGGTGGAACCGGGCGGCCGAGAGGAGCACGAAGTGAGCAGCGGAACGGGCATGAGGGTCGTCGTCACGGGCGCCACCGGCAACGTCGGCACGAGCGTGGTGCGCTTGCTGTCCGAGGATCCGGAGGTCGCCTCGGTGCTGGGTATGGCCCGGCGGATCCCCGACTGGTCGCCGCCGAAGACGGACTGGGCCGCCGTCGATCTGGCCTCCGAGCGGTCCGGCCTGGTGGAGCGGTTCACGGACGCCGACGCGGTGGTTCATCTGGCCTGGGCGTTCCAGCCGACGCACGACCCGGCGACGACCTGGCGCACGAACGTGCTCGGCAGCATGCGGGTCTTCGAGGCGGTGGCCGAGGCGGGCGTCCCGGTTCTGGTGCACGCCTCGTCGGTCGGCGCGTACTCGCCCGGCCCCAAGGACGAGATGGTGGACGAGTCCTGGCCGACGCACGGCTGGCCGGACGCCGCGTACTGCCGGGAGAAGGCCTACCTGGAACGGGCGCTCGACACGTTCGAGCGGGACCGTCCGGGGACTCGGGTGGTGCGGATGCGGCCCGCCTTCCTCTTCCAGCGGGAGTCCGCGAGCGAGCAGCGCCGCATCTTCGGCGGCCGGTTCCTGCCCGGCCCGCTGGCCCGCCCGGAGCTGCTGCCCTTCCTGCCGGACATCCCGGGGCTGCGGGTGCAGGCGCTGCACACGGACGACGCGGCGAACGCGTACCGGCTGGCGCTGCGCTCCGACGTCCGGGGCGCCTTCAATCTCGCGGCCGACCCGCCCCTCGACGCGCGGCTGCTGGGCGAGATGTTCGACGCACGGACCGTGCGGCTGCCGCGCGGCGCGGCCCGGTCGGCGATCGCCGCCGCCTGGGGCCTGCATCTGCTGCCCGCCTCCCCGCACCTGTTCGACGCGGTGCTGCGGCTGCCGCTCATGGACTGCACGCGGGCGCGTACGGAACTCGGCTGGCGCCCTGAGCACACGGCGCCCGAGGTGCTGGAGGAGTTCCTGCTGGGTCTGAAGCAGGGGGCGGGGGCGCCGACGGAGCCACTGCGGGGGCGCAAGGTGGGCTGATCCGGTCGCGCTGGGCCCGACCGGGCGGGCCCAGCTCGGGCGGACGGGGTGACGCCGCACGCACGGGTGGACCTGCCCTGGACCTGCGCGAGGGACGGCCCGGACATGCGCGAGGGCCGCAGCCGACCCCCACAGTCGGCTGCGGCCCTCGCCGGGATGCCCTCCTCAGGCGGAGGGCTCGTCCGGCACCGGGTGCTCGGGGTGAACCGCTCCCGAGTGCGGTGCTCCCTGCCGGCCCGTCCCCGCTTCGTCCGTGTCGGGGACGTCACCGGTGGGCTCGTCGGTCTCCTCGTCACTCCGGCGCTCGGCTTTCCCGCCCTCGCCGGTGCCCGTGAAGCGCGGGGCGACCTCCCACGGGTCCTCACCGTCGTCGGCCTGCTGGTCCGGCATGTCCCGCGGGATGGGCTCACCGTTCTCGCCGGGTCCTTCGAGGCGGTGGTCGGTCACGGCGTGCTCCCTTCTGTGGTCCGGGCGCCACGCGAGTACCTCTGCGGTGATCGGCGAAACCTCAGCGCGGGATCCGCTCCTGAAGCGCCGTGCGCCAGGCCGGGAGCGGATACTCCGGTGCCGGGTCGGGGCGCCGTCCGCCGCGTGCGAAGAAGTCGGCGAGCGGCAGGATGGCGGCGCCCACGGTGACGGCGTCCGGCCCGAGCCGGCCGAGCTCCACGGTCACTTTCCCCGCCGGGTGCCGCAGTGCGTACGACAGGGCGTAGCGGCGTACGGCGGGCAGGAAGCGCGAGCCGAGCGCCAGGCCCGCCCAGCCGCCGATGAGGATGCGCTCGGGCTGGAAGAGGTTGATCAGATCGGACAGGCCCGCCCCGAGGTACTCGGCGGTCTCCTCCAGGACGGCCAGCGCCACGGGGTCGGCCGTACCGCCCTCGGGCGGGTGGGCCGCGGCGAGCATCGCCGTGAGGGCGCTCTCCTCGTCGGCGCCGTCCGGGACCCGGCCGCCCTCCTCCCGCCAGCGGGCCAGCAGCGACTCGGCACCCGCGTACGCCTCCAGGCAGCCGAGCGCCCCGCACCGGCACCGGCGGCCCCGGACCCGTACGGTCAGGTGCCCCCACTCGACCGCGCGGCCCTGCTCCACGTCGGGGGTGACGAGGCTCGCGCCGACGCCGGAGCCGAACAGCACCACGACGGCGTTGCCGGCGCCGCGGCCGGCGCCGAACCACATCTCGGCCTGGCCCAGCGTCTTGGCGCCGTTGTCGATGAAGTACGGGACGGTGTCCGGCAGCGGGGACCCCGCGCGGAGCAGCGCTTCCAGTGGGACGGCGTCCCAGCCGATGGTCTGTCCGTGCACCAGCGCGCCGCGGTCCGCGGTGTGCTCGACGATGCCGGGGACGCCGATGCCGACGCCGAGGAGCCGCCCGGGTGCGAGGCCGGCGGTGTCCAGCACCTCGGCGACCCCCTGGCGTATGTTGCCGACGATGGCCTCGACCTCGTAGCGCTGCGGCGACAGCGGGTGGTCGGCGCGGGCCAGTTCGGTGAGGGTGAGGTCGAAGAGTTCGACCCGGACCCTGGTCTCGCCGACGTCGACTCCGATCATGTGGCCGCTGCCGGGTGCGACGCGCAGCAGGGTGCGGGGGCGACCGCCGTCGGAGTCGACGCTGCCGGCCTCCTCGACCAGCCCGTCGGCGACCAGGTCGCCGACGACGTTGCTGACGGAACCGGAGCTCAGGCCGGTCGCCGGGCCGAGTTCGAAACGGCTGAGCGGGCCGTCGAAGTAGAGCTTGTGCAGCACGGCCGTACGGTTGGCCCGCCTGAGATCGCGTACCGTGCGCCCGTTCCGCGCAGCCATGTGGCTCCCTTCGCGTCCCCTGTCCGACCTGCAACATACCGTCGGCTTGGGGCCGGGCGCGACATTCCTCCACCCCTTATTTCACGATGTGAGCTAACCGGTGGACCCGGCGGCCTCCGCGATCTCGTCCAGAGCCGCGAGGAGTTCCGGGGCCACCCTCTCCTGCACCCATCGCTCCTGCTCCTCGCCGACCCGGCGGGGAATCGTCTCGGTCAGCATGATCAGGTACAGGTAGGAGCGGTACAGGGCGAGGCGCAGACGGGCCGGCGTGTCGAAGCGGACCCGGCCGCCGGCCTCCCGGTACCCGGCCAGGAACTCCCCGTCATTCCTGATGTCGCCCAGCAGTGCCAGGGAGACGAAGTCGGCCAGGGGGTCGCCCCAGAACATGCGCTCCCCGTCGATGAGGCCCCCGACGCGGGCCGCGCCGTCCGCGCGGTCGACGAGGATGTTGCCCGGCCACAGGTCGAAGTGGACCAGGCACGGGACGGTGACCTCGTCGAGGGCGCCGTACGCGGACGCGGCGGTCCGGGCCACCTCGTCGACGGGCCGGGGCAGCCGGGCGCCGTAGCGCCGGGCGTCGTCGAGGACGGCGTCGATCATCCCCGTGAACGCCGTCCGCCAGTCGAGGGCGAGCGGGCCGAGGGCGCCGGAGGGGTAGCCGAAGCCGGGCCCCGTCACACGGTGCAGCCGGGCCACCTGGCGTCCCAGCTCGGTCCGCACAGACGCGTGTTCCGCGTCGGTGAGCGTGCCGTCCCACGGCTCGCCCGGGCAGGCCGTCATCAGCAGGAAGCCGTCGCCCCTGGACACCAGCTGCGGTGCGGTGACCTCGACGCGGGCGGCCGAGCGGTAGAACTCGGCCTCCGAGACCAGCAGTCCACGCTCGTGCCGCAGGCCGGGGACGACAGCGGGGGGCGGGACCTTCAGTACGTAGCGGCTGCCGTCGGTGAGGCGCAGTTCCTCGACGGTGTTGTAGGTGCCGCCGGTCAGCGGGGTGAGGCGGGCGAGGCGGCCGGGGTCGAGGCCCGCCGCCCGAAGGACGTGCCGGGCCCGTTCCCAGGAGTCCACCACCGTGTGCCCACCCCTCCCCTGCCGCATCGGTCAGCCGGCCGCGTACACGTCCTCGACGTAACGTCCGTCCGCGATCAGTCCGTCGAGCCACTGCTCGGCGGCCGTCTCGCCGGCGCCCGGCGTGTGCTTGCGGAACAGGGTACGGAACGCCTCCCGCACCCCGGGCGCCATCCGGGAACCGTCACCGCAGACGTACACCCGCGCTCCGGAGTCCAGCAGGCCCCAGACCTCCTCTGCCTCGGCGGCGATCCGGTGCTGGACGAACCGCACCTCGCCCTCGGGCGTCTCGCTGAAGGCGGGGCGCAGCGAGACGGCGCCGGCGGTCTCGGCGGCGCGCAGTTCCTCGGCGTGCAGGAAGTCCGCGTCGGGGGCGTCGCAGCCGAAGTAGCACAGGGCCGGGGCGAGTTCGGTGCCGGTCGTGAGGGCGGCCGTACGGTCGGCGATGGTGCCGCGGAACGGGGCGAGGCCGGTGCCGGCCGCGACCATGACGACCGGTGACGGGTCGCCGGTGACGTCGATCCGGAAGGCCTCCCGGCAGGGCTGGACGCGCGCGTAGACCGTGTCGCCGGGCTCGACGGTGGTGAGGTGGCCGGAGCCGGTGCCCCGGTAGACGCCCTTGCCGGAGCGTGCGGGCGCCTCCAGCAGCGACACCATCAGGTCCACGTGACCGGGGTCGACGGCGGGCGAGGAGGAGATGGAGTAGTGGCGCGGGCGCAGCGGGGTGAGGAGGTCGAGGAGCTGCGGCCAGTCCAGGGCGCCGCGCAGGGCCGGGTGGTCCTCCAGGATCTCCACGAGGGTGCGCGGATCGTCGGTGAGGGCGGCCAGGGCCATGCGCTCCGGCGGGCACGGGTTGGCGGCGGCGAGCGCGGCCAGCTGCCCGGCGCTCGGGCGCTCCTGCAGCTCCACGTGGTGGGTGAGGAGCTGCCGTACCGTCAGGGGCCGGTCCACGGCGATGCCGTCGCGGCGCGGGCGGGTGGCGCGGATGTCCAGGACGGTGCCGAGGTCGGCGCCGAGCGCGGCGGCCGCGCGGGTGACGAGGCCGGGGGCGTTGGCGGGCAGCACGGTGAGGTGGTCGGCCGTGCGGTAGGTGACGCCGTCCGGCAGGGCGATGCGCAGGAACCGCTTGCGCCGGGCGTGGCCGGGGGCGGTGAGGTCGCGGGCCTCGGTGACGCGCAGGGGGACGAGGCCGTGCCGTTCGGCGAGGGCGTCCAGCGGTCCGCCGGTCAGGGTGCGGACCTCGTAGGCGTTCGCGGGCTCGGGGCCCAGGGCGGTGGCGTCCGGGTCGCCGTAGCGCTCCAGGAGGGCGGTGCGCAGGGAGGCGGTGAAGGCGCGGACGGTGCCGGTGAGGTCGCCGGAGGCGTCGGCGGCGGCGCGCTCCACCAGCCGTGCGGCGCCGGACCCGGCGAGCCGCTCGTCGATGCGGGTGGGGACGTGCTGGTAGGTGGCGGCCCAGTTGCGGTCGCCGACGCCGAGGACGGCGTACGTCACGCCCGACCGGTCGTGGTTCTCCTCCAGCCGGGCGGCGAAGGCGGTGGCGTCGTCGGTGGGGCGGCCGTTGTAGGAGGCGGCGGTGATGACGACGGGCCGGTCGGTGGGCAGGCCATCCGCGTAGGCGTCGAGGGGGGCCACCTCGGTCGCGCAGCCGAGGGCGGCGGCCTCTTCGGCGAGCCGGCCCGCGACGTCACGGCAGGTGCCGTAGTTGCTGCCGTGCAGGAAGAGGGCGGCGGTGCCGGGGCGGACGCGGGCGGGCAGGTCCTGCGGCTCGGCCGCGGCGGTTTCCTCGGCCGGGGCGGCTCCGGGCAGCGGGCTGTGGACGCGGTCGGCGGAGGTGCGCGGCGTCAGCGCGAGGGTGAAGCCCTCGGGCTTGAGGGTGAGGGTCTCCTTGACGTCGAGCCGGTAGTCGGCGTGGTCGCCCATCCGGTAGCGGTGGACGAGCATGGCCAGCAGCATCGTCGCCTCGTGCAGCGCGAACTGCCGTCCGATGCACGCACGCTCGCCGGTGCCGAACGGCTTGAAGGCGTCCACCGGCCGCCGCGCCTCCGCCTCGGCCGTGAAGCGGGAGGGGTCGAACAGCTCCGGGTTGTCGCCCCAGACCGGCTGCCGGTGCAGCATCGGCGTGAGGACCAGGACGCCCTGCCCGGCGCGCAGCGGGATGCGGCCGCCGAGCAGGGTGTCCTCGCGGGCCTCCCGGGAGAACACGGCGGCGGTGGGCCACAGCCTGAGCGCCTCGTTGAGGACCTGGCGGGTGTAGGCCAGCCGGCCGACCTCGTCGAAGGTCGGCTCGACGTCGGTCCGGTCGCCCCACAGTGCGTCGACCTCGCGCTGCACCAGCTGGAGCACGGCGGGGTGCTTGGCGAGGTAGTACAGCGCGAAGGACATGGCGCCGGAGGTGGTCTCGTGGCCGGCGATCAGGAACGTGATGACCTGGTTGCGGATGTTGGCGGTGTCCAGCGTGGTGCCGTCGGCCGGGTGCTCGGCGGTGAGCATCAGGCCGAGGAGGTCGTCCCAGTCGCCCTGGCCGGTGCCGGTGCGCGCGGCGATGACCTCGTCGACGACCCGGGCGAGGTAGGCGGAGTCCTCGCGGAAGGCCGCGTCCTGCTCCGCGTAGTCCTGGCCGGGGACGCGTGCCAGGCGGGTCATGCTCCACTCCAGGCAGCGGACCATCGACTGGACGAAGGGGTGCGGCTCGGCCCGTTCGAAGGAACCGAAGTCGTAGCCGAAGCCGGCGAGTCCGATGGTGTCGAGGGTCATGCGGGTCATGTCGTCGGGCACGTTCACCGGCCGCCCGGCGCGGGCGTCGCGGTCCCAGGACGCGATGAGCCGGCGGGCGACCTCCAGCATCACGGGGTGGTAGGTGCGCATGGAGCCGAGCGCGAAGGCGGGCATGAGGATGTCGTGCGCCTTGGCCCAGTTGGGCTCGTCGTTGTACGCGGTGAACAGGCCGTCGGCGGCGAACTCGCGGACATTGCCCAGCCCGGGCCCGATGTGCTTGGCGAACCGCTGCTCGTCGGCGAGTTCGGTCACGAAGTCCAGGTCGCCCACGAACAGGGTGTCCCGCCCGTACAGCCGCCGCACCAGCACGGGCCCGTGCTCGCGCATCAGGTCCATGACCTGCTGGATGGGCGCACCGCCGGGTCCGGTGGCGGAAATGTCGGCGACGGGGACGCCGGGGAGGGTGCCGGCGGTCGGAGGGGTCTGTCCGGTGGGGGGCATGACGCGGCAACTGCCTTTCGCGGTACGGAAGTACTGCGCTCCAGCGTGATCCACCGGGCCCGGGAGGCGACACCTTCGCCCTACATGATTGTGTAGTGCAAGCAGATCTGCCGCTCTTGCGCGGGAGCGGCCCGGCGTGGCAGGAGAAGCTCGTGGACCCGGCCCGGCACGAGGCCGTGACGTGGCGCAACCGCGCCCTGCTCCTGTTCGACCGGGTCGCGATGCCGGTCGCGGTGTGCGACGTGTACGGGGCGGTGCTGCTGGCCAATCCGGCGATGGCGGCGGAGTGCGGCAGGTCGCCGGGACGGTTGCGCGGCCGCGACGTGCTGGAGCTGTTCAGCCCGCGGGAGGCGACGCAGGTGGAACGCATCGCCGAGGCGCTGCGCCTGCGGCACCGCTCGCGCTACCAGGTGTCGGTGCGCTGGCGGGCCCCGTGCGGCACGGAGCGCACCGGCGAACTGACGGCGGATCCGGTCAGCGACACGGCGGAGGACACCCCGGCCCTGCTGGTGATGCTCCGGATCGACCCCGAACGCGCCCCCTCCCCCGCCGCTCCCGCGGAACAGGCCCGGGTCACCCCGACGGAGGCCCGCATCCTGAGCCTCCTGGCCGCCGGCGCCACCACGGCCCGGGCCTCCCGGGAGACGGGCCTCACCACCGACGGCGTGACCTACCACCTGCGCCGGCTGTCGTCCCGCTGGGCCGCGTCCAACCGCACGGAGCTGGTGGCCAGGGCCTACGCGCTGGGGGTGCTCAGGCCGGGCGTCTGGCCGCCGGAGGCCTCGGTGGCCAAGTAGGCGGTGCCCGCCCCCGGCGGGGCGCCGAAGCGGGCGAGAGTGTGCCAGACCATCTTGAGGTCCTGCAGCGCATGGCGGCCTGTCCGGGCGGCATCACCTATGACCCTCGGATCGAGCAGACCGTCGCGGGCGATGCGGGCTCCCAGTGCGGCGTACTCCGGGCCGCGGTACCGCGCACGGCGTCGCAGCCCGGCCACGGTCAGCCGGTAGCCGGGGTGCCACTCGAGCGCACAGGGCAGTTCCCGGGCCGCCGTCTCGACGGGCGTGCCGCGATAGCAGGCGTCCAGTACGAGCGCCTCCACGTCGTGGGCGAGGTCCACCCCGCCGTGCACATGGGCCTCGATGTAGTCGTTCAGGGCATCGCGCTCGTCCGCCTCGGCCAGCGCGACCAGTGACATCCCGGCCGCGACACCGAAGGCGGCCGGCTCGGCGGCGCTGTCGGGGTAGCAGAACGTGGCGCGGTGCAGGGCCCCGGCCCGCAGCCGGAAGTGTGAGGAACCGAAGCGGGGTGCCGCTCCGACCACTTGCCGGCGGAAGTTCAGCGCGCCGTACACGGGCCTCTCGTGCCCGGCCGCTGCGTCGTACGCCCCGCCGAAGATCCGGCTTTCCCAGCGCCACCGGTCGCCTCCGGGGTGCGCGGTGAGACCGCCGTTGCTGGTGCCCGTGACGAACTGCGAGTGGTACGCACCGTCCTGAGCCAGCGCCGTGAGGACGGACCGGCCGTGCGAGGTCCGGTCCGGGTGGAAGTTCAGCGTGATACGCAGGCCCGGATCGACGGCCGGTCCCGTCGAGCGCCCCGCCACATGACGAAGCGCCGTTCTCGCGCACGAAGAGACGACCTCGCGGAAATCCATTGGCTCCCTCTCGCCGATGATGCCTAACCTGTCCCGGAAACCTAGGGCCCCTAGGTTTCGGGAGACGAGGCCCAGGGAGCCCTGCCATGAGATCACTCACCGAACAAGAGATCCGCAACTCGTTCGTCAACTGCTCCAAGGGCGAGGCCAAGCGGCTCGCCGTGCCCCGGGATCTCGACGGGCGGCCCTGGGGCGATCTCGACTTTCTCGGGTGGCGGGATCCGGGGGCGCCGGACCGGAGCTATCTGGTGGCCGAGCGGGACGGGCGGCTCGTCGGGCTGTCGATGCGGTTCCAGGCCGCGCAGCGCGGGTTCCTGCACCGCAGCATGTGCTCGCTGTGCCTGACGACGCACCCGCGGGGCGGGGTCTCGCTGATGACCGCGCGGAAGGCCGGGCCGGCCGGGCGCGAGGGCAATTCCGTCGGCGCGTACATGTGCACCGACCTCGCCTGCTCCCTGTACGTACGCGGGAAGAAGGCGCCGCAGGCCGGGTCCCGGTTCGAGGAGAGCCTCACCCTGGAGGAGCAGATCGCCCGGACCAGGAGCCACCTGGACGCCTTCCTCGCGAAGGTGCGCGCCTGACCCCTCGGTCGCCCCCGGTTTGCCCCGGCACTAACGTCCTTCATGAACGTCTTTGACGGACGTGTTCGACGGATGCGTTCGATGCGCCGGGGAAGGGGAACAGCCCGAGGATGCGAGAGGTACGTGAGTGGACGGCGCGCGCCGAGCGGATCGTGAGGAAGCGTCGTGATCCGGTGGTCGTCCAGACCCTGCGGTCCGCGACGGCGGCGACGATCGCGTACGTCATCGCGCTCCGGCTGAGCCCCGAACCGGCTCCTCTCACCGCACCCCTGACGGCCCTGCTGGTCGTCCAGGTGACGCTGTACGCCACGATCACGAACGGCTTCAGGCGGGTGAACGCCGTGGTGACGGGCGTGCTCGTCGCCATCGCGTTCAGCCTGCTGGTGGGTCTGACCTGGTGGAGCCTCGCACTGCTCCTGGTGGCCTCGCTGGCGGTGGGACGGCTGGTCCGGGTGGAGGAGTACGTACCCGAGGTCGCGATCAGCGCGATGCTCGTCCTCGGTGTCACCACCGTGGGAGACACCGCCTGGGCCCGGGTGGTGGAGACCCTGATCGGCGCGTCCGTCGGGCTCGCCTGCAACCTGCTGCTGGCTCCGCCGGTGTGGGTGGAGGAGGCGGGCGAATCGATCGAGGGCCTGTCGCGCCGGCTGCGGCAGCTGATGCTGCGGATGGGCGAGGAGGCCGCGGGCGGCACGCCCGTGGACCGCGCGGAGAGTCAGCTGCACGAGGCGCGCCGCCTGGACCACGACATCGTCGAGGTGGACGCGGCGCTGCGGCAGGCCGAGGACAGCCTGCGGCTCAACCCGCGCGTGCAGGACAGCGTCCTGCACCGGGTCGTGCTGCGCACCGGCCTGGACACGCTGGAGATCTGCACGGTCGTCCTGCGCGTGCTGGCCCGCTCCCTCACCGACCTCGCGAAGGAGCGCGAGCCCGAGCCGCCGTTCGAGGCCGAGACGGGCGCCGCCCTGGCACAGCTGCTGTCCGAGATCGCCGACGCCGTGGTGAGCTTCGCGGTGCTGGTCACCACGCACCTGAGCGCGAGCGCCGAGTCGGCGGAGGAACGGCTCGCCGCGGAACTGCGCACCGCCGCCGGCACCCGCGACAAGCTGGCCCTGCTGCTGCGCGAGGAGGCCGAGCGCGACCCGCGGCTCTGGCAGCTGCCGGGAGCGATCCTGACGGAGGTCAACCGCATCCTCGACGAGCTCGACACCGAGCACCGCACCCGCCGCCTGTTCGAGGAACTGGACCGCGTCTCGCGCGAGCAGCGGGCCAGGATGCCCCGTCTGACACGACTGCGGGAGCGGCTGGGCGTCACGGAGCAGATGTGGCGGAACCGCGCGGGGTTCGACGGGCGTTCTCGCTGAGGGGAACGCCGGCAGGGGGCCGGCACCTGAGGCGAGGAGCGGGCCATGGCGGACACGACCGTGCGGATCGACGGGAACACACTGCGGCTCCCCGGCGGGGTCGCCGTGCGGTTCATCCGCACGCTGCGCCTGCCGGAGACGGGGACGCATCCGCTGCCGCCGGGCCTCGGCGAGTTCCCGGTACGGCGCGTCGCGGACCACGCGGACCGGGTCCCCGAAGAGTGGCGGGCACGCGGCGGCGTGATGCTGCCGGTGTATCTGCGCGAGGCGATGTGGCTGAGCTTCGCGGGCACCTCGGAGCCGGCCGCGCTCCAGGTCGGTGTCGGCAAGGTGTGCGCGGTCTCGGGCCGGCCCTGGAGCGACCGGCCGGCTCGCGGTCCGCAGAACTACGTGGTGCTCCCCCGTCAGCCCTGGCTGGACGGCATCAACTCCGGCACGGGCACGGTCCGGCAGTTCGTGGCCGTCCCGCTCGGTCTGGGCGCCACCGTCGAGGGGCAGGTCACGGGTGAGGAGGTGTGGGGCGGCGTACAGCTGCAGTCCTTCGCGCTGAACGACCGGGAGCTGGCGCGCTGGCGGGCGGAGGAGCGGGAGCGGGCGGAGCGGACGCGGTTCATGGCGCCGCCGAGTGGCTACGGCGCCGCGATGCCGGGTGGCCTGCCCGCTGCCGCGTCCGGCGGCTACGGCGCCGCGATGCCCATGGCGGCCCCACCGGCACCGGGGGCGTTCCCCACGCCGTCCGCCCCCGGCTCGGCTCCGGCACCCGCGGCTGCGGGCGCTCCGCCGAGCCCGCCGCGCGCGGCCGCCGCGATGGGTCTGGGTGTCGGCGGCTCCATGCGGCAGGAGGTCTACCAGGACGACCGGCCGCTTACGGACTGGTCGGACCAGCCCGCGGGGCGGGTGTTCGTACACCTGGTGACGCCGCCGGAGTGGCGCCGCATCACCGGCGAGGCCGCGCCGCCGTCGCCGGTGGACCGGGCCGCCTACACCCGCGCGGGCCTGCCCTGGTTCGACTACTTCGACCAGGACGCGGATGACCTCGCCCCCACGGACACGCTCCAGGCCGTGAAGCCCGTCGGCGACTGGCTCGGCGACGACCACGAGCCCTGGCAGCAGCCCACATCGGGGCAGACGCAGCAGCTCAAGGACGCCCCGGGCCGACCGGTCGCGGACGGCGACTGGTAGCCGGCCGGGCCCACTGGACGGGGACGGTGCCCGTGGGCCCCCGAGGACGGGGACCTTCAGCACCAGCACGCGGGTGTTGCACCTCGCGCAACACCCGCTGCCGTTTGTTGCACCCGAGTGCCCGCAAACGCCAAGGTGGCAGTCACGACAGGACGAGTGACGACCTGAGGGGCGACATGAGCAGTGGTGGCTGGAGCAGGCGCCGGTTCGTCGGCGTATGGGCGGGCGGGGCCGCCATGGCGGCGCTGCCGTCCTGCGACAACGCGCCCGCGCCCCCGTCCGCCCCGGCCTCGACGCCCGAGGCGGGTACGAGCCCCTCGCGCAAGGCCGGGCGCCCCTCCGGGCCCCGACCGCTCCACCTGGGCACCTACACGTCCCTCGAGGGCGGCGGCAAGGGCATCGGCCTGGCCACGTACGACGCGGCGACGGGTGAGATCACCGCCGTCGGCACGATCGGCGGCGTCGGCGACCCGTCGTACCTCGCCGTCCACCCGGACCGCGGCACGCTGTACGCGGTGGACGAGCGTGACGACGGTGCCGTGACCGCCGTCCGGCTGTCCGACCGCAAGGTGCTGGGCAGCCGCAGCACCGGCGGCGCGGCCCCCTGCCATCTGTCGGTGCATCCGGGCGGACGCTGGCTGCTCAGCGCGAACTACGGGTCGGGCAGCGTGGCCGTGCATCCGATCGACACCTCGGGCGCCCTCGGCGAGCGCACCGCCCTCGTCCGTCACTCCACTCCCCCGCCCGGCCCGGGCCAGGAGGGCCCGCACGCCCACCAGATCGTCACGAGCCCGGACGGGGGCCATGTGCTCGCCGTCGACCTGGGGACGGACACCGTCTACACGTACCGGCTGGACGACAAGGCGGGCACGCTCGCCGAGGTCGGGCAGGCGCACACCAGGCCGGGCGCCGGACCGCGCCATCTGACGTTCCACCCGGGCGGCCGGTACGCGTACCTCGCCAACGAGGTCGACAACACGGTGGCGGTCTGCTCCTACGACAAGGCCTCCGGCCGGTTGACCGTGGGCGAGGCACAGTCCACCGGCACGGGTTCGGGCACGAACTACCCGGCGCAGATCCTGGTGACGGCCAACGGCCGGTACGCCTATCTGGCCAACCGCGGCCACAACAGCCTCACCCGTTACGCCGTCGAGGCCGACGGCGCCCGGCTCAGGCTGCTCGACACGGTGCCGGTGGGCGGGGACTTCCCCCGGCAGATCGCCTTCTCACCGGAGGGCACGCTGCTGTTCGCGGCGAACCAGAAGTCCTCCACCGTCACCGTCTTCCACGTGAACGAGGGCAACGGCGAACTGCGGCGCACGGAAGGATCGTTCCCCTCACCCGTCGCCGTCTGTGCGCTGCCGCTGTAGGGCCCGTGGGCAGGACACGGAGGCGGCCTGGCCGAGCAGGACGTGCATGCGTTCGGTGAGCTGCGCGACGCCGTCGGCGGGCGCGTGGAAGGCGAGGCGTACGTCGCCGTGGGCGCGGACCCGTTCGATGCGCAGCGTCAGGCCGTGCCGGTCGACGGCGAGCGGCCGGACGCGCACCGCGCCGTGCAGGCTGTCGGGGTCGACGAGCCGGGTGAGCCGTTCGACGGCGTCGGCGTGGCAGTCCGCGAGGTGGGTCAGCAGTTGGGCCTCGGCCGTGGTGAGCGGGTCGGGCACTGCGGCGGCGAACTCGGCGAGGTCGACCACCACGGAGCCGGACGGCCGCCGCAGCACGACACGCGTGGGCGTGAAGGCGAGCCTCTCCCCCTCGACGGCGAACCAGCCCGCGAGCCACAGCCGGGCGCGGATCCGGTTGCGGACCGGGACGGGCGCGACGTCCGCGAACTCCAGCACCGCGGACGGCTCGCCGCGCGGTGCGCAGATCGCGGCCGCGAGCAGGGCGCTGTCCTCGGGCACGTCCACGAGCACCCGGCCGTCCTCGTCCACGCTGTGCGCGCCGACCAGTTCCTCCCGTGTGCCCTCCGCGGTCACGGAGCACGACCACGCGGCGGCGAGCACCGAGCGCGCCCGCTCCGCCGCGGCGGGAGCCGCCGTCCAGCTGTGGCTGTCGTCACCCATTCCAGACCTCCTTAGGTAAGCCTCACCTAACCTACCGAAGATCAGGGTGCACGCCAACCGCGCCAGGCGGCCTTTACGAGACCTTTCAGGGCGTGAGAACGCCCAGCAGGGCGCGCGCACACAGCTCGCGCACCTGCTCACGGCCCAACTCCGTGCCGCGCAGCCACTCCAGGCAGACGGCCGTGGTGAACGCCAGCCAGCCGCGCACGGCCAGCCTGACCTCCGGCCGCCCCTCGACGGCGGGGCCGAACTCGGGATCCTCGGCGAGCGCGGCGAGGATCTGCCGCTCCTGCGCGGCCAGGGCCCGCTGATAGACGCGCCGCACCGCCTGGTCCCCTGCCGCGTCGGCGCGATGGAAAGCGCGATAGCCGTGCGCGTGCGCCTGGACGTACTCCAGGAACGTCTCAAGACCTGCCCCGAGTTGCGCGCGGACCGGGACGCCGGGCACCGCCGCCGTCATGCGCAGCATGCGCTCGCTCTCGCGCTCGACGACCGCCGCGAAGAAGTCCCGCTTGGTCGGGAAGTAGTGGTAGAGCAGCCCGCGCGACACCCCGGCGATCTCGGCGACCTGCTCGATCCACACGTCGTCGTAGGGGCTCTCCGAGAACAGCCGCGCACCGACCGACAGGAGCTGCTCCCGGCGCTCCTCGGTGCTGAGCCGGCGGCGCGTGCGCCGGCCCTGGTTCGCAGCCATGCCCGCACTTTACTTGACGCCGGTTCAACAACGGGCCCACACTGAACCGCGCTATTGAACCCACGTACAACACTTGCGAACCCGCCGCCTGATCAAGGGAGATCGGTCATGACGGAGGCGCCGACACGGACCCGGGAGCCCAAGGGTTTCCGGAGTGCCGAGCTGGGCTGGCCGGAGCTGGACCGCATCCCGCACCCCCCGCGCCGGATCCCGCTGCTCGGGGACGTCGTGGGGGTGAACCGGCGCACTCCCCTGCAGGACTCGCTGCGCTACGCCCGCGCACTGGGGCCGGTGTTCCGGCGGAAGGCGTTCGGCAAGGAGTTCGTGTTCGTGTGGGGTGCCCGGCACGCGGCCGACCTCGCGGACGAGTCGCGGTTCGCCAAGCACGTGGGGCTCGGCGTGGCCAACCTGCGGCCGGTCGCCGGGGACGGACTGTTCACGGCGTACAACCACGAGCCCAACTGGCAGCTGGCCCACGACATCCTCGCCCCGGGGTTCAGCCGTGACGCCATGGCGGGCTACCACCCGATGATGCTGTCGGTCGCGCAACGGCTGACGGAGCACTGGGACCGGGCGGCGGCGACGGGCCGGACGGTGGACGTGCCCGGCGACATGACCAAGCTGACGCTGGAGACGATCGCGCGCACCGGCTTCGGGCACGACTTCGGTTCGTTCGAACGCTCCCGGCCGCATCCCTTCGCCACCGCGATGGTCGGCACGCTGACCTACGCCCAGCGGCTCAACACCGTGCCGTTCCCGCTGGCGCCCCTGCTGCTGCGCAGCGCGAGCCGCCGCAACGCGGCCGACATCGCCCATCTCAACCACACGGTCGACGAACTGGTCCGGGCCCGGCGCGCCGCCGGCGGCGGTGACGGCGATCTGCTCGACCGCATGCTGGAGACGGTCCATCCACGCACCGGGGAGCGGCTGGCGCCGCAGAACGTCCGCCGCCAGGTCATCACGTTCCTCGTGGCCGGTCACGAGACGACTTCGGGCGCGCTCTCCTTCGCGCTGCACTACCTCGCCCGCCACCCCGATGTCGCGGCCCGGGCCCGGGCCGAGGTGGACCGGGTGTGGGGAGAGACGGCGGAACCGGCCTACGAGCAGGTGGCCCGGCTGCGCTACGTCCGCCGGGTGCTGGACGAGTCGCTGCGGCTGTGGCCCACCGCGCCCGCCTTCTCCCGGGAGGCCCGCGAGGACACGGTGCTGGCCGGGGAGCACCCCATGCGACGCGGGGCGTGGGCGCTGGTGCTGACGCCGATGCTGCACCGGGACCCCGAGGTGTGGGGCGAGGACGCCGAACGGTTCGACCCCGGCCGCTTCGACGCCGAAGCCGTGCGGGCCCGCCCCCCGCACACCTTCAAGCCGTTCGGGACGGGCGCGCGGGCGTGCATCGGGCGGCAGTTCGCGCTGCACGAGGCCACGCTGGTGCTCGGGCTGCTGCTGCGGCGCTACGCCCTGCGGGCCGACCCGGCCTACCGGCTGCGCGTCACGGAACGGCTGACGCTGATGCCGGAGGGCCTGCGACTGTACCCGGAGCGCCGCAGCCCGGCGCGGGAGCCCGCCTCAGATCTGCGCCGTCCAGTGCCCGGGGCGGGTGACTGACCCGGGCAGCCGGGTACCGGCGCTTCCCCGCGCCGCGTTCAGCTGTGGCTGGGTGAGGAAGAACGCCCCGGTCAGGTCGGCGTCGGTGAGGTCCGCGTCGCGCAGGTCGGCACCGATGAGGTCGGCTCCCCGCAGATCCGCTCCGGTGAGGTCGGCGGCGATGAGATAGGCGCCGCGCAGGCAGGCACCGCGCAGGTCGGCGCCCTTGAGGCGGGCGCCCATGAGGTCCGCGCCCCGGCGGTCCTTCCTGCGGCCCTTGAAACCGGCCCTGGCCAGCTCGCTCGTCCTCAGCAGCAGGACGTTGACGTCCTGGCGGTGGGCCGCCACGTCCAGGGCGGCGAGCTCCTCGGGGGTTCCGCCGGCCAGTTCCTCGGTCTTCTCCAGGGCCTCGCGGAGTTCGGCGTGGACGGGGCGGGCCGCCGGCAGCGTGAGCGCCTCGGTCAGGTACCAGAGCAGCTCGTGCAGCTGCCGGACCACCGGGAACACGTCGAACATGCGGCGGGCCCGCTCCGGCGGACCGGGCCGCCAGTCCTGTCCGCCGAAGGTGATCTGCGAGACCCGCTGCCCGGCGCCGAAGCAGTCGTAGACCGTGCAGCCGGTGAATCCCTTCTGCCGGAGCCGGGCGTGGATGCCGCAGCGGTGGTCCTCCCTGAGGTTGCGGCAGGGCGTGCCGGCGGCCTTGTCGACCGCGAAGTCGGCCGAGGCGGCGAAGGGCAGGGCGACGCAGCACAGGCCGAAGCACCGCTCGCAGTCGCCGCGCAGGCCTGCCCGCCCGGTCTGTTGTTCTCGCATGGCGTTCAGCATACGAAACGACAAGTGACGGGCCGGTCGCGGTCACACCGCCGGTCCGGGCACCTCCAGACGCTCCAGCCGCTCGGGGTCGGCGAGGATGTACAGGTCCGTGATGCGGCCGTCGACGACCGTGACGCCCATGACCGACTGGACGCGGCCCTCGATCGCGTTGACCATCCCGACCGAGCCGTTGACCAGGACCAGCTCCGCGGCCTGTGTGAAGGGGGCGAACATGAGCGCCTGCTCCGCCACCGCCTTCGCGCCCTGGACGAGCTTGGAGGCGGCCGCCCCCCGCACGAGCGCGCCCGCATCGGCCCGCAGCAGCACGTCCGGGTGCAGGACGGCCACCAGCGCCTCGAAGTCACCTGCGCGGGAGGCGGCCAGGAAGGCGTCGAGCACCTGCTTCTGCCGGCCGAGGTCCGGTTCGGCCGACGGAGTGGCGGCGCGCACCCGGCGGCGGGCGCGACTCGCGAGCTGCCGGGTGGCGGCCGGGTTGCGCTCCACGATCGGCGCGATGTCGTCGAACGGCACGGCGAACATGTCGTGCAGGACGAACGAGAGCCGCTCGTCGGGCGTGAGGTTCTCCAGCACGACGAGCAGGGCCAGGCCCACCGAGTCGGCCTGGAGCACCTCCTCGGCCGGATCGACGTGGGACAGGGGGCGCAGCACCGGGTCCGGGACGTAGGCCCGCGCCGTGTCCTGGGTGTCGCCGATCGGCTCCTCGCGGCGGGCGGTGCGCGAGCGGAGCATGTCCAGGCAGACCCGGCCGGTCACCGTGGTCAGCCAGCCGCCGAGGTTGTGGATGTCGTCCGTGTCGGTGCGGCTGAGCTTGAACCAGGTCTCCTGGACGGCGTCCTCCGCCTCGGAGAGCGATCCGAGCATGCGGTAGGCCACCGCCTTCAGGTGTCCGCGCTGTTCCTCGAAACGGCGCGCCAGTTCCTCGTCGCCCGTCATGGTCTCCCCCGTCTGTAGATCAACCGCCGGTCATCTGCTGAACAGTTCGAACGCCACCGCGGGGCGGCCCCCGAACCGCTCCCCCGTCCTCTCCGCGTGCTGTGTCAGGAAGCCGCGCGCGTAGGTCTCCGGGTCCTCGCCGGTCAGCGCCTCGATGTAGGTGCGGTGTTCCAGCAGGGAGCGCACGGCCCGTTCCATCCCGGCTGTCGCGTCGACCGCGTGCGTGGGCGTGCTGGAACCCGCGACCGCGACCCAGCGCACGCCGTCCCAGGGATCGAGGCCCTGCTCGATCAGCTCGGGGAAGATCCACCGGTTGCCGGCGTCGCCGGCCGCGTCGAGCGTGGCCCGGCCGACGGCCACGTGGTCCGGGGTGTTCCAGGCGACGCCGCCCCAGGTGTCGCGGTGGTTGAGCGTGAGGACCAGCTCGGGCCTGTGGCGGCGGACGGCGGCGGCGATGTCGCGGCGCAGGGCGGTGCCGTACTCGATGACGCCGTCCCTGTGGTCGAGGAACTCCACGTCCGACACGCCGACGACCGCCGCGCTCGCCCGCTGCTCCCGCTCGCGCAGCGGCCCGCAGAGCTCGGGCTCCAGCGTGTCGATTCCGGCCTCGCCCCGGGTCGCGAGGACGTAGGCGACCTCACGGCCCTCGTCGGTCCAGGCCGCGATCGCCGCCGAGCAGCCGTACTCGAGGTCGTCCGGGTGTGCCACGACCGCGAGGGCACGCCGCCAGTCGCCGGGCATGGGCTGGAGTTGAGTGGTCGTCATATCCGCAGACTAGTCCGCGCCACCGGCGTCACGGGGCGTACGGCACGGCATCACGCCTCGTCCCGCGCCAGCGCCAGCAGCCGGTCCAGGACGCGGGAGCCGCCGACGCGGATGCCGTCGTGCTCGAACTCGTCCGTGATCCACGTGCGCACACCCCGGATCGCGCGGGCGGTGCGCAGGGAGTGGGCCGTGTCGACGTACATGTCGTCGTGGTAGACGGCCGCCACCACCGGCACCGTGTTGGCGGCGAGGCGAGCCGGGTCGTACAGGGGCGTCCAGTCGGTACGGGCGGCGAGCTGTTCGGCGGTCTCGCGCAGCGGGCGCAGGGCCGGGTCGCAGTCGAACATCCAGGGGTGGATCGATTCCCCGGTGAACAGCAGGGGCTCGTCACCGGCGAGGGCCTTGGCGGCGTCGAACTGCGGGAACTCGGCGCGGACCCGCTCGGCCGACCAGGCCGTCGGCCGGGCGTCCCGGCCGTAGATCGACTCATGGACCAGGGCGTACAGCGGGTGGCGGGCGAAGGAGAGCATGGCCTGCACCTGCTCCTGGAAGGCGTCCGAGAGCGTCATGCCCTGCGGGGTGCGGACGAAGGCGTCCTCGAGGAGGTAGTGGAGGCGGTGGGTGCCGTCTCCGGTGCCGAGGATGATGCCGAGAAACTGGAAGGCCTCGACGGTGAGCCGGTAGCCGTTCGGCAGGACCACGTCGTGGTGGAGCAGGTGGTCGGCGATACGGCGGGCGCGTTCAACATCCTGCGGGTAGCGGGCGTAGTGGGCGGTGACCTTGCGTTCGATGCGCGGGTACGCGGCCCGGTAGACGTCGTCGGCGTGGGCGTCCAAAGAGGGCAGCCCGCCGGTGATGACAGCGGTGGCCAGACCCTCGGGGGCGAGGGAGAGGTACGAGGTCACGCAGAAGCCGCCGAAGCTCTGGCCGAGGACGGTCCAGGGCTCGCCGCCGGTGAGTTCCGCTCGGACGGCCTCGCAGTCGCGGACGATCGCGTCGGCCCGGAAGTGCGTGAGGTAGTCGGCCTGCTCGGCCGGGCCGCCTCGCAGCGGGAGGGTCTGGCGGTTCGCGGGAGTGCTGTGGCCGGTGCCGCGCTGGTCCAGGAGCAGGACGCGGTACTCCTTCAGCGCCCTGCCGAGCCAGCCCGGCCGTCCGACGGACCGGTCGGCGCCGAAGCCGGGTCCGCCCTGGAGGTAGAGCAGCCAGGGCAGTTCCTGGGACGCCTTGTCGCTCGCCACGACCTCACGGGCGTACAGCTCGATCGTCTCGCCGTCGGGGCGGCCGTGGTCGAGGGGGACGGTGAAGCGGCGGTCGGTGAGGAGGACTCCTGGCTGGCGGTAGCTGACGGTCAACAGGGCTCCCGGGACGGACGGATTTTCGGGCCGCGTCCCAGTTCATCACAAGGATCGCCCGTGAGTGAGCCCCTCGATCATGAAACCCTGCTGAACGGCTGTTCAGGCTCAGCGGGCGGACAGGCTGGAGCGGCGGACCACCAGCTCGGGCTGCAGGACGACCCTGCGGTGTTCGTGTGTGCGCGCCGCGCCCTCCTCCTCCGTCTCCTCCAGGAGCAGGTCGGCGGCCAGGGCACCCATGGTGACGGCGGGCTGCCGCACCGAGGTGAGCGGGACGGCCGCCGCGGCGGCGAACTCGATGTCGTCGTAGCCGACGATGGCGAGGTCGTCGGGAACGCCGACACCGGCGGCGTACATGGCCTGCAGGACACCGAGGGCGAGCAGGTCGTTGGCGCAGAAGACGGCGGTGGGCCGGTCGGCGAGCCCGAGCAGCCGGGCCCCGGCGTCCCGTCCCGCGGCGACGTCCAGCCGTTCGGTCGGCAGCTCGCGCAGCGCGTCGGGGCCGAGCCCGGCCTCGGCGAGCGCTTGGAGGGCGCCGGTGCGGCGGTCACTGACCTGGTTCAGGCCGGGCGGACCGCTGACGTAGGCGATCGAACGGTGCCCGGCGTCGACGAGGTGGCGTACGGCCAGGGCCCCGCCCGCGATGTCGTCGACGGAGACCGAGCACTCGGTGGTGCCCTCGGCGACCCGGTCGACCAGGACGAACGGGATGCCGTGCCGGCGGAACGTCTCGATGTTGCGGCCGGTCGCGTCGGCCGGGGTGAGCAGCACGCCGCGCACCCGCTGCTCGGCGAAGAGCGACAGGTACTCGGCCTCCTCGCCCGGGTTCTGGGCGCTGTTGCAGACCATGACGCCGAGTCCGGCCTGCCGGGCGGCGCGCTCGGCTCCGCGCGCGACGTCGACGAAGAAGGGGTTGCCCATGTCGAGGACGAGCAGCCCCATGATGCGGCTGCGGCCCGCGCGCAGCTGGCGCGCGGACTCGCTGCGGACGTACCCGAGCCGGTCTATCGCGGACAGCACCCGGGCCCGGGTCTCGGTCGCGACCGTGTCCGGGCGGTTGATCACGTTCGAGACCGTGCCGACGGAGACTCCGGCGACGCGGGCGACGTCCTTGATACCCACCGACTGGGCCATCGGGCAGGGACCTCCAGAGGGGGACGAGGGGGCGGCCGGGGCGGCCTCACATTACCGGCATGCCGCCCCGGGAACCGGATGCGGTCAGGCGGGCAGGCGGAAGTCCGTCACGTGCAGCGCCGAGGGCGTCGTGCCGCTGGACTTCTCCTGGTACATGAAGGACAGCACCCCGTCCTGCGCGACCCGCGTCTCGTCGATGACGACCTCGCCGAAGGCGTTGAGTCCGCTGCCGTCGAAGAGGATCCTCCAGTCCGTGTACCCGGAGGCGGCGGAGGCCGCGGCGATCCGGCCGAAGGGGAAGACCGCGTAGGCGTTGTCGTACTTGTCCAGGATCAGCTTGGTGCGCTGGCTGGAGTTGAGCGGGACCGGTATCTCGGTCTTCTGCCAGGTGCCGGAGGCGTTCTTGCGGACGTGGAAGGCCCTGCCGTTGGCGGTCCGGTCCGCCACGTAGTTCGTGGTGCACTGGCCGAAGCGGCCCGGGACGTAGGAGATGATCGCGTGCGGCCGGCCCGTGGAGTCGGTGAACTGGCTCTCCTGGTTCATCAGGGAGTGGTCCGGGTTCAGCGGGTCGATCACCAGGCCGGCGTCGGTCACGGACACCTTGTCGGAGCCTCCGGTGACGCCGACGACGGTTCCGGCGTTGTTGCGCCAGGTGCGGCCCCGGTCGTCGGAGTAGACGTAGCCGGTGTCGTGGTTGGTGATGCCGCCGCCGTTGCACATCACGGCGCCGTTCTGCTCGCGCCAGGTGAAGAAGGAGTGCAGCCGGCCGTTGCGGTCGTAGTCGATGCCGTGCAGGTACATGTTGCGGGCGGTGGAGGAGCCGTGCTCGCTGGTGTAGGTGCCGGTGGAGGCGGACCACTCGCCGAGGTTGGTCCATTTCGTGCCGTCGTACTCGGCGAGGGCGTTGCGGCCGTTGCCGGAGACGGCGACGCGGTAGCTCAGCTGGAGCTTGCCGTCCGGGGTGGAGACGAACTGGGGGTAGGTGAACTGTGAGGTCAGCGCCAGGCCGTCGAGCGTGGACTGGGGCGCGCCGAAGCGGCTCGCGGTCCAGCTCAGACCCCCGGGGTTGTCCATGAGCCCGGCGACCGACTTGACGTAGGTGAAGCCGTCGCTGTGGGAGTCCATGTTGAGGTGCAGGCGGCCGTCGGCCTTGGAGACGCCCATGGAGATGACGTTGTGGGAGTCGTTGTACCGCAGGGTGTGCCCGACCTTCACGGTCGACCAGGAACCGGCACCGAGGGCGCGGCGGCCGACGACGGCGTTGCGGTCGGCGGTGTACCAGACGGCGTACTGGTAGCCCTTGTAGGTCAGCAGGCCGTTCTTCTGGAACGCGTTGTTGTTGACCAGCCCGTCGTAGGACACGAAGAAGAGGGCCTGGGCGTCGAGCGTGGTGGTGCCGGTCCGGGTGACCGACGGGCCGGGATCGGCGGCCCGTGCCGTGCCGGCGGCGAAGGCGGGGGTCACCACTGCTCCCGCGAGGGCGGCGGCCAGCAAGGTACGTCTGTGCATCTCGTGGACTCCATCGTCATGCGAGGTGGAACACTTCCGTGAGCGGTTTCATGGCCTCGTCGGGCCGGGCGCCGTCCAGCGACTCGAAGAACGGCGCCATCTCCGCCTGCCAGCGGGCGTTGACGTCGGTGGCTTCCATGCCGGCCCGGGCGGCCTCGAAGTCCTCGGTCTCCAGGTAGCCGACGAGCAGCCCGTCCTCGCGCAGGAAGAGCGAGTAGTTGTGCCAGCCGGTCCGCGAGAGCGCCTGGAGCATCTCGGGCCACACCGCGGCGTGCCGCTCGCGGTACTCGTCGAGGCGGTCCGCCCGGACCTTCAGCAGGAAGCACACGCGCTGCATCAACGATTCTCCAGGACTAGAAGTTGAACTGGTCGATGTTCTTGGCGTCGAACACGGTCGGCTTGCCGAGGCTGATCACGCCGTCCTTGCCGATGGTGTACTCGCCCATGGAGCCGGCCTTGAAGGTCTCGCCCTCCTTGCCGGTGATCTGCCCGGAGGACAGGGCGACGGCCGTGCGGGCGGCCAGTTCGCCGAGCTTCGCGGGGTCCCACAGCTCGAACGCCTCGACGGTGCCGTTCTTGACGTACTTGCGCATGTCGTTGGGGGTGCCGAGGCCGGTCAGCTTGACCTTGCCCTTGTACTTGGAGCCCGAGAGGTACTGGGCGGCGGCCTTGATGCCGACGGTGGTCGGGGAGATGATCCCCTTCAGGTTCGGGTACTCCTGGAGCAGGCCCTGGGTCTGCTGGAAGGACTGCTGGGCGTCGTCGTTGCCGTACGCGGTCTTGACCAGCTTCATGTTCTTGTACTCGGGCTTCTTCAGCTCGTCCTTCATGAAGTCGATCCAGGTGTTCTGGTTCGTCGCGGTCTGCGCGGCGGACAGGATCGCGATCTCGCCCTTGTAGCCGATCTGCTTGGCGAGCAGCTGCACCTCGGTGCGGCCCAGGTCCTCGGCGGAGGCCTGCGAGACGAAGGCGTTGCGGCAGCCGGGCGTGGTGTCCGAGTCGTAGGTGACGACCTTGATGCCGTTCTTCATGGCCTGCTTGAGCGCGGTGCACAGCGCGCCCGGGTCCTGCGCGGACACGGCCATCGCGTCGACCTGCTGCTGGGTGAGCGTGTTGACGTAGCTGACCTGCCCGGCGGTGTCCGTCGCGCTGGACGGCCCGACCTCCTTGTAGCCGGACCCCAGCTCCTTCAGCGCCTTCTCGCCGCCCTTGTCGGCACTGGTGAAGTACGGGTTGTTGACCTGCTTGGGCAGGAACCCGACGGTGAGGCCCTTCTTGGTGGCGGCGTTCGGGTCGGCCTTGCCGGCGGTGGCGGCGGAAGCGCCTTCGTTCGCCACGTCCTTCTTGGTGGTGCCGCCGCCGCAGGCGGTGAGGGCCAGGGCGAGAGAGGTGGCGGTGGCGAGGGCCGCGCAGCTGCGGCGGAGGGTTGACTTACGCATGGCGAATTCCTTTGAACGAGGTTGAGGGACGCGCCCCTTCAGGGGCGCGGGGCTGTACCGATTTGCGGCTCCGCCGCGTGGGCGCGACCAGCCACGGCCGGCCGGTCAGCCGGACGATTGAGCACGCAGAACGGCGATCTGCCGAGCCACCCGCGGCCCGAGCACGGAAAGCACGAGCAACACACCGGTCACGACGATCTGCGACTGCGCCGAGACATCCTGGAGGCTCATCACGTTCTGCAGCGCCCCGAGCAGAAACACCCCGGCGATCGCACCACCCAACGTGCCCTTGCCCCCGTCGAAGTCGATACCGCCGAGCAACACGGCCGCCACGACGGAGAGTTCGAGACCCGTGGCGTTGTCATACCGCGCGCTCGCATAGTGCAGCGCCCAGAAGATCCCGGTCAGCGAGGCCATCAGCCCGGTCAGCGTGAAGAGGATCAGCTTCTGCCGCTTGACCCGGATCCCGGCGAACCGCGCGGCTTCCTCACTCGCACCGATCGCGAACAGCGACCGCCCGAACGGCGTGGCGTGCAGCGCGACCACGGCGATGGCGAGCAGGACGAGGAAGGGCAGCAGGGCGTAGGGGATGAAGGTGTCACCGATGCGCCCGGCGGCGAAGTCCAGGTACTGCGTGGGGAAGTCGGTCACCGCGTCGGATCCGAGCACGATCTGCGCGATGCCCCGGTAGGCGGCGAGCGTGCCGATGGTGACGGCGAGGGAGGGCAGCCCCAGCCGGGTCACCAGCAGTCCGTTGACCAGCCCGCACACCACACCCAGCAGCAGGCAGATCGGGATGATCGTCTCGATGGCCATGCCCTGGTTCCACAGGGCGCCCATCACGGCACCGGACAGACCGGCCGTGGACGCGACCGACAGGTCGATCTCGCCGGAGACCACCAGCAGGGTCATCGGCAGCGCGATCAGCGCGATGGGCAGGGTGTTGCCGATCAGGAAGGACAGGTTGAGAGCGTTGCCGAACCCGTCGACGGCTCCGAAGGAGAGCAGCAGCACCACGACGAGCAGGGCGCCCACGGCGGAATCCCACCTTTTCAAGGCGGACCAGCGGACCGCTCGGCTCAGGGAGATGTCAGCCATGGCGGGCGTTCCTCTTCTTCAGGGCGGAGGCCACGCGCAGCGCTACGATCCGGTCGACCGCGATGGCGAGGATGAGCAGGATGCCGTTGATCGCGAGCACCCACACGGAGCTGACGCCGAGGGCGGGCAGCACGCTGTTGATGGAGGTCAGCAGCAGCGCGCCGAGGGCCGCGCCGTAGACGCTGCCGGAGCCGCCGGTGAAGACGACGCCGCCGACCACGACCGCGCTGACGACGGTCAGTTCGTAGCCGTTTCCGGTGCCGGAGTCGACGTTGCCGAAGCGGGCGAGGTACATCGCGCCGGCGAGTCCGGCGAGGGCGCCGCAGAAGGTGTAGGCGGCGAGGATCCGCTTGCGGACGGGGATGCCGGCGAGGCGGGCCGCCTCGGGGTTGGAGCCGAGCGCGTACAGTTCACGGCCGCTGGCGAAGTGCTTGAGGTAGTAGGCGGTGGCGATGAGCACCGCCAGCGCGATCAGCGCCAGGTACGGCACCGCCGAGATGCCGCCGGAGCCGAAGTCGACGAATCCGCCGGGCAGATCGGCCGCGGTGATCTGGCGGGAGCCGACCCAGATGGAGTCGATGCCGCGGATGATGTACAGCGTGCCGAGGGTGACGACGAGCGCGGGCACCTGGCCGAGGCTGACGAGCAGTCCGTTGAGCAGTCCGCATCCGATGCCGAGCAGCACCGCCAGCGCGATGGCCACGACGGAGTCGCCGCCGCCCTGGAGATACGTTCCGGCGGCGAACGCGCTGATGCCGAGCGTGGATCCGACGGACAGGTCGACGTTGCGGGTGATGACGACCAGGGACTGGCCGGTGGCGACGAGGACGAGGATCGTCGCGTTCAGCAGCAGGTCCTTGATGCCCTGCTCGGACAGGAACTGGCTGTTGCCGGCCTGGGTGACGCCGATCATCACCAGGAAGACGACCAGGATGGCGAGTTCGCGCATCCTGAAGACGCGGTCGGCCAGCCGGGTGCCGCTCGACTTGGGCACGTCGGCCACGGGGGCCTCTTGCGGGGTCACGACCGTCATGCGGCGGCCCTCCCGGTGGCTGCGGCCATCACGGTTTCCTCGGTGGCGTCGGAGCGTGGGATCTCGGCGGTGAGCCGGCCCTCGTGCATGACCAGCACGCGGTCGGCCATGCCGAGGATCTCGGGCAGGTCGGAGGAGATCATCAGGACGGCCACGCCGTCGGCGGCGAGTTCCGACAGCAGCCGGTGCACCTCGGCCTTGGTGCCGACGTCGATGCCGCGGGTCGGCTCGTCGACGATCAGCACCTTGGGGCCGGTGGCCAGCCATTTGGCGAGCACGACCTTCTGCTGGTTGCCGCCGGACAGCGTGTTGACGGTGTCGGCGATCCGGGCGTACTTGACCTGGAGCCTGACGGCCCAGTCGAGGGAGCGGCTGCGCTCGGCGCCGCGGTCCACCAGCCCGGCCTTCACCGTCGTCCGCAGGCCCGTCAGCCCGATGTTCCGCTCGATGGACATGTCCATCACCAGGCCTTGGGCGCGCCGGTCCTCGGGGACCAGGGCGAGTCCGGCGGCCATGGCGGCCGAGGGCGCGCCGTTGACGAGGGCCTCGCCGTGGACGGAGACCTCGCCGGCGTCCCAGCGGTCGATGCCGAAGACGGCGCGGGCGACCTCGGTGCGCCCGGCGCCGACGAGCCCGGCCAGACCGACGATCTCGCCCCGGCGGACCTCGAAGGAGACGTCGGTGAAGACGCCCTCGCGGGTCAGCCGGCGCACGCTCAGGGCGACTTCGCCCGGCGTCACGTCCTGCTTGGGGTAGAGCTCGTCCAGGTCGCGGCCGACCATGCGGCGCACGAGGTCGTCCTCGGTCATGCCGTCCAGGGGCTCGCTGGCGATCCAGGCGCCGTCGCGCAGAGTGGTGACCCGCCGGCAGATCTCGAAGATCTCCTCCAGCCGGTGGGAGATGAACAGCACGGCGGCGCCCTGGTCGCGCAGGGTGCGGACGACGCCGAAGAGGCGGGCGACCTCGCTGCCGGTGAGGGCGGCCGTGGGTTCGTCCATGATCAGGACGCGGGCGTCGAAGGAGAGGGCCTTGGCGATCTCGACGATCTGCTGGTCGGCGATGGACAGGCCGCGGGCGGGCCGGTCGGGGTCGAGTTCGACCCCGAGGCGCTCCATGAGGGCGGCCGTCGCGTTGTGGGTGGCCTTGTGGTCGATCCGGCCGAGGGCGCGGCGCGGCTGGCGGCCCATGTAGATGTTCTCGGCGATCGACAGGTCGGGGAAGAGCGTGGGCTCCTGGTAGATCACGGCGATGCCGGCGTCGCGGGCGTCACCGGGTCCGTGGAAGGCGACGGGCGCACCGTCGAGCAGCACCTGGCCGGTGTCCGGCCGGTGCACGCCGGCGAGGGTCTTGATGAGGGTGGACTTGCCGGCACCGTTCTCACCGGCGAGCGCGTGCACCTCCCCGGGGAAGAGCTCCAGGGAGACGTCCCGCAGTGCGCGGACCGCGCCGAAGGACTTGGAGACGTCCTTCAGAGCGAGAACCGGGGCCGGACCCGTGGTGGACGGGTGGGTCATGAGGGCTCCTCGACGACGCCGGCGGGACGGCCCTCTCGGCGTCGTGAAAGGTTTCAACTTGGTTGCCGGGACGTTAGGCGGGCCGCGCATGTCACGTCAATGGGTTCTGGTCGAAAAAGTTTCGAGGACAGAAGGTCACGCATGGGTCACGGGAAAACACCTCGACCAGAGGGGTTGACACCCCTACGGGGGGCCCATAGCTTCGCGTCCTGAATCGTTTCATTCAGTGGTCGTCACGACCCCATGTCACAGGAGCCTGACGTGACCGAGCTCGCCGCGGCGAAGGCCGCTCTCAAGACACAGGCCGTCGAGACGCCGTCGTGGGCGTACGGGAACTCGGGCACGCGGTTCAAGGTCTTCGCGCAGCAGGGCGTGCCGCGCACCCCGTTCGAGAAGCTGGACGACGCGGCGAAGGTGCACGAGTTCACCGGGGTCGCCCCGACGGTGGCCCTGCACATCCCGTGGGACAAGGTCGACGACTACGGGGCGCTGGCGAAGCACGCCGAGCAGCGGGGCGTGAAACTCGGGGCGATCAACTCCAACACGTTCCAGGACGACGCCTACAAGCTGGGGAGCATCTGTCATCCGGAGGCCTCCGTGCGGCGGAAGGCCGTCGATCATCTGCTGGAGTGCGTCGACATCATGGATGCGACGGGCTCGACGGATCTGAAGCTGTGGTTCGCCGACGGGACGAACTATCCCGGCCAGGACGACATCCGGGGGCGGCAGGACCGGCTGGCCGAGGGCCTGGCCGAGGTCTACGAGCGGCTCGGTGACGGGCAGCGGATGCTGCTGGAGTACAAGTTCTTCGAGCCGGCGTTCTACACGACGGACGTGCCGGACTGGGGTACCGCCTACGCCCATTGCCTGAAGCTCGGGCCGAAGGCGCAGGTCGTCGTCGACACGGGGCATCACGCGCCGGGGACCAACATCGAGTTCATCGTGGCGACGCTGCTGCGGGAGGGCAAGCTCGGCGGGTTCGACTTCAACTCGCGGTTCTACGCGGACGACGACCTCATGGTCGGGGCGGCGGATCCGTTCCAGCTGTTCCGGATCATGTACGAGGTCGTGCGGGGCGGTGGGTTCTCGCCCGAGGTCGCGTTCATGCTCGACCAGTGTCACAACATCGAGGCGAAGATCCCGGCGATCATCCGGTCGGTGATGAACGTGCAGGAGGCGACGGCGAAGGCGCTGCTGATCGACCGCGTCGCTCTGGCCGATGCACAGGCATCCGGTGACGTGCTCGGGGCGAATGCCGTGATCATGGACGCGTACAACACGGACGTGCGGCCGTTGCTCGCGGAGGTCCGGGGCGAGATGGGGTTGGACGCGAACCCGATCGCCGCGTACAAGGCGTCCGGGTGGGCCGAGAAGATCGTTGCCGAGCGGGTCGGCGGGCAGCAGGCGGGGTGGGGCGCGTAGGCGTCCGCCTGGATCTGCTGCCTGCGGGGTGCGGGTCGACCGTGGTCGATCGCGCAGTTCCCCGCGCCCCTGAGACACACACTCTCCCTTGCAAAGGAACTGTTCATGGCTGTTCATCCCGAAGCAGACGCTCTGCTCGCCCGGTCGCACCGGCTCGGCTCCGATCCTCGGAACACCAACTACGCCGGGGGCAATGCCTCCGCCAAGGGCACCGGGACCGACCCCGTCACCGGTGGGGACGTCGAGCTGATGTGGGTCAAGGGGTCCGGGGGTGATCTCGGGACGCTGACCGAGGCAGGGCTCGCCGTGCTGCGGCTGGACCGGATGCGGGCGCTCGTCGACGTCTATCCGGGTGTCGAACGCGAGGACGAGATGGTCGCCGCGTTCGACTACTGCCGGCACGGCAAGGGCGGGGCCGCTCCGTCCATCGACACCGCCATGCACGGACTGGTCGGGGCCGCGCACGTCGATCATCTGCACCCGGACTCGGGGATCGCGCTGGCCTGTGCCGCCGACGGGGAGAAGCTGACCGCCGAGTGCTTCGGGGACAGCGTGGTCTGGGTGCCGTGGCGGCGGCCCGGATTCCAGCTGGGTCTGGACATCGCCGCCGTGAAGGAGGCCAGCCCGCGGGCCGTCGGCTGTGTTCTCGGCGGGCACGGGATCACCGCATGGGGTGACACCTCCGAGGAGTGCGAGCGGAACTCGCTGCACATCATCCGGACCGCCGAGAAGTTCCTGGCCGAGCGGGGCAAGGCCGAGCCCTTCGGGCCGGTGATCGAGGGCTATGCCGCGCCGAGTGCCCCGGAGCGGCGGGAGCGGGCCGCCGCTCTCGCCCCGTACGTGCGGGCGATCGCCTCCCTGGACCGGCCTCAGGTGGGGCACTTCGACGACTCCGAGGCCGTTCTCGACTTCCTCGCGCGCGCCGAGCACCCGCGGCTCGCCGCGCTCGGGACCTCCTGCCCGGACCACTTCCTGCGCACCAAGGTCCGGCCGCTGGTGCTGGACCTGCCGCCGAGCGCGCCGCTCGACGAGGCGATCGCCCGGCTGAGGGAGCTGCACGCCGGGTACCGCGAGGAGTACGCCGCCTACTACACGCGGCACGCCCTGCCCGACTCCCCCGCCATGCGCGGCGCCGACCCGGCGATCGTGCTGGTGCCGGGCGTGGGCATGTTCTCCTTCGGCAAGGACAAGCAGACCGCCCGGGTGGCGGGCGAGTTCTACGTCAACGCCATCAACGTGATGCGCGGGGCGGAGGCCGTCTCCACCTACGCGCCGATCGAGGAGTCCGAGAAGTTCCGCATCGAGTACTGGGCGCTGGAGGAGGCCAAGCTGCAGCGGATGCCGAAGCCGAAGGCGCTGGCGACCCGGGTGGCGCTGGTGACGGGTGCCGGGAGCGGAATCGGCAAGGCGATCGCGCACCGGCTCGTGGCGGAGGGCGCGTGTGTCGTCGTCGCCGACCTGAACGGTGAGAACGCCGCCGCCGTCGCCGAGGAGCTGGGCGGGCCCGACAAGGCCGTCGCCGTGACGGTGGACGTCACCTCCGAGGAGCAGATCGCCGGGGCGTTCCGGGCGGCCGTGCTGGCCTTCGGCGGAGTCGACCTCGTCGTCAACAACGCGGGCATCTCGGTCTCCAAGCCGTTGCTGGAGACCTCCGCCGAGGACTGGGACCTCCAGCACGACATCATGGCCCGCGGCTCCTTCCTGGTATCGCGGGAGGCGGCCCGGGTGATGATCGCCCAGCAGCTGGGCGGCGACATCGTCTACATCGCCTCCAAGAACGCCGTGTTCGCCGGGCCCAACAACATCGCCTACTCCGCCACCAAGGCCGACCAGGCCCACCAGGTGCGGCTGCTCGCGGCCGAGCTGGGCGAGCACGGCATCCGCGTCAACGGCGTCAATCCGGACGGCGTGGTGCGCGGCTCGGGGATCTTCGCCGGTGGATGGGGCGCCCAGCGGGCCGCCGTGTACGGGGTCGAGGAGGAGAAGCTGGGTGAGTTCTACGCCCAGCGGACCCTCCTCAAGCGCGAGGTGCTCCCCGAGCACGTGGCCAACGCCGTCTTCGCGCTGACCGGCGGGGACCTCACCCACACGACCGGTCTGCACGTCCCGGTCGACGCCGGCGTCGCGGCCGCGTTCCTGCGATGAGCGCGGCCGTGAAGGCGTACGCCGCGGTCGATCTCGGCGCGTCCAGCGGGCGCGTCATGGTCGGCCGGGTCGGACCCGACAGCCTGGAGCTGACCGAGGCCCACCGGTTCGTGAACCGCCCGGTCAAAGTCCCGGAGGGCCTGCGCTGGGACATCCTCTCGCTGTACGGCGGTGTCCTGGACGGGCTGAGGGCCGCGGGGCAGGTCGACTCCGTAGGGATCGACAGCTGGGCCGTGGACTACGGGCTGCTGGACGCGGACGGCGCTCTGCTCGGCAACCCGGTGCACTACCGGGACTCCCGGACCGAGGGGATCGCCCAGAAGGTCTGGGCCACCGTCCCCGCAGCGGAGCTCTACGCGGCAACCGGCCTGCAGTACGCGCCCTTCAACACGCTCTACCAGCTCGCCGCCGATCAACTCAGGGGTGCGCAGCGGTTGTTGATGATCCCCGATCTGCTCACGTACTGGCTCACGGGCGAGCAGGGCACCGAGCTGACCAACGCCTCGACCACCCAGCTGATCGATCCCCGCACCCGCACATGGTCGTACGACATCGCGCAACGGCTGGGCATCGACCTGGAGTTGTTCGCTCCACTGCGGCAACCGGGCGATCCGGCGGGCCTGCTGCGGCCCGAGGTGCTGGAGGAGACCGGGCTGAGCGGTCCCGTGCCGGTGACGGCCGTCGGGTCGCACGACACCGCGTCGGCGGTCGCCGCCGTCCCCGCGGCGGGTGAGCGGTTCGCCTACATCTGCACCGGCACCTGGTCGCTGGCCGGTCTGGAGCTGGAAGCGCCGGTGCTGACCGAGGAGAGCCGGGCCGCCAACTTCACCAACGAGCTGGGGCTGGACGGCACCGTCCGCTATCTGCGGAACATCATGGGGCTGTGGTTGCTCCAGGAGTGCGTACGGGCCTGGGGCGACCCGGATCTCGGCGCGCTGCTGCTGGAGGCGTCCAGGGTTCCGGCGCTGCGGTCGGTCGTGGACGCGGGCGACGCGGCGTTCCTCGCGCCCGGCCGGATGCCGGAGCGGATCGCCGGGGCATGCCGTGTCTCGGGGCAGCCGGTGCCCGAGTCGCCGGCCGAGGTGACCCGCTGCATCCTCGACTCCCTCGCGCTCGCGCACCGCAGGGCCGTCCAGGACGCCCAGCGGCTCGCCGGGCACCCGGTCGACGTGGTGCACGTGGTCGGGGGCGGCACGCGCAACGCCCTGCTGTGCCAGCTCACCGCCGACGCGTGCGGCCTGCCGGTGGTGGCCGGACCCACCGAGGCGGCGGCCCTGGGGAACGTCCTGGTGCAGGCGCGGGCGCACGGCCTGGTCGGTGACCTGGCCGGGATGCGGCGGCTGCTCGTGAACACGCAGCCGCTCACCCGGTACGAACCGCGCGGCGGGACCGAGCGGTGGGGCGCCGCACAGGCTCGGCTCACCACGAACTGAGGGGGCTCCCGTGGGCCTCCCCACCCGGGTTACGCTGCACTCATCCGATGACCGAGCACGAGGAGCCGCGATGCGTGTCGCCTTGTTCCTGACCTGTGTCAACGACACGCTGTATCCGTCCACCGGACGCGCCGTGGTGAAACTGCTGGCCAGGCTGGGTGTCGAAGTCGACTTCCCGATGGCGCAGACCTGCTGCGGGCAGGCGCACTACAACACCGGGTACCGCCATGAGGCCGAGCCTCTCGCCCGGCATTTCTCCGATGTATTCGGCGCGTACGAGGCGATCGTCACACCGTCCGGGTCGTGCGGGGCGATGGTGCGGGAGCTGTATCCGCGGATGGGCGAGCGGGCCCGGGCGGAAGGCCGTGGGGACACCCTCGCGGCGACGCTGGCGCCGGTGGTGCCGAAGACGTACGAGCTCACGGAGTTCCTGGTCGACGTGCTGGGCGTGACGGACGTCGGGGCGTACTACCCGCACAAGGTGACCTACCACCCGACCTGCCACGGGCTGCGCGGACTCGGACTCGGCGAGCGGCCGCGGCGGCTGCTGCAGGCGGTGAAGGGGCTGGAGCTCGTCGAACTGCCGGGCGCGGAGGAGTGCTGCGGGTTCGGCGGCACCTTCGCCCTGAAGAACTCCGACGTCTCGGCGGCGATGGGCACCGACAAGGTGCGCAACGCCGAGTCGACGGGCGCCGAGGTGCTGTGCGCGGCCGACAACTCCTGCCTGATGCACATCGGCGGGACGATGACCCGGCTGCGGACCGGTATGCGGCCGGTGCACCTCGCGGAGATCCTGGCGAGCACGGAGGAGGAACCGGTCGTATGAGCGGGACGTATCTCGGTATGCCGGCGTTTCCGGAGGCGGCGCGGGCGGCCGTCGGGAACCCGACCCTGCGCGGCAACCTGCGGCACGCCACGCACACCATCCGGGCCAAGCGGGCCGCGGCCGTCGCGGAGGTCTCCGACTGGGCCGAGCTGCGCGAGGCGGGCAAACGGATCAAGGACCACACCCTGCGCCGTCTCGACCACTACCTCGTGCAGCTGGAGGAGTCGGTGGTGGCCGCGGGCGGCATCGTGCACTGGGCCGCCGACGCGGACGAGGCCAACGAGATCGTCACCCGGCTGGTGAAGATGACCGGCGAGTCGGAGGTCGTCAAGGTCAAGTCGATGACCACGCAGGAGATCGGTCTCAACGAGGCCCTGGAGGCCGCGGGCATCCACGCCTACGAGACCGATCTGGCCGAGCTGATCGTGCAGTTGGGGAAGGACCGGCCCTCGCACATCCTGGTCCCGGCCATCCACCGCAACCGGGGCGAGATCCGGGACATCTTCGCCCGTGAGATGAGCGAGTGGGGCCGCCCCGCCCCCGAGGGCCTGACCGACCGACCGGCCGAACTCGCCGAGGCCGCCCGTCTGCACCTGCGGGAGAAGTTTCTGCGGGCCAAGGTCGGCATCTCCGGCGCCAACTTCATGGTCGCCGAGACGGGCACCCTGGTCGTCGTGGAGTCCGAGGGCAACGGCCGGATGTGCCTGACCCTGCCCGAGACGCTGATCTCGGTCGTCGGCATCGAGAAGATCGTGCCGACGTGGCGGGACCTGGAGGTCTTCCTGCAGACACTCCCCCGCTCCTCCACGGCGGAGCGGATGAACCCGTACACGTCCACCTGGACCGGCACGTCCGATCAGGACGGCCCGAGCACCTTCCATCTGGTGCTGCTGGACAACGGACGCACCGACACCCTCGCCGACGAGGTGGGCCGGCAGGCACTGCGCTGCATCCGCTGCTCGGCCTGCCTCAACGTGTGCCCGGTGTACGAACGGGCCGGCGGCCACGCCTACGGCTCGGTCTATCCGGGTCCGATCGGTGCCATCCTCAGCCCGCAGCTGCGGGGCACGGGCAGCGAGATCGACGCCTCACTGCCGTACGCCTCGTCGCTGTGCGGGGCGTGCTACGAGGTGTGCCCGGTCGCCATCGACATCCCCGAGGTGCTGGTGCACCTGCGGGAGCGGGTGGTGCAGGGCGGCGAGGTCACGCGCCAGGGCAACAAGGTGGTGCTGCGGCCCGCGAAGGGGCATGCCGCCGAGCGGGCGGCGATGCGTGCGGCACGCTGGGCGTTCACGCACGCGGGGGCGCTGCGCGCCGGCCAGCGCGCCGCCTCCCGGACCCGCCGCTTCCACCCGCGGACGCTGCCCGGCCCGGGCCGGGCCTGGAGCGGGACCCGGGATCTGCCGCCGGTGCCCGCCGAACCGTTCCGGGACTGGTGGCAGCGGACTCACGGCGGGAAGGACGGGGACAGGTGAACAGCAGGGAACGGATCCTGGGACGGGTGCGGCGCGCGCTCGCGGACGCACCGGCGGACGAGGCGCCGATCGCGCGGGACTACCTGCGCGAGCACGGGCGGCGGACCGTCGCGGAGACGGTGGAGCTGCTCGCCGAGAACCTGGCGGACTACCGGGCGCTCGTGCACCGCACGGACGCCGGCGGGCTGGCCGCCCTGATCGCGGGGCTGCTGGAGCAGCACGGGTCGGCGTCGGTGCTGGTGCCGCCCGGGCTGGACGAGGAGTGGCTGACGGCGACCGGGGTGAGGCGGGTGCCCGACCGGGCCGAGAGCACCCCGGACGAACTGGACCGGGTGGACAGCGTGGTGACCGCCTGCGCGGTGGCGATCGCCGAGACCGGCACCATCGTGCTGGACGGCTCGCCCGACCAGGGCCGCCGCCGCATCACTCTCGTCCCCGACCATCACATCTGCGTGGTGCGGGTGCCGGGCCAGGTCGTGTCGTCCGTGCCGCAGGGGCTCGAACGCCTCGATCCGGGGCGCCCGTTGACGTGGATCTCCGGGCCGTCGGCCACCAGTGACATCGAACTGGACCGCGTCGAGGGGGTGCACGGTCCGCGCACACTGGAGGTGATCCTGGTCGGCGAGGACTGACCCCCGCCTCCGGGCTCGGGGCAGGATCGGGTCGCTGTCGGTCCTGCCCTGTCAGCCGGTGCCGGAGGCGTCCAGCAGGGCGGTCACGGTGGTCGTGGTCAGGCCGTCCAGCGTCTCGATCCCCGCCCCGGCCCGGGCGCTGGCCCCGTCGAAGACGAGCATCAGCTGACGGGCGAGCAACTCCGGGTCCCGCGCCCCTCCCTCCGCGGCCTGCGTACGGAAGAAGCCCAGCAGCCCCTCCTTGGCTCCGCGGGCGACGGCGCTCGCCGGGTGCTCGGGGTCCTTCAGCTCGACCAGCGCGGCGAGATAGGGGCAGCCGCGGTAGGCGGGCTCGGCCGAGGCCTTCTCCAGCCGTTCGAAGACGTGCAGGATCCTCGCACGGGGGCTGCCGCTCTCCTCCTGCGGTCCGGGCGCCAGCCGCTCCTCGTACGCCGGGAGCTGCCGGGCCAGGCTCGCCGCGAGGACCTCGTCCTTGCTTCCGAAGAGCTGGTACATGGACCGCTTCGAGACCCCGGCGCTGCGGCACAGGGTCTCGACGCCGAGGGAGACGCCCTCGCGGTAGAACAGCTCGCCCGCCGCGTCGAGGAGCCGGTCCCGGGTGGACGCCTTGTCGGTTGTGGCCATAGAGGGAGAGTAGCGCGCCGCGCGCCTGCGGGAAACCGATCGGTTTTACCGTCGGTCCCGGGCAGGAACCCCGTGACAGCGTGGGTGAACAAGCGCTTAGATAGTGCCCTGC
The DNA here is from genome assembly GCF_040637515.1 of Streptomyces sp. NPDC029041. Classification (NCBI taxonomy): domain Bacteria; kingdom Bacillati; phylum Actinomycetota; class Actinomycetes; order Kitasatosporales; family Streptomycetaceae; genus Streptomyces; species Streptomyces sp. NPDC029041. The sequence goes on along the minus strand of NZ_JBEZWO010000007.1, from coordinate 125,345 downwards.
CCGTCCACCCCCGCCGCCGTCCTGGAGGCCACCGTTGTTCACATCCGTCGACGACGTCTCCGTACGCCTCGCCGAGACCGGCTACCTCGCCTCCCCCGCCGTCGCCACGACCGTCTTCCTCGCCGACCGCCTCGGCAAGCCGCTCCTGGTGGAGGGCCCGGCCGGCGTCGGCAAGACGGAGCTCGCCAAGGCCGTCGCCGAGGTGGCCGGAGCCCGCCTGGTGCGCCTGCAGTGCTACGAGGGGGTCGACGAGTCCCGGGCGCTGTACGAGTGGAACCACGCCAAGCAGCTGCTGCGCATCAGCGCGGGCCGCGACGAGACGTGGGACGAGGCCCGTACGGACATCTTCAGCGAGGAGTTCCTCCTCACCCGGCCCCTGCTGACCGCGATCCGCGGTGACGACCCGACGGTGCTGCTGATCGACGAGACCGACAAGGCCGACGTCGAAGTGGAGGGCCTGCTGCTGGAGGTGCTCAGCGACTTCCAGGTGACCGTGCCCGAGCTGGGCACCATCACCGCGACGCGCCGGCCTTTCGTCGTCCTCACCTCCAACGCGAGCCGGGAGCTGTCCGAGGCGCTGCGCCGCCGGTGCCTCTTCCTGCACATCGGTTTCCCCGACGAGGAGCTGGAGCGCAGGATCGTACGGCTGAAGGTGCCGGGGCTCGACGAGACGCTGGCCCGCTCGGTCGTCCGGGTCGTGGGTGCGCTGCGGGCGATGGACCTGCGCAAGGTGCCGTCGGTCGCCGAGACCGTCGACTGGGCGCACACCCTGCTCGCACTCGGCGCCGAGTCGCTGGACGAGACGGTCGTGCAGGCCACGCTCGGCGTGCTCCTCAAGCATCAGGACGACGTCCTCAAGGCGTCCGCCAAGCTCGACCTGGACGCCCTGTGACGACGTCGGCGGGCGTCGCCGAGCGGCTGACGTCGCTGGTCGGGGCCCTGCGCGCGCACGGGGTGCGGATCGGCACCGGCGAGACGGTCGACGCGGCACGGGCGGTCGCGGAACTCGGCCTCGCGGACCGGGAGCTGCTGCGCGAGGGGCTCGCGGCGACGCTGCTGCACGGGCCCGCGCAACGACAGGTGTTCGACCCGGTCTTCGACCTGTACTTCCCGCGCGGTGTCGGCGGCCCGGAGCAGCGGGCGGCGGGCCGCGAGGACCTGCGGGACCGGCTGGCCGACGCGCTGGCCGCCGACGACCGGGCGATGCTGGGCCGGCTGGCGATCGAGGCGGTCGACGGCTTCGGCGGCTACGGTTCCTCGCCGGAGTCGGACGGCTGGTCGTCGTACCAGGCACTCGAACGGCTGCGGCCGCAGACCCTGCTGGCCCGGGTGCGTGACGACATGCGGGGCCAGGGCGGGAGGCAGGGGTTCGCGGACCGGCTGCTGGAGGACGAGATCCGGCGGCGCATCGACGCCTTCCGCGCCCTGGTGGCCGCTGAGGCGAGGCGGCGGGTCGCCGAGCGGCGCGGCCGGGACGAGATCGCCCGGCGGGCGGTGGCCCCGACCGCGGACCGGGTCGACTTCCTGTTCGCCGGGCAGGACCGGCTCGCCGAGCTGCGCAGAACGGTGCAGCCCCTGGCCCGCAAGCTCGCGACCCGGCTGGCGGCCCGGCGCCGTCGCGCTTCCCGGGGTGCGATCGATCTGCGGCGGACCCTGCGCGGCTCGCTGTCGACGGGCGGAGTGCCGATGAAGCCGGTGCTGCGCGCACGGCGCCCCGCACGCCCCGAGCTGGTGCTGCTGTGCGATGTGTCGGGGTCCGTCTCCGGCTTCTCCGACTTCACGATGCTGTTGGTGCAGGCGGTGCACGACCAGTTCAGCAAGGTGCGCGTGTTCGCCTTCGTCAACCGGATCGACGAGGTGACCGGTCTGCTGGAGCACGGGCGGGCCGATCCGGAAGGGCTCGGCACCCGTATCCAGGCGGAGGCGGCCGTCACGGGCTATCACGGAAGCAGTGACTACGGCATGGCCCTGGGCGAGTTCGCCGAGCGGTACGCGGACGCGGCCGGTTCCCGCACGACCGTGTTCGTCCTCGGTGACGCCCGTACGAACCGGAGCGACCCGAATCTGCCCGCCCTGCGGCAGATCGCCGAGCGGGCCCGCCGCGTCCACTGGCTGAACCCCGAGCAACGCTCCCGCTGGGGCACGGGCGACTCCGTCGCGCCCGCCTACGCCGAGCTGGTCGAGATGCACGAGTGCCGCAACGCCCGGCAGTTGAGCGCCCTGGTGGCCCGGCTGCTGCCGGTGTGATCAGGCGGCGGCGAGCTGCGGGTAGAGGGCGGCCGGGTCGGCCGCGAGACCGGCCTTGACCTGCCGTGAGAGGTCGTCGGCCAGGACCTCGTAGGCGCCGGACGCGATGCCGTCGAGGGCCTGGGCGGCGACGGAGCGGGCCGAGGACTTGGGGGCGTCGACCCCGGCGGTCATGTCCGTGTCGACGTAGCCGACGTGGAGGCCGGTGACGTCGATTCCGCGCGGCTTCAGGTCCAGGCGCAGCGAGTTGGTCTGCGACCAGAACGCTGCCTTGGAGGCGCTGTAGGACCCGGCCAGGCCGATCCAGGACAGCACGGAGTGGACGTTGAGGATGTGGCCGCCGCCGTTGCCCTCGATGACGGGGACGAAGGCCCGGGTCACCAGGAGCGGCCCGTAGAAGTTGGTCTCGAACTCGCGCCGGACGTCCTCGACGGGCGAGTCGAGGAAGTTCGCGTTCACCGACGCGCCGGCGTTGTTGATCAGCAGGGTGACGTCCCCGGCCCGCCCGGCCGCCGCCGCGACGGACGCGGGGTCGGTCACCTCCAGGGCCAGCGGCACGGCGTCGGGGTGCGTGACGGTGCGCGGGTCGCGGGCGGTGGCGTACACCTTCCGCGCGCCCCGTTCGTACAGGGCCTCGACCAGCGCCCGGCCGATGCCGCGGCTGCCGCCGGTGACCAGGGCGACGGAACCTTCGATGGCGGTCATGGGATCTCCCTTGTCGCACAGCTTGGAAACCGATCGGTTTCCCGTGTCGGGAAGCGTAAACCGATCGGTTTCCAAGGGCAAGGGAGGCCGGGTGGCCGGCTGAAGAAGGTGGAGGTGGAGGCCGCGCTAGTCCTTCTTGGCGTACTCCTTGGCCATGCTGCCCGCGAAGTCGTACACCACGCACTGCTCGTCGCCGACGACCCAGGCGTCGTGGCCGGGCGCGCAGACGAACACGTCGCCGGGTCCCACTTCGCTCTCCGCGCCGTCGTCCATGCGGATGTGCATACGACCCGAGACGACATAGCCGTTGTGGTGGATCCGGCAGCTGTCCGTCCCCGCGATCGGGGCCACGGACTCGGACCACCGCCAGCCCGGTTCGAAGGTGGCCACGGCGAAGTCCAGTCCCGTCATGTGGACGGCTTCCAGGTGGCCTCGGGGGTAATCGCGCCGCTCGTCCGGCTTGTCGAGCGTCTTCACCTCAAGCATGACGCTCCTCCTCGGTGAGGGTTTGCTTCCATCGTCCGTCCGCCCCGCGGGCAGCGCCATTCAGGGGGCGACAGCGCCGCAGAGCTCGGCGAAGCGTCCGGCGTCGATGTTGCCGCCGGAGATGACGACGCCGACCCGAGGGGGAAGCGGGCCCGCCCGGCCGGTGAGCAGCGCGGCCAGCGGGGTGGCGCCGCTCGGCTCGACGACGATCTTCAGACGCTCGAAGGCGAAACGCATCGCGTCCCGGATCTCGTCGTCGGTGACCAGGACGACCTCGTCGAGGAGCCGCCGGTTGACCGAGAAGGTCAGCTCTCCCGGCGTGTGCAGGGCCTGGCCGTCGGCGATGGTGTGCGGGACCGGGATGCTGACGCGCCGGCCCGCTTGCAGCGAGCGCTTGGTGTCGTCCCCGGCCTCCGGTTCGACACCGACGGCGCGGATGCGGGGGTGCAGCCCCTTGGCCGCCGTCGCACTGCCGGCCATCAGCCCGCCACCGCCGACCGGCGTCAGCAACGCGTCCAGCTCCCCCACCTCTTCCAGGAGTTCGAGGGCGGCCGTGCCCTGCCCGGCCATGACGTGCGGATGCTCGTAGGGCGGGATGAGGACGAGGCCGCGCTCGGCGGCGAGGGCCTCCGCGACGGCGACGCGGTCTCCGGTGTAGCGGTCGTACGTGACGATCTCGGCGCCGTAGCCGGCGGTGGCGGCCCGCTTCGAGGGCGGGGCGTCCTCCGGCATGACGATGACGGCGGTGGTGCCCAGCTCCCGGGCGGCCAGGGCGACGGCCTGGGCGTGGTTGCCGGAGGAGTAGGCGGCGACGCCCCGGGACAGCTGCTCGGGGGTGAGGCGCGAGGCGGCGTTGTAGGCGCCCCGGAACTTGAAGGCGCCCACCCGCTGGAAGTTCTCGCATTTGAGGAAGACCTCGGCTCCGGCGAGCGCGTCGAGGGTGCGGGAGCGCAGCACGGGTGTGCGGTGGGCGACGCCCTCGAGCCGGGCGGCGGCGTCCCGGACGTCGTCGAGGGTGACCGGCGGGGTGGTGGTCGTCACGCGGATCCTCCGGTGGGAGTGTCGTGGGCGGCCCGGGCCCGGGACAGGTAGTTGTAGGCGGAGGCACGGGAGATGCCGAGCCGGGCGGCGACCTGTTCGACGGCGCCGCGCACGGCGAAGACCCCGCGGGTGTCCAGGCCGCCGAACAGTTCCACCCGCTCCGCGCGGTCGAGCTCCGCCCAGCTGCCCCGCTGCTGCGAGCGGTGGGCGTCGACGAGGGCGTCGACCACGGAGTCGATGTCGTTGCCGAAGGTGGTCGTCGGGAGCTCCGCCGGAGCGGCGGCGCCGACTCCGGCGAGTGCGCCGAGCAGGCCGTGGACCTGCGTGACCGCGCCGACGTCCACGTTGACGCACAGGGCGCCGAACACGGCTCCCGTGGAGTCCCGCAGCACGATCGTGGAGGACTTCGTCACCGCGCCGTTGCGGGTGCGGGTGACGTAGTTCAGTTCGTCGGACGCCTCGTCGCCGCGGGCGAGGACGCGCATGCCGATCTCGCTCATCGCGCCGCCGACCGCGCGCCCCGTCACCGCTCCGGCCACCGCGACCACCGAATGCTCGGGATCCCGGTAGTCGTGCAGCACGACGTCGCAGACCGGCCCGAAGGTCGCGGCGATCCCGTCCACGACGGGTTTCAGTGCGGCGAGGATCGCGTCCCGCTCGGCGTTCGGATCGTTGCCCATGCCCACCTCTCTCACACCCCTCACTTTAGACCAGGAGTCCAGCGCTTGGATAGGCAGTCCAGAGAATCGCCAACAGTTGGCAATGGTTTTCACATGACTTCGACCGCGGCCCGCTTCTGACATTCATCCCCATCTAGCGTGATGCCTGCCGATGACCTTTGTGCACGCCCGTCCTGGAGGAGCCATGTCCCTGTCCACGTCCCGCCGCATCGCGCTGCTCACCAGCGCGTCACTGGCCCTGCTCGCGGGCTGCGGCAGCTCGTCGGACTCCGGGTCGGCCTCCGGCGGCGGCACGAGCACACCGGCGCGCGTGGCCGTGGTCGCCTCCACGAACGTCTGGGGCGACATCGCCCGGCGCATAGGCGGCGACCGGGTCGACGTCACCTCGGTCATCAGCGACCCCGACCAGGACCCGCACTCCTACGAGGCCGACCCGCAGAACCAGCTCGCCCTGTCCAAGGCGAAGGTCGTCGTCGAGAACGGCGGCGGCTACGACGACTTCGTCGGCCGCATGCTCAAGAGCGGCCACAACGACTCGGCCGAGGTGATCAACGCGGTCGAGGTGTCCGGCAAGAAAGCGCCGAAGGGCGGCGAGCTCAACGAGCACGTCTGGTACGACTTCCCCACCGTCGCCCAGGTCGCCGACCGGATATCCGCCGCCCTCGCGAAGGCCGACCCGGGCGGCGCCAAGGCCTTCACGAAGAACGCCGCCGCCTTCAAGGCGAAACTCGCCCCCCTGGAGGCCAGGGAAGCGCGGATCAAGAAGGCGCACGGCGGTGAGGGCATCGCCATCACCGAGCCGGTACCGCTGTACATGACCGAGGCGAGCGGCCTGGTCAACCGGACGCCCGCGCAGTTCAGCGAGGCGATCGAGGAGGGCGACGACGTCTCCCCGCGCGTCCTTGAGGAGAGCCTCGCGCTGTTCGGCGACAAGAAGGTGAAGGCCCTCGTCTACAACGAGCAGACCTCCGGCCCCCAGACCGAGAAGGCCGAGGCGGCGGCCAAGGCGGCCGGCATCCCCGTCGTGCCCGTGACCGAGACCCTGCCGAAGGGCAAGGACTACCTCGGCTGGATGACCTCCAACCTCGACGCGCTCGCGAGCGCGCTGGCGAAGTGACCCCGATACCCCGGCAGGACGGCACGCCGGTCATCACCCTGCGCGCGGCCGCCCTGTCCTACGGCGACCGCGAGGTGTGGAGCGGTCTCGATCTCGACGTGCGGCCCGGGGAGTTCCTGGCCGTACTGGGGCCGAACGGCGCGGGCAAGACCAGCTTCGTCCGGGCGCTGCTGGGCCGCCGGCCGCTGTCGGCCGGCACGCTGACCGTCCTCGGCCGGCCGGCGCGCGAGGCCGCACGGCACATCGGCTACGTCCCGCAGCAGGCGGCGCTGTCCGCCCAGGCCATGCTGCGTGCCCGCGACCTCGTCCGGTTCGGCATCGACGGCCACCGCTTCGGGCTGCGGCTGCGCACCGGCGGCGTCCGCCGCAGGGTGGACGAGATCCTCGAGTCGGTCGGCGCCACGGCCTACGCCGACGTCCCGCTCGGGATGCTCTCCGGCGGCGAACGGCAGCGCGTGCGCATCGGGCAGGCCCTGGCGACCGACCCCCGGCTCCTCCTGTGCGACGAGCCGCTGCTGTCGCTCGACCTGCACCACCAGCGGGCCGTCACCGGGCTCATCGACGCCCGGCGCCGCTCCCACGGCACGGCCGTGGTGTTCGTGACGCACGAGATCAACCCCGTGCTGGGCATGGCCGACCGCGTGCTGTACCTGGCCCCCGGCGGCCACCGGTCCGGGACCCCGGACGAGGTGCTGACCTCACAGTCGCTGTCCCGCCTCTACGGCACACAGGTCGACGTGCTCCGCGTCCGGGGCCGGGTGGTGGTCGCGGGAGCTCCCGACGAGACGGCCGGCCCGCCGCACCACCCCGAGCAGGCCCACGAGACGGACGGAGTGCGCGCATGACACTCGCCGACGGGATCTGGCACCAGATCTTCGACTTCACCGACTACGGCGAACTCCTCGCCCTGGTCCGCAACTCTCTCGTCGCGGGCGTGGCGCTGGGCCTGGTGGGCGGGCTGGCCGGGGTGTTCGTCCTGATGCGGGACCTGCCGTTCGCGGTGCACGGCATCAGCGAGCTGTCGTTCGCGGGCGCTTCGGCGGCCCTGCTGCTGGACGCGAACATCGTGGTCGGCTCGATCGCCGGTTCGCTGCTGGCCGCCGGTGCCATCGGCGTCCTCGGATCCCGGGCGCGGGACCGCAACTCGGTGATCGGCATCATCATGCCGTTCGGCCTGGGGCTCGGCGTCCTTTTCCTCGCCCTGTACAAGGGCCGGGCGGCCAACAAGTTCGGGTTGCTCACCGGGCAGATCGTCGCCGTCGACACCCCGCAGATGTCCTGGCTGCTGGGCACGTCCGTCCTGGTCCTGGCAGCCCTGGCGGTGATGTGGCGCCCGCTCGCCTTCGCCAGCACGGATCCGGACGTGGCGCAGGCCCGCGGAGTGCCGGTGCGTGCGCTGTCCTTCGCGTTCATGCTGGTGCTCGGGCTCGCGGTCGCTCTCTCCGTGCAGATCGTCGGCGCGCTGCTGGTGCTCTCCCTGGTCGTCACCCCGGCCGCGGCTGCCGCCCGCGTCACCGCGTCGCCGGTGCTGCTGCCCGCGCTGAGCGTGCTGTTCGCCGTCGTCTCCATCGAGGGCGGCATCCTGCTCGCCCTGGGCAGCAGCATCCCCATCAGCCCCTACGTCACGACGATCTCGTTCACCGTCTACGCGGTGTGCCGGGCGGCCGGCCGGTACCGCAAGCGGCGGTGGGGGGCGCGGCGCGCGGCGGTGCGGGCGACCCGAGCGGGTGTCACCGCTCGCACCTGACCGGGCCTCACGGCTCGCCCCCGAGTGCGCGTCACCGCTCGAAGACCACCCGCCCGTCGAACACCGTGAGATCCACTTGCGCCCGGGTGATGTCGTGCGGGTCGAGGTCCAGCAGCGGCCGGTCCAGGACGCACAGGTCGGCGACCCGGCCGGCTTCGAGGGTGCCCTTCCAGCCGTCGGCGAAGTCCTGCCAAGCGGCGGTAGCGGTATAGGCGCGCAGGGCGTCGGCGAGCGGGACACACTGCTCGGGACCGCTGGCACGGCCGCTGGCCTTGGACTCGCGCAGCATCATCGCGGCCACGCCCTGGCGCCAGTCGGGCTCGGTGATGGGCGCGTCGGAGCTGGCGCACACGCGTACGCCGGCGTCCAGCGCGGAGCGCACCGGCCACTGGTAGGCGGAGCGTTCCGGGCCGACGAGCTCGTCCATCAGGTCGGAGATGGTCCACTTGATGGCGGGGTTCATGTTGACGCCGTAGCCGTGCGCGGCGAGCTTGGCCAGGCTGCCCGGGCTGATGAAGTCGCCGTGGATGACGTAGTGGCGGGCGTCGGGGCGGGGCGCGGCCGTGTTCGCGGCGAGGAAGGCGTCCACCACGAGGTCGATGGCCCGGTCGCCGGTGACGTGCACGCCGAGCTGGAAGCCGGCCTCGTGGCCCAGCCTGATCATCTCGCTCAGTTCGTGGACCTGGAGCGCGGGCGTGTCGCCGTGCACGCACAGGGCGCCGTGACCGCCGTCCGGATACGGCTCGCTCATCAACGCCGTGCGGTTGGGCGGGACACCGTCGGCGAAGATCTTGACGCCGATGGCCCGCAGCATCCGGGGGTCGGCGGACTGGGGGCGGCGCAGTTCGGCCAGCCCCGCGCGGACGTCCGCGGCGGAGCCGCCCATGGGCGCGGGCAGGAGCAGAACGCTGACGCGGGCCTGGAGTTCGCCGCTCGCGGCGAGGTCGGCGTAGGCGTTCCAGTTGTCGGTGCTCAGGCCGCCGAAGAGGGAGCCGGCGCCACCGGGGCCGAGGCCGGGCTCGGTGTAGCTGGTGATGCCGCGGGAGTGCAGTTCGCTGATCACGCCCTGGATGGCCCGGCGGCGCTGGGCGCGGGTCGGTGCGGGGAGTTCGGCCTGGACGAGCCGTCCGGCGGCTTCGCGCAGGATGCCGGTCGGCCGGCCGTCGGGGTCGTGGTCGATCACACCGCCGGGCGGGGCCGGGGTGCGGGCGTCGATGCCGCAGCGGCGCAGGGCTGCGGAGTTGACCCACACCATGTGCGAGGAGAAGTCGGTCAGGCAGACCGGGTGCTCGGGCGCCACCGCGTCGAGGTCCCGCCGGTGGGGGAAGCGGCCCGGATCGGCGAGGCACTCGGTGAGGTAGCCGGGGTCCCAGCCCAGGCCGATGATCCACTCGCCTGCCGGTGTCTCCCGTGCCGCCCGGCCGACCGACGCGGCGATGTCGGCGAGGGACGCGACCGCCGGGTGGCCGACGTCGAGGGCGAACGGCGGTTTCGTCATGCCGTAGGCGGCGCCGTGCAGATGCGAGTCGTTGATGCCGGGCAGCACGGTCCTGCCGCCCAGTTCGACGACCCGGGTGCCGGGCCCGGCCAGGGCACGCATCTCCGCGTCGCTGCCGACGGCCAGGATGTCCCGGCCGCGCACGGCCACGCCCTCGGCGACGGTGAACCCGGCGTCGACGGTGAGGACCTGCCCGCCGGTCAGGACGAGGGTGGGGGCGGTGGCGTCCACGGACGCGGTGTCGCTCACGGATGACCTCATTTCAGGGGGAAGGTGGATCAGCGGCCGGTGCGGGGTGCGAAGTACGCCAGGGCCGCGCCGGCCACCAGCGCGGTGCCCTGGGCCATCTGCTGCCAGAACGTCGGCACGTTCAGCAGGGTCAGGCCGTTCTGCAGGCCGCCGAGGAAAAGCACGCCGAGCAGGACGCCGAGGATCGAGCCGGAGCCGCCGGTGAGGGCGACGCCGCCGAGCAGCACCGCGGTGAGCACGGTCAGTTCGAACCCGGCGCCCGAGGTGCCCGCCACCGCGCTGTCCAGCACCGATGCCTTGATGGCCCCGGCCAGGGCGGCGGCCGTGCCGGTGGCGACGAACAGCGCGAACGGGGTGCGGCGGATGTGGATCCCGGAGAGGTGGGCAGCCTCCCGGTTGACGCCGATGGCGAAGACGTGCCGCCCGGCCGGGGTGAGCGCGAGGAACAGGGCGCCCGCGGCCAGCACCAGCGCCGCGATGACGACCGGGGCGGCGATCCCGGCGAGGCGGGCCCCGCCGATCCAGGCGAACCCGGAGCCGAAGCCGCTCAGCGGCAGCGGGAACAGCTGCTGCGCCAGGCCCCGTACGGCGGTCAGCATGCCCAGGGTGACGATGAACGCGGACAGCCCGAACCAGCAGCAGAGCACGCCGTTGACGGCCCCGACCAGCGCCCCCGCGGCGAGCGCCCCGAGCAGGGCGACGGCCGGCGACTGGTGGTGCTGCCCCGCCAGCCAGCCCCCCACCAGCCCGCCGAGGGCGAGCGTGGAGCCGACCGACAGGTCGAGGTAGCCGCTGATGACGAGCAGGGCCAGCGGGACGGCGACGATGGCGAGGGTCGCGGCGTCGGTGGCGATGCCGCTCAGGTTGGCCGGGTCCAGGAAGGTGCCCGTGGTCAGCTGGAAGACCAGCACCATCGCGACGAGCACGACGAGGAGCGGGTTGCGGCGCACGGCGGCGAGCCCGCTCGTGGTGATCAGGCGGGGCCGTGGGAGGGCCTGGTCGGCGGTGGTCATGCTGCTCCTTCTGCGGTCAGGGGGTCGTGAACGGCCGACAGCAGGGCCTGTTCGGTGAGTTCGGCACCGGAGAGTTCGCCGGCGATCCGCCCCTGCGCGACGATCAGGCAGCGGTCGGCGAGCGCCACGATCTCCTCGGGGTCGCTGGAGGCGAACAGCACGGCGGTGCCGCGTTCCCCGGCGAGGGCGGACACCACCCGGTAGATCTCCTGCCGGGCGCCCACGTCGACGCCCTGCGTCGGCTCGTCCAGCAGCAGCACGTCCACGTGCCGGGCCTCGTTGATCCACCGGCCGAGGACGAGCTTTTGCTGGTTGCCGCCGGAGAACGAGCCCGCCGGCAGCCCCGGCCTGGCCGGGCGCAGCCCGACCGCGTCGGCCAGGGCGCCGAACACCCGCCGCTCGGAGCGCAGCGCCCGCACGCCGAAGCGGGACAGGGACTGCACGGAGGGCAGCAGCGCGTTGTCCTGCGCGGTCATCGTCGGGAACAGGCCCTGGGCCCGCCGGTCCGCGGGGACGAGCGCGATCCCGGCTGCGAGCGCGTCGGCCGGACGGGCCGGGCTGACGGTACGGTCGCCGACCCGTGTCGTACCGGCGGTGGCGCGGCGCCTGCCGTAGAGGGTCTCCAGGATGCGAGTGCGGCCGGAGCCGATGAGCCCGAACAGGCCGACGCGTTCCCCTGCGGCCACGGTGAGGTCGACGGGGCCGAAGCCGGGTCCCCGCAGGGCTTCGATCACCAGCCGGGGCGGGGCCGGTGTGCGCGCTGCCCGGGTCGCCTCCCGAGCGGGTGAGGGCGCGGCCCCGGTCTCCTCCCGGCCCGGTGTGCACGCGGCCCGGGGCACCCGGCGGACCGGCGCGGGCGCGCTGTGATGTGCGTCGGTCGCCTGCGTGGGGCCGAGGCCGCCTTCCCCCTGGCCGGTCTCCGGCCGGGGTCCCACGTGCTTCGCCGGTGGGCCCGTGATGGCCTCCACCAGCTCGCGCCGCGTCCGCCCCGCCACCGTGGCGTGGTGGGCCACCCGTCCGTCCCGCAGCACGGTCACCGCGTCGGCGAGCCGTTCCACCTCTCCCAGGAGGTGGGTGACGTAGACGACGGCGAGCCCCTGGGCGCGCAGGTCCTCGACGCGTTCCGCGAGGGCATCGGTCTCCGCGCCGGACAGGGCGGCCGTCGGTTCGTCGAGGACGAGGACGGCGGCGCTGCGACTGAGGGCCTTGGCGATCTCCACCAACTGGCGCTGCCCCATGGGCAGATCCCCCACGCGGTCGCGTGGGGAGCACTTCGCGGCCACGCGCTGGAGCAGCCCGGCGGCGAGCTCCTCCTGGGCGCGCCGGTCGATGCGGCCGTGCCGGGTCCATTCCTGTCCGAGGAAGATGTTCTCCGCCACGGTGAGAGCGTCGACCACGCTGAGCGTCTGGAAGATGATCGCCACGCCGGACGCGATGGACTCGCGCGGGGTGAGCCGGGTGTACGGCGTCCCGCAGACCTCGATGGTGCCGGCGTCGGGCGGGTAGGCGCCGCCCAGGCACTTGATGAGGGTGGACTTGCCGGCGCCGTTGTGTCCGAGCAGGGCGTGCACCTGGCCGGCGGGGACGGTGAGGTCCACGCCGTCGAGGGCCCGGACGCCGCCGAAGGACTTCGTCAGGCCGCTGATGCGGAGGTTCGTCGTCGTCATGGCACCGGCCCTAGGCGTTCTGGGCGAGCAGGGCGTCGATCCGGGCGGTGTCGGCGCGCTGGACGAGTGTGATGGGCACCTGGGCGCTCGGGTTCGCCTTCCCGGCGGCGACCGCGCGCGGCACGTCGACGATGGCCGCGGCGATGTCCTTGGGGGCGAGGGCGGCGGAGGCCCGGTAGAACGTCCCCTGCTTGACGGCGAGGAGGGAGGGGGCGGAGCCGTCCTGGCCGCCGACGAAGGTCTTCGCGTCGTCCTTGTCCCGGCCCGCCTGCTGCAGGGCCTTGAATCCGCCGTACGCGGCGGCGTCGGTGACGCCGAGAACGAGGTTGAGGTCGGGGTGCTTGGCGAGGATCGCCTTCGTCTTCGACAGGCCCGTGTCCGGGTCGATGGACTGCTCCCGCGCCACCACGTCGACACCGGGCGCCGCCTCGGTGAAGGCGTCGATCATGCCTTTGGTGCGTTCGCGGCCCAGTTCGATGGTGTCGTCCGTGAGGAAGGCGATCTTGCCCTTGCCGCCGAGGTGCTCCTGGGCCCACTTCGCCGCCGCCGCGCCGAGCAGGGTGCCGCCCTCGCGGAAACTGAACTTGATGTCGGCGCTCTGGTGCTGCAGGGAGCCGCCGTAGGTCACCCAGATCAGTCCGGCGTCGAGGGCCGCCTTGGCGATGGGTTCGGCGGCCTCGAACACCATGGGGAAGGACACGACCGCCGGGACCTTGCGGGCGACCCAGGTGTTGAGGTTGGTGGCCTGGGTGTCGGCACTGGCGTTGTCGCTCGTCGTCAGCAGTGAGATGCCGTGCCGCTTCGCCTGTGCGGTGGAGAGCTTCACCAGCGTGGAGTAGAGCGGGAGCTGGGTGAAGGGGTAGTCGAGGCCGATCTGCGTCAGGCGGGTGCCGCCGGAGGCCGAGGGCTTGGCCGAGGCGGCCGTGTTCTCCGGGGCCGAGCATCCGGCGGCGGCGAGGGCGGTGGCGGCGGACAGGGCGAGGAAGTGTCTGCGCGAGGCGGTGTACGGGGGTGGGGTCATGGCGGGGCTCTCCGAGGGGCGGGCCCGACTGGGGCGTCCGGCTGTGCCGAACAGGAAAGTCCCGCCGGGCCCGCCGCACCATCCGTACAAATACCCACCGCGGCACGGCCGGACTTCTCCTCGCACCTTGCCGGGCCCCGAACGGGAGCCCTATCGTTAGGCCCCAAACGACATTGCAGTCCGAGCCGACCGGAGGCTCGTCATGACCAGCCACCACCAGATCGCGGCAGCCGCCCGCATCGGCATGCTCACCCGCGAGCGCGACACGACCTCGGCCTCGGCGCAGGCCCTGCGCGAACTCGCCCGTGCGCTGCCCCTGGACGCGGCGACCCTGCTCACCATCGACCCGCTGACCGGCGCCCACGTGCAGATCGCCGGCATCGGCTACACCCCCGAGGCCTCGCAGGCCCTCGCCGGGGAGTTCGTCGCGACGCCGTGGTACCGCAACGTCGTACGGCGGGAGCTGCCGCCGTCCATCTCGGAGGACGCGGAGGACACCGAGGACACCGGGCCCCGCTTCCGGCACGGCTGGTTCTACGCCGAGCGGGTCCGCCCGGCCGGTTTCCGGGACGGTGTCACGGGGGCACTGCGGCAGCGGGGCCGGCTGGTGGGCCTGGTGCACCTGTCCACGGAAAGCCCGGACGCCTACGACACCGACGCGCGGCGGCTGCTCGCCTGCGTGATCCCCGCCCTTGCCGCCTTCGCCGACCCGCTGGCCCACGCCGGTGACCTGCACGGCCTGGCGGGAGAGGACGCGGCGAGCCTGGTCACCGGTGACGGCCGCGTCATCGACCTGCCCGGCCGCGACCGGCCCCGGGTCCTGCGGGAGGCAGACGGCTTCGGTGCGCTGCTGAACGCCTTCGCCGGCACGCGCGGGCAGCGGCTGCGACTGCTGTGGCCGGCCGGCGGAGGCTGGCGGCGGGTCGTGCTGCACCGGCATCCGGCGGTACCCGGCCTGGCCGCGGACGCGGTGCTGGTGCACGAGACGCCCACGGAACTGCCGTACGGGCTGAGCCCCCGGGAGCTGGAGGTGCTCACCCGCGCCGCCACCGGGCAGACCAACCAGGCGATCGCCCAGGCGCTGTTCCTGTCTCCGCGGACCGTGCACAGCCATGTCGAGCACCTGCTGCGCAAGACCGGCTGCGCCTCGCGGGCCGAGGCCACGGCGCTCGCCGTGCGGGACGGGCTGCTGCGGCCCGGCCCGGATCACCTGGCGCGGTTCGTCGAGCGGTGATCCGGGCCGGGGCGCTCAGGACGTCAGCGCCTCGACGCGCCGCATGACCTCGCGGCAGAACTCCCCCATGCCTTCGGGGTCGTCGATGAACTGGTTCGGCTTGACGCAGAAGGTCGTGAAGCCCTGTTCCACCTGCTCCGGGATCACGGAGAGCGCCGCGCCGAGGTCCGCCGGTGAGCGGTCGTCGGGGAACACGGCCTGGGTTCCGCCGATCATCTCCAGCTCCGCGATGTCCCGCCCGGCCGTCGACATCGCCTCCTTGAGCCCTTGCAGGTCCTCGGGTGTGGGCCGGCCGAGCGGGTGGAAGCCGTGGCCGTACTCGACGAGGCGGCGCAGGACCGGGCCGTGCAGGCGCTGTCCGCCGAACCACAGCCGGGGCCCGTCGGAGCGGTGGGCCTTGGGCTCGAAGTAGACGTCCCGGAAGGGGTAGTGAGGTCCGTCGTGGGAGAGCGGGGACGGGCCCCAGGCCTTCGCCCAGATGTCCAGGTGCTCGTCGAGGAGCCGCCCGCGACGGGCGAACGGCACACCGAGGGCCTCGTATTCGTCCTTGCTCCAGCTCACCGTGGGCTGGACGACCAGACGGCCCTCGCTGATCAGGTCCAGGGTGCCGAGTTCACGGGCGAGCAGCAGGGGGTGACGCAGCGGGGCGAGGACGGCCGCGGCGGCCAGGCGCAACCGGGAGGTGACGGAGGCGATGGCGGCGAGCAGCAGCAGGGAGTTCGGCCAGGGGGTGTACGGGTCCTGGTTGCCCGGCAGGGCGTAGTCGCGGGGGTTGCCCATGATGCCGGCCGCCGCCGCGTCGGGGCCCAGGACGATGTGCTCGCTGACCATGACCGCGTCGAAACCGGCGTCCTCGGCCTCGCGGGCCCAGCGCACGGCGAGGGGCAGATCGGCCCGGCCGCCGGTGAGGGTCCAGTTCTCGCTGAGGACGAGGAGCATGCGGGGAGGGCTGGGCATGAGGGGTTCTTCCTTTCGGCTTCGTACAATTTGAGTCCGAACGACCGGGCGACGGGGTTGAGCCGCCCGTGTGTGACGCGTCGCGACCGCACCGAGGCGGTCGCGACCAGACGAAGGAGCCGCTCGTGCCGGGGCACCGATCCATCACCGAAGCCGAGAATCTCGCCGCGGCGAAGCTGGGCGGCATCGCGATCCGCCGGGAGCAGATGGCGGCGGTGGCGAACATCTACCGGGCCGCGTCCGCCGTGCGGCAGCACCTGGAGAACTCGGTGCTGCGCGGTTCGGATCTGACCTGGACGGCTTTCGTGGTGCTGTGGGTGGTCTGGGTGTGGGGCGAGTCGGAGACCCGGCACGTGGCCGAGGAGGCGGGGATCTCCAAGGGCACGCTCACGGGTGTGGTGCGCACGCTGGAGTCCCGGGGCCTGCTGCGGCGGGACGGCCATCCGAGCGACGGGCGCCTGGTGCTGCTGAGCCTCACCGCCGAGGGCGAGGAGTTCATGGCGCGGGTGTTCCCGGCCTTCAACGAGGAGGAGGCCTTCGTCACCGCCGGGCTCAGCGACGCCGAGTGCCGCAGCCTCGCCGAGGGGCTGCGCAGTGTGGTGCTCCAGGTGGAGGAGCACGGCGAGGAGCGACGGCAGTCCCTGCTGGGCGGCGCCGAACCCGCCCCGCGGCGCAGCGGCCGGCGGCCCCGGGCCTGAGAACCGCCGCGGCCTCACCGGGCCGCGGCCCGCACGAGCGCGTCGAACAGGCCCTGCTGGGCGGGATCCTCGCGTGCGGTGTCCTCCGGGTGCCACTGGACGGCCGTGAACCAGCCGTGGGCGCCGGGGAGTTCCAGGGCCTCGACGGTGCCGTCGGCCGCCCGGGCCGTGACGCGCAGGCCCGCGCCCGGGCGGTCGACGCGCTGGTGGTGGTAGCAGGACGCGTCGGTCTTCTCGGTGCCCGCGGCCCGGGCGACGAGCGAGCCGGGCTCCAGGGTGACGGGGTGCACGAGGTGGCGGTGCTCGTGCTCGGGGCCGCCCATGTCCTGCTCCAGGGTGCCGCCGAGGGCGACGTTGACGACCTGGAGGCCGCGGCAGACGGCGAGCAGGGGCAGGCCCGACTCCAGGGCGTGGCGGGCGACGTCCAGGTCGAAGGTGTCCTGGAGGGTGTCGACGTCGTAGACGGTGTCGTGGGTGTCGGTGGCGCCGTAGCGGTGGGGGGCGAGGTCGCCGCCGCCGGGGAGCAGGACGCCGTCGAAGCGGGCCAGCCGGTCGGCGGTGCCCGAGTCCGCCGGATGGATGCCCGCCGGTTCGCCACCCGCCCGCCACACGGCCTCGATCAGGGCGCGGGCGTTGACCTCGGCGGCGTACCGGAGGGCCGAAGTGGTGGCGGAGAAGCGCGCGGGGATCGCGATCAGCGGGCGGGTCACAGCTGGATCCAGGTGGTCTTGAGCTCGGTGTACTTCTCCATAGCGTGGACGGACTTGTCGCGGCCGTTGCCCGACTGCTTCATGCCCCCGAAGGGCACGGTGAGATCGCCCTCCTCGTAGCAGTTGACCCAGACCGTTCCGGCCTTCAGGGCGCGCGACACCTGGTGGGCGGTGGACAGGTCGGAGGTCCACAGACCGGCCGCGAGGCCGTACTCGGTGGCGTTGGCCAGGCGGACCGCCTCGTCGAGGTCGTCGAAGGCGAGCACGGACAGGACGGGGCCGAAGATCTCCTCCCGGGCCAGTCGTGAGCCCGGGTCCACGCGGTCGAAGACGGTGGGTTCGAGATAGGTCCCGCCCGTCTCGGCGAGGACGCGGTCGCCGCCCGTGCGCAGGCGGGCGCCCTCGTCGAGGCCGTGGCGGATGTGGTCGCGCACGCGGTCCAGGTGCGCCCGGCCGACGAGGGCGCCCATCTCCGTCTCCGGGTCGAGCGGGTCGCCCACCCTCAGTTCACGGGCCCGCCGGACCACGGCCTCGGTGACCCGCTCGGCGATCGAGGAGTGCACGAGGAGCCGGGAGGGTGCGGTGCACATCTCGCCCTGGTTGAAGAAGATGCCCCAGGCGGCGGTGGCGGCGGCCTTCTCCAGGTCGGGGGCGTCGGGGAGGACGATGTTGGGTGACTTGCCGCCCAGTTCCAGCCAGACGCGCTTGAGGTTGGAGTCGGCGGCGTAGCGCAGGAAGTGGCGGCCGACGGCGGTGGAGCCGGTGAACGCCAGGACGTCGACGTCCGGGTGGAGGCCGAGGGCGCGGCCCGCTGCCGGGCCGTCGCCGGTGACGACGTTGAGGACGCCGGGCGGGAGGCCGGCCTCGGTGGCCAGACGCCCGAGGAGCAGGGCGGAGAGCGGGGAGTACTCCGAGGGCTTGAGGACGACCGTGCAGCCGGCCGCCAGGGCCGGGGCCACCTTCCAGCCGGCCAGGGTCAGCGGGAAGTTCCAGGGGACCACCGCCCCCACCACCCCGGCGGGTTCCCTGGTGACCAGGGCGAGGGCGTCCGGGGCGGTGTGCGGGGACTCGTCGGTCAGCTTGTCCGCGAGCTGGCCGTACCAGCGGAACGTGGTGATGGCGGCGCGCAGTTCGATGCCGCAGGCGTCCGCGATCGGTTTGCCCATCTCCAGGCTGATCGTGAGGGCGAGCTCCTCGCGTCGTTCCTGAAGCAGGTCGGCGAGGCGGAGCAGGGCCCGGCCGCGCTCGGCGGGTGCCAGGCGCGGCCAGGGGCCCGCGTCGAAGGCCCGCCGGGCGGCGGCGACGGCCGCGTCCACCTCGGCGGCTCCGCCGTCCGCGACCTCGGCGAGGACCCGGCCGTCGCGCGGGGAGACGACCGGGAACGTCGCCCCTCCCCCAGCCTCTTCGGCGCCGTCGATGTGATGGCCACCGGAGAGCTGGAACGCCTTGGCGCGGCGCAGCCACTCGTCGTGGGGGACGGCCGGCATGAGGAATCCTCCTTTGATCTCAAACGATATGGGCGGGACTGTGCGCGGACGGCCGTGCCTGCGGACTGCCGTGCTCGCGGTCAGCCGTCGGCAGCCGCGACAGCCCTCCCCCGCACCCGTGCAGCGACCGATCCGAGTCCCATGACGACCGGGACGGACAGCGTGAGCCACAGGGCGGCGGTGCGTTCGCCGCCGATGAGGGTGGTGAAGTTGGCCAGGATGAGCCAGATCGCTCCCGCGATGCCGAGCGCGCCCAGGGAGGGTGCGATCAGCGTGTTCCAGGGGCGGGTGTCGAGGCGGGAGCGGCGGAAGAAGACGACGACGGACACCGAGGTCAGCAGGTACAGCAGCATCATCGCCAGGACGGCGACGCCGCTGAACCAGGAGAACAGGGTCAGCACCGGGTCCTTGCCGGCCAGCGCGAAGGGCACCACCAGCAGGACGGCCAGGGCCGTCTGGACGCAGCCGGCGGTCCAGGGCGCGTGACGCCGGTTGAGCCGGCACATCCGGAGCGGCAGCAGCCGGTCGCGGCCGAGGGAGAACAGGTAGCGGTTGGCCGAGTTGTGGAAGGTGAGGATGCCGGCGAAGAGGGACGTGGCGAGCAGGACCGGCAGGACGTCGCCGACCCAGCCGCCGAAGTCCGCCGCGATGGGCGCGAAGACGAACCCGGCGCCGTCCCCGCTCTCCAGGGCCCTGCCCGCGGCCGCGGTGGCCTTCGAGGCGCCGTAGGAGGAGATCAGCATCCAGGAGACCAGGGCGAAGAAGCCCGTGACGACGGCGACCGCGAGGTAGGTGGCCCGCGGCACCGTCTTCCTGGGCTCGCGTGCCTCCTCGCCGTAGATGGCGGTGGCCTCGAAGCCGAACATGGAGGCCACGGCGAACATCACGGCCACGCCCGGTGCGCCGTCCAGGGCGGCGGACGGGGAGAAGCTGCCGGCGAGGCCGAGCCCCTCGGGTCCGCCGCCCTTGAAGAGGGTGACCAGGGCGAAGACGGACAGGATGCTGAACTCCGCGAGGACGAACACGGCGAGGACCTTGGCGCCCATCTCGACGCCGGCCGCACCGAGCCCCTGGACGACGGCCATGGTGGCCAGCGTCCAGACCCACCACGGCAGGTCGAGGCCCGTGTGGCTCGCGACGAGGCCGCTGACGATGGCGCCGTAGAGGCCGTACATCGCGGCCTGGATGGTGCAGTAGGCGAAGAGGGCGAGGCCCGCGCTGCCGGTGCCGGTGGTGCGGCCGAGGCCCTTGCCGATGTACGTGTAGGAGGCGCCCGCGTCCACCACGTGGCGGCCCATGGCGACGAACCCCACCGAGAACAGCAGGATCACCAGGCCCGCCACCAGATAGGCGGCGGGTACCCCGGGGCCGTTGCCGAGGGCCACGGCGATGGGGGCCGCGCCGGCGATGCCGGTCAGCGGGGCCTGGGCGGACAGGACGAAGAAGAGGATGCCCAGGACGCCGAGGGCGTTGGGCTTGAGCGTGCCTGCGGTGGGCGTGTCCGGTTCCGCCGTGTGCCGGGAGACCGTCTGACTGTCCACTCGGATCACCTGCCAGAGGGGAGGAAGGATCATTTCAGGCCAAACGAGTTGCCTCATCGTGGGGCGGAACTATCCGTTTGGCAAGGGGTGAGGGACGAGGGATTGCGGCGGCGCGGGACGGCAGGGGCCGAAAGCGGGTCAGGCTTCGTCGCCGGGCCGCTCGGCGAGCAGCCGCAGCACCGAGCGCAGCTCGTCCAGGGCCTCGTCGATGACCTCGCGCTCTCCGAAGACCAGCTGGTGCAGGACGAGTCCCTCCAGGGTGGCGAACACCATCCGGGACAGGCCCTCGCCGACCGGGCCGGGCAGCATCTGGGTGAGCTCGCGCCGGGTCGCGTCGAAGTACTCGTCGTACAGCGAACGCAGGTGGGCCAGGAGCTCGGGGCGCCGCCGGGCTTCCAGGAGCAGTTCGTACTGGAACGCCTGGAGGTCCGGCCCGGCTTCCACCATGTCCGTCAGCCCCACCGAGAAGTCGGCGGCCCTTCCGGTGCCCGGTTCGAGGGCGCTGCTGTTCAGCGAGGAGCGGATGGCGTGGGCCACGGCCTCCTCGATCAGGGCGTCCCGGGAGCCGAAGTGGTGCACGACCAGGCCGTGGGTGACGCCGGCCTCCTCCGCGACGGCCCGGTAGGTGAGCCGGCGCAGCCCGCCCCGGGCCACGACCCGCACGGCGGCCTCCAGCAGGGCCTCACGGCCCGTGCCGTAGTTCACGCGCTTGCGGGGGCGGCGCCCGGCGGGCTCGGTCATGCCCGTGACCCTACCGGGGCGGTCCCGCGCGACGACGGGCCGGCCGGGGAGCACGCCGGCACCGCCGCTTCCCGACTCCGCGCCGGCGGACCGGCCGTCGCATGCCGCGCCGGCGGCCGGAGGCCCGGGGAGCACGCCCGCACCACCGCTGCCGGGCTCCGCGTCAGCGGCGCGGCGGCCGGATGCCACGGAACTCCCAGTCGCCGCCTAGGGCGGTCGAGAGGACCTCCTCCGATTCCGTGGGCTGGGCGCCCACGTCCGTGCGGATGGCGGTCGGCCCGGTGACGATGTGGTTGGTGAGCCGTCCGAGTCCCTCCACCTCCACCTCCACCACGTCGCCCGGCTGGACGGGACGCGAGTGGGCGGGGGTGCCGGACAGCAGGACGTCCCCGGGGTACAGGGTGATGGTGCGGGCGATGTCGGCGACGAGGTAGTGCATGTCCCAGGTCATCTCGTCGGTCGAGCCGTCCTGCACCACCTCCCCGTTGACGTACGTCCGCAGCCGCTTGCCGTGGAAGTCCCAGTCGGTGACCAGGCCGGGGCCGAGCGGGCAGAGGGTGTCGGAGCCCTTCACCCGGAGCATCGACCCGGCGTCGGTGTCGCGGAAGTCGTGCAGGCCGTAGTCGTTGGCGACGGTGTACCCGGCGATGTACTCCCCCGCCTCGGCCGGCGCGATGTTCCGCGCGGTCCTGCCGATGACGATGGCGACCTCGCCCTCGTAGTTGAGCCACTTGCAGCCCTCGGGGCGGACGACGGCGCCCCGGTGGGAGTTGAGGGCGGAGGTCGGCTTGTGGAAGTAGGTGGGGGTGCCGGGCAGCCCGATGCCGAACTCGTCCACCCGGCTGCGGTGGTTGAGGTGCACGGCGATGACTTTGGACGGCACGACGGGCGGCAGGTGCCGCGCGTCGTCGGCCTTCACCCGGCGGCCGTCCCCGGCGACGAGTTCGTCACCGTCGGCGGTGACCTGGACGGCGGCGCCGTCGAGGAGGATGCGGCGGTACTCAGGCATGGGCGGACTCCTGCGCGGTGGGGTGGTCTGCGGTCCAGCCGCCCGCGGGGCGGTCGAACCAGAGGTGGGCCTGGCCGGTGCCGACGGAGTTCTCGTAGTCGCCGTACTGACGGGCCCGGGCGACGCAGCGCCGCTCGCCCAGGGCACCGGCCATCATCAGGTAGTGGAAGAACTTCGCCTCGGGCTTGAACTTCCAGAACTCGTCCATCGTGTCGAGGACCTTGTCGTGGCGGCCCTCCTTGAACCAGGCGATGCGCTCGCGGTCCGCTGCACGGGCCTCGGGGGTGCGGATGTGCACCGGGTCGCTCGCCTCGTGGTCGCGCAGTTCGCGCAGGGGCCAGAAGGTGTGCGAGAGGGCGCCGGAGGCGATGACCAGGACGCGTCGCCCGGGGGTCGCGGCGATCCCGTCGGCGAGGGCCCGCCCGAGCCGCAGATGATCCTCCATGTCGCCGGTCTGGCAGACGCCGATGGTGACCCACCGCTTGTCGGGCAGGCCTTCCCCCAAGTACTTCCAGAGGTTGAGGGTGGCGTAGTAGATCGGCAGGTACGCGTCGTCGATCGGAGTGATCCAGGTGCCGCGCTTGTCGGCGAACGCAGCCACGTTGTGGGCGAGTTCGGGATCGCCGGGGAAGTCGTAGGGCATCCTGCACATGCCGCGCGGCAGTTCCTCGGAGGTGAACAGCCCGGCGCGGCGCGCTTGCGCGGTCACGACGAATTCGACGGTGGTCGCCCAGTGCGAGTCGAGGACGACGACGGTGTCGTAATCGTCGGCGGCATCCCGCTCGAAGACGTCCCGGCGCAGCTCCCGCAGCCCGGTGACGAGGGTGATCTCCTTGCCCTCGTTGAGCTCCAGCCGGTCTGCCTCGGGCAGCACGATGGTGGGCACGTGGGCGAGCAGCCCGGCCCCGACGATCTCACCCATGGTCCTGGTTCCAACCTTTCGGGGCGGTGACGGTGTTCTTCAGGTCGCAGTAGAAGTCGAAGCTCCAGGTCCCGCCCTCGCGTCCCACCCCGGACTGCCGGGAGCCGCCGAAGGGTGCCTGGAGGTCGCGTACGAAGAAGCAGTTGACCCAGACGGTGCCGGCGACGAGCCGGGCGGTGACCCGTTCGGCCCGCTCACGGTCACCGGTCGCGACGGTGGCGGCCAGCCCGAAGCGGGTGTCGTTGGCGAGCCGTACGGCCTCGTCCTCGTCGGCGAAGGTCTGGAGGGTCAGGACCGGCCCGAAGACCTCCTCCTGCACGATCTCCGCGTCCTGGGCGACGCCGGTGAGCAGGGTCGGCGCGTAGTACTGCCCTTCCTCGCGATGCCCGCCGATGACCGCTCGCGCCCCCGCCGCGAGGGCCCGTTGCACGAAGCCGTCGATCTTCTCCAGCTGGAGGGGGTGGATGTTGGGCCCGATGTCGGTGCTCTCGTCACGCGGGTCGCCCTGCCGCAGCGCCGTGGCCTTCTCGACGAACCGGCGGGTGAACTCCTCGGCGACCGGTTCCTCGACGAGCAGCCGGGTGGCGGCCAGGCAGACCTGCCCGGCGTTGTCGTACTGCTCCACGGCGAGGTCGACCGCCAGGTCGAGGTCGGCGTCGGCGAACACCAACAGAGGTGATTTCCCGCCCAGTTCAAGGCTCAGGGGCGTGAGGTTCGCGGCGGCCGACCCCGCGATGCGCCGGGCCGTCGGCACGGATCCGGTGAAGCTGATGCGGCGCACGTCGGGGTGGGAGGTGAGCGCGTCGCCGATCTCGGAGCCGTAGCCCTGGACGACGTTGAGGACACCGGCGGGCAGTCCGGCCTCGGCGGCGATGTCGGCCAGCAGGGAGGCGGTCAGCGGTGACCATTCCGCGGGCTTGAGGACGACGGTGTCACCGGCGGCGAGGGCGGGGGCGACCTTCCAGGTGGCCAGCATCAGTGGCGCGTTCCACGGGGTGATCAGCACACAGGGCCCGGCCGGGTCCCAGCTGACGTGGTTGGTGTGGCCGCGGGTGTCGAAGTCCTCGTGGCCGAGCCCGAGCAGCCAGTCCGCGAAGAACCGGAAGTTGTGGGCGACCCGGGGCATGACGCCCCGCCGGTGGGAACGGAGCAGGGCGCCGTTGTCCGTGGTCTCGACGATCGCCAGCTCCTCGATCCGCTTCTCGACACCGTCGGCGACGGCGTGCAGGATGCGGGCGCGTTCGGCGCGGGGGGTGGCGGCCCAGCCGGGGAACGCGTCCCGCGCGGCTGCCACAGCGGCTTCGGCCTCGGCGGGCCCGCCCCGGGCGATCTCGCCGAGCGCGCTGCCGTCGATGGGCGAGTGATCGGTGAAAGTACGGGCGGAGGCAACGCGCCGGCCGCCGATCCAGTGCCGGGTGTCAACGGAGACACCGGCAACGTTGATGTCGTCAGACATGAGAAGAGTTCCATTCGACGAGGGGCATTGCACGTCCCTAGGGGCGCGGGGAACTACGCGATCAACCACGACGAGGCCCGCACCCGCCCACACACGTCACTCGGCAACCACCCCAGACGTGCCACTCTCCAGCAGCCGCCCCCCGTCCCAGACCACCCCGACCTGCCGGTAGTACGCAGCGATCGGCTCCCGGATCTCCAGCCGTGCCAATTCCTCGGTAGGCGCCTCGAACAACTCCAACTCGGCGTCCCCCACCCAGGGTTGGCCACCTTCGAAGGACGCGGCCCCGGACTCGACCAGCTCATCGAGTGCCAGCCCCTTGCCCTTCTCGACCGACGGCAGCCACCGGTGATGCGCCATGGGATGCGCGTTGACGAACCCACCGCCCTCGGACGGCTCTCGCAGCGTCACCACGGCCTGCGCCAGACGCCGGTCCGCAGCCGCCAGGGTCGCCCCGAACCGCGCCCCCGCCTCGATCCGGGGAGCGGGCCCGTAGGGATGCGGCCGCGTCTGGTGAATGGAGCCGAGCTTCTTCGGATACCCCTGGTGCAGACCCCGCGCGATCGCGAAGTCCTTGTCCACCCAGATGTAGACGCACCGCGAGTACGTCAGCCCCCGGAACCGGCACCGGACCACCGCGAAGGCCTCCTTGTACTGCGCCCGCACGGGATCCAGCAGTTCCTCCCCCGCTGCCGAGCACGACTGCCAGTCGGCCCAGATCAGGGCGACGGCCCCCGGATCGTCGTCCGCCAACTCCAGTGGTTCGGGCAGCAGTTCACGCACACGCGCGGGGTCCGTCCGGTACTCGACGGTGAGCAGGTCACCGGAGTACCGCCAGGGCGGGGAGGGGATGAGCGACGACGCGCCCGTCGCCGTCTTGGGGTGGAAGTATCCACGAAGTCCGGTCACGAGAGAGCTCCTTGCGTGGTGAGGGCGGGCTGCTTCAGCAGATCGGCGCGGTACCGGGCGGCGGCCCGCACCGCGGAGGGTCCCCCGAGGGCCACGACACCGACGAGCAGCCCGTCGCGGTGGTAGCCGACCAGGACATCCCCCGCGAGGTCACCGTCCAGGACCCGGACGTCGCCGAGGCCCAGGCCCGGCGCACCGAAGGACTGCAACCGGAAGTCGTGCTGGTCGCTCCAGAAGGTGGGCAGAGGTGCGAAGGGCGGCAGGCCGGCGTCACCGCCCACCAGCACCTTCGCCGCGTGCTTGGCCGAGTCGGCCGGCACGGACCAGTGCTCGACGCGTCGCGGCACGCCGTCGTAGCGGGCGTTGGGGAAACGGGCGATGTCGCCGACCGCGACGACGTCGGGCCGGCCGCCGGCCCGCAGGTGCCCGTCGGTGAGCACACCGTCGCCCAGGTCGAGCCCGTTGCCGTCCAGCCACTCGGTGTTGGCGACCGATCCGACGGACTCCACCACCACGTCGGCGGGCAGCACGGTCCCGTCGGTGAGCACGACACCGGTGACGCGGTCGCCGCCCTCGAACCCGGCCACGCTCGCGCCGAGCACAAAGCGGACCCCGCGTGCCTCGTGGCGCGTGCGCAGCTCCCGGGCGAGCAGCTCCCCGAGCGGCCCGGCCATGGGCAGTGGCAGCGGATCGATCACGGTCACCTCGGCCGCGCCGAGCCCGACCGCCGTGGCGGCCACCTCGCAGCCGATGAACCCGGCGCCGACCACGACGACCCGTGCGCCGGGCCTGGTCAGCCCCTCCCGCAGCACCTGGGCGTCATCGATGGTGCGGACCGTGTGGCGGCCGGCGAGGGGCCCGGGACAGCGCAGCCGGCGGGGCCGCATGCCGGTGGCGACGACCAGACCCTCGTAGGGGATCGAGGAGCCGTCCTCGAGCGCGACGGTGCGCTCGGCGAGCCGGGCGGAGACGATTCTCGTGCCGAGCCGCCACTCCACATCCTTCACGGAGGCCTTCGGCGTGAAGGCCAGGGAGTCGAAGGCCGCCTTGCCCGCGAGGACCTCCTTCGACAGCGGGGGCCGGTTGTACGGCGGGTGCGGCTCGTCGCCGATCACCGTGATCCCGCCGGTCCAGCCCGCGGCCCGCAGCTGCTCGGCGGCGCGCAGCCCGCCCAGAGAAGCGCCGGCGACGACGATGCGCCCGCTCATCTCAGTCCTCGATCCGGATGGCCTGCAGCGGGCAGACGTCCGCGGCCTCCTCGACCTCGTCGCGCAGGGCGTCGTCGGGGTCGGGTACGTAGGCCAGGCGGCCGTCGTCGTCCATCCGGAAGACGTCCGGGGCCGAGAAGACGCACTGGCCGTGGTCCTGGCACTTGTTCATGTCGACGACGACCTTCATGGCCGGTCCTCCTGAATGTGAGGGCGTCGAAGCGGAAGGAAGAGGGGCCCGGCCGGAAGGGCCGGGCCCCGGCCAACGGGGTGCGGTCGAACGCGCCCCGAACTCGTTTGGCTTCAAACAAGGTAGGCAGGGGCGGGGGTCTGGTCAAGAGCTATCCGGATGGATAAATTCTTGCCCCGGCCCTCTTGCGGGACACCGCACCCACCCCTACCGTTTGGCATCAAACAAGCACCGGGCGGTCCTGGCTCCGCCGCGCCCGGAGGCTTGCTCTCACGCCACCCGCCTCCCCGGCCCCCGTGCCCCGGAGGTGTCCCGACGTCCGCCCGAGGAGACAACGGTGAGCGCTCACGATTCTCAGGAAGTCCGCCGCCACATGGACCGGCTCGCCGCCGACGGCATCGACGTGGTCCGGGTGACCTATCCCGACCTGATCGGCACCGACCGGGCACGTGACGTGCTGGTCGAGGAGCTGCCCCGGGCCTGCGAGCACGGCCTGGCGTTCTGCCGGGCCGTCTACCACACCAGCCCGCAGGGGGACGTGGTGCCGGTGAGCGGCGGGCTGGACGCGGGCCTGCCGGACATCTGTGTCCGCCCGGACCTCGACACCCTGGTGCCGCTGCCCTGGGAGCCGGGGGTGGCGGCCTGCCTGGGCGAGGTCGTGGATCCGGCGACCGGCGCACCCGCACCCGAGTCGCCCCGCGATCTTCTGCGGTCCGTCCTCGCCCGCTGTGCCGAACACGGCCTGCGGCCGGTGGTCGGGCCGGAGCTGGAGTACTTCCTGTGCGAGCCGGACCCGTCCGGCGGCTGGCGCCGCTACGCCCCGCGGCCCGGGGTCGTCTACACCGCCGGCCTGCGCGCCGACCCGGACAACCATCTGCTGCGCACCCTGCGCCACATGCGTGATCTGAGGGTCGGGGCGATCAGCGGCAACCACGAGTTCGACGGCGGCCAGATCGAGATCAACCTGACCCACTCGGAGGCCGTGTCGGCCGCCGACCGCTCCTTCCGCTTCAAGGCCGCGATCAAGGAACTGGCCCGCAAGGAAGGCCGGCTGGCCACCTTCATGGCCAAGCCGTTCAACGACGCCGGCGGCTCCGGCTTCCACCTCCACCTCTCCTGCGACGACGAGGAGGGCCACAACACCTTCGACGACCCGTCGGGCGCGTACGGCCTGTCCGCGACCGCCCGGCACGCCGTCGCCGGCGTCCTCGCCCACGCGCCCGCCCTGGCCGCGCTGCTCAACCCCACGGTCAACTCCTACAAACGCTTCGGCCCGGACACCCTCGCGCCGTGGCTGATCGACTGGGGGCTGGACAACCGCAGCGCCATGGTGCGCATCCCGCCCGAGCGCGGCACCGGCGCCCGGCTCGAACTGCGCCTCGGCGACGCGAGCGCCAACCCCTACCTGGCGATCGCCGGTACGACGGCCGCCGCGTTGCTGGGCGTGCTGGCCGGTGAGGAACCGCCCGCCCCGCTGGAGGGCTACGGCTACGACACCGCCCGCTCCGCCGTCCTGCCGCAGACCCTGTCCGCCGCGCTGGACGCCCTGGAGGCGGACACCGCCCTGACCGACCTGCTCGGCAAGGGATTCACCACGTCCTTCCTGACCTACAAGCGCGACGAGGTCGAACGCTTCCACCGGCACGTCACGGACTGGGAGTTCACCGAGTACGCCTACCACCTGTGACGCCCCCCTGTGCCGCCGAGGAGCTGCCGATGACCACCGAGACCCCGACCGACGCCGTACGCGAGCCGCTGCCCCTCGCGGACGTGAACCTCGCCGACCTGGACCGCTTCACCGACGCTGTCACGCCCTGGCGGATGTTCCACACCCTGCGCCACGAGGACCCGGTGCACTGGCAGCCCGAGGAGGCGCCCAACTCCGGCTTCTGGGCGCTGACCCGGCACCGGGACATCGTGCGGGTCGACCGCGACGCGGAGACGTTCACGTCGACGAGGTTCGTCAACCTCGAAGAGGTCGACGACGACCAGATCAAGAAGCGCGCCTCGATCCTGGAACTGGACGGGGTGCGGCACCGCGCTCTGCGCAGCCTGATCCAGCGGCAGTTCGGCGCGAACGTGATCGGCGGCTACACCGACTTCCTGCGGGGGCTGACCGCGAAGACCCTCGACGCCGCCCTCGCCAAGGGCCGCTTCGACTTCGTCGAGGACGTCTCGGCGGACTTCCCCATCAACGTGCTCGCCCGGCTGCTGGACGTGCCTCCGGAGGACAACCAGAAGCTCATCGACTGGGGCAACCGCATCATCGGCCACACCGACCCCGACTACGCGGACGTCCTGCTGCACAGCGAGGAGAGCGAGCGCTACCGCGATCTGCCCTTCCGCTCCCCCGCCTCGCTGGAGGTCTTCGAGTACGGCCGCGAGCTGGCCCGGCGGCGGCGGGGCGGTGACGGCACGGACCTGGTCTCCCGGCTGGTCAACACCACGCCCCGGGACGGAGTGCCGCTCACCCCGCAGGACTTCGACAACTACTTCCTGCTGCTGGTCGTCGCCGGCAACGAGACCACCCGGCACACCATCTCCCACTCGATGCTGGCCCTCCTCCAGCACCCCGAGCAGCTGGCCCGCCTCCGGGAGGACCCGTCGCTGATCCCGGTCGCGGTCGAGGAGTTCCTGCGCTGGGCCTCCCCCGTCTACCACTTCCGCCGCACCGCCACGCGCGATGTCGAGCTGGGTGGCAAGCGGGTGAAGGAGGGCGACAAGGTCGTGATGTGGTTCGCCTCCGGCAACCGCGACGAGGAGGTCTTCGGCAACCCCTACGACTTCGACGTCGCGCGCCGCGACAACGACCACGTGACCTTCGGCAAGGGCAGCCCCCACCTGTGCCTGGGCAACCTGCTGGCCCGCACCGAGATCCGCATCATGTTCGAGGAACTGATCCCGCGCCTGGCGGACATCCGCCTGGCCGGTGATGTCCCGCGCGTGCGCTCCAACTTCGTCAACGGCATCAAGAGGCTGCCGGTGGAGGTCACCCTCGCCTGACGCCCGCGGTCACCAGCCGAGTTGCGGTTCGCCCAGGACCTCGCTGCCGATGTGCGCGGCGAGTTTCCGGGCGCGGGGCAGGTCGCCGAACTTGGTCACATGCACGAAGACGGTGTGCTCCTCGGTCCAGCGGCCCTGCTGGGCCCGGTCACCGTGGAAGGCGACCTGGACCCCGTCGTACGGGGGCGATCCGTAGTGCCCCGCCGCCGGGTCGTCCGGCCATCTGCCGTGCCATTCGATGGCGGCCGCACCCCGGCCGAGGGCTGCCGCGAAGTTCTTCACCACCTCTCCCGGGGCGACCTCCTCGATGATGTCGAGCGGCAGGTGCGCCTCCAGTGCCGCGTCGTCCGCCGTCGCCACGTCGAGGTCGAACACGGCATGCCGACCGGTCACGGGATCGGTGCGTGTGGTGACGTGCTCGAAGGTGCCGCCGGGAAGGAGTGCGGCCATCCGCCGCACCTCCCCGGCCGTGCGCAGCTCCGCGGTGAGCCACACCTCGTCCTCCTGCTCCAGCAGCGCGCACAGCCGCCTGGCCTGCGTGTATGCCGTGCTCGCGTCGTCGGTGCGCAGAACGGGGTACGCCGTGGAGTTGCCCATGGACCGTACCGTCGCACGCCCCGGTGCCGACCGCCATCGGTTTCTCCCGGCCCACCCAGGTGCGCGGCAGCCGGACCGTCCGTGCGACGTGCTCCTCGTGCCGGTCGTGACCGCTGTCCGCCCAGTGGCCGAAGCGGTGTCGCCGACGAACACGGCCCGCTCGGCCGCGGGAGCGCCGAGGTCCGGACCCGTGAGGGCGGGCCCGGTGCCGAGGTCCGAACGCGGCCGCGACGAAGGCCGTCGCCGCGCGGGCGCCGTCCGCCCGGTGACCAGCGAGCCGGGCGGGAATGTCCGCCACCTCGGTGCCGTGGGCGCCGTGGGCCGGGTCGAGGGCGACGACCGAGCCGACGAGGTGCGGATGCCGTACGGCGAGCAGGTTGACGACCTGTCCTCCCGTGGGGTGGCCCACGGCCACCACCGGTCCGCCGAGCAGCGCGGCCAGGTCGTCCGCCCTCTCCGCCGGGGTTGCCCTCGTCCGCTACCTGCGGCGGCCGGCCAGGGCCTCGGCGTGCGGGAACCTCCCGGCCGCCGCCGCCCCGATCCGCAGGCAAGCACTCGACCAGTTTCGTTGAAGGTTTCGGGTCGGGTCGATGTGCAGAATGCGGTTGATGAAGACTTGCGCACCCCCGGGCGGCGCGGCTCCCGCGGACGTGCGTCGCTCGGCGGTCGGCGGGACGCTGGTGAGGTCAGCGGTCACGCCTCCGTAGGAGATCGTCATGGACACCGCCACCCTGGAAGAGATGCGGACCTCGCTGAGGGGGCCGGTGATCGGCCCGCGGGACGCCGGGTACGACCAGGCACGCAAGATCTACAACGCGATGATCGACAAACGGCCCGCCGCCCTGGTGCCCTGCGCGGACGCCGCCGATGTGATGGCCGCGGTCACCTACGTCCGCGACCACGGCCTGGAACTCGCCGTGCGGGGCGGCGGTCACAGCGGCCCCGGCCTGTGCCTCGTGGACGACGGTGTCACGGTCGACCTGTCGCCGATGCGCTGGGTGCGGGTCGACCCGGATGCGCGGACGGCCGAGGCCGGCGGCGGCAGTCACCTCGGCGACCTCGACCACGCCACCCAGGCCTTCGGCCTGGCCACTCCCACCGGCATCATCTCCATGACCGGCCTCGGGGGCCTGACGCTCGGCGGCGGGCACGGCTATCTCACCCGCAAGTTCGGGCTGACCGTGGACAACCTGATCGCCGCCGACGTGGTGCTGGCGGACGGCAGTTTCGTCACCGCGAGCGAGACCGAGCACCCCGACCTGTTCTGGGCCCTGCGCGGCGGGGGCGGCAACTTCGGCATCGCGACCTCCCTCACCTACCGGCTGCACCCGGTGGGCACGGTCGGGGCCGGGGTGACGGTCTGGCCCGTCGAGGCCACGCGCGAAGTGCTGGCCTGGTACCGAGAGTTCCTCCCCGCCGCGCCCGAGGACGTGTACGGCTTCTTCGCCGTCCTCGTCGTCCCGCCCGGCCCGCCCTTCCCCGAGGAGCTCCACGGGCGGAAGGTGTGCGGCATCGTGTGGTGCTGCACGAGTGATCCGGCCCTGCTCGACGAGACGCTGTCGGTGGTGAACGCTCCCGGCCGGCCCGCCTTCCATTTCTCGACGCCGATGCCGTACGACGCGCTGCAGAGCATGTTCGACGAACTGATCCCCACCGGCTACCAGTGGTACTGGCGGGGCGACTTCTTCGACCACATCCCCGACGCCGCACTGGACGTGCACCTCGAGTACGGCCGGAACATTCCGACGCCGCTCTCGCTGATGCACCTCTACCCCATCGACGGAGCCGCCCACCGGGCCGGCCCGGACGACACCGCGTGGAACTACCGGGACGCGCTCTGGTCCGGCGTCTTCGCCGGCGTCGACCCCGACCCGGCCAACGCCGGGACGATCAAGCAGTGGTGCGTGGGTTACCAGGAGGCGCTGCACCCGTACTCGATGGGCGGCTCCTACGTGAACTTCATGGGCTCGGACGAGGGCGAGGAACGGGTCCGGGCCACGTACCGGGACCACTACGACAGGCTCGCCCGGATCAAGCGGACCTACGACCCGGACAACTTCTTCCACGCCAACCAGAACATCGAACCGGCGCGGGGGTGAGGGCCATGGGCCGGATGGTCGACGCCGACGGCGTGCACCTCTGGGTGGAGCAGCGGGGCGAGGGGCCCGACGTCCTGCTCGTCGCGGGGCTCGGGGACCCCGCCGAGGCGTGGCGGCCACAGCTCGACGGGTTCGCGGACCGCTATCGGCTCACCGCGTTCGACAACCGCGGCGCGGGCCGCAGCCCGCTGCCCGACGGCCCGCTCTCCGTGGCGCGGATGGCCGACGACGCGGCGGCGCTGCTGCGCGCGCTCGAGGTTCCGTCGGCTCACGTCATGGGCTTCTCGGGCGGCAGTTTCATCGCCCAGGAACTGGCCCTGCGCCACCCCGGCCCGGTCCGCAGCCTCGTCCTCATGAGCACGATGGCCCGCCCGGATCCCTACTTCCGGTCCATGACACGCTTCTGGAACTGGATGGTCGAACGCGCCCCGGACGAACGGACCATGCTGGAAGCGTTCTTCCTGTGGATCTACACCCCGCGCGCCCATGCCGACGGCATGGTCGACCGCTGCATCGAGGAGACCCTGGCCTTCGAGCATCCGCAGTCCGCCGAGGCCTTCCAGCGCCAGCTCGCCGCGTTCGCCGGTCACGACACCCTCGACCGCCTCGGCGGCATCAGCGTCCCGACCCTCGTGCTCGCCGGTGAACTCGACCTCGCCACGCCGCCACGCCTGGGCCGGGCGGTCGCGGACAGCATCCCGGGCGCCGTGTTCGAGGTGCTGCCCGGGGAGGCGCATCAGCCGTTCCAGGAGGTACCGGAGGTGTTCAACGCGCGGGTCGGCGTCTTCTGGAGGGAGGTGGAGGCACGGGCCGACGGCAACGCAGCCCGGCAACGCTGACCATGCCGGGCGTCCGTTCGCCGGCCGGTGCCCGCCGGAAGGCGGCGGGCACCGTGCGCTCTTCGACGGGTGTCACGCCGCCACGAGCGCCGGGTCCGGTTCCTCCGCGGCGGCGAGCAGGGCGAGGAGCGTCGCCCGGGCACGGGCCACGCGGGAACGGACCGTGCCGACGGGGCAGTTGCTCAGCGCGGCCGCTTCCGCGTAGGGCAGACCGAGCAGCTGTGTGAGGACGAACGCCTCGCGGCGTTCGTACGGCAGTCCCGCCAGCAGGTCCATCAGCGCCACACCGTCCTCGAAGCCGGGCAGGCCGCGCGGCTGGGCGAGTTCGGCGGCCGGCTCCCAGTCCGGCAGATCGGCCGGGCGGGGGCGTACGGCGGTGGACCGGATGCTGTCGGCCACCGCGCGCCGGGCGATCGCCAGCAGCCAGGTCCGCGCCGAGGAGCGGCCTTCGAACCGGTGCAGGCTGCCGAGCGCCCGCAGGAACGTGTCCTGCGCCAGATCGTCCACCGCCTGGGGGTCGGCGCACAGGTGGGCGACGTACCGGATGACGTCACGGTGCAGGGCGCGTACGAAGTGGTCGACGGCCACGGAGTCGCCGCCGCGGGCGGCCAGCGCCCAGGCGGTTATCGACACGTCGGCCGACGCCGGTCTCTCGTGCGAAAGGGGCAGGGCAGAAGTGATCACCTGATGTCCTTCTCGGATTGCGGGACCACGAGGAGGCGGGCGGACAGACCGTGAGGCCCGACGTGCTCGCGTGGGTGCGCGGTCCCGTGAGCGGGAGAGGGGTGAACGTCCCGTAGGGCGCGGGGTGAGGCGTGGGCGCCTGCGGGTGCGCGCGGGTACGGACGTGCACCTCCGGCCGGGGCGCGCAGGGACGGCCCCGGGATACCACCGGCTGCCGTCAGGCGGCAGCGGTCCCCGCGGGCGGTCCCCTGGTGGTGATCGCGTGGACGAGAAGGAGCCGGTGCGGCGTACGGTGCGACGGCCGCCGCCGTCCGCGCACGGGCGGGGGCGGCGGTGCGGTCACGGCGAGCAGGAGCCGCAGCGGTGCGGCGAGCCTGCTGCCCACGGCGCGCAGCAGGCGGAAGACGGCCCGTTCCCCGTGGCCCAGCCACAGGCCGCACAACAGCGCGGCCAGGAGGTGGGCGGCGAGCATGCCGAGGGAGGAGTCACCGCCGGGGACGTGAACCGGGTGCGCGGCCATGGAGTCCAGGGAGCCCGGGCTCATTCCGTGGCTCATGCCGTGACGCATGGATCCCATGCCATGGGTCACGGAGGGCGTGTCCCCGGAGCCGGACCCGGATGCGGCCGGCGTCGGCGGTCCGAGCGCGAACGCCGAGTGCAGCGCCGTCTGAACGGCCACGACGACGGTGACGACGAGGGGGAGTCCGCGCTCGCGGCCCGCGAGGCACCAGCCCGCCACTCCCGTCGCGGCCCAGCCGGCCAGCAGCGTCGACAGGGGCACGTGGTCGCCGGACATCATGACGTGCCCCAGGGCGGCGAGCACGACGCAGACGGCCGCGAACACCGCGGCCCGTGTCACGCGAGCACACCACCCGACTGTCATGGCGCCTCATCCTCGCATCCGGCACCGCCCCGACACCCATGAGTACGGACATCTCTCCCGTCGGGCACTCAATCCAGGCCATGTGATCCGGGCCACGGTGACGGAGTCGGTACCTCCGGTGGGGCCACGGCAGAATCCCCGGTGTGGACATCACCGCGCAGGAACTCAACCGGGCCACGCTCAAACGCCAGTTGCTGCTGGAGCGGGAGGCGATGGACGCCGGGGAGGCGGTGCGGCGCGTGGTGGCGTTGCAGGCGCAGCATGCCGCTTCGCCCTACGTGGCGCTGTGGAACCGGCTGGCCGGGTTCGCGCCGGAGGAGCTCGACACCGCCTTCGCGGGGCGTGCGGTGGTCAAGGCGACGCTGATGCGGATCACGCTGCACGCGGTCCACAGGGACGACTACCAGGTCTTCCGTGAGGCGATGCAGCCGACGCTGTACGCCTCACGACTCGGATACCGCTTCGCCGCGGCCGGGCTCACCCCGGCCGACGGCGAGGCGCTCGTCCCCGCGGTGCTGGACTTCGCGGACCGGCCGCGGACGGCCGCCGAGATGCAGGACTGGCTGGCGGAGCGGGTCGGGGCGGAGAAGAAGGCCGGGGCGTGGTGGGGGCTCAAGGCGTACGCGCCGCTGCTGCACGTCCCGACCGGCGGGCCGTGGTCGTTCGGCTCCCGGTCGTCGTTCGTCGCCGCGCGGACCGGCCCGGTACCGCGGGGGCGGGCGACGGTGCCGGAGGCGCTGTGCCACCTCGTCCTGCGCTATCTGGGGGCCTTCGGGCCCGCGTCGGTGGCGGACGTCGCGCAGTTCGCCATGGTGCCGCGAGCACCTGTACGCCGGGCCCTGCTCGAATGCGGCGACGCGGTGGAGCAGCTCCGGGGGCCCGAGGGGACCGTGCTGTACGACGTACCGGGTGCCGCGCGCCCACCGGTCGACACACCGGCACCGCCGCGGCTCATGGCCATGTGGGACAGCGTGCTGCTGGCCCACGCCGACCGCAGCCGCGTGATCCCCCCGGCGTATCGCCGTCTGGTGATCCGGGTGAACGGCGACGTGCTGCCCACGCTCCTGGTCGACGGCCGGGTCGCCGGCGTGTGGCGGGCGGTCGACGGTGGGGTCGAGGCCACGGCGTTCCACGATCTGCCGACCGCCGCGTGGGACGGACTCGCCGCGGAGGCCGCCTCGCTGACGGCGCTGCTGGCGGACCGCGACACCGAGGTCTACCGCCGCTACCACCACTGGTGGCCGAAACTCCCCGGGGGCCGGGTGCGCCTGCTCAGGGGCTGAGCCCGTGCGGCACGCAAGCAGCGCCGGGCCGTCCGGCGGTCAGCCGGGCCGCGCGCTTCAGCCGGTCACCTCCACCGTGGGGCCCGCCGCCGCCATGCCCCGAGACGGCGGCGCAGCCCGCTCCGCGGGCCGGGGCGCCGCGCCGGCCCGGCCCCGCCCGTGGTGTCCCGGGCGGGACGCCAGGGGTCGCCGGGGGCTGCGGCGGGGCTTTGGGCCTGCGCCTGGGCCTGGATCTCGTAGTGGGCGTCGTGGGCCGTCACCCGGAAGGCCTCTTCGTACGAGGCCATGGCCGCTCGGAATCCGGACCCGGCGAGGCCCCGGCGCCGGACCGCGGACGCGAGCCAGGTGAAGAGGCCCATGACGACCGCCAGGGCGCCCGCGACGATCAGAAGAGGCAGCAGCTGCCCCGCCCACTCGGTGTACCTCATGCCCGGACAACGGCCCCTGGCCCCCCGCCGGTTCCCGCGGGCGTACGCGGGGTGACGTCGCGTCAGTGGTGGGCGTGCACCACGGCGTGACCCCGGCCGCGGCCGATCATCCACCGGTTGACCGGGGTGGTGATCAGGAAGGCGACGGCGAAGCCACCGAGGAGCGCGGCCCAGAACAGGCCCTCCGACAGATGGGCGTCCATCGCGCCCGGCGTGAGCGCGATGATCGCGTTGTCCACGAGCTCCATGACCGCGATGGAGACCGTGTCCGCGGCGAGCGCGACCCGGATCGCCGCCTTGAGGCCGAGGCCGGCCCGCAGGACCGCGAACAGGGTGAAGGAGTAGCCGAAGAGGAACGCGAGTCCGATCGCCAGCACCATGGTGGGCGCGTTGCCCCATCCCAGCGCCGTGCCGATCACCATGCCCAGGATCTCGCCGATGGCGCACCCCGTCAGACAGTGCAACGTCGCCTTCACGGCGGTCCCCCAGGACGCGGGCGCGTGCGATTGCTTCTCGGGTTCGTGAGCGGTGTGGTCCATGCCGCGACTATATACCCCCGGGGGGTATGACCGGGAGGGGTCGGAGCGAACTCGTGGCGCGAGTCGCCGGGTGGTCGAGCACCGCCCGGGGGGGGCAGTCGGATGATCGACCTAGAGTGGTCGCCATGACGACACACCCCACCCCCGCGGAGCCGTCCCGGGCGGCCCAGGCCTACCTCTCCGAACTGTTCTCCCTCCAGGGCCGGGTCGCGGTCGTCACCGGCGGCAGTTCCGGCATCGGCCGCGGCGTCACCGACGCCCTCGCCCGCGCCGGGGCGAGCGTGGTGGTCGTGGCACGTGGCGAGACCCGGCTGGCCGCGACCGCCGAGGAACTGACGGCCCTCGGCTGCCGTGTCGCGTGGGTCAGCGCGGATCTGAGCACCCGCGAGGGTGTGCGGACGGCCGCGGAGCGGGCGGTCGAGGCGTTCGGGGAGCCCGACATCCTCGTCAACAGCGCCGGGATCAACCTGCGTCCGCCGATGGACGAACTCGGCGAGGACGTCTGGGACGCCACCATGGCCGTCAACCTGGAGGCACCGTTCCTGCTCGGGCAGCGCTTCGGCCCCCGGATGGCGGAGCGCGGATACGGGCGGATCATCCACATCAGCTCACAGCAGGCGCACCGCGCGTTCGTCCACAGCGGCGCCTACGGCGCCTCCAAGGGAGGCCTGGAGGCGCTGGCGCGTTCCCAGGCCGAGGCGTGGTCGCCGCGCGGGGTCACCTGCAACCTGCTCGTGCCGGGCTTCGTCATGACACCGCTGAACGCGCGGCTGTCGTCGGACCCGGAGAAGGTGGCGGCCCTCGCCGCCCGCACGATGATCGGGCGGAACGGGCTCGCCGAGGACTTCGCGGGCGCGGCGGTCTTCCTGGCGAGCGCGGCGTCCGCCTACGTCACCGGGCAGTCGGTGTTCGTCGACGGCGGACTGTCCGTCCACTG
This sequence comes from Streptomyces sp. NPDC029041, assembly GCF_040637515.1. Lineage (NCBI taxonomy): Bacteria > Bacillati > Actinomycetota > Actinomycetes > Kitasatosporales > Streptomycetaceae > Streptomyces > Streptomyces sp. NPDC029041. The sequence goes on along the minus strand of NZ_JBEZWO010000007.1, from coordinate 87,520 downwards.
AACCCTCCCTCCGCGTCCCGCCGCCCCCTCCCCTTCCGTCCGCCGAGTCCCCCGAACGGGGAACGGCCGACGGGCGATGGCCCGTGCTCGGTGTCACGCTGGGCACACAGGCCCCTCGGAAGGGATACATCGCCATGATCACGACGGAGTTCGTCCCCGGTTCTCCCTGCTGGCTCGACCTTGGCGCTCCGGACGTCCGGGCCGCCGCCGGCTTCTACGGAGCCGTCCTCGGGTGGGACTACGAGCCCATGGGCGAGAGCGAGGACTTCGAGGGCGGGATGTTCAAGAAGGACGGCAAGACCGTCGCCGGGCTCGGCAAGCTCACCGAGGAAGGCGCGCGGTCGGCCTGGATGCTCTACTACAGCGTCTCCGACGTGGACGCCACGACGGAGGCCGTGCGACAGGCGGGCGGCACCGTGCGGGTCGCGCCGATGGACCTCGACGACTGGGGCCGGATGGCCCAGTACAGCGACCCCCTGGGCGGCCAGTTCGCCGCCTGGCAGCCGGGCACGGACAAGGGCCTGGAACTGGTGGACCGGCCGGGCTCGCTGTCGTGGACCGAGCTGTACACGACCGACGCCGCGGGCGCGCGGGAGTTCTACGGCTCCCTCTTCGGCTGGCAGTTCAGCGACATGCCGCTGCCGGGCGGCGCGGGCGTGTACACCCTGATCACCCCCTCGGGTCTCTCCGAGGACCGGATGCACGGCGGGCTCATGCAGGTCGGCAAGGACGACCTGGCGCTGACCGGCGGGCGGCCGTACTGGCACCCGGTCTTCGCCGTCGACGACTGCGACGCCGCGGTGGCCCAGGTCACCGCGCACGGCGGCAGCGTGCAGATGGGTCCGGCCGACATGGAGGGCGTCGGCCGGCTCGCGGTCTGCCTCGACCCGGCGAACGCGGACTTCGTGGTGCTCGCTCCGTCCGAGGGCTGAACCGGGGTCGCTGTCGCCCGGCCGGCGTCGCGAGCGCCCGACCGGCGTCGGCCACGCCCCCCGACCACCGCCGAAAACCTTCTTGCATATGATGCGCAAATGCGTGACTACAGCATCAGGGAAGCCACGGCGGCCGACATCGACGGGGCCCGGGCGGTGATGCTCGACGCCGTGTACCGCGACTTCGGCACGGGCTACGTGCCGCGCTGGCACGCCGACATCATCGATCCGGTGCCGTTCTACGTCACGCCGGCCCGGCACACTCTCCTGGTCGCCGTGGACGAGCACGACGGGACGGTGGCGGCCACGGCGGCACTGGACGCGCGCGGCCCGGCCCACCCGCCGAACCCCGGGTGGCTGGCCGAGCGGTTCCCCTCGGGCGAGACGGCGCAGCTGAGGCGGGTGTACGTGCGTCCCGAGCACCGGCGGCGCGGACTGGCCCGGCAACTGGTGGACCGCCTCCTGGATTTCGCCCGGACCGACGGTGGCTACCGGTCCGTCTACCTGCACACCTACCCGGACTCCCCCGGCGCGATGGGGCTGTGGAAGGCGCTGGGCAAGGTGCTGTGCGACGAGCGCGAGGAGGTGCCGGGCGGGGGCAGCGGTGTGGTGCACTTCGAAGTACCACTCGTTTAACGAAAATGGTATTCATATACATCATGAGAATCCCCCGCCGCCGGCTCACCGCCGGTCTGCTGCTCCTGCCGCTGCTCTCCGGCTGTTTCGCGTCCTCCGGTGACGGCACCGCCGAGTCCTCGGACTCCTCCGGCTCCGAGGGCGGCGGCCGGCTGCGCGTGGCCCTGGCCTTCCCGCCGACGCAGAACTACTCGCCGTACGGGTACGACGCCTACAACCTGTCCCGGCTGGGTGTCGCCGAGGGGCTGACCCGCCTGGACGCCAACGGCACGGCGGTACCCGCGCTCGCCGAGTCCTGGAGCAGCGAGAAGGGCGGCGAGAGCTGGCTGTTCACCCTCCGGGACGCGAAGTTCCAGGACGGCGAGGACGTCACCGCGGCCGCCGTCGCCTCCGCTCTCACCCACGCTGCCACGGCGAAGCCGGCACCCACCGCGATATCCGGCGTGAAGCTGACCGCCGAGGCCGTCGGGGAGAACCGGGTGCGGGTCTCCACCGGCGGAGCCGACCCGGTGCTTCCGCTGCGGCTGACCAACCCCAGCCTCGCGGTGTTCTCCCCGAAGGCCTACGGGAAGAAGGGCGTGGTGAACGCGGTCGGCACCGCCACCGGCCCCTTCGAGCTCACCGAGGTCACCGGTGACCGGTCGGCCGCACTGGACCGTTTCGACGGCTACTGGGGCGGCCGGGCCCAGGCCTCGGGCGTCGACGTCAGGTACGTCTCCGACGGCACGGCCCGCGCCAACGCCCTGCGCACCGGGGACGTCGACATCGCCGAGGCGGTCCCCGTCGCCCAGGCCGCCTCCCTGGGCAAGGGCACGGTCCATGCATCGAACACCGCCCGCAACGCCAGTCTGTACCTCAACACCGCTTCCGGCGCCTTCAGGGACGCCGGACTGCGGGCCGCCGCGCGTGAGGCGGTCGACGGCGCGACCGTCGCCAAGGGTGTCTACGAGGGGTCGGCGGAACCCGCGCAGGGCCTCTACGGTCCGGCCCTCACCTGGGCCGCCGGCAAGCGCCTGAAGCCGTCCGGGCGGGCCGCGGCGGCCGACCCCGGCGGCAAGAGCATCACCATCGCCGGCTACAACGACCGGCCCGAACTGGCGGAGGCCGCGCAGGTACTGCAACAGCAACTGGAGAAGGCCGGGTTCGAGGTGAAGCTGGAGGTGCGGACGTACGCGCGTCTCGAAGGGGATCTGCTGGAGGGGAAGTTCGACGCCGCCGTCGTCGCCCGCAACATGATGACGGACACCGGCGACCCGGTCACCGTGCTCGACAGCGACTTCACCTGCGACGGTTCCTACAACCTGGCGTTCCTGTGCGACCGGGACGTCGACCGGCTCGTCGCCGCCGCCCGGTCCGAGTCCGACCCGGCGAAGCGGCAGGACGCCGCCATGAAGGCGGAGGCCGCGATCCTGGGTACCGACGCGGTGATTCCGCTGGTGCACCTGAAGGCCGTCACGGGGGTCCGGGCGTCCGTGCGGGGCGCCCGGCTCGACCCGTACGAGCGGGAGTTCGTCGGCGTGGGGACCCGGCCCTGAACACCCAGACCTCTCTCCCGACCCGGGCTCTGACCGCCCTGCGCGTCCTCGCGCGGGGCGGTGGCCCGACGCTGGCGTGGCGGGCCGTGCTCACGGCCGCTCTGGTGGGCGCGATCGGCCTGCTCCCGTGGCTGTCGCGCACCGACCCGGCGCTGACCGTCCTCAAGGCCCGCTCCGCCGACCGCGATCCGACACCGGAGACCCTGCACGCGATCCGCGCCGAACTCGGCCTGGACGACGGGCCATGGGTCCTGCTCGGCCGCTGGCTGGGCGGCCTGCTGCACGCGGACGCGGGCTCGTCCTGGGTGTCCGGCGCCCCGGTGCTGCCGGGTGTCGTGCAGGCGCTCGGCGTGTCACTGCTGCTGATGTGCGGGGCCCTGGTGGTCGCCGCGGGCACGACCGCAGCCGTCTGCGCCCCCACCCTCCGGTCCGGCGCGCGAGGCCGGCTCGGTGCGCGCCGTCCCGGCGGTACGGTGACGGCCGTGCTGGCCTCGCTGCCCGAGTTCCTGGTCGCCTCGGTGCTGGCCTCGGTGATCGCCGTGCAGCTGGGCTGGCTGCCCGCCCTGGGCTGGTACGGCCCGCAGTGGATGGTGCTGCCCTCGCTCGCCCTCGGCCTGCCCGCCGGGGCGGTCCTGGGCCGGATGCTCGACGACATGCTGCCCGGCGCGTTCACGGAACCCTGGGCCATGGCGGCCGCGGCACGCGGTGTTCCGCCGAGGTCGCTGGCCCGGCAGGCGGTGCGCCGCTGCGTGCCCGGACTGCTGCCGAACCTGGGACTGTTCGTGGTCGGGCTGACCGGCGGATCGGTCGCCGTCGAGCAGATCTTCGACATCCCGGGCCTCGGCCGGCTCACGCTGCACGCCGCACTCGCCCAGGATCTGCCCGCCCTGCAGAGCGGCACCCTCGCCCTCGTCCTGCTCGCGGCGGCAGCGGGGCTCCTCGCCCGGACCGCAGCCCGGCTGCTGATCGGACCGGCGCTGCGCGACGGCGCCCTGCAGTCCCTGCACCGGCCCCGGCTCCCCGCACCCCGATCGCTCCCCCTGCTCCACGGGGGGCTGCTGGCCGCTGTCGTCGGGGCCGGTGTCTTCCGCGACCCGCTCGCCCTGGACACGCTCGCCCGGCTGCAAGCTCCCTCCGCCGAGCACCCCTTCGGCACGGACGCGCTCGGCCGGGACGTCCTGGCCCGGATCTCCCACGGGGCGGTGACCACCCTCGGCACCGCCCTCGCGGTGAGTGCCGCCGCCCTCGTCGCCGGACTGCTGCTGGGGCTGCTGCCGAGGCTGTCCGGGCCGCTGGCCGACACACTCAGTGCCGTACCGCCCGTACTGGCCGGGCTGCTCGTCACCGGCATCGCCGGGAGCGGTCCCTGGACGCCCGCGCTCGCCGTGGCCGTCGTGGCCTGGTCCCCGCTCGCCGCGCACACGTCCTCGCTGCTGCGGCAGGAGCGCGCGACGACCCATCTGGTCGCCACCCGGGCACTGGGCGCCGGCCGCTGGTACCTGCTCCGGCACGAACTGCTGCCCGCCGTCGTGCCCCCGGTCGCCCGGCACGCCCTGCTCCGGCTCCCGGGCGTCGCGCTCAGCCTCGCCGCGCTCGGCTTCCTCGGCCTCGGCGCCCAGCCGCCCTCCCCCGAATGGGGCCTGCTGCTCGCCGAGAACCAGCCCTACGCCGAACGGGCCCCGTGGGCCGTCCTCTTCCCGGCCGCCGCCCTCGCCCTGCTCGGGGCACTGGCGGTGACGGCCGCGGGCGGGGTACGGCTGCCCCGGCGGCGCACCCGGCCGGCGAACCCGGCCCTGCCCCCCGTGGAGCACAGCGTGCCGGCCCCGCGACGGCACCCGGACCGCCCCGACGCCCTCCTGACGCCCGTGTCCGCCTCACAGACAGACGAACGATGACCGACCCCGTCTCCCGGGTGCCGGCCCGCAAGGCCGCCCCAGCGATCCCCAGCGAAGGCCGCGACAGCACCTGGCGGCTCGTCAGGCAACTGTCCCCGCTGCTGCGGTTGCTGATCGTCACTCAGCTCGCCTTCAACATCGGCTTCTACGCCGTCCTGCCGTTCCTCGCCGAGCATCTCGGCACCGCGATCGGCATGGCGGGGTGGCTGGTCGGGTTCGTGCTCGGGCTGCGCACCTTCAGCCAGCAGGGGCTGTTCGTGGTCGGCGGCTGGCTCGTCGACCGGTTCGGGGTGCGGCCGGTCGTGCTGGCGGGCTGCGGCCTGCGGATCGCCGGGTTCGCATGGCTCGGTTACGCCGGGACGAGCGGGGCCGTGATCGGTGCGGTGCTGGTGATCGGGTTCGCCGCGGCGCTCTTCTCCCCCGCCGTGGAGTCCGAGGTGGCCCGCCAGGCGGTCGGATGGGAGGAGGACGGGCACGGCCCGCGCACCCGGGTCCTCGCCCTGTTCAGCGTGGCGGGCCAGGCGGGGGCGTTCGTGGGGCCGTTGCTCGGCGCGCTGCTGCTCGCCGTCGACTTCCGCACCGCGTGTCTGGCCGGTGCCGGAGTCTTCGTGCTCGTCCTCGCCGGGCACCTGTGGCTGATGCCGCAGCACATCCCCGGCCGGGTCCGCGTCCGGGCGCGGGGCGGGGTCCGCGCCCTGCTGCGCGACCGCCGCTTCCTCGCCCTGTGCTGTGCGTACGGCACCTATCTGCTCGCCTACAACCAGCTGTATCTGGCCCTGCCGGACGAGGTGCAGCGCGCTGCGGGGTCCCAGGCGCCGTTGTCCTGGCTCTTCGCGCTGTCCTCCGTGCTGGTGGTGTTCACCCAGCTGCCGGTGACCCGCTGGGCGGGCGACCGGCTGGATCTGCGCCGCTCCATGGCCGCGGGGCTGCTGCTGATCGCGTCCGGTTTCGCGGTGGTGGCCGCGGCCCGGCCCGCCGGCTGGACGGGCACGGCCGGGCTGCTCCCGGCCGCGGGCTTCGTGATCTTGCTCACGGTGGGACAGATGCTGGTCGTCCCCGCCGCCCGCGCCTGGGTGCCCGACCTCGCCGAGGAGGGCCGGCTCGGGCTCTACACGGGTGCGCTGTCGTCCGTCTCGGGCCTGATCGTCCTGGCCGGCAGCGCGGCCACCGGTTTCCTGCTCGACCTGGGCCTGCCGGCCGCCGTGCCGTGGCTGGTCCTGGCGGCCGTACCGGCCCTGGCGGTGGCCCTGTTGCCGCGCCGGGAGAAGGGGACGGGCGCGGCGGTCTGACCTCACCGGTTGCCCGCGGCAGCCGGGCGCCGGGAGTGTCGTCCCGGCGCCCGGCTGGTCCGCTCCGGGATGTCGCGCCGGGCCCGTCCGAGGACACCGCCGCGGAGATCGGCGGTCATGCCGCGCCAGTATCCTGGGTCGGCTGCGGCACCCCCACCAATCCCCGCCCACAAGCGGGGAGTTCGGCCTGCGGCGACGACCTTCCCCTATGCGTGAGACGAGGACGAGTGCTGCTAGCGGGCCGCTACCGGCTGGATGTGGAGATCGGGCGCGGTGGAATGGGAGAGGTCTGGCGTGCGTACGACGAGACGCTCGCCAGAGCGGTGGCCCTCAAGCTGCTGCTGCCCCAGGACACCGACGCGACGGCGGCCTCCCGGTTCCGTCTGGAGGCTCAGACCGCCGGGCGCCTCAACCATCCCAACGTGGTCGGTGTGCTGGACTTCGGGGAGTACGACAACCGGCTGTACCTGGTGATGGAGCTGGTCGAGGGCGACAGTCTCGCCGGGGTGCTGAACGGCTCGGGCGCGCTGCCCGCCGAGCGGGTGGCCGCGCTCGCCGCGCAGGCGTCCGCGGGGCTCGCCGCCGCGCACGCGCAGGGCATCGTGCACCGGGACGTCAAACCCGCCAACCTGCTGCTGGACGCGGCCGGCACGCTGAAGATCGGGGACTTCGGCATCGCGCGGTTCCTCGACGACCCCGGCGCCGCGCTCACCGCCACCGGCCAGATCATCGGCACCGGCCTCTACCTCGCGCCCGAGCGGGCCCTGGGCAAGCCGGCGGGGCCCGCCTCCGACATGTACTCCCTGGGCTGCGTGCTCTACCAGCTCCTCAGCGGGCGCCCGCCGTTCGAGGCCGACACCGCCGTCGCCCTGCTCCACCAGCACCTCGACTCTGCTCCCGTGCCGCCTCGCGAGCTCGGTGTGGCCGGGCTTCCGCCGGCGTTCGAGAACTATCTCCTCGGTCTGCTCGCCAAGCAGCCCGAGGACCGTCCCACCGCCCAGCAGGCCGCCGAGTGGTTCGCCCAGGGCGCCTGGCGGGGTCTGCCCGAGCCGCTGCCGGAGGTCTCGCCGCCGCCGCGGCCGAACACCGCCTCCGCGGCGATGCCCGCCGGGCCGGGACCGTACGCGACCGCCGAGACCGGCAGCCCGACCACGTACGCGCTGCCGGCCACCACGGGCCACCGCGCCGCCGCCCGGGCGGCCCAGTCGGGGCGTTCGGGCCGCTCGCGCGGACGCGGCGGTCACGGCAACCGGTCGAAGCTGGCCGCGACGGCAGCCGCCGCGGCACTCTTCATCGCCGCGATGCTCATCGGCATGCGCTGGTTCACGCCCGACACGACCACGGAGGGCACGGAACCCGACGCGTCCCCGAGTGCGAGCAGCCCCGCCGCCGCGCCGTCCGCCGACTCCGCCACGCCCGGCTCCTCCGGTCCGCAGGCCGACCCGGCGGCCGGCCCGGCAGCGGCCGACACGCCCGCCACCGGCACCGTGGGGGATCTCACTCCGTCCACGCCGCCTCCTTCGCCGACCCCTCCCGCGCCCGCGCCGACCGCCGCGACCCCGACGGAGGAAGTGGGCGACGGCGGCCCGCAGCAGCCGGATCCGGAGAAGCCGGGCCCGGCCGGGGACGACGGGGCGGGCGACGACGGCGGGGACGACGGGGGCGAGGACTGACACGGCCCGGACATCGCGCGGAGAGACCCCGCGCGGAGCGCGTGGACCAGCCGGAGGATGCGCCGGTGTGCGAACGGGCGCCCCCTCGCGCGCCCCTTGGGTGGCTTGTCATCGCCCTTATCCCGGCCTTATTGTCACCAGGCCTTGGTGAACGGGAAATCCGGTGTGATGCCGGTGCGGCCCTCGCCACTGTGAATCGGGAAGTCCGGCTCCGGCCCTCACGGGCAGCCACTGGGTCCTTGCGACCCGGGAAGGCGGAGTCCGGGCGGTGGTACCCGTCAGCCAGGAGACCGGCCAAGGCGCGTCAACCATCCACGAGGTGCTGGAGAGGGTCTGCTGAGCCATGCACATAGCCGAGGGTTTCCTTCCTCCGGCGCACGCGGTCGCCTGGGGCGTCGCGTCGGCGCCGTTCGTCGTCCACGGGGTCCGGTCGCTCACCCGTGAGGTGCGCGAGCACCCCGAGAGCACCTTGCTCCTCGGGGCGTCCGGTGCCTTCACGTTCGTCCTGTCCGCTCTGAAACTGCCGTCCGTGACCGGCAGTTGTTCGCACCCCACCGGCACGGGCCTGGGAGCCGTCCTGTTCCGGCCGCCCATCATGGCGGTGCTGGGCACCATCACCCTGCTGTTCCAGGCACTGCTGCTCGCGCACGGCGGCCTGACCACGCTCGGGGCCAACGTCTTCTCCATGGCGATCGTCGGCCCCTGGGCCGGATACGCCGTCTACAAGCTGCTGCGGCGCTCCAACGCGCCGCTGATGGTGGCGGTCTTCTCCGGCGCGTTCGTCGCCGACCTGTCGACCTACTGCGTCACCAGCGTGCAGCTGGCCCTCGCGTTCCCCGACCCGAGCAGCGGATTCCCGGGCGCGCTCGGCAAGTTCGGCTCCATCTTCGCCGTCACCCAGATCCCGCTCGCGGTGAGCGAGGGCCTGCTGACCGTGCTCGTGATGCGGCTGCTGGTGCAGTCCAGCAAGGGCGAACTGACCCGGCTGGGTGTCCTCCTCGCCAAGAAGCAGGCCCCGGCCGAGTCCGAGGCGGTGGCCCGATGAACCGCAACACGAAGATCAACCTGGTGCTGCTGCTCGCCGTGGTCGCGCTCGCGGTGCTGCCCCTGGCGCTCGGTCTCGGCGACCACAAGAAGGAGCCGTTCGCGGGGGCCGACGGCGAGGCCGAGACGGCGATCACCGAGCTGAAGCCCGACTACGAGCCGTGGTTCTCGCCGCTGTACGAACCGCCGTCCGGCGAGATCGAGTCGGCACTGTTCTCCCTCCAGGCGGCCCTCGGCGCCGGGGTCCTCGCCTACTACTTCGGCCTGCGCCGGGGACGCCGGCAGGGTGAGCGGCGGGCGCTGGAACGGGAGGCCGACAGCGCGCTCTCCGACACCCGCGGGACGTCCGCCGAGGAACGGGACTGAGCCCGGGTGCTGCCGATCGACGCGGCGGCGCACAGCAGTCGCTGGCGCCGCCGCCATCCCGTGGACAAGGCCGTGCTCGGGCTCGGTCTCACCGTGCTCGCGATCTCCCTGCCGCCCTGGCCGGGCGCGGCCCTGGTGCTCCTGACGGCCCTGCTGGTGCTGCTGGGTCCGGCCGGTGTGCCCGGGCGGCGGCTGTGGCGGGCCTACCGGGTGCCGCTGGGCTTCTGCGTCACCGGCGCGCTCACGCTGCTCGTCCAGGTGGGCGGGCCGAAGGGGTTCGTCTCCCTCGCCGGCGACGGGCCGGTGCGGGCCGCGGAGTTGCTGCTGCGGACCTCTGCGGCCTCCCTGGGCGTGCTGCTGTTCGCCTTCACCACGCCCATGTCCGACCTGCTGCCCCGACTGGTCCGGGCCCGGATCCCGGCTGCGGTCGTCGACGTCGCGCTCGTGACGTACCGGATGAGCTTCCTGCTGCTGGACTCCATGCGGCGCATCCGGGAGGCCCAGGCGGCCCGGCTCGGGCACACCAGCCGGGGCGCTCAGTGGCGTTCCCTGGCCGGGCTCGGCGCCACCGCGTTCGTCCGGGCCTTCGACCGGGCCGGCCGGCTCCAGGCCGGGCTCGCCGGGCGCGGCTACGACGGCACCCTGCGGGTCCTGGTGCCCGAGGCCCGGGTCTCCGTCCGCTTCACGGCGGCCAGTTGCGCGCTGCTCGTCGCGCTGGCCGTCCTCACCTTCGCACTGGAAAGGCCGCTGACATGAGCGAGCCCGCCCTCGTCGCCCTGCGGGGCGCGTCCTTCGCCTACGAGGACGGCCCGACCGTGCTCAGTGGCCTCGACTTCGAGATCCGCGAGGGGCGGGCGCTGGCGCTGCTCGGCCGCAACGGCAGCGGCAAGACCACACTGATGCGGCTGCTCAGCGGCGGCCTGAAGCCGCACGAGGGGCGGCTGACGGTCGAGGGCCAGCCGGTGGCGTACGACCGCAAGGGGCTGACCCGGCTGCGGACGACCGTGCAGCTGGTGGTGCAGGACCCCGACGACCAGTTGTTCGCGGCGTCCGTCGAGCAGGACGTGTCGTTCGGGCCGCTGAACCTCGGTCTGGACGACACGCAGGTACGGGCGCGGGTGGCGGAGGCGCTGGCGGCCCTGGACATCACGGCCCTGGCCGACCGGCCGACCCATCTGCTCTCCTACGGACAGCGCAAACGCACGGCCATCGCGGGTGCGGTCGCCATGCGGCCGCGCGTCCTCGTCCTGGACGAGCCCACGGCCGGACTCGACCCCGACGGCCAGGAGCGGCTCCTCACCACTCTCGACGGGCTCCGTGCCGCCGGCACCACGGTGGTGATGGCCACCCACGACGTCGATCTCGCCCTGCGCTGGGCCGACGACGCCGCGCTCCTCACGCCGTCCGGTGTCCGCACCGGGCCCGCGGCCACGGCACTGGGCCGCACGGATCTCCTGCGCGAGGCGGGGCTGCGTCTGCCGTGGGGTGCGGCGGTGACGGAACTCCTGCGGTTCCAGGGCCTGGTGACGGAAACGGAGCCGGGTCCGCGTACACCGGACGAGCTCGCCGGGCTCGTGGGAGGGCGGCTGGGGGCGCCCGGAGGGTGAGGGCCCTCCCGGCGGTGGGCCGGGCCGGCCGAAACGCGCTTGTCCGGCGCCGCCGCGCGGCACTACGTTGCCGGGGTGGATCTGTTCTCCCGCACCTGGACGGCGCTGCGCGCGGCGGTGGCCGCTCTCTCCGACGAGGACTTCGGGCGGCCCTCCGGCTGTACGGGCTGGCTGGTACGGGACCTGGTGTGCCATCTGATCGTGGACGCCCAGGACGTCCTGATCACCCTGGCCACCCCCGCCGACCGCGAACCGACCCGTGACGCGCTGACCTACTGGGACGTCTCGGACACGCCGCCGACCGGCGACGACCCGCTCGACGCCCTGACCGTCCGGCTGGCCGCCGCGTACGAGGATCCGGGCCTGCTGAAGTTCCATCTGGACGACGTGGGCTCCGCCGCCGGGCGCGCGGCCCTGCTCGCCGATCCGGCCGGCCGGGTCGGCACCCGTGACGAGATCCTCACCGTGGGCGACTTCCTCTCCGCCTATGTCATGGAGTGGACGCTGCACCACCTCGACCTGGTCGCCCACCTCCCGGGCGCGAAGCCCCCGCCCGCGGAGGGGCTCGCCCGGTCCCGGGACATGCTGGAGCGGATCGCGGGGAGCCCGTTCCCGTCCGCCTGCACCGATGTGGACGCACTGCTGATCGGCACCGGGCGGCGTGCGCCGACCGAGGCGGAGCAGGCCGGGCTCGGCGATCTGGCCTCCAGGGTGCCCCTGTACCTGGGCTGACTTCGCGGGCGCGAAACCGTGGCCCGCGGGGCCGCCGTCGGACCGCTGCGGCCCGGGTGCGACCATGGCCGCCATGGACATCCGCCGCAGGAACAACGTCAACGTCATCCCCGGGCCCGACGGCGCGCCGGTGCTGCTCCTGGCCCACGGGTTCGGCTGCGACCAGAACATGTGGCGGCTGGTGGTGCCGGCGCTTGCCGAGCGCTACCGGGTGGTGCTGTTCGACTACGTCGGCTCCGGCGGCTCGGACCTCGCGGCCTGGAGCGAGGAGCGGTACTCCTCGCTCCAGGGCTACGCCGCTGACGTGGTCGACGTCTGCGAGGAGCTGGACCTGCGGCACGCGGTCTTCGTCGGGCACTCGGTCAGTGCCATGGTCGGCGTACTGGCGGCGCAGGCCGCGCCGGAGCGGATCGGGGCGCTCGTGATGGTGACCCCCTCGCCCTGCTACATCGACGACGAGGGCTACCGCGGCGGCTTCAGCACGGAGGACATCGACGAGCTGCTCGCCTCCCTGGAGGCGAACTACCTGGGCTGGTCGTCCGCCATGGCTCCGGTGATCATGGGCAACCCGGACCGTCCGGAGCTGGGCCAGGAACTCACCAACAGCTTCTGCGCCACCGACCCCGACATCGCCAGGGTCTTCGCCCGCACGACCTTCCTCACCGACAGCCGCGAGGACCTGAAGGGCGTGTCCGTACCCACCCTCGTACTGGAGTGCGAGCAGGACGCCATCGCGCCCCGCGAGGTCGGCGCCTGGGTGCACGCGGCGATCCCCGCCTCCCGACTGGTCACGCTCGACGCCACCGGGCACTGCCCGCAGCTCAGCGCACCGCAGGCCACCACGGCGGCGATCCTCGACTTCCTCGAGTCCCGGAAGTGATGTGCCGCACGGGCGGCGTGCCGGAGCCCACCGGGACGGGGGACGAGGCGAGCACGGCGGCGGCGTTCACCGCGCTGCTGGAGGACAGCGCGGAGGATTTGTACGAGTCCGCCCCCTGCGGCTACCTGTCCACGATGATGGACGGCACCATCGCCAAGATCAACACGACGCTGCTGGACTGGCTCGGCCTGGACCGTGGGGCCGTCGCGGGCCGCAAGCGCTTCGCGGACCTGCTCACCGTCGGCGGGAAGCTGTACCACGAGACGCACTTCGCTCCGCTGCTGCGCATGCAGGGCGAGGTGCGGGGCATAGCCCTGGACATGCGGCGCCAGGAGGGCGGCCCGCTGCCGGTGCTGGTCTCCGCCGTGGTCAAGTGCGGCACCGAGGGCGAACCCCTGCTGAACCGGATCACCGTCTTCGACGCCTCGGACCGCCGCGCCTACGAGAAGGAGCTCCTGCGCCGGCGCCAGGATGCCGAGCGGGCCCGCGCCGAGGCGGACGAGGCCCGCCGACAGGCCGAGGCCGACCGGGCCAGGCTGGCCCACGCCCTCGCCGTCCTGCAGCGCTCCCTCGTGCCGGATTCGCTGCCCGCCGTGCCGGGCCTGGAGACGTCCGTGCACTACCACACGGCGTCCCCGGACCAGCTCGGCGGCGACTTCTACGACCTGTTCCCCGTGGCCGGCGGCCGGTGGGCGTTCTTCCTCGGCGACGTGTGCGGCAAGGGCCCCGAGGCCGCGTCCCTCACCTCGCTGACCCGCTACACCCTGCGTGCCGCCGCCCACCACGACCCGGATCCGGCCTCGGCGCTGAGCACGCTGAACGCCGTCCTGCACGAGCGGTACACCGGCGACGGCAACCCCCGGTACTGCACCTGCATCGTCGGGACGGTCGAGCCGGGCGGTGAACACGGCAGCGCCCTGGTGCGCCTCGCCTCCGGCGGCCACCCACCGGCCCTCGTCCTGCGGGCGGACGGCCGAGCCGAGTTCCTGCCCACCCCCGGCGGCCTGCTCATCGGCGTCGTCCCCGGCGCGCCGATCGGCACGGCCGAGACCGTCCTGGCGCCCGGTGACACGCTCGTGCTGTACACCGACGGCCTCACCGAGGCCCGCACCGGTCCCGGCCGCGACGACCTGTACGGCGAGGACGCCCTGCGCGCCTTCGCCACCGAGCACGCTCCCGCAGCACCGCACGCGGTGATCACCGCCCTCACCGGGCTGCTCGAGAGCTTCGGCGACGGGCTCGACGACGACACCGCTCTGCTCGCCCTCGGCGTTCCCGCCACCCCTTCCGCATCGGCCCCGGCAACGAGTCACACCTCATGAACGCGCTCACCATCAGACAGCTCGACACCACCAAGGGACCGGTTCTGTTCGTGGCCGGCGACCTGGACTTCGACCAGGCCCCCGTGCTGCGCGGATGGCTCGACCAGCTGCCCCTGTCGCCGGGGCAGTGCCTGGTCCTGGACCTGTCGGGCCTCTCGTTCTGCGACTCCTCGGGCATCACCGCCCTGCTCGCCGCCCGCCAGCACGCCCTGGCCGCCCACGCCGACATCGCCCTGGCCGCCGTACCGGCGAACCTGCTGCGCGTCCTCACCCTCGTCGGTCTCGACCAGGTCTTCACCCTGCGCCCGGACTCCAGCGCCGCGTCATGAGCCGTACGGGAGGGCGGGGAGGACGGACACCGGCTTGAGGTGCTTCCCGGCAGGCGGCGGCCCCCTCGTCCCGGAGGGCTCTGCTGCCTCGCCCCGGCGTACGGGCTCCCGGCCGCCGCGCCTCCTGGCGCTCCCCGCACACCTCCGCCCGGCCGGAAAACGCTTGGACTGCGCGGCCGGCATCGCGGGACACTTCCGGACTCGACCCGATACCTCACACATCCGTTGCGGCGATGGCCCCTGCCCGCACGCGCGGCGCGGCGGACGGCCACAGAACGACACAGGGGTGGGATGGAAACGCCGGAAACACACAGGGCATTACCGGGCAGGCGCTCGGTGCTTCTCGCACTTCGCTATTACGGACGGGAGCTGTCCCGGCTGCGCCGGTGGACGGCACCCACGATGCTGCTCTCGGCGCTGGGCAACATCGGAATCAACTACGTCGCGCCGCTGATCGTCGCCAAGCTCGTCGCGGACATCGCCGGGAACAAGGACGTCACGGCCGGCTCGGCGCTGCCGTACGTGCTCGGCTTCGCCGCGGTCCTGCTGGTCGCGGAGGCACTGTGGCGCGTCGCCCTGCACTGCCTCAGCCGTCTCGACGCCCTGGGCATCGAGCACCTGTACGTGATCGGGATGGACGAACTGTTCGCCAAGGACGCCGCGTTCTTCCACGACAACTTCGCCGGTTCGCTGACCAAGCGGGTCCTCAGCTTCGCCTCCCGGTTCGAGCAGTTCGTCGACACGCTGACCTTCCAGGTCGTGGGGAGCTTCGTGCCGCTGGTGTTCGGCGCGGTGGTGCTGTGGCGCTACGAACCGCTGCTCGTCGTCGGCCTGCTGGCGATGATCGCGCTGACGGCGGTGCTGGTCGTGCCGCTCGTCCGGCGCCGCCAGGCACTCGTGGACCGGCGTGAGGAGGCGATCGCCCGGGTGTCGGGTCATGTCGCCGACAGCCTGATGAACATGGACACGGTGCGTGCGTTCGCCGCGGAGGGGCGCGAGGCCGCCGAGCACCGCTCCCGGGTCGCGACGTCCCGCCGGCTCACCATTCGGTCGTGGGACTACGGCAATCTGCGCATCGACACGCTGGTCGCGCCGATGTCCGTGCTCACCAACGCGATGGGACTGCTCCTCGCGGTGACGCTGGGCGGCGGCACGCACGGGGTGGAGGCGGTCGTGGTCGCCTTCGCCTACTACACCAACGCGACCCGGATCATGTTCGAGTTCAACCAGATCTACCGTCGGCTGGAGAGCTCGATGACGGAGGCCGCGCAGTTCACCGAGCTGCTGCTGACGCCGC
Organism: Streptomyces sp. NPDC029041; assembly: GCF_040637515.1. Taxonomy (NCBI): domain Bacteria; kingdom Bacillati; phylum Actinomycetota; class Actinomycetes; order Kitasatosporales; family Streptomycetaceae; genus Streptomyces; species Streptomyces sp. NPDC029041. Next base: position 71,983 of record NZ_JBEZWO010000007.1, on the reverse strand, counting down.
CGACCGTGCTCGACCCGCCGGACCCGGAGCCGCTGCGGTCCCGGGCCGCCGACGTCCGCTTCGAGAAGGTGACCTTCGCCCACCGGGGTGGCCGGCCGCTGTTCGAGGGACTCGACCTGGCCGTGCCGAGCGGGGCGAAGATCGGCCTCGTGGGCCGGTCCGGCGGCGGCAAGACCTCGCTCACCCGGCTGCTGCTGCGGATGACCGACATCGACGACGGCCGCATCCTGATCGGCGGCCAGGACATCAGCCGGGTGCGCCAGGCGGAGCTGCGCGGACGGATCGCGTACGTGCCGCAGGACCCGGCGATGTTCCACCGCAGCCTGCGGGACAACATCGCCTTCGCACGGCCGGAGGCCACCGACGCCGAGATCCTCCGGGCGGCCGGGGCGGCCCACGTCACCGAGTTCGCCGAGGCGCTGCCCGACGGCTTCGACACCATGGTGGGCGAGCGGGGCGTCAAGCTGTCCGGCGGGCAGCGCCAGCGGGTCGCTCTCGCGCGGGCCATCCTGCGGGACGCGCCGATCCTGCTGCTCGACGAGGCGACCAGCGCCCTGGACTCCGAGAGCGAACTGCTGATCCAGGAGGCGCTGTGGCGGCTCATGGAGGGGCGGACCGCGCTGGTGGTGGCGCACCGGCTGAGCACGGTCGCGGGCATGGACCAGCTCGTCGTCCTCGACCGCGGCCGGATCATCGAGCAGGGCACGCACCAGGAGTTGCTCGCGGTGGACGGTGCCTACGCGAAGCTGTGGCAGCACCAGTCGGGCGGCTTCCTCGACGACACCTCCGGGCGGGCCGACGTGCTGTAGCGCGCTCGCTCACCCGCGCCTCAGGGCCCGAGCCCGGGCTGCCAGGGCCTCCAGGAGGAGGTCCACCGCCGGCTCGAAGGAGCTGTCCGCCATGGCGGGCAGCTCCGGGCGAGCCGCTGTCAGGGACGGGTACGTCGCCGGATCGAGGTCCTGGTAGCAGCCCCGACCCGCTCCAGGCCATCCATGTCGCCGTCAACCGGATCTCCCCCGAGGCGCCCGCGGACACCCCGCCCTTCTTCCCGGAGCAGCGCCTCGACCTGGGCACCGCCCTCGCCGCCTGCACGGCGGGCAGCGCCCATGTGAACCACCTCGACGGCATCACCGGCAGCATCGCCGTCGGCAAGGCGGCCGACCTGGTCGTCCTCGACCGCGATCCGTTCGCGGGTCCGCCGCAGGAGATCGCCGCCACCCGGGTCCTGGAGACCTTCGTCGAGGGCCGGCGGGTGCACGCCGCCGCCTGAGCGTGGTCGAGCCGCTCGCGCTGCCGGTCCTGGCGTCCTCACGACGACCAGCGCCCTCGGCGCGTCACGCGGGGAGCCGCACGACGGCCCGCCCGCCCGGCGGCAGATGCGGACACAGCCCTCGTGAACGCCTGGAACTCAGCTCTGCCGGGCGTGCACGGGGTTGTGGGCGACATCGTCGGGGCACGGGCGGTGCGCCTGAGGGGCCCGTCGGTCGCGGCGCCAGTCGTAGGCCGCGAGGGCCAGGGACGCGGCCATGCCGACGATCCCGGCGGCCATGGCGAGGAAGAGGGCACCACGGTAGTCGTCGCTCCTGGCGCCGAGGACCAGGTAGTAGAGACCGGGCAGGGCGGCGGTGCCCACGGCGGCACCGAGGCGCTGGCCGGTCTGCAGGGCGCCGCCGGCCGCGCCCGCCATGTGCACGGGCACGTCGCGGAGCGTCATGGTGATGTTGGGGGAGATCACGCACCCGCCGCCCACTCCACCGAGGAAGAGGACCGGGGCGGCGATCCAGGGCGCGATGTCGAGGGGCGCGAAGCGCAACAGCAGCGCGGTGCCGCCCAGCCCGAGGATCACGCCCGTGAGCCCGCCCACGGTGAGCAGCCGGCCGAGCCGGTCCACCAGTCGCCCGGACACCGCGGCCGCGAGGGCCGAGCCGAGGGCGAAGGGCGTCACCGCGAGGCCCGACTCGAGCGGCGAGAAGCCCAGGCCGTGCTGGTAGAAGAGGGCGAAGACCAGCCAGACGCCGCTGAAGCCGATGAAGTAGAGCGTGCCGACGCCCGCGCCGACGGCATAGCCGCGCACGGTGGTGAACAGCCGCGGATCGAGCAGCGGCTGGGTACCGCGGTCCAGCAGCCGGCGCTGCCACCGGGTGAAGACGAAGAGCAGCCCGGCACCGGCGAGGAACATCCACCACAGCCGGGCGAGGCCGCCGGTCTCCGCCTGGACCAGGGGGTACATGAGCGCGAGGACGCCGAGACCCAGCAGCAGGACTCCGGGCAGGTCGACGTGTTCCCGGCCGGAACGCCGGGTGCGGGGCAGCAGGCGGCGGCCGAGCAGAACCGCGAGGATGCCGATGGGCACGTTGACGTAGAAGATCCACCGCCAGCCCTGGTCGCCTTCGGCCAGGGCGAGGATCAGGCCGCCGGTCAGGGGGCCGACAGCGGAGGAGATGCCGACGGTGGCGCCGAAGAAGCCGAAGGCGCGGCCGCGTTCGCCGCCGCGGAACATCTGCTGGATGAGTGCGGAGTTCTGCGGTGCCATGAAGCCGGCGGCCAGTCCCTGTGCCAGGCGGGCCACGACCAGCAGGGTGATGCTCGGAGCCGCTCCGCAGGCCGCGCTGAAGAGCACGAAACCGCTCAGGGCGATGAGGAAGATACGACGCCGGTCCAGGGCGTCGCCGAGGCGGCCGGCGGTGACGAGGGCGAGTCCGAAGGAGAGGGCGTAGCCGGACACCACCCACTGGACCTCGGCCGCGGAGGCGTGCAGCTGCTGCTGGATCGTGGGCAGCGCGACGGCCACGATCGACACGTCCAGCAGGCTCATGAAGCCGGCCACCAGTGTGACCCACAGGGCCCGCCACCGTTTGGGGTCGGGGTCGTACCCGTCCTCCCGCGCACCCTGGTCGTGGCCGCCCGCCGCTGACGCCGTCACTTGGGCTCCTCTCACCAGGAACGCACCCGGCGACTCAAGTTCCCCCGCCGGGGCACGGGCACACCCCCGCCCCTCGCATCCTCCCGGACGGCGCGGCGGCCCGCCTCTCACCCTGAGCACCCGTGCATCACGTTTCGTGATCAACCGGACGCCGTGCGAACGGGGTTGTTTGATCGCGCGAGAACTGTGCAGGCGTGGTCCTTGGGAATGCGAACGGCGAAAGGAACCACGTGATGGCGGAGACCGACAACGACGAGTCGGTGGATCCCGCGGCGGTGAGACGGCACCGGGTGCTGTTCCGGGCGATCGAGAAACGACGCAACCCGAAGCTGCGCCGCAGCGACATCACGGTGACCGACGATGCGGCGGTCAAGCGCGCCACCAAGGCCGCCGCCCTCGGCAACGCGATGGAGTGGTACGACTTCGGCATCTACAGCTATCTGGCGTCGACCATCGGGCGGGTCTTCTTCCCTTCCACCAACGACACCGCCCAGCTGCTCGGCTCCTTCGCGACCTTCGCGGTGGCGTTCCTGGTGCGTCCGCTGGGAGGCATGGTCTTCGGGCCGCTCGGCGACAAGGTCGGGCGCAAGCGCATCCTCTCCCTCACCATGATCATGATGGCGGTGGGGACCTTCGCGATCGGTCTGGTCCCCTCGCACGCCGCGATCGGTCTGTGGGCCCCGGCCCTGCTGATCTTCTTCAGGCTGGTGCAGGGCTTCTCGACCGGCGGGGAGTACGGGGGCGCCTCGACGTTCATCGCGGAGTACGCGCCCGACAAACGGCGCGGCTTCTTCGGCAGCTTCCTGGAGCTCGGCACGCTCGCCGGTTACGTCGGTGCCTCCGGTCTCGTGGTCGTCCTGCAGATGCTCCTCAGCGACGATCAGATGCTGTCGTGGGGCTGGCGCGTGCCGTTCCTCGTCGCGGCCCCGCTCGGCCTCATCGGCCTCTACCTGCGGCTCAAGCTGGACGAGACGCCCGCCTTCCAGAAGCTGGAGGGCGGCCAGGCCAAGGCGAGCGAGGCGGCCGACGCGGTGGAGACCTCGGCGGCCGCCGACCTCGGCAAGATCTTCACCCGGTACTGGCGGCCGCTGCTGCTGTGCCTCGCCCTGGTCGCGGCGTACAACATCACCGACTACATGCTGCTGTCGTACATGCCGACCTATCTGTCCGAGGAGCTGGGCTACGGCACCAACCACGGGCTGTTGATCCTGCTCGTCGTGATGGTGCTGCAGATGTGCGTCATCAACTACGTGGGGCGGCTGTCGGACCGCTTCGGGCGCAAGCCGCTGCTGATGGCGGGGATGCTCGGGTTCCTCTTCCTCTCCCTGCCGTCGTTCCTGCTCATCCGGCAGGGCAGCGTCGTCCTGATCACCCTGGGCCTGCTGCTGATGGGGCTCTCCCTGGTGGCGATGCTCGGCACCATGTCGGCGGCGCTCCCGGCGATCTTTCCCACGCAGGTGCGCTACGGGTCGCTCTCGGTGGCCTACAACCTGGCCACCTCGATCTTCGGCGGAACGACACCGCTGGTGATCACCGCGCTGATCGGAGCCTTCGGCTCGACGCTGATGCCGGCGTACTACGCCATGGGCGCCGCGGCCATCGGTGTCATCGCCGTGCTGTGCATGCGCGAGACCGCCAACCAGCCTCTGGCCGGCTCCCCGCCGTCCGTGGAGACGCAGGCGGAGGCGGAGGAACTCGTCCAGGCGCAGTCCCCTCAGCCCCGGTTCTGACCCAAGACCGGGTTCCGGCCGATGCGAAGGGCCCCGTCCGCGAGCGTGCGGGCGGGGCCTTCAGCGGTTGGGCCCGGGCAGAGCGGGAACACGGTGCGCGCTACGACCCCCGAGGCGAGGCCGGTAAGGCGATGACCGAGTACGAGCGTTCCCGCACGATGCCCGCACAGCCCGAGCACGTCTTCGACCAGGCAGCGAACGTCGGGCGGCTGGACAGCTGGCTGCCGGAGGCGCTGCACGTGGAGGCCGGGGAACCGCCGGCCGTCACCGTGCACGAGGACCGCACCGACGAGGACACCGACGCCGTGCTGCGCGCCCGGCCGGAGCAGATGCGGCTCGAATGGGGCACCCGTGAGCAGGGCGGCTACGCGGGCTGGCTGCAGGTCGCCGGGCTCGACGGCGGAACCAGCGAGGTGACCGTGCACCTGTCGTTCTTCGACGACGGCCACGATCCGGGCGAGCGGGCCGCCGCCGACGCCCTGGACAACAGCCTGCGACGGCTGGAGGAGCAGGTGCGGCTGCGCGTCGACCACACGGCGGGCTGACCCGTCGTGGCACGCGTGAAGCAGTACGCGGTGGCGGCGTCCGGGCAGTGGACCGACGAGGAGGAGGGGCGGCGGCGGCTGCCGTCGGGTGAGGTGCACGCCTGGGAGCCGGGCCGCAACGAGACGGTCTGCGGCCTGTCCCTCAGCCGTTCCCGGCTGGTCCGCTTCCCGCACGTGGGCTGGCCGGACGCCTTCCCGGAGTCCGGCGGCGCCGCCGACCGGGTGCGGCGCCTGTGCCCGCGTTGCGCGTCGGTGGCGGGGCGCCGAGGCCCGGACGCCCGCCCGCGCCGGCACCGCACCAACCCTCGCCCGTGAGCCGGTCGTGGTTCACGGCCCTCGGCATCACCCGCAGGGACGAGGGCGCGGCCGGCATGCCGAGGCGTGACGTCACTCTCCCGCGGAGCCCTCCCGCTGGGCATGTCGCCCGGCCGCGGCGACGTCCCGCATGGCCAGCAGGAAACGTCTGACCACGGCCAGTTCCGCTTCGTCGAAGGACCGCATCGCGGCGACCATTTCGTGGATCAGCGGCCCGAAGAAGGACCAGCCCAGCCGGACGGCCTCGTCCCGCACGACCAGCAGCACGCGCCGCCGGTCCTCGGTGTCCCGTTCCCGGCGCACCAGGTGCAGACGCTCCAGCCGGTCGACCAGGGCCGTGGTCGACGCCGAGTTCACCCCCAGTTGCGCGCCCAGCCACCCCGGGGTGGCCCGCACGCCCTCGCGGCCGGCGTCGAGCAGATGGATCAACGCCCTTACATCGGTGGGATGGAGCCCGTTGCGGCCTGCGAACTCGGCCGCGAACAGGTCCAGTTCCAGCGTCACCGCCCGCAGCAGATGCACCAGTCGCAGACCGGGATCCTGGTCGTCCATGCTTCACTCCCCTAATATCTCGTTCGTCGAGAGTATCGGTGAACGAGTCGTACGGGGCGGGGACATGGATGACACGGCAGGGTTCTTCAGGGCGTACGACGACGTCTTGCGACGGTGGCCGGGAAAGCTGCACGGCGTCGACGTCCCCACCCCCTACGGCACCACCCGGGTCCAGGTCAGCGGGCGCGAGGACGGCACCCCGCTGGTCCTGCTGCCCGGCGGCGGAGCCACCTCGGCCGCCTGGTTCGCCACCGCCGGCGCCCTGGCCCCGGCCCACCGCATCCACGCCGTCGACCTCATGGGCGACATCGGCCGCAGCATTCACGACGGGGCACCGCTACGCGGCGCGGCGGACCTGACGGCCTGGCTCGACGCCCTCTTCGACGCGCTGAACCTCGACGGCGCGCACCTGTGCGGTCACTCCTACGGCGCCTGGATCGCCCTGCGCTACGCACTGCACGCGCCCCATCGGCTCGGCAGGCTGGCGCTGCTCGACCCGGTCAACTGCTTCACCGGCATGAGCCCGCGCTACCTCGCCCGCGCCCTGCCCATGCTGCTGAGGCCCAGCGCCGAGCGGGTGCACTCCTTCCACCGGTGGGAGACCGGCCGTGACCCCGAGGATCCGGTGTGGCACGCATTCCTGGGGAGCACCGCCACCGCCCGCCGGTCGAAGGTCGTGGCCATGCGGCGGCCCAGGGCTCCGGAACTCGCGGCATGCACCGTACCGACCCTGGTGCTCCTGGCGGAACGCAGCCGCGCCCACGATCCGCGGCGTGCGGCGGCCGCCGCACGCCGGCTCCTGCCCTCGGCGCGCGTCGTCACCCTGTCCGGTGCCTCCCACCACTCCCTGCCCACCGAGCAACCGGCCGAAGTCAGCCGGCTGCTGCGGGAGTTCTTCGCCTGAACCCCTGCCCCGACGGGCCGCGGGTCCGCCCCTAAGGAGTGTCCGGCACCGCCGCCGGATCGCGGTCCTGCCCGGTGCACACCGAGGCGGCACCGCAGGCGGCGGCCCGGGGGCGGAGGGGGACGCCGTTGGTGCGCAGCACCTCGCGGACGTCCAGGATCAGGGAGAACACCTCGCGATTGCGGTCCTCGCCCTGCTCGTCCCAGGCCCGCTGCTCGGCCTCGACGGCCATCCGGTCCTCGGCGAAGACCCGCTCGGTGAAGCGCCTGATGAGGGGCCAGGCCAACCGCAGGGCGCCGGGAATCCGCGGCTTCTCGATCATGAGCAGTCCGAAGGTGCGGCACCGGCGCTGCTCGGCGTCCTCGGGCACGTAGGCGACCCAGAGGCGGAAGGCCGGCCGCTCGGCATTCTCGGGGACCAGGTCGAGGGTCTGGTACGGGTACTCGGTGCGGATCGTCATGACGTCGCGGGAGTCGCTGCCCCCGATCCCCTCGGCGGCCAGCAGGCCGGCCCCGCGGTTGCGCTTGCCCCCGGCGTGGCTGAAGAGGTACCTGGCCTCAACCGACCGCTCGTCGGTGCGGGAGTCGAGCAGCTCCGGGTGGAGTCGTCCGACCACGCCCCGGTGCAGGAACTGGTGGTTCATGTCGAGCAGGTTCTCGTGCATGAACGAGTAGTGGCAGCGCACGGTCCGGGAGTAGGTCATCGTCCTGTACCGAGGCGAGGCGAACGCCGGCAGGTCGGGCAGCGGTGCGGCGGCCGCCTTCTCCGGGTCGCCGGGGAACACGAAGACCAGGCCGTAGGCCTCGCGCACGGGGTAGCCGCGCACGCCGCGCGGGGGCCGGCCGTCGCCCTTGGCGAGGTAGGGGATCTGCGAGATGCGTCCGTCGCCGCGATAGGCCCAGGCGTGATAGCAGCAGCGGAGGGTCTCGCCCTCCACGACGCCCATGCTCAGCGGCACCTGCCGGTGGGCACACCGGTCCTCCAGTGCGTACACGGTGCCGCTCTGCCCGCGGTACAGCGCGATGCGCTCCCCGGCGAACGTCGCCGCGAAGGCCCGTTCGCGCCGCACGTCCTTCGACAGGGCGACGGGATACCAGAAGTCCGGGTTCGCCCCGACGCGCCGGAGGTCCACCGGGCCCGTACCCGAGTCACGGTGGGCCGCCGGCCACGCGGCCCCGGCGGGGAAGGCCCCGGCCTCGTCGGTCTCGGTCATACCTCTCCCTCGCGCGTACGGGCAGCGACAGCCGCACGTCCCGTCGGGCAGCACCGGGCTGCCGGTGCGGGCGCCCGGCACGGCCCAGTCTCACCGCGCCGCACCGCCCACGCCCTGCCCGGCGCGTACGGACGGGTGAGGGCGCGGCTAGAGGTCGTTCTCGGGCAGACCGGCCAGGCCCGTTTCGAGCATGATGCGGTCCACGGTCTGCCGCAGGGTGCTCTCGGCACCGATGACCGTTTCCACGCCGCCGGGCAGCAGGTCCAGTTCCCGGTACCACGCGCGCAGCCGCGACTCGCCGATCTCGTTCGCGATCGGCTTGGTGGCATGACGGACGAGGGTCTGCTCGAACGGCACGTGCAGGTAGTACCCGTGGGTCGGGCCGCGGTGGTCGGCGCGCAGCCGGGTGAGCATCTCGCCGTAGCGGTCGGCGTACAGGATCCCCTCGACCACGACGTGGTACCCGGCGTCGAGGGCGTAGCGGGCCGTCAGGTCGATCAGACCGATGTTCGCCGCGCCGGGCCGGTCCCTCTCCCGGAGCACGACACGGCGCAGGTTGTCCTGCCCGACCAGCGCCAGCCCCCGCCCGAACCTCTCGCGCACCCCGGCCGCGACGGACGACTTCCCCGCCCCGCTGTTGCCCCGCAGCACGACCAGCCGGGTCTGTTCGGTCCCCACTCTCACGGAGGGCACCCTACGAGGGGCCCTGGCGGGGTTCGGGCACTGGGCCGACGGCCACCGGTGCCGGCCTGCGGCCCGGTGCCCACAGCCAGGTGCGCCTGCGGGTGCGGCCCGCGATGTCCGTGCTGTGCAGTGCCGCCACCGCCGTCATGAACGGCCATGCGAGGAAGGTGGTGCCGAGCTGGGCGAAGGCCCCGTCCGTGCCGATCGCGACGACCGGGAACTCGACGGTGAAGACGAGCGCTCCGAGCAGTGCTCCGACGAGGGTGAGGCCCCACCGGCGGGTGAGGACACGGGCCGCGAGGGCCAGCCCGCCGGCGAGGACCAGACCCATCAGCACACCGGCCAGCAGACTTCCTCCGGTGAGCAGCACGCCGTAGCGCAGATCGCGGGCGGCGAGCCGGGTGTCCCCTCCGCGGACGAACTCGACCAGGGCCACCCCCAGCGCGAGTGCGGCCCACGGCAGGCCCGGGACGCACGCCATCAGCAGGCCCACTCGCAGACCGCGTCCCATGGTCCCCCGTCCCCCGGTGCGCTCCATCAGGCCCGTACCAGTCCGCCGACCCACCAGTCGTGCGGCTTGCCGTCGTTGGCGATGACGCGGTTGCGCAGCGTCCCTTCGACGGTGAAGCCCAGGCTCTCGGCGACGGCACGCGATCCGGTGTTGCCGGTCATGGCCCACCATTCGATGCGATGAACGTCGAGTGCGGTCCACCCCCAGTCGCACAGCGCCCGCGCGGCCTCGGCCGAATAGCCCCGGCCGCGCTGCTCCCTGACCGCCCAGTAGCCGAGCTCGTAGACGCCCGCGCTCACCTTGGTCAGGCAGTACGAGCCGACGAGAGCCGCATTGTCCTTGCGGAACGCCCCGAGGACGTAGTCCTTGTCGGTGGCCCAGCCCTCGGGCCACTCCTGAAGGACCCTCTTCTCGGCGTCCTGCCGCCGGAAGGGCACGGGCACCGGCGTGTAGAACTGGATGTCCTCGTCCTGGCAGGCGTCGTGCACCGCGTCCACATCTCCCGGCTCGAAGGCCCTCAGCAGCAGACGCCCGGTCTCAAGTGTCACTGGATCCACCGCGTCAGTATCTGCGCCGCATCGGGCCCGCGACCAGCGAATATCAACAGGTCCTCACTCCTCGTCGCGCAGCCGGGCCGCCAGGGAGGTCAGCGGCTCCGTCTCCTCGGCGTGGCCCAGGGCGGTCAGGCGGACGACGGCCGCGTCCAGCCGGGTCAGGGCGGGGGCGGGACGCTCCAGGTAGAGACCCTCCACGACACCCGCGAGGCGCACGCACTCGGCCCATTCGCCGGCCCGGTCGTCGTCCCGCCCCGGCTCGCCGAGCAGGGTGAGTGCCTTGTCCAGCGCCGCCAGGGCGTCCTCGTACGCGCCGGCGTAGGCGTTGACCCGCCCGTACTCGTAGGCCAGGGCCGTGTCCAGGGAGCGGCCGTGGGCCTCGTAGCCGGCGGCGCGGGCCTCCTCGGCGATCCGGCCGGCGTCGGCGAGGACGGCCAGGGAGTCGGCCAGTCCGTCCGCGCCCTGCTGCTGCGCCTGCAGACGGGCGAGTTCCCGCAGGGAGTTGCTGAGGTACTCGTAGCGCGGGTCCTCCGCGTGGGCGGCGAGCGCCTGGCCGGCGGCCTCGTGGGCCCGGCCGAACTCACCGGACTCGGCGAGGAGTACGGCCGTCTCCGCGGCGATCATGGCGTGGCTGCCCGGGTCGTCGTCCCAGCCGGCCGACTCGGCCGCGAGCGCGACGAACTCCGCCGTGGCGGCCTTGAGGTCGTCCCCCGTGTGCAGTGCTCGGGCGCGGGTCAGACGCAGCTGGGCCACGAGCCGGTCGTCCAGCTCTCCGGCGGCCACGTCCGGTTCGGCCAGCAGGGAGTCGAGCAGCGCGATGCAGTCCTCGACGCGGCCCAGGTCGAGGCTGAGCTGGGCGGCGTTGCTGTAGGTGCAGTACGCGTCGGTCCGGCTGCCGTGCCGCAGGTCCAGCTCCGCCGCGCGCGTCAGGTGCCGCAGCGCCTCCTCGGGCCGGCCCAGATGCATGCAGGCCTCGGCCAGGTCGGTGTGCAGACGGGTGGTGCCGACCGCCTCGGCCGGCCAGTCGGCGGCCAGGCGCAGTCCCTCCGCCAGATCGTTGTACGCGGCCTGGGGGTCCTGGAGGACGAGCCGGAGCCGGCCGCGCAGTCCGAGCGTGCGGGGCAGGTGCCAGGCGGGGCCGTGGGCCTTCAGCCGGTCCAGGAGGGCGTCGGCCTCGGTGACCGCGGCGGGCAGGTCGCCGGAGAGGGCGTGGGTGGTGACCCGCAGCATGTGTGCGCTCGAGATCTGCCCGGCGATGTCGTGCCGGGCGGCGAACGCGCTGAGCAGGTCCGCCTCGGCGAAGACCGGCGCGATGTGCTCCTGGCTCCGGGTCGTCTGCAGACGCAGGGCGAGCGCGCTCGCCCGCAGCCGCAGCAGGCGTGCCTCCTGGTGCGGGGTGAGGCCGGGCGTCTCCTCGTGCGTGCGGACCATGACTGCGTGGGCGTCGGTGAGGGCGGTGGCCCTGGCCTGCGGTCCGTCGGCGCCCTCCGCGAGGATCTCGGCGTTCGCGAGCAGGACGCCGGCCCGGGTGATCGCGGCGTCGCCCGGCGCGCCGGCGTCGTCGTACAGGGCCGCGGCTTCCTCGTTCAGGGCGGCGGCGTCGGTGAACCGGTCCTTCTCGTGCGCCCGGTTCGCCTCTTCGGCCAGCAGGTCGGCGCGCAGCCGGACGACCGGTCCCACGGCCGGGTCGTCGGGGTGGGTGTAGTCGCGGGCGGTGACGAGGGTGCGCAGCCGCGCCCAGCAGGCCCGGGCGTCCGGGTGACCCTGCTCGGTCAACGCCCTTGTACGCAGAATGAGTTCGGTGATCGATTCGGGGACGGCCGGGGCCGGGCGGGGGGCCGTCGGGGCAGCGGGGGCGGCCGGGGTCACGTCGTCGAGGCTGCGGGTGCGCAGGGTCAGCTCCAGGGTGTCCAGGAGCGGGGCGCGGTCCAGGCGGTCCCTGCGGCGGTCGGTGTGGGCCGTGGTTGCGTTGCGGGCGTCGAAGCGGGCGGCGAGGTCGTCGGCACGGCTGCGCACCTCGGCGCGCAGGCCGGCGGCGGTCCAGGTGCGGCCGGTGTATCCGGCGGCGGGCAGCTCGCCGTGGCCGAGCAGTTCGACGCGCTGGAGGAGGACCTCCACGCCGGTGAGGAAGTCGAGCTGGTCGAGCGGCGAGTCGACCTCGTCGAAGAGGTTCCGGTTCTCGGCGAGCAGCTCCAGGCCGCGGGCCTCGTTGCCGGTCAGCGCGCAGAACTCCAGGTGCCTGCCGACCTCCCCGGCCATGGAGGGGTTGCGGCGGCAGCCGCGGTAACCGGCGAGGTGGAGTTCGCGGGCCCGCTCGGCGCGGCCCGTGCGCAGCAGGGGCAGCAGCGCGTACGACAGGGAGCGGGCGGGCTCCTCCTGGCAGGACTCCTGGCCTGCCAGGACGGGCTCCCAGGCGCGCAGGGCCCGCTCGTCGTCGCCCGCGGTGAGGTGGTGGCGGGCGCGTCGGCAGATCTCACAGGCCTCGCAGTCGCTGAGCCGGGTGCGGGTACGGGCCGCCCACAACTCGTAGGCGAGGGTGGTGTCCTCACCGACGTGGGCGGCGAGCTGGTACGCCTCCCCGTAGTAGGGCTGGAGGCCGAGGCCGGCCTTCTCGTAGCGGTCGCGCATCTCGGTCAGCCACTGGCGCAGGCTGGCCAGCGGTATCTCGGGCAGGGCGCGCAGGGCGTTGGACACCCACTTGAACCGCCAGAACAGCATGTGGCGCAGGCGCTCGTCGAACACGTCGGGCTGCTCGTCGAAGAGGGTGAGCAGTCGCGCGAAGACGACCGGCGACTTCCGGGGCTCGGAGCCGTAGGTGTACGCCTCCTGGAGTTCGAGGAGGGCACGGACGAGCGGGACGGGGTCCTCGAACTGCTCGGCGGCGTCGACGAGTTCCTCGGCGGTGACGGTGCGGGTGCGGCCGTAGGGGCGCCGGTCGTTCTCCTGGAGCGCCTGGTACAGCTCGTCGGTGGTCTGGGGGTGGGGTGCGGTGGGCATCGTCAGCTGTCCTTGCGGAGGGCGTGGGCGAGCAGGTCGAGGAAGGAGCGGTTGATGAGGCTCGATTCGGCGGGCCGCAGCGGGCGCCGGGACAGCATCGCGGCCTGTCCGTAGAGGGCTTCGGCGCTGGTGCGGGCCAGCTCGGGCTCGTCGATGGCGACGGCGGTGCGCACCAGCGGGTTGAGCTGGTTGAGAATCAGCTGGGCCCGCGGTACCTCGTGGCGCAGGGCGCCGAGGATGTCGCCCCACAGGCCGCCCTCCTGCTCACGGGCGAGCTGGGAGCGGGTGCGTTCGTGCCGGGCCTCACGGCTGTCGATGAGGAGGGCCGGCGCGGAGACGGGCTGGAAGGTGCGCAGCGCGACGTCGCAGTCGAAGACGGCCAGGGCGTCGCGGGCCTGCGCGAGGTAGGCCGCGGCGGCGAGCTCGGTCTCCCGGTCGACGGGGTCGAGGTGGGCGGTGAGGGCCGCCGGGTCGAGGTCGGCGACCGTGGCTTCGGGCCTGATCTCGGGCAGCCGGTGGACCAGTTCGCGGTCGTAGGTGTAGCCGCCGTTGACGACGCCGAGCCCGGCGGCCGAGGCGATCGCGGCGACTTGCCGGAACTCCTCCACGCTGGACGTCACCAGCACGGTGCGGTGGGTGCGGGCGAACTCGTCGAGGGTGCAGTGCCCGTCGGTCGTCTCGAACGGCAGCCAGGGCAGCAGCATCCGCAGGATCTCGTCGTCGTGCACCGCGAGGGACTTCGCTGCCAGGTGGTGTGCCTGGAGGAAGCGGCCGAGCAGGTCCGGATCGCCGGCGGCGGTCCGGGCGATCCAGTCGCGCAGCCGCTCGGCGAGGGCGTCGCGGACGGCGGCGAGGGTGGCGTCCTCGTAGAGGGACTCGCGGGAGGCGGTCGGGCGCAGGCTTTCGGCGTCGACGACACAGCGGACGAAGAACGCCCAGTCGGGCAGGATCTCCTCGGCCTGCTCGGACAGCAGCATGCCCTTGACGTGCACGCGGTGGCCGTGGCGGCGCCCGGCCGGCACGGTCTCGGGCAGGACGCAGGCGATGCCCTTCAGGCCCACGGCCGGCAGGTCCAGCTCGATGGTGTCCAGCGGCTTGAAGCCGAAGGCCTCCTCACCGTAGGCGGCCAGGGCCCGGGAGCGGGCTCCCGGTGTGGGGTACGTACGGCTCCAGGGGGCGGGTTCGGGATTGACGGACGTGCCGGAGCGGTCGGAGCCGCCTGTGCCGTCGTCGAAGGTGACCGGGTGGCGCAGCAGGGATCCGAAGTGGCGGGCCAGGGCGTGCACCTGCGCCGGCCGGGTCCACTCCCCCGCGTCGGCGCGGGGCGTCAGGGTGACGGTGGTGCCGGGCCGGGGGCGGGCGGATGCGGGCAGGGTGCGGACGGTGTAGCTGCCGTCGCCGCGCCCGCGCCACTCCACGGCGGGTGCGTCGGGGGTGCGGGCGGAGCGGCTCAGGACGTGGATCTCGTCCGCGACCAGGAAGCAGGAGAGCAGGCCGATGCCGAACTGGCCGATGAAGTCGCCCCGTTGCTCTGCGAGGCGGTCGGCGCGCTTGCTGCTGCGGCCGATGGTGGCGAGGAAGCCGTGCACGTCGGCCTCGGTGAGGCCGACGCCGTCGTCCTCGACGCGTACCACCGAGCCGTCGGCGTGCAGGCGTACGCCGAAGGCGCCGACGGGGGCGGCGGGTTCGAGGGCGTGCCGGGCGGTCAGGGCGTCCACCGCGTTCTGCATCAGTTCGCGCAGGTAGACGCGGGGACTGGAATAGAGGTGGTGGGAGAGGAGATCGACGAGGCCGCGCAGATCCACCTGGAAGGTGCGGTCGGTGGCGGCGTGGTCGGTGGGGTGGTGACGCAGGGGCATGGGGCAGTCCGGGGTGGTGTGAACGGCGGGGTGGGCGATGGTCCGCGGACCGGGCCGAGGACGGCCGGGGCGGGGCGGCCGGCGGCTCAGAAGGCCTTGCGGAAGCGCGCGTACACCTTCTGCGGGTCCGCCATGAAGGTCCACGGCCACTCGGTGAACACGCCTTCCAGCTCGCGGAAGACATTGGAGGCAGTACTGCTGCCCGCCAGCGAGAGGGCCATGGCGAAGATGTTGTAGTCGCCCTGCCAGCCCAGGCGGCGCTCGTACGCGTGGTGCAGGATGCTGCGCTCGGCCGCTTCCCTCAACTCGGTCCGGATCCGGGGGTGCTGCAGGCAGTCGCGGTTGTCGGACTCCACCCAGTCCTCGATGTGCGCCATGGCGACGGCGCAGCCGAGCCGGTGCCCGTCGGGCGCTCCGGCGAAGGCGTTCCTGGCGAACGCGAGGGCCTGGCCCGGCTCTCCGCCCCAGCGGGGCTGAAGGTGCAACACCCACTCCAGGTGGAGGTCCAGGTTCAGCGGATCACGCCGCAGACCGGCTGCGAGCCGGGCCTCCTGGACGCTGTCGTCGAGGGACATGCCGCGTCCCGAGGTGAGCAGATGACGCCACGGTGTGACCCAGTCGGGCCGCAGCTCGGCGGCCTCCAGCAGGTGCTCCTCGGCGATGCGCAGCCGCTCGTAGAAGGTCTGCCACTGATCGCGGCTGACGTCCACGGCACGGGCGGACGTACGCGCCTCCCAGCCCCAGGCGACATGGCGCGCACCCGATATGAGCAGGGCGGTCGCCCGGAGTTCCTTGTCGTCCTTGTCCTCCTCGGCGGCCCGGACGATCCATTCCTCCAGACCGTCCACATCGGTCAGTTGCCCCAGGACCGCTTGTTCGCTGCCGAGGTCGAAGGGGGCGAGGGCCGCCTTGACCGCCGCCCAGTCACCGGCGTCGGCCGCTTCCACCAGGGCGAGCACCCGGGCGTCCCCGAGTGCGCGCAGTTTGTACGTCCCGTTCTTCTGCCTGCGCGAGACGGGCAGGGCGTGCGCATCCGCCGTCGGTCTCTCCCCGCCCCCACCGAACAGCTTGCCGAACATGCCGCGCCCTCCCCTGGTACCGCGTGATCTTCCGGTGCAGCATAGGCGGACCCACCGACATGCTCTCCACCGGGTTTTCACCGGCGCTTCACGCGTCGGGACAGCGTGGCACCGAGGCCCGGCGGCGCCGGACCGCAGCGGTGTCCGGGTCTTGTGCCGGGCTTCGGCAGGAACGGGTGGCTGGAGCCGTCCGGCGAAGTCGGCCTCGCCCCCGCGGTCAGCTGTCGGGAACGCGCAGCGCCAGGACGGCGACGTCGTCGTCGTTGCCCGCGGGGCGGACCCGGCGCAGGAGCTGGTCGGTGAACGAGGCGAGGGGCCGGTGGGCCAGGGCGGCGGCGTGCTGGCGCAGTCGGTCCAGCCCCTCGTCGAGGGTGCGGCGGGGCGCTTCGACGAGTCCGTCCGTGTACAGCACGAGGGTGGAACCGGGCGGGAGCTGAGCGGTGGCGTCCCGGCGCCGGGTGCCGGTCTGGGTGCCCAGCAGGATGCCGTGGCCGTCGGTGAGGTAGCGGGCCAGGCCGTCCCGGCTGATCAGCAGCGGCGGGGGGTGTCCCGCGTTGGTCCAGGACAGCTGCCAGCCGTCGTCGGCCGGTTCGACCCGGGCGAAGATCGTGGTGGCCATGGTGACGTCGGTGATGTGCTGGATCGCCTCGTCGAGCCGTTCGACGATCCGGCTGGGCGGCTCGTGCTGGGACCAGGCGTAGGCCCGGAGCATGTTGCGGACCTGCGCCATGCCGGCCGCCGCCTCCAGATCGTGGCCGACGACGTCCCCGATGGCCAGGGCGGTGGAGGCGTCGGACAGAGGGAAGGCGTCGTACCAGTCGCCGCCGACCTGGGAGGCGTCGGGGGCGGGCAGGTAGCGGACGGTCATCTGCAGGCCGGGGACGCCCGGCATCTGCGGCAGCAGATGGTTCTGCATGGTCTCGGCGACCTTGCGCTGGCGCTGGTAGAGGCGGGCGTTGTCCAGGGCGAGGCCGGCCCGGCGTGCGATGTCCTCGATGAGGGGGAGGTCGACGGGTGTGAAGGGCGCCGATTTCTCGTCGCGGCCCAGGGTGAGTGCTCCCAGGACGGCGCGGGTGCTGCGGATGGGAGCGATGGCGGCGGAGCGCATGCCGGTGACGTCGAACAGGCGACGCTGCTCGACCGCGATGCCGGAGTCCGGTGCCCCCTGGTAGGTCTGCGGGCCGGCCAGGTTGGAGGCGACCCCGCGCAAGGCCCTGGACAGCGGCATCGGGGATTCCTCGGGGATCGGCGGCATCGGCCCCTGCAGGTCCTCGTGGGGGGTGAGCTTCTCGCCGTCGGCGTGGACCACGATGGTGCGCCACACCTCGTCCCGCTCGGTGATCAGGTCGACGACCACCCAGTCCGCGAGGCCGGGCAGGACCAGGTTCACCAGCCGCCGCAGCGCCTCGTCCACGTCGAGTGTGGAGGTGAGCCGCGTGGTGGTCTCGGCGAGCAGGGCGAGTCGTGCCAGCTCCGACAGCGGCTGCGCCGCCGGCTCCGGCTCCGGCTCCGGCTCGCTGACGTTCGTGTGGCCGGGGGCGTGGAAGACGACGAGCGTGCCGCCCTGCCGGCCATCGAGGTCGTAGGGGGTGATCAGCCAGGAGATGCGCAGCACGGTGCCGTCGCCGCGGGCGAAGTAGTCCTCGTCGGCCTGGGCCGTGCGCCCGGCGTGGAAGGCCTGCCGCATGGCGCACTGCGTCCTCGGCAGGGGCTGCCCTTGCGGGCCGCGGTGCAGCAGGTCGTGGGCGTCGTGTCCGATCAGGTCGGCGGCGGGCCGGCCCAGCAGGCGCTCGGCATGGGCGTTCACGGCGATGATGCAGCCCTGCTCGTCCACGACGTAGGCGCCTGCGCCGATGGCTTGCAGGGACGCGGTCGGCGCGACGGGCGCTGTCGGCACGGACGGCCCCTGAAAGGTCTCCGTGTACTCCGGCCCCGTCATCGCGGCCTCCCTGCCGATCGGGCCGGCCTCCCGCTCGCCGGCGTTCCCTGCTTGCTTGCCCTCCCCGTATGCCCATACGCGGGAAAATTCCACGTGACGCGGCCACGTCGCTGCATCCGGCACGCCGTGCGGGCCTTTGACCTGCGGTCCCGGCGAGCGGACCGGCCGGGCGGGGGCTAGCCGGGCAGGGCGCGGCCGGCCGCCGAACGCCCTCAGCTCAGGTCGAGGTCGGCGTGCAGCAGGCTGTGGTCCGAGGACGAGGTCGGATGCACGCGGTGCCTGAGCGGGACAACGCCTCGCAGGAACACGTAGTCGAACTTGCTCTGCCAGTCGGTCGTCGGCACACAGCTTCCGGTGGGCGACGGACGGCACTGCGGGTCGGCGTCCGTGGCCAGTGCCCAGATGCCGGACAGTTCGGGGGCGTCCGGCACGGCGTTGAAGTCGCCGAGGACGATCGCACGGTCGTGCCGGGCGACCTCCGCCGCGAGCACACGGACCTGCTCCGCCCGGACCGCCTCCTGACGCCGCTGGGCGAGATGGGTGTTGAAGACCCGGACGGACCGGCCGTCGACGGTGGTGGTGACGGCCATGTACCCGCGGTCCTCGGAGCCGCCGTCCGGGTATTCCACGGTGACCGGTTCCGTCATCGGCGCGGCCGACAGGACCGCCTGGCCGAAGGCCCCCGGGCTCCACGGCGTGCCCCCGCAGCGGCCCCACTTGCGCAGCACCGACCCGTACTCGACGTGGTAGGCCAGCCCGTGCAGGTTCTCCAGATACTCCCGGATCCTCTCGACGTCACGCACACACGCTTCCTGCAGACCGACGACCTGGGGCGCGTACGCGGCGATCTCCGCGGCCTTGTCGACGTCGCTCGCCGAGCAGGGGTTGCAGATGTTCCAGGTCATGACCCGGTTCGGCACGACGTCCCGGGCCGCCACGGCGGGCTGTGCGTCGGCGAAGAGGGCACCGTTCGGTGCACTGGGGCCGACAAGCACCACGCAGACCGCCAGCATGACGCCCGCGAGCCACCGCGCGCCCGTCCTGTCGAGCACCATCGCCTCCTCTGGGGCCACACCCGGCTTCCGACGCCTCCACGCACGAGGTTATGGGACGGGATCGTCGGCAACCCAGGTGACGCGTGATCTCGTCACCGCGGCCACGGCTCACGATGGTTCGGGCGCGGAACCGAAAGGCGGCGCGGCTCACGCCACGCTCCGCGGTTCTGGCGCCTTCGACGGTGAGCGACAAGGCTGTGCGTAGGGTGGCCGGACTGGTAGTCGATGCGGGCGGTGCGACATGGAATGGCAGAAGTTCGCCGAGGAAATGGCCGTGCTCGCACGGACTCTGCTGAAGCAGGACTCGGTGCAGCAGACGCTGGACGAGATCGTGGCGTCGGCCGTGCGGCTGGTGGACGGCTGTGATGCGGCGGGGATCCTCGCGGTGCGCAAGGGCCGTGCCGTCACGCTGTCCTCGT
Source organism: Streptomyces sp. NPDC029041 (assembly GCF_040637515.1). NCBI lineage: Bacteria > Bacillati > Actinomycetota > Actinomycetes > Kitasatosporales > Streptomycetaceae > Streptomyces > Streptomyces sp. NPDC029041. The sequence continues at coordinate 52,704 of NZ_JBEZWO010000007.1, read as the reverse complement.
CCGGTGACATGGTCGAGGAGTCCGACCGTCTGCAGGGCGAGCTGGGCGAGGGGCCGTGCTTCGATCTCGCCCGGCAGGCGGACGACGAGCGTGTGTTCCGGATCGATGACATGACCCGGCCCCGGCCCGACTGGCCGCGCTACGCCGAGGCCGCGCGCGGGCTGGGCATCGGCAGCATGACCGGTGTCCTGCTCTACACCCACGAAGAGGACTTCGGCGCGCTCAACCTGTACGCCCGCCGCCCGGGCACCTTCACCGAGGACATCGCGACCGCCGGCTGGCTGCTGGCCTCTCACGCCGCCGTCGCCCTCGCGGACGCCCGCACCATCGACCAGCTCGAGCACGCGCTGGAGACCCGGCACGCCATCGGCGAGGCCATGGGCATCCTCATGGAGCGCCACAGGATGAGCGACGAGGACGCCTTCAACGTGCTGCGCAACATCTCGCAGCACCACAACATCAAGCTGCGCGACGTCGCCCAGCGGGTCCGGGACAAGCGCTCCGGCAAGCAGACCTGAGGCGCAGGACACCCCGGTCAAACATCCCATGTAGCGGTACCAGGCCACCCCTCTCGGTCATTCCCCATGCCCGCATTTCGCCCGGTAACGGTGATGTTTCGCCTGCGTGGCAAGGTTCTTTCGCCCACGCTCTGGACAACCACGGAAACATCCCCGTTAATTCATCCCATGTCGTCGGCGCTCCTTCCGCCGGGTTCACGAGACGGAGTCAGTGGCTCCGCTCCCTGTCGCCGCTCATGAACCCCGCCCGACAGCCATGACCTCGGCCCGGCAGGCCGCCCTCGCCCCACCGGATCCGCGACCGTCATGAGCACAGCCGTGCCCGTGGCCCGTCGCGCCCGCCCACGGACAACGGAGTCGTCACCATGCCACTGCCCGACCGCCCTCTCGGCCGCAGAAACTTCCTCGCCGCAGCCGCTCTCGCGACCGGCACCACGGCCCTGCCCGGCCTGGTGTTCGCCCCGCGGGCCGCCGCAGCCGTACCGCCCCAGGTCACCCTCCCCGACCGCGGCATCTGGGACGCCGCCGCCTCCTCGACCTGGACCGACGGTTTCCTGAGCGGCAACGGCGAGTACGGCGCCGTCTACTACGGGGCGCCGACGCTCGAGAAGATGATCCTCAACCACCACCGGTTCGTCCTGCCCAACGGCAGCCGGGACGTGATGCCTCCGGTGATATCGCCCTACCTCGAGTCCGCCCGGGACAAGGCCCTGGCAGGTGACTACGCCGGTGCCTCCTCGACCTTCGCCCACGGGTGGAACCTGCGCTGGACGCAGACCTTCCACCCCGGTTACGAACTGCAGCTGTCCACCCCGGGCATGACCACGGTCAACGACTTCGCCCGGATCACCGACTTCCGCACCGGCGAGGTCACCCACACCTGGACCGACCCGTACGGCACCTGGAAGCGGCACGTCTTCGTCTCCCGCGCCGATCAGGTCATCGTCCACGAACTGCTGCCGGCCACCGGGCGCACCGTGGACACCACCATCGGCGTCAACACCGCCCTCGAAGGCGTGCCGGCCGGCGTCTCCTACACCACCACCGCCACCAAGAGCGGCACCGACGGCTACCTCAACCTGCGCGGCACCTATCCGTCCGGGGGCGCGTACGGCTACGAGGGCGTCACCCGGGTCGTCGTCACCGGCAGCAACGCCTCGGTGACCGCGAGCGGGGCGACGCTCGTGGTCGCCAAGGCCACCAAAGTGCTGCTGCTGACCAAGCTCGGCCGGTACGAGACGGCCACCGGCTGGGACGCAAAGCCGCTGCAGGCCGCGCTCGCGGCGCTCACCGCCGACTACGCCACCCTGCTGGGCCGCCACGCCCCGAAGCACCAGGTGATGTACGACCGCTCCAGCCTCGACCTGAACGTCTCCACCGCCGACCGGCAGCTGTCCACCAGCGCCCTGATCGCGCGGCAGAAGAGCAACTCCTCCACCATCGACCGCGCGCTGCTGGAGCGCATGTACGACTCCGGCCGCTACCTGTTCGTCAGCTCCAGCGGTGTCCTGCCACCGCGCCTGACCGGCATCTGGACCGGCACCTGGAACGGTTCCTGGGCCGACGACATCACCACGGACGCCAACATCAACCTGCAGGTCGCGGGCGGCAACATCCTCGATCTGAGCGACGCCATGCAGGGCTACTTCGAGCTGGTCCTCGGCCAGCTGGCCCACTGGCGGGACAACGCCAAGAACCTCTACGGCGCCCGCGGATTCCTCGCCCCGTCCCGCACGGACGGCGAGTACGGGCACATGCTGCACTTCAACAGCGGCAGCTTCCCCGGCCAGGCGTGGACCGGCGGCGCCGACTGGCTGCTCTACCCGCTGCTGGAGTACTACCAGGTCACCGGCGACGCGGACTTCCTGAAGAACAAGCTGGGTCCCGCCCTGATGGAGCTGGCCCTGTTCTACGAGGACTTCCTGACCCGTACCGACTCCAAGGGCAAGGCCGTCTTCGTTCCCTCCTACTCCATGGAGAACCTCCCCACGAGCACCGGCCAGGCGTTCTCCATCAACGCCACCGGCGACATCATGGCCGGCAAGCACGCCCTGCAGGCCGCCATCGACGCGGCGAACGAGCTCAACGTGGAGCAGGGCAGCGGCCAGGGCGTGCAGCGCTGGACCGCGCTGCTGGCCAAGCTGCCCGACTACACCGTCAACGGCGACGGGGCGCTGGCCGAGTGGTCCTGGCCGGGCCTGACCGACCGCTACGACCACCGGCACGTCCAGCACCTGTACGGCGCCTGGCCACTGCACGAGATCAACCCCGAGGAGAAGCCCGACCTCGTCAAGTACGCCCGCAGGGCTCTGGACCTGCGCGGCGACCAGAACTACTCGGCCCACGGCAGCCTGCACCGGGCCCTGGCCCGCGCCCGCCTCAAGGACGGCCCGGGCGTCTACACCAACCTGCTGAAGATCTACGGCAGGAACATGGTGTGGCGCTCCCTGATGACGTCCCACAACCCCAACCTGGACATCTACAACTGCGACGCCGCCAACGCCATCCCGGGCGTGCTCGGCGAGGCCCTGGTCTACTCACGCCCCGGTGTCCTGGAGATCCTCCCGGCCCTCCCGGACCAGCTGCCCTCCGGCACCATCAAGGGCGTTCGGGGCCGCAACCGCATCACCGTGCGGTCCCTGACCTGGGACACCGGCGCCCGCACCGCCACCGTCGCGCTCGTCTCGGACATCGACCAGGACATCACGTTCGTGTGCCGGCGCGGCATGACCTCCGTCAGCACGTCGGCGACCGTGAAGACGTCTCCGCTGGGCAATCACGCCCGGGTCGTGTCGCTCACCGCCGGGACGGTCACCACGATCACCGTCGGCCTGCTGACGGGCACGTTCAAGCTGGTCAACCACAACAGCAGCAAGGTCATGGAGGTGGCGGGCTCCTACACCGACAACGGCGGCTCCGTCATCCAGTACGACTGGTCGGGCAGCCCCAACCAGCAGTGGAAACTGCTGCCCGACCACGACGGCTCGTTCCGCCTGTCCAACGTCAACAGCGGCAAGCTCCTGGACAACCCCGGCAGCTCCACCAGCGCCGGCACGGCCCTGGACCAGTGGTCGGACACGAACTCCCCCAACCAGTGGTGGAAGCTCGTACCGGCGTCCACCAGCGGCTACTACCGCCTCGTCAACGTCAGGAACGGGCTCTGCGCGGACGTACAGGGCAACTCCACCGACAACCGCGCGAAGGTCATCCAGTGGCCCGTCGGCAACGGCTGGAACCAGGAGTGGCAGCTCGTGGGACTGTGAGCGGCGTCATGAATCCATCCCCTCATTGATGGGATGGATCTAGCCCGCAGGCATCCCAGGGGTCCGACCCTAGATCGTTTGACGCGTTTTACCAGCAAGTTTCTGCACACCCCTAGACGGCGCCACTGGGCGCCGTCTATAAACATCCCATCTCTTCATCAGCGACACACAGCTGTCGTGCCGGCGTAACAACTCCCGCTACGGGACCAGCGCGAGGAATCCAACGATGAGACTCAGATCCGTTCTCTGCTCCACCGCGGCCGCCCTCTCCTCCCTGGCGCTGCTCAGCGCCTGCGGCGGCGGCTCCACCACCGCCGCCTCGTCGGGCGACAAGCCTCTCGTGGGCGTCGACTACCCCCGCTCCGACACCGACTTCTGGAACTCGTACATCAAGTACACCCCCCAGTTCGCCAAGGAGCTGGGCCTGGACCTGAAGACCACCAACTCCCAGAACGACGTCGCCAAGCTGACCGCGAACGCGCAGACCTTCATGAGCCAGGGCGTCAAGGGCGTCGCGATGGCCCCGCAGGACACCGCCGCCATCGCGCCCACCCTGGCGCAGATGGAGGCGAAGAAGATCCCGGTCGTCACCGTGGACACCCGCCCCGACAGCGGCAAGGTCTACATGGTCGTCCGCGCCGACAACCGGGCCTACGGCGAGAAGGCCTGCCAGTTCCTCGGCACCAAGCTGGGCGGCAAGGGCAAGGTCGTCATGCTCCAGGGAGGCCTCGACTCGATCAACGGCCGTGACCGCACCGAGGCGTTCAACGAGTGCATGAAGAAGAACTACCCCGCGATCAAGGTCTTCGGTGAGGCCACCAACTGGGACGGGGCGATAGCGGCCCAGAAGCTCCAGACCGATCTGACGGCCCACCCGGACATCAAGGGCGTCTACATGCAGTCCAGCTTCGCCCTGTCCGGCACGCTCCAGGTGCTCAAGCAGCGCGGTCTGCTGGTCGACCCGAAGAACAAGAAGCACGTGTTCGTGGTCTCCAACGACGGCATCCCCGAGGAGCTCAAGAGCATCGCCGCGGGCAAGATCGACGCCACCGTCTCCCAGCCGGCCGACCTCTACGCCAAGTACGCCCTGTACTACCTGAAGGCCGCGATCGACGGGAAGAAGTTCAAGCCCGGCAAGACCGACCACGACAGCACCATCATCCAGGTCCGTCCCGGCCTGCTGGAGGACCAGCTCTCCGCCCCGCTGGTCACGGCGGACGGCGGCACGTACGGCGGCGTCCCCAGCGTCAAGAGCGACGACAAGGCCCTCTGGGGCAACAACCTCGGCTGACATGCCCCGGCAGAGCGACGGCTGACGAGATCTAGGCGGTTGAGATGAAGGACGGGGAGCGAACAGCGAACCCCGTGCCCGCCCCGGCGGACGAGGGGCGGGCCGCCACGGGCCTGCCCGTCGTCGAGGCGACGGGCATAGTCAAGCGATTCGGTCCGACGGTCGCCCTGAACGGCGCCCGGATCACCATCAGGGCGGGCGAGACCCACGCGCTCGTCGGACGCAACGGGGCGGGCAAGTCCACCCTGGTGTCCGTCCTCACCGGTCTGCAGTCCCCGGACGAGGGCAAGGTCACCTTCGGTGGCAGTCCCGCCCCACGGCTCGCGGACCGCGACGCCTGGCGCCGGCGCGTGGCCTGTGTGTACCAGAAGTCCACGATCATCCCCACGCTGACCGTCGCGGAGAACCTCTTCCTGAACCGGCACGACCACGGCCGCAACCGGCTGATCAGCTGGACGGGCGTGCGCCGCCGGGCGCAGGAACTGCTGTCGACCTGGTCGGTGGACGTCGACCCGCAGAGCCCGGCCGGCGACCTGAACGTGGAGCAGCGGCAGTTCGTGGAGATCGCCCGGGCGCTGTCCTTCGGGGCCCGGTTCATCATCCTCGACGAACCCACCGCGCAGCTCGACGGGGCGGCGATCAACCGGCTCTTCGACCGCATCCGCGACCTGCAACGCCAGGGCGTGACCTTCCTGTTCATCAGTCACCACCTGCAGGAGGTCTACGAGATCTGCGACATGGTCACGGTGTTCCGCGACGCCCGGCACATCGTGACCGCCCCGGTCGCCGGCCTCCCCCGCACCGAGCTGGTCGCCGCCATGACCGGCGAGGCGGCGGCGGACCGGCGGCAGGAACGCCCCAGCAGCCTGGACAGCACCGCCCCGCCGGCGCTGTCCGTACGCGCGCTGGGCCGTGACGGCGACTACGGCGACGTGACGTTCCGGGTGGGCGCCGGGGAGATCGTCGGACTCGCGGGGGCCGCCGCCAGCGGCCGTACCGAGGTCGCCGAGACGGTCGTGGGTCTGCGGGCCCCCACCACCGGAAACGTCGAGATCGCCGGGCGGCGGCCCCGGCCGGGCAGCGTGCCCGCCGCCCTCGCCGCCGGTGCCGGCTTCGTCCCGCAGGACCGGCACCACCAGGGTTTCGTGCCCGACATGTCGATCGCGGACAACGCCACGCTGTCCGTGCCCCAGCGGCTCGGCTCCAACGGGTTCTTGAACCGCGGCCGGCGGGACCGGCTCGCCGAGGACATGATCCGGAACCTGGCGATCAAGACACCCGGCCCTGAGCTGCCCGTCTCCGGACTCTCCGGAGGCAACCAGCAGAAGGTCGTCATGGCCCGTGCCCTGGCCGACGACCCCCGGCTGCTCGTCCTGATCAACCCGACCGCGGGCGTGGACGTGCGGTCCAAGGAATTCCTCCTCGGCAAGGTCGAGGAGACCGCTCAGAGCGGCACCGGAGTACTCATCGCCTCCGACGAGCTCGACGACCTGCGCATGTGCGACCGCGTCCTGGTGATGTTCCAGGGCCGTGTGACCAACGAGATCGCCCGAGGCTGGCACGACCACGACCTCGTCGCCGCGATGGAAGGAATGGACCTCGATGCCTGAAACCGTCGTCGCCGACGCGTCCCCGACCACGACGGACGCGCACCGCGCGAAGCGGACCGCGCTGCTCGGCGGCCGGATCCCGCTGGCCCGGCTGCGCGACCTCGCCCTCGTTCCGGCGATCGTGGCCATCGCGATCGTCGGCCAGATCGTCAACCCGGTCTTCCTGCAGGCCGACAACCTCATCAACGTCCTGCAGACCATGTCCGAGATGGCGCTGCTGGTCCTCGCGCAGACGATGATCCTGATCGTCAAGAAGATGGACCTGTCCCTGGAGTCCACGATGGGTCTGGCGCCCGGCGTGGCCGCCTGGCTCGTGGTGCCGGCCGGAGCCGGACACGGGCTCGGGCTCCTGCCCGGTGGCCTGTCGATCCCCGTGACCCTGGCCGTGGGCCTGCTGATCGGCGTCGTCAACTCCGTGCTGATCATCCGCTTCGGCCTCAACGGCTTCATCGTCACGCTCGGCATGCTGATCGTGCTGCGCGGCATCCTCACCGGCATCTCCGGCGGCCAGACGTTCTTCCAGTTGCCGTCGTCGATGCTCTACCTGGGCACCGCCCAGTGGTTCGGCATGCCGGCCTCGATCTGGATCTGCCTGACCCTGTTCGCCATAGCGATCGTCGTCCTCGGCTGGACCAGCTTCGGCCGTTCGCTCTACGCCATCGGCGGCAACGTCGACGCGGCGAAGGCGGCCGGCATCCGCACCGACCGGGTGCTGTGGATCGTCATCGTCACCGGCAGCCTGCTCGCCGCCCTCGCGGGCCTGATGCTCTCCGGACGGCTGGCCTCGGTCGCCTCCGCCCAGGGCAACGGCTACATCTTCACCGTGTTCGCCGCGGCCGTCATCGGCGGCATCAGTCTCAACGGCGGCAAGGGCACCGTGTTCGGCGCCTTCAGCGGCATCCTGCTGCTCTTCATGATCCAGAACGTACTCACCCTGGCCGGTGTCCCGGCCCAGTGGATCGGCGCCCTCAACGGCCTGATCATCCTGGTCGCCCTGACCATCTCCCGCATCACGGGCGGCAAGGTCCAGGACTGAACCGGGCGGCCCTCGCCGCCGGACACCGATCACCCCACCATCCTTCCCGTCGCAGGGGGCCGCGTGCCCCGCCCGCCCCCACAGGAGTTGCCGCCATGTCCTCCGCCGAGCCCTCAACCGCCCGCATCATCGCCCTGGACGTCCTGGACGTCCGCTTCCCCACCTCCGAGCATCTCGACGGCTCGGACGCGATGAACCCCGAGCCCGACTATTCGGCCGCCTACGTGGTCCTGCGCACCGACGCCGGCGACGGGCTGGAGGGCCACGCGCTGGCCTTCACCACCGGCCGGGGCAACGACGCGCAGGCCGCCGCCATCGCCACCCTCGCCCCGCACGTCGTCGGACGGTCGGTCGAGGAGGTCTGCGGCGACCTCGGCGCCTTCTCCCGCTCCCTCGTCCACGATCCCCAACTGCGCTGGCTGGGGCCGGAGAAGGGCGCCATCCACATGGCGACGGGCGCCGTCGTCAACGCCGCCTGGGACCTCGCGGCCAAGCGCGCCGGCAAGCCCGTCTGGCGCTTCCTCGGCGAGATGTCCCCCGAGGAGCTCGTCGCGCAGGTGGACTTCCGCTGGCTGTCCGACGCGCTCACCCCCGAGGAGGCCCTGGAGATCCTGCGCCGCGCCGAGCCGGGCCGCGAGCGGCGCATCGGCCTGCTGATCGACGGCGGCTACCCCGCTTACACCACCACCCCGGGCTGGCTCGGGTACTCCGACGAGAAGCTGGCCCGGCTGTCCCGCGAGGCGGTCGCCGACGGGTTCACGCAGATCAAGCTGAAGGTCGGGGCGTCCCTGGAGGACGACATCCGGCGCATGCGCGTCGCCCGCGAGGCCGTCGGCCCGGACATCCGCGTCGCGGTCGACGCCAACCAGAGATGGGACGTCCAGCCGGCCATCGACTGGATGCGCGAACTGGCCCCCTACGACCCGTACTGGATCGAGGAGCCCACCTCCCCCGACGACATCCTCGGCCACGCCGCCGTCCGCAAGGCGCTCAGCCCCATCAAGGTCGCCACCGGCGAGCACATCGCCAACCGGGTCGTCTTCAAGCAGTTGCTGCAGGCCGGTGCGGTGGACATCGTGCAGATCGACTCGGCGCGCGTCGGCGGTGTCAACGAGAACATCGCGATCCTGCTGCTCGCCGCGAAGTTCGGCGTGCCGGTCTGCCCGCACGCGGGCGGTGTGGGCCTGTGCGAGATGGTGCAGCACCTGTCGATGTTCGACTACGTCGCCGTCTCCGGCACCACCGAGGACCGCGTCATCGAGTACGTCGACCATCTGCACGAGCACTTCGTCGACCCGGTGCGCATCACCGACGGCCACTACCTGGCGCCGACCCTGCCCGGGCTGAGCGCGCAGATGCACCCGGAGTCCCTCAAGGAGTACTCCTTCCCCGACGGCCCCGTCTGGTCCTCCCGTGTCTGAGTTCCTGCCCCTGGTCGACTCCCACCACCACGTGTGGGACCTGGACCGACGCCCGCAGCCCTGGCTGGACGAGCCGGGCCTCGAACCGATCCGCCGCACCTACGGCGTCGAGGACTTGCGACGGGAGGCGATCCGGCCGATCGCCGGCCGGTGGCTGACCCGTACGGTGCTCGTCCAGTGCGTCACGTCCGTGCCGGAGACGGCGGAACTGCTCGTACTCGCCGACAAGGACCCCCTGATCGGCGCGGTCGTGGGCTGGGCCGATCTCGCCGGCGCCGACGTCGGGGACATGCTCGACGTGCTCCTCGCCGGTACCGGCGGCTCGTACCTGCGGGCCGTACGTCACCTCGTGCAGGGGGAGCCCGATCCGGAGTGGTTGCAGCAGCCGGTCGTCGAACGGGGCCTGCGTGCCGTCCAGGACCGGGGCCTCGGCTACGACGTGCTCATCCGCAGTCATCAGTTCCCGCAGGCCATCCGTCTCGCCCAGCGCTTCCCCGAGCTTCCCCTGGTCCTGGACCACGCGGGCAAGCCGCCCATCGGCCCCCACGCCCACCGCGACACCCTGCCCGACTGGCAGCGGAGGGTGCGGGTGCTGGCCGGCTTCCCCCAGGTGCGGTGCAAGGTCTCCGGACTGATCACCGAGGCCGACCACCGCGCGTGGACCATCGCCGACATCCGGCCGGTGTGGGACACCCTGCTGGCCGCCTTCGGCCCCCACCGGCTCATGTTCGGCTCCGACTGGCCCGTCTGCGTCCTGGCCGGCGGCTGGGCCCGCTGGGCGGCCACCGTCGAGGAGCTGCTGCGCGGTTTGTCCGAGTACGAGAAGCAGGCGCTGCTGTGCGACACCGCGGCCGGCTTCTACCGGCTGTACGACACGTAGGGAGGGGTCCTTTCATGCTGCTGACCGAACTGCTCCACCCCGGCATTCTCGAAGCGCTCGCCGGAGCCGGGCACGGGGCCCGGGTCCTGCTCGCCGACGGCCACTACCCCGCGAGCACCGCCGTCGGGGAACGGGCGAGGACCGTCCACCTCAACCTCTCCCCCGGCGTGCTGGACGTCACCACCGTCCTCGACGTGCTGCTGCGGGCCCTGCCCGTCGAGACGGCCCATGTGATGGTGCCGCCCGCGGGGGAGCCCGAACCGCCGGCCATCGCCGAGTACCGCTCCCGGCTCGCGCCCGTCCCCGTCGAGACGCTCGGCCGCTTCGAGTTCTACGACGCCGCCCGCTCCCCCGACCTCGCCCTCGCCGTCGTCACCGCCGACATCCGTACCTACGCCAACCTGCTGCTGACCATCGGCGTCCGCGCTGAAAGGACCCTGACCCCACGATGACTCTCGCCGTCCGCTATCTCGCCGCCCGAACGCTCGACACCGCACCGGCCGAAAGCACCGCACCCGGCCCGGGCGAGGTGCAGGTGGCCCCCGCCTACGTCGGCATCTGCGGCACCGACCTGCACATCTTCCACGGCGACATGGACGCCCGCGTCGCGGCGCCCGCCGTGCTCGGGCACGAGATGTCCGGCCGCGTCGTCGCGGTCGGGGCCGGTGTGGAGGGCTGGCGCCCCGGAGACGCGGTCACCGTGATGCCGCTGCGCTGGGACGGCACCTGCCCGGCCTGCCGCTCCGGTCACCGGCACATCTGCCAGCACCTGGATTTCATCGGCATCGACTCCCCCGGCGCGATGCAGCAGCGCTGGACCGTGCCCGCCTCCACCCTCATCCGCCTGCCCCACTCGCTGCCCCTGGACCAGGCCGCGCTCGTCGAGCCCACCGCGGTCGCCGTGCACGACGTCGGCCGGGCCGGTGTCCGCCACGGCGAGAAGGTCGTCGTGGTCGGCGGCGGTCCGGTCGGCATCCTCATCGCCCTGGTCGCCCGGGCCGCCGGTGCCGAGGTGCGCGTGGTGGAGCTCAGCGCGCACCGCCGCCTGCTCGCCGAGGAACTCGGTCTGACCACCTGGGACCCGGCCGCCGCGGACGTCCTCTCGCTCGTCGGCGAGTGGACCGGCGACGCGGGCGCCGACGTGGCGTTCGAGGTGTCCGGCGCCGCCGGCGGCGTCGACACCGCCGTCGAGGTCCTCGGCGTGCGCGGGCGGCTGTGCCTGGTCGCCATCCACCCCAGGCCCCGCGAGATCAACCTGCACCGCTTCTTCTGGCGCGAGCTGACCCTCGTCGGCGCCCGCTTGTACGACCGCTCCGACTTCGAGAAGGCGGTCGCCCTGGTCGCCGACGGCACCGTCGCCGCCCACCGCCTCATCAGCAAGGTCGTCCCGCTCACCCAGGCCCCGGCCGCCTTCGAAGCCCTGGAAGGCGGCGGTGACGTGATGAAGATCCTCGTCGACTGCACCACCGACTCCGAGGAAGCCGCCGCATGAACGCCTTCGACCTCACCGGAAAGCTCGCCGTGGTCACCGGCGCCAGTCGCGGCATCGGCCGCGCCATGGCCCGCGGGCTCGCCGAGGCCGGCGCCGACATCATCGGCGTCAGCGCGTCCCTGGAGCCGGGCAGCGACGTCGAGAAGGACGTCACCGCCGCGGGCCGCGCCTTCGAGGCGATCCGCACCGACTTCGCCGACCCCGAGGCCGTGCGGGCCCTCGGCGCGGACCTCGCCGGGCGTGAGCGCCCGGTGGACATCCTCGTCAACAACGCCGGCACCATCCGCCGCACCCCCGCCGCCCAGCACTCGGACGCGGACTGGGAGCTGGTGCTCCAGGTCAACCTCAGCGCACAGTTCGCGCTCACCCGCGCGGTCGGGGCGGGCATGGTCGCCCGCGGGCACGGCAAAGTCATCTTCACGGCGTCGCTGCTCAGCTACCAGGGCGGCATCACCGTCCCCGGCTACACCGCCGCCAAGCACGGCATCGCCGGCCTGACCAAGGCCCTGGCCAACGAGTGGGCCCCGCACGGCGTCAACGTCAACGCCATCGCCCCGGGTTACATCGCCACCGACAACACCCAGGCGCTCCAGGACGACCCGGCGCGCAGCAAGGCCATCCTGGAGCGGATCCCGGCGGGCCGCTGGGGCTCCGCCGACGATCTCGCCGGTGCGACCGTCTTCCTCGCGTCGGGCGCGGCCGACTACATCCACGGCACCACCCTGCCCGTCGACGGCGGATGGCTCGGCCGATGAACACGACGCGTGGCTCCGAGCTGACGGCCGTTCTCGCGGGGGCCCGTCTCCTGCCCGTGCTGACCGTGCCGTCCGTGGCGAGTGCCGGCCCCCTGGCCGACGCGCTCGCGGCGGGCGGTGCCCGGTGCGCCGAGGTCACCTTCCGCACGCCCGACGCCGAGCTGGCCCTCAAGGCGATGGCGGCGCACGGTGGTCTGACCGTCGGAGCGGGCACCGTCCTGACGGCCGAGCAGGCGGAGCGGGCCGTGGCGGCCGGAGCCCGGTTCCTCGTCTCCCCGGGCTTCGACGCGGACGTCATCGACAGGGGCCGGGAGTTGGGGGTCCCGGTCGTGCCCGGCATCGCCACGGCCACCGAACTGATGCGCGCGCTGAAGGCGGGCCTGGACACCGTCAAGCTGTTCCCTGCCGAGCCGCTCGGCGGCATCGGGATGCTCCGGGCGCTGGCGGCGCCCTTCCCGCAGGCGCGTTTCGTACCCACCGGCGGCATCGGCCCTGAGCTGATGCCCGGCTACCTCTCCCACCCGGCGGTCCTCGCCGTGGGCGGCAGCTGGATGGTCACCTCCGGCCACCTGGAGCGCGGAGAGTACGCGGAGATCCGCCGGCTGACCGCCGAGGCGGTGGAGAGGAGTATCCCGTGACCGAGGTGATCGCCCTGGGCGAGGTGATGCTGCGCTTCGACCCGGGCGAGGGACGGATCAGCACCGCCCGCTCCTTCCAGGTGTGGGAGGGGGGCGGTGAGTACAACGTGGTGCGGAGTCTGCGCCGCTGTTTCGGCCTGCGCACCGCGGTCGTCACCGCCCTCGCCGACAACGCCGTCGGCCGGCTCGTCGAGGATCTGATGCTGCAGGGCGGTGTCGACACCTCGCTGATCCGCTGGGTCCCCGACGACGGCATCGGCCGCGGCGCCCGCAACGGCCTCAACTTCGTGGAACGCGGTTACGGCATCCGCGGTGCTCTCGGCGTCAGCGACCGCGCGCACACGGCTGTGTCGCAGCTGCGGAAGGGAGACGTCGACTGGGACGCCGTCTTCTCCGGCCCGGTGCGCTGGTTCCACACCGGCGGCATCTTCGCGGGCTTGTCGGAGACCACCCTGGATGTGGCCGACGAGGCGATGGCCGCCGCGCGCCGTCATGGCGTGACCGTCTCCTACGACCCCAACTACCGTCCGAGCCTCTGGGCCGGCCGCGGGGGCGCCGACGGCGCCCGGGAGGCGGACCTGCGCCTGGCCCGGCACGCCGACGTCGTCGTGGGGGCCCTCGGTCTCGCGGGCAGCCGTCCGGGCGCCTGTCGCCTCACGGCCGACGAGGTTCCCGACGCGCTCGCCGAGGTGGCCCGCCTGCTGCCCGGGGTGAGCGTGCTCGCCACGACGCTGCGCGAGGTGCCGTCCGCCGGCGTCAACGACTGGTCCGCGCTCGCCTGGTCCCCCGGAACGGGCATCGTCGCCGGCCCGCGCATGCCCGGACTGCACGTCCTGGACCGCATCGGTTCGGGCGACGGCTTCGCCGCGGGGCTCGTGTACGGCCTGCTCGCCGATGCGGGCCTGGAACGGGCCCTCGCCTACGGCACCGCCCACGGCGCCCTCGTCATGACCACCCCGGGGGACGTCTCGATGGCGACCCTCGCCGAGGTGGAGGCGCTCGTCGCGGGCGGTTCGGCCCACGTCAGACGCTGACCGCACGCACCCGGAAGTCCCCGAGGAGAACGTCTTGCGCCGCCGAACGATCCGCAACACCTGTGTCGAACTCACCGAGCTCGGCTTCGGAGCCTCCGTGATCGGCAACCTCTACCGCACCACCTCACCCGAGGAGGCGTCGGCCGCGGTCGAGGCCGCCTGGGACGCCGGCATCCGCTACTTCGACACCGCCCCGCACTACGGTCTCGGCCTGTCCGAACGACGCCTGGGCGCGGCGCTGCGCGACAGGCCCCGCAGCGAGTACGTCGTCTCCTCCAAGGTGGGCCGCCTGCTGGTCCCCAACGAAGACCCGCGTGGTGTCGACAGCGAGGGCTTCGTCGTCCGCGACGACGTGCGCCGGCAGTGGGACTTCAGCCGGGACGGGGTACTGCGTTCCATCGAGGCCACGCTGGAACGCACCGGCCTGGACCGCCTCGACGTGGTCTACCTGCACGACCCCGACGACCACTGGCGGCAGGCAGCCGACGAGGCCATGCCCGTCCTCGCCGACCTGCGCGACCAGGGCGTGATCGGCGCGATCGGCGCCGGCATGAACCAGTCCGCCATGCTCGCCCGCTTCCTGCGCGAGACCGCCGCCGACGTCGTCATGCTCGCCGGCCGTTACACCCTGCTCGACCAGGGCGCCCTCGACGACGTCCTGCCCGCGGCGCGGGAGACCGGCAAGAGCGTCGTCGCCGTCGGTGTCTTCAACTCGGGTCTGCTCTCCCGCGACCGTCCCGCCGCCGGCATGAAGTACGACTACCAGGACGCCCCGCCCGACCTCGTACGGCGTGCCCTGGCCATCGCGGAGGTCTGCGAGGCCCATGGCACGACCCTGCCCGCCGCGGCCATCGCCTTCCCCCACACCCACCCCCACGTCGTCAACGTCACCCTCGGCATGCGCAACGCCGGCCAGGTCACGCGCAACGCCGAGCTCCACCGGCGCAGCACTCCCGCCGGCCTCTGGAACGACCTCCTCGAAGAGGGACTCATCCGGCCCGACGTGCCCCTCGGGCGGGTCCCGCACGGTGACGGCGTCTCCGAGAGGAGCACCCCATGTCCCTGACCGACAAGGCGATCGCGCGGATCCGCGAGCTCATCGCCTCCGGTGCGCTCCCGCCCGGCTCCAAGCTGCCTCCCGAGCAGGAACTGGCGGCCCAGCTCGGCCTGTCCCGCAACCTGGCCCGGGAGGCGGTCAAGGCGCTGGCCGTGGCCCGCGTCCTGGAGGTCAGACGGGGAGACGGCACCTACGTCACCAGCCTCCAGCCGGGTCTGCTGCTCGAAGGTCTCGGCGGCGCGGTGGAGCTGCTCCAGGTGGACCCGCGCGTCGTGCTGGACCTCATGGAGGTCCGGCGCCTGCTGGAACCCGTGGTCACCGCGCTGGCCGTCGCCCGGATCTCGGACGACGGCCTGGCCGAGGTGAAGGGGCATCTGGACGCGATGCGGGAAGCGAGCGGGGTCGAGCAGTTGAACGCCCACGACGCGGCGTTCCACCGGGCCATCACCAACGTGACCGGCAACGAAACCCTCATCACCCTCCTCGAAGGCATCTCGGGCCGCACCCTACGCGCCCGCATCTGGCGCGGCCTGGTCGACAGCCGCTCCCGCGAGCGCACCCTCGCGGAGCACGAGGCCATCTACGCCGCCCTGGCCGCGCGGGACGCCGCACTCGGCCACGCGGCGGCACTGCTGCATGTCAGCAACTTCGAGCAGTGGCTGCGGGAGCACCTGGAGTCCACGAGCGGCTCGCCCGAGAGCGGCCCGGCAGGCGGGCTCGCCTCCTGACCGGAGCCAGGACCGCCCACGCGAGGGGCGTACGGTCAGGACGCCCCGGGAGACCGGGCCTGCACCACGTCCCCGCCCCGGCTACAACCAGGGATCTTCGGCCGGTCCTGCCGGTATCATCGGCGTCACATATGACGGCCCGCCTGCCGGTTTCGCGTAAGGGGCCCTGTGGAGCGGCGCTCGCGGAGGGAGCTCAGGTTGTCCCTGACGGACAAGGCCATAGAGCAGATCCGTGAGCTCATCCGCTCGGGGGCGCTGCCCCCGGGCGCGAAACTGCCCCCGGAGCCGGAGTTGGCGGCGCAGCTGGGGCTCTCGCGCAACCTGGCCCGCGAGGCGGTCAAGGCGCTGTCCGTCGCCCGGGTGCTGGAGGTCCGCCGAGGAGACGGCACCTACGTGACCAGTCTCCAGCCGAGCCTGCTCCTGGAGGGCCTGGGCGGCGCGGTGGAGCTCCTCCAGAGCGACAAGGGCGCGCTGCTGGACCTGATGGAGGTGCGCCGGCTGCTCGAACCGCTCGCCACCGGGCTCGCCGCCGGCCGGATCACGGACGAGCAACTGGCCGATGTCGAGCGGCACCTGGACGCCATGCGGGAAGCTCGCGACGACGTCGAGCAGCTCAACGCGCACGACGCCGCCTTCCACCGGGCGGTGGTCGCGGCCACCGGCAACGAAACCCTGCTCTCCCTGCTCGAGGGCATCTCCGGCCACACCCTGCGGGCCCGCATCTGGCGCGGCCAGGTCGACGACCGGTCGTCCGAGCGGACCCTGGCGGAACACCAGGCGATCTTCGACGCCCTGTGCACCCGCGACCCCGCCCTCAGCCAGGCCGCCGCCCTGCTGCACGTCAGCAACACCGAGCACTGGCTCCGGCGCCATCTGCAGTCCCTCGATCTTCAGGCGTAGTACGTGCGGGGAGCCGTCGCACAGGACGGGCTTCGGTCACAACGCGCGGGAACCCTGTGCAACGCATTGACGGTCGGCGCGAGCTTCCTATCATCCCAACTACCGAAACCCCGAGCGCTGTTCGAGGTGCCGGACGATTCATGAGAGCCGGGGTCACCTGGAGTTCCCGGGGGCATCCCTCTGCGAGGCGAACTTGTCATGCACACACCTATCTCCACGTGAAGGAGTGATGTGATGCCAGCGCGCAAGTCACCCAGGTCATGGTCCGTCGTCGCCGCGGCGTTCCTCGCCATGGCCACGGCCACCAGTGCCATGGCACTGCCCGACGGCACCGACGGGCAGCGCACCGCGCCCGCGGGGGCCGCGGCCCCCGCGGCGACGGCCGGATGCGGCAAGACCCCCGGACTCGGCAGCGGCACCCACACCCTGCAGATCAACGGCAAGAGCCGCAGCTACATCCTGAAGGTGCCGGACAACTACGACCGCAACCGCCCCTACCGGATGGTCTTCGGCTTCCACTGGCGGGGCGGCACGTCCACCGACGTGGCCACGGGCCGCACCGTGCAGACCGGCACCTGGGCCTACTACGGACTCCAACGGCTGGCGAACAACAGCGCCGTCTTCATCGCACCCCAGGGCCTGAACAACGGCTGGGCCAACTCCGGCGGCGAGGACCTGGCCTTCGTCGACGCCATCATCCGCCAGGTGGACGCCGCACTGTGCGTCGACACCACCCGGCGCTTCTCCGTCGGGTTCAGTTACGGCGGCGCGATGACCTATGCCCTGGCCTGCTCCCGGGCGACGGTGTTCCGCGCGGTCGCCGTTCAGTCCGGCGCACAGCTCAGCGGCTGCGGCGGCGGCTCCCAGCCCGTCGCGTACCTGGGCATCCACGGCATCCGGGACTCCGTCCTCGGGGTGGCCGCCGGACGTTCGCTGCGTGACCGGTTCGTCCGCAACAACGGGTGCACGGCCCAGAACGCGCCCGAACCGGCGCAGGGCAGCAGGGCGCACCGCGTCACCCCGTACGCGGGCTGCGCCTCCGGACGCCCGGTCGTGTGGGCCGCGTTCGACGAGGGCCACATCGCCGCGCCGCAGGACGGGGCAGCCGGCGACAGCGGCTCCCGGACCTGGGTGCCGGGCGAGATCTGGAACTTCTTCACCCGGTTCTGAGGCCTCCTCCCCGGCAGCGAGCCGGCGCAGTTCCTGTGCGGTCGCGGCCCGTTCCGTTCGGGAGCGGGCCGCGGTCCCGCCGCGGGTCATTCCTGCGCGGCCGGCGCCACCGAGTCCAGCCGGAGGAGAACGGCGGTGTCTGCGCGCGGCAGGGAGACGGTGAGCCGCCCCGCGTCCGCGTCCCACTCCACGGCGGCATCGGCTGTCGACGGATACAGCACCACGGGCCGGACGGGCGTACCCCGCAGATGAGGGAGGGCGAGGCTGCTGCTCGGGGCGGGTGCCGCGCCGTTGTCCGGTGCCCGCCTGCAGACGGAGAGGAACGTGGCCCCTCGGCCACGGAGTCCGTGCGCGATCCACTCGTCCTCCCAGCCGGGAAGCCCCAGAGGCCAGAACGGCCGCGCCCCGCCGAGCTCCGGCCGGAGCTCCTTGTACACGGAGACCGCCGAGCGGACCAGGCCGGACTGCTCGGGGCTCATCAGGTTGAGGAAGCCGGAGAGGTGGACGCGGCCGAGCAGGGCCCCGGTGAGGGTGAGGGCGATCTCGTCGAGCGTGTGGTCCGGCTGGGGGTAGGCCCAGATCGCGGCCTGCTCCGGTGTCACGGCGGTGGCGGCCGCGGCGGCGATGGGCGGATAGCGCAGGAGGTCCTGCTGGTCGCTGGTGGACTGCAGTTGGGCCACGGCCAGCTGCGCGTAGTCCATGCGCAGGCCGCCCGATCCGCAGTTCTCCAGGACGAGGCCGGGATGCCGCTCGAGGAGCGCGGCCATCCAGTCGAGATGAGCGCGATGGTGCCCGAGCAGACCGGCACCCGCGCTCTCGGGGCCGTTCTCCGTGCCGGGTCCGATGTTGATGTTGTAGTCGAGCTTCAGGTAGCCGACGCCCCACTCACCGACCAGCCGGTCCACGACCTCGTCGAGATGGGCGCGGGCGGCCGGGTGACGCAGGTCCAGGTGATGCCGCCCGTGTTCGGTGACACGCAGACCGCCGCGCCGGAAGAACGCCTCGGGAGGCAGGGTGCGCGCCAGGGGGCTGCGTACGCCGACGACTTCGGGTTCGAGCCAGAGCCCCGGGGTCATCCCGTGCGCTCTGATCGTGTCCAGGACCTTTGGCAGACCGCCCGGGAAGCGGCGGGGAGCGGGCTCCCAGGCGCCGACGGCGTCCCACCAGCCCTGGGCGTCGTCGTCGTACCAGCCCGCGTCGATCACGAACACCTCGGCACCGGCCGCACCCGCCGCCTCGATCAGCGGCAGGAGCCGTTCGGTGGTGGGGTCGCCCATCAGGGTGTTCATGTAGTCGTTGTAGATCACCGGCAGCGTGCGGTGGTCCGGGTGGTCGCGGCGGATGCTGCGGCGGTGGTCGGTGAGTTCGCCGAAGGCCACGTCCAGTCCACCGGCCTCCGTGTGGACGAGCACGGCCGGGACGGTGTGGAACTCCTCGCCGGGAGCCAGGGTGTGCCGCCACTGGTGGTGCGCGTCGTCGGGACCGAACAGGGCCACATAAGCGGCGCCCTCGCGCTCCCCCGTCTCGAAGCGCCAGCCCGCGCTGGACTCGATCTGCCACAGCCAGGCGCGGCCTGCGGAGTCGGTGAGGCCGGCCACGGGGAGGTGGCGGCCGGTGGACCAGCTCCCCTGCGAGTACCGCTCGAAGCAGCCCCGGCCCTCGTGACCGTGGGCGGAGCGGCTGAGCGGGACCACCCGCTTGCGGAACCCGTCCTGCCGCCACCGGCATTCGGCGAGCCAGTCGTTGTCCGCCCAGTGCAGGGTCAGGTCGTCGAGGCCGCCCGCCCCGTCGACGACGCCACCGAGGGCCAGGGTGGAGACGCTCTCCAGCCGCAGCGCCGCGCCGCCCTCGTTGACGAGGCGGACCCGGGCCCGCAGGCACCGGCTGCCCGCACGGGTTTCGAGGGTGACGTGAGCGGCCAGAGCGGTCTCGGCGTCCAGGAGCCGGATCGTCGTGCACTCCCCGCCGCCCCGCCGGACCGTCTCATGCCCCTCGTAGGCCAGGCGTTCGCCGATGGCCGTCTCGATGAACCGCTCCCCCGACCACATGCGTCCGTGACCGGTGGCGGTGACCTCGACGAGGGGCACCAGACGGGCCCAGTCCTGACCGGGTCTTCCCAGTCTCACCGCTCCGGTGGCACCCAGGACGGCGTACAGGCCGGATTCCGGATGCGACCAGACCCAGGAGCCCTCGGCTGTCTCGACGGTAGCGGTCAACGCGCTTCCCCTTCCGGGATGAAGTGGTCCTGCGACGGTCTGCGTGGGGCTGATCTGGGGATTCACCGACGGCGACGGGGCCGGGCCCCGGCGGCGGAGGTTCCGGCGAGCTGATTGCGCGCTCCCGGTCTCTTGACGCCCGCGTTGTGACCGCTCACAATCCTCGCATGTTTGTGACCGGTCACACAAGGTCGTGCGACTCCTCCGACCCCCCTCAGGGGCAGCAGAAGGCCGCGAGCATCCGCGATGTCGCCCAGGCGGCGGGCGTCTCCTACCAGACCGTTTCGAGGGTCATCAACGGCCACCCGAACGTCCGGGACGAGACGCGCAAGCGGGTGCGGGAGGCCATCGACGCCTTGGGGTTCAGGCGCAACGCCACCGCGTTCGCGCTGGCCAGCGGCGTGACCCGGTCGGTCACCGTCCTCACGTCGAACACCCTGCTCTACGGTTACGCGGCCACCCTGCAGGGCCTGGAGGAGGCGTCCCGCGCCACGGGCCACACGCTCGGCGTGCGGGTTCTGACTCCCGAGGACGACCTGGACCGCACGATCGCCTCGGCCGCCGACACCGGTGGCGGCCTCGTGGTCATCGGCTTCGACCGCCTCGGTGCGGCCGCCCTGGACCGCGTACCGGCCCACGTGCCGTGCGCGGCGGTCGTGGAGGCGCCGCCCACGGGCAGCTCACCGGGTCTGCCCGCCGTGTGGGCCGACGACCGCGAGGCGGCCCGTGCCGCCACCGAACACCTCTTGTCGCTGGGGCACGGCACCGTCCACTACGTGGCCATTCCCGCCTCGACCGGATCACGGCACTCGGTGGGACCGCGCGCCGAGGGCTGGCGTCAGGCCCTGGAAGCGGCCGGCGCCGCCGCTCCCGAGCCGTCCGGCAAGGGCTGGGACGCCCGAGCCGGATACGAGGCCGGGGAGAAGCTCGCCCGGAACCCTGAGGCCACCGCGATCCTCTGCGGCAACGACGACCTGGCGCTCGGTGTCCTGCGGGCCCTGCACCACGCCGGCCGGCGGGTCCCGGAGGACGTCAGCGTCATCGGGTTCGACGACGCTCCGCACTCCGCCTACGTCACCCCGTCCCTCACGACGGTCCGCATGGACTTCCAGGGGCTGGGCCGCGCCGCCTTCGGGCTGCTGCGTGCCCGCCTCGACCCCGACCAGCAGGCACCCGCGGCGGTGCCGGCCGAACCCGCCCTCGTCCTCAGGGAGAGCGCGGGCCCGCCCCGCACATGAACCGGACCGCACCCCGCGGCCCCACGTCCCCTTCCGCCCTCTTCCCGTACTCCGCAGCCATCGCCCCTCTCCACAGCAGCGCACCGCCCTCCCGCTCCTTACGACCGAGGATCTCGCCATGAGAAGAGCCGTCTCCGTCCTTGTCACCGCCTGTCTGCTCGGCCTGACCGCCACCGCCTGCAGCGACAGCACCGCCGGAGGGACCGGCGCCGCTCCCGAGGGATCGGTCGACCCGACCGCCGACCTCAAGGGTGTCGAACTCACCATGTGGACGGCCCAGAACAGCGTCGGGCAGCCCAAGCAGGCCATCGAGGCGTTCGAGAAGGCCACCGGGGCCAAGATCAACACCGAGGTCATCCCCGACCCCTACGAGTCGAACGTCCCGACCAAGCTCGCCTCGGGCGTCAAGCCGGACCTGATGTTCTGGCAGCCCACGGGCAGCACCCTGCCGTTCATCCAGCCCCAGCAGAACCTGCTCCAGCTCGACCAGGAGGACTGGGTCCAAAAGCTCGGCAAGACGGAGCAGGGCCTCGGCCAGGTCGACGGCCACCGTTACGCGGCCATCGTCACCAGCCCCGCGGTCCTCGGCATCTACTACAACAAGGACGTCTTCAAGAAGGCCGGCATCACCGCGATGCCGAAGAGCTACGACGACCTCCTCGCCACCGCCGCGACGATCAAGTCCAAGACGGGCGTGGCCCCGTTCTTCGAGGTCGGCGGCGACAAGTGGCCCCTGCAGTGGCAGGTGCAGGTGCAGATGACGGATCTGCCGCAGACGTTCTGGGACAAGCTGAACAAGAACGAGGCCGCCTGGACCGACAAGACCGTCGTCGACGCCATCACGAAGTACAAGACGAAGGTCCTCGACGGCGGCCTGGCGCAGAAGAACTACAAGACGGCCACGTTCGTCGACCAGGGCAAGGCGATCATGGACGGCAGTGCCGCGATGGCGCTCAACGTCACCTCGCTCCAGTCCCAGATACAGGCCACCTCCAGCACGGAGGAGATGGACAGGAAGCTGGGCTGGTTCCCCATCGCCAACAGCGCCGCCAAGGCCGAGTACTCGCCCGACCAGACCAACGGTGTCGTCGCCTTCAAGACCGGTGACACCAAGCGGCAGAACGCCGCCCGGCAGTTCCTGTCCTTCTGGCTCGGCAAGGACTACCCGGACTACATCAAGGCGAACAAGCTGGTCTCGGTGCAGCCGTCGGTGCCCAACCCCGGCGGTCTGCCGCAGACCGCGATCGCCCAGGCCGAGGCGCTATCCTCCGCCACCGGCGTCTTCCAGGTCAAGGCACTGACCGCGCCCGACATGCATCTCGCCCTCGCCGACATGATCTACGGCAAGAAGTCGCCCCGGCAGGTCGCCCAGGCCGCCCAGGACCAGTTCGAGCAGGTGCTCAAGGCGCGCGGCGTCTCCGGCTTCTGACCGTCGCCCTTTCGCCAGCCCGCTCCCCGGGCCGCCGTCGGCGGCGCGCCCGGGGCCCGCATCCGGAGGTAAGAAAGTGGTGGACACCGCCACCAGGGGCGCCATCGACGCCACGCGCGCGAAGGACCGGGGCGCATCGCCCCGTCGCGGCCGGCGCGAGCGCGTCCGCAGGAAGGCCGACCAGCCGTGGTGGTTCGCGCTTCCCGCGCTCGCCGTGTTCGGTGCGTTCTTCCTGCTGCCGAACCTGCTGAACTTCGTCTACCCGTTCACCGACTGGTCGGCGTTCCACCCGCAGATCGGCTTCGTGGGCCTGTCGAACTTCGAGACCATCCTGAACGACGGCTCGATGGCCCGCGACATCCGCATCACCCTGGCGTACGCGGTCCTGGTGGCCGTGTTCCAGAACGGCTTCGGTCTGGGCCTGGCCCTGCTGCTGGAGCGTGACACCCGCTTCAACCGCTTCTTCAGGGCGGTGTTCTTCCTGCCCGTACTGATCTCCGCCCTGGCCGTGGGCTACATCTTCCGGGCCCTGCTCGCCCAGGACGGGGCGCTCAACAGCGTGCTGTCGTCCCTCGCGGGACACCAGGTCGACACGCCCTGGCTCGGGTCGACGACCTGGACCCTTGTCGTGGTGACCCTCGTCCACGGCTGGAAGTGGATGGGCCTGGCCATGCTGATCTACCTCGCGGGCCTGAAGAGCATGCCCGGTGACGTGCTGGAGGCCGCCCGGATCGACGGGGCCGGCGCCTGGCGCACCTTCTGGTCGATCAAGTTCCCGCTGCTGGCGCCCGCGGTGACGTTCAACGTGACGACCGCGCTGATCGGCTCCATGAACACCTTCGACATCGTCCAGGCGACCACCGGGGGTGGTCCGGGCAGCGAGACCGAGGTGTTCAACATCTACATGTTCCGCATCTTCGGCCAGGGCCTGTACGCCCAGGCGTCCGCGATGAGTCTGGTGCTCTTCCTCGTGGTCGTCGTCCTCGCCGTGCCCGTGATCGTCGGCCTGCGCCGGAGGGAGAACAACCAGTGACCGCCACCGTGTTCGCTCCCGCCCGCAGGCGCCCCACGCGCTGGCTGCAGCCGGCCGCCGTCCTGCTCATCGCGGCCGTCACCATCGGCATCCCGCTCTGGCTCGTCGCGGTGACCTCCGTGAAGCCCCAGGCGGAGGCGATCAAGCCCAACCTCTCGCTGCCGCACCGGGTGCAGGCCGCGGAGAACTACCAGCAGACCTTCGACCAGGGCAAGGTCGTCCAGGGTTTCGTCAACAGCCTGCTGGTCGTGGTCCCTTCCGTGGTCCTCGTGCTGCTCCTGGGCGCCGGCGCCGCGTGGGTCTTCGCCCGCCGCAAGGGGCGCCTGACCGGCACGCTGTACGCGCTGAGCATCAGCGGGCTCCTGCTGCCGCCCGCCGTCATCACCATCGTCATGGAACTGCGTCAACTCGGCTTGGCAGGCACCCAGTTGGGCATGATCGCGGTCTACACGGGGATGTACCTGTCCACGTCGATCTTCTTCATGACGGGCTTCATCCGGAACCTCCCCGAGGAACTGGAGGAGGCGGCGCGCATGGACGGAGCCGGTCCGGTCCGGGTCTTCTTCCAGGTGATCCTGCCGCTCCTGCGCCCCGTCATCGCCACCGCGACGATCATGGTGATGCTCTTCGCCTGGAGCGACGTCTTCTACGCGTTCTTCGTGCTGGGCGGCGGGGAGAAGGCCACGCTCCCGCTCAACCTCTACCAGGTCGCGAGCGCCCAGCTGTACCTGAACAACTGGCACCTCATCTTCGCCTACGTCGTGATGATGAGCCTTCCGATGGTGGCCGTCTTCGTCATCGCCCAGCGCCGGATCGTCGCCGGCATCACCAGCGGCGCCGTCAAGTAGCGCGCCCACGACCTCCGGGGCGCCACTCCCCGCGCGCCCCGTCCCTCACCCTCCGGTCCGCCCGGTCCGCCCGGGCTCCCCGGTCCACTCACCATCCTCCCGCAGCGACGCGGGAGGCGGAGGACGCACATGCCCCGAACCGAGCACACCTCACGCAGGACCGCCCGCCTCATGGGGGCCGTCGCCTGCGCCGCCGCGCTGATCGGCACGGCCGCCGTGACCGCTCCCGTCGCCCATGCGGCCACCCCGCAGGTCACCGTCGACCTGGGCAGGACCACCGGTGACGTCATGCACGGCGCCAACGGAACGCTGTACGGGCTCAGCGACGACGGTGTCCCCGGCGACGAGCTCGTGGCTCCGCTGCACTTGACCACGGTCGTGCAGAAAGCGCCGGACGGGGCGCAGCACCCCAACGGGGACGCGCTCGCGATCAAGAAGGGCTACGACCGCAACGGCGGCGGCGAGGTCCACATCTACATGCAGGACGTCTACGCCCAGTGGCCGTACGAGAACCTCGGTCTGGACGACTACCTGGCCAAGGTCGACACCATGGTCCGCAAGGTCGCCGCCCGCCCCGACCGTGACGACTTCGTGTGGGTGCCCTTCAACGAACCGGACGGCATCTGGTATCAGGGGCTGGGCAGTTCCGACAGTGCCACGTACGCGAGCGCGCTCAGCAAGTTCCGCAGCGACTGGAGCACGGTCTACAAGAAGATCCGCTCGATCATCCCCGACGCCCGGATAGCGGGGCCCAACGAGACCCACTACGACGCCAGGCTCATGGGCGACTTCTATCCGTGGGCCAAGGCCAACGAGGTGCTTCCGGACATCACCACCTGGCACGAGCTGGGCCCTGGCTCCCTGAAGGACTTCGAGTCCCACCTCGCCGACTACCGGGCCGTCGAGAAGAAGGCCGGCATCTCCGAACGGCCGGTCAGCATCAACGAGTACGGCAACCGGCGCGACCAGTCCGTGCCCGGCCAGATGGTGCAGTGGCTGTCGATGTTCGAACGCAACAAGGTCTACGCCGACCAGGCCTACTGGAACATCGCGGGCAACCTCAACGACAACGCCGCGCAGACCAACATCCCCAACGGCACCTGGTGGCTGCTGCGCTGGTACGCGGGCCTGACCGGCAAGACCGTACGGCTGGACCCGCCGCAGCCGAACACGATCGACACGGTCCAGGGCATCGCCTCGCTGGACACCGGCCGCAGCCAGGCCCAGGTACTGCTCGGCGGCACCTCCGGCGACGTCGACACCGTGATCCGCAACGTCCCCTCGCGCTTCGGCAAGAAGGTCAACGTCACCGTCGAGCGCGTCGGCTGGAGCGGCTACGAGGGCGCCGCCGCGCCGAGCGTGGTGTCCCGCACCACCAGCAAGGTCGCCGCGAACGGCAGCGTCACCGTGCCGCTGACGAACCTGGACGCCATGTCGGCGTACCGCGTCACCGTCAACCCGGCCGGCAGCGGCTCACCCACCGCGGCGAGCCTGCCCTGGTCAGCGTCGTACGAGGCGGAGAACGCCGCCATCACCGGCGGCACGGTCTACTCCCAGGGCTCCTTGAGCAACCCCTACGGCTTCGCCACCTCGGGCACCAAGGACGTCGGCAGCCTGAACCAGCCGGACAGCAAGGTCGCCTTCACCGTCGACGTCCCGAAGACCGGCACCTACGACCTGGACGTCTTCTACGGCAACCAGTCCGGCGGGCCCGCCACCCAGACGCTGACGGTCGACGGCGGTGCGCCGAAGACCCTGACCTACGGCTCGACCCTGAACTGGACCTACCGGGCCACGGCGAGCACGCCCGTGTCCCTGACGGCCGGACAGCACACCCTGACCTTGAGCAAGGGCACGAACGAGGTCACGCTCGACAAGATCGACCTCACCGCGTCCAGGACCCCGGACACCGTCTACCCCGCGGCCTACGCCGACATCAGCGGGTCCCCGTCGTACGACTACACCGCCTCCGGGATCAGCGGCGCCGGTGCCCTGGTGCTGTGCCGCGGCGACAAGGCCGCCTTCGACGTCAACGCGCCGGCCGACGGCTACTACACCGTGCACGCCGACTACGCCGCCACCGGCGAGGGCACCCTGAGCATCGACGGCGCCACCGCCGCCGCGCTCCCCTCCACCCGGGGCCGTGTCACCGACAAGCCTCTGCGGCTGTACCTGTCGCAGGGCAACAACCGCATCACCGCAGCCGTCCCGGGCAACGGCAGCCTCACCCTGCGCGACCTGCGCGTCACCGGCACTGTCAGCACGTCGGGGGCCACGGCCTACGAGGCCGAGGAGGCCACTGCCGCCGGAACCGCGTCGGTCTCCGGCAACTCCTGGGCCTCCGGGGGCAAGTACGTCGGGCACGTCGGCCTGGGCGCCGGCAACACCCTCACCTTCAAGGTGAACGCCCCCTCGGCCGGTCGCTACGTGATGAACGTGCGCTACGCCAACAACGAGGTCGCCGGGTCCGGGAACTACAACACCAACGTCATCTCCCGGGCAGCGGACATCACCGTCAACGACACCTCCCAGAGGGTGATGTTCCGCAACTCCTACAGCTGGTCCAACTTCTGGGACCTGCCGGTCCCGGTCACCCTGAAGGCGGGCATCAACACCATCACCTTCGGCAACGCGACGGCGTACGCGCCGGACATCGACAAGGTGACCGTCGCGCCCCTGAACGGCTGAACGGCTGGCCGTACCGCACTCGGCAGGTTTCCACGATCGCACGCCGAGGGGCGGGCCGGATCGGAGCCGGCCCGCCCCTTGAGCAGCCCTGCCGAGCGGAACTCAGGCATCCCGGCGCCGTATGTGCAGATGACCCTCCCGGGGAAAGGAGGGCGGCGCCGGAGGCAGGACCGCGTCGAGGCCGTACCCGCTCTTGCTCGCCACGCGGCACGAGGCCGGGTTGTCCACCTGGTGCAGGAGTTCCAGGCGCTCCAGCCCGTCGGCCCCCATGACGTCGAAGGCCCAGCCGGTGAGAGCCTCCAGAGCACGCGGCGCCACCCCCCGGCCGCGGGCATGCGCCGCCGTCCAGTAGCCCACCTCGGCGGACGGCTTTCCGGAGGCTGCCTCCTTGAGGACCACGTGGCCCGCCAACTGCCCGCGGGGCGAATCGGGTTGCGTTTCGAGGACCGCGAACCCCAACCGGTCCCCCGCCGTCCAGCCCCGCTCCTGTTCCCGCACCCACCGCATCCCATCGCCCTCGTTCTCCACCGCCGAGCCGGTCCAGCGGCGCAGTACGGGATCCCGGAACACATCGACGAGCGCGGCGACGTCCTCCACGCACCAGGGACGAAGGACCAGGGCGGGAGCGGACGGCGTCGCGCCCGCATGCAGGACGGCGGTGTCGTTCACCCGCCGATCGTATGCGCCTTCCATGCCCCCACCTGGCGTCTCCCCCCAAGGGAGGCTCAAGAGCATGGCACCCTTGCATCGCCCCTTACATTGCGCAGCGCAAGGGATACCGTGCGCATACGGGATGCCGCCCCGGACCGACAGCGGCGATATGTGGAAAAATTACGCAGGATGAACAAGGGGGAACGCCCGTGAGCAGCAGCCTTCCCGGGGAGCTGGGCTACGAGGACGCAGTGCCCGACCGCACCGGCCAGGCAGAGGCCTTCGACGCCATCGGCGACCACTACGACGAGGCCTTCCCGCACAAGGAAGGGCAGGTCGCGGCCACCGAGTGGCTCGTGGACTCCCTGCCGGCCGGGTCCCGCGTGCTGGACCTGGGATGCGGCACCGGGCTCCCGACCGCCCGGCAGCTGGCGGAGGCGGGCTTCGAGGTCACCGGCGTCGACCTGTCGGGCGGAATGGTCGCCCTGGCCCGTGAGCACGTGCCCGGCGGCACCTTCCACCAGGCGGACATCGCTGATCTGCGGCCGGGAGGACCTTGCGACCTCGGCCGGTTCGACGCGGTGGCCGCCTTCTTCTCCCTGCTCATGCTGCCGCGCGCCGAGATCCCCCTCGCGCTGCGGACCGTCCGCCATCTCCTGCTACCGGACGGCTTGTTCGTGCTGTCGATGGTGGAGGCCGACGTGGACGACTTCTCGATCCCGTTCCTCGGAAAGACCATCCGGGTGTCCGGGTACCTGCGGGACGAGCTGAGGGAGACCGTCGAGGCGACCGGCTTCGAGATCGTCGAGGAGGCCTCCTACACCTACGCACCCGCGAGCGCCGACGTACCGCCCGAGGTGCAGATCTTCCTGCGCTGCCGACGGCGCGGCTGACCGCTCCGGCCCCGCCCGCACCGGCAGGGCCCCCTCAGACGGAAGCGACACGGTGACGAAGCACCTGAGAGCTCATGAACACCCCGGCAGGTGGGCCAGGGCGAAGGAGCACGTCACGCCCCCACGCCGGCCACAGCTCCCCGGGCCGCAGACCGACCGGCTCCGCTACCTCGACGAGGCGACGCGCCGGATCGCCCGCGGCATCGATCTCGACGAGACGTTGCACGCACTGTGCCGGGCGGCCGTCCCGTCCTTCGCCGACACGGCCTTCGTCCACCTGTCCGATCAACTGCCGGCCGGGGACGAGGGTCCTGGCTCCCCGGCCATGCTGCGGCTGCACAGCACGGACCGGGCGCCGCCGCGGGATCCGGCAGCCCACGCACCCGGTCCCACCCCCGGGGACCCGGCGGACGTGCGACCGGCAGACGTCGTACGCCCGGCCGCCGACGGCCGGCTGGCCGAGCTGCTGCGCGCCGGGCAGCCCCTGCCGGGGGACGCCCCAGGGGTCGCTCCCGCCCTGACCGAACTGCTGGGACCGGCGGGCGTTCCCGGTGCGGCGCGCCCCGGACCGCGGCTGATCATCGCCCCGATGCTCGGCCGCCGCCACGTCATGGGCAGCGTCGTCCTCATCCGCCGCCCCGACCGGCCCGCCTTCACCGGGGACGACCTCCTTGTCGCCTCCCAGCTCGCCACCCACACCGCACTCGGCGTCGACAAGGCCGCGTTCTACCTCCGCGAGACGTCGGTCGCCGCCGCACTGCAGCGCACGATGCTCCCTCCGGCACTGCCCGAGCCGACCGGAGTCCGGCTGGCAAGCCGTTACCTCCCCGCCTCCCGCGCCTCCCAGGTGGGCGGCGACTGGTACGACGCGATCCCCCTGCCCGGCAACCGTGTCGCGCTGGTGATCGGCGATGTCATGGGCCATTCCATGACGTCGGCCGCCATCATGGGCCAGCTGCGCACCATCGTGCAGACCCTGGCCGGGCTCGGCCTTCCTCCCGACGAGGTCCTGCACCACCTCGACGAGCAGGCGGAGCGGCTGGGCAGTGACCACATGGCGACGTGTCTGTACGCGATGTACGACCCCGTACTGCATCGGCTGCTGGTCGCCAACGCCGGTCACCCGCCCCCGGTGCTCCTCCACGCGGACGGCCGGGAGGAGGTACTGCGGATCCCGCCCGGAGCGCCGATCGGCGTCGGCGGCAGCGGCTTCGAGTCCACCGAGATGCACGCGCCGTCCGGAGCGACTCTGCTGCTGTACACCGACGGGCTCGTCGAGTCCCGCGACTCGGACCTGCTGTCCGGCGTGGAGCGGCTGTGCGCACACCTGCGCGCTTCCGGTGCCGGTCCCCCGTCGCTGGAAGTGCTGTGCGACCAGGCACTCGGCACGCTGGGCACGCGCGACCGGGACGACGACATCGCGCTGCTCGCGGCCCGGTTCGAGGGCATCCTGCCGGAGAGGGTGGCGTACTGGTACATGGCTCCACGGCCGCAGACAGCGCGGCAGGCACGCCGGCTGACGCGAAGGACACTGCGCCAGTGGGGCCTCGACTCGATTCTGGAGCCGGCCGAACTGCTGGTCAGCGAGGTGGTGGCGAACGCCGTACGCTTCGCGTCCCGGCCGATCACCCTGCGCCTGATCCGCACGGACGTACTCCGCTGCGAAGTGGGCGACGACTCGCCGCAGGTGCCGAGGATGCGGCACGCCAGGCCGAGTGACGAGGGCGGCCGGGGACTGTTCCTGGTCGACCAGCTGGCCGAGCGCTGGGGGGCGACCAGGGTGAGCACGGGCAAGGTCGTCTGGTTCGAGCAGGCGCTGCCCGGCCGGGAATGACAGGGGACCACGTGCGGACGTGAGCCGCGTCGCATCGACAGGGGTGAGACTTGCTATGCAACGAGTTGCATAGCACGATCGTCGTCATGGCACTCGAGCACGCGATCCTGGTGTCGCTCCTGGAGAAGCCGGGATCCGGCTATGAGCTGGCCCGGCGTTTCGAACGGTCCATCGGCTACTTCTGGACCGCGTCCCACCAGCAGATCTACCGCGTGCTGAAGCGCATGGAGAGCGACGGCTGGGTCGAAGCCCGGGACGTCCCGCAGCAGGGACGGCCGGACAAGAAGGAGTACTCCGTCGCCGACCTCGGCCGGGCCGCGCTGTCCTCGTGGCTGCACGATCCGATCGAGCCGGAAAGCGTCCGCCACGACCTGGCGGTGAAGATCCGGGGTGCCGCCTTCGACGACCCGGCCGCCCTGATCCGCGAGGTGGAGCGGCACCGGCAGGCGCACCGGGACCGGCTGACGCACTATCTGGCAGGCGAGGAGCGGGACTTCACGGGGCCCGAAGCGGGCGCGGCCGCTCCGGAAGCACCGCTGGACGCGGAGCGGGAGCTCCAGCACGTCGTACTGCGCGGCGGCATCGCCTACGAGCGGATGATGATCGGCTGGCTGGACGACGTGCTCGCCACGCTGGCCCGGTTCGGCCCGGGCCACTGACCGCGCCGCGTCCTGCTCGCCGGACGCCACACCTCTCGATTCCCACACCTCCACAGCCGAAAGGGGCCCTCACCATGGCTGACCACCTGCTCTTCAACCCGCGCACCTACGACCCGGCGCACTTCGACCCCGAGACACGCCGCTTGCTGCGTGCCACCGTCGACTGGTTCGAGGACCGCGGGAAGCGGCAGCTGATAGAGGACTACCGGACCCGCGCATGGCTCGGTGACTTCCTCGCCTTCGCCGCGAAGGAGGGCCTGTTCGCCACCTTCCTGACGCCGTCGTCCACCGCGGGAGAGGGAGAGCCGGACAAGCGGTGGGACACCGCCCGTATCGCCGCACTCAACGAGATCCTCGGCTTCTACGGCCTGGACTACTGGTACGCCTGGCAGGTCACCATCCTCGGCCTCGGCCCGGTCTGGCAGAGCGACAACGCCGCCGCCCGCGCCCGCGCCGCGGAACTCCTCTCGGAAGGAGAGGTGTTCGCGTTCGGCCTGTCCGAGAAGGCCCACGGCGCCGACATCTACTCCACCGACATGCTGCTCGAGCCCGACGGCGACGGCGGGTTCCACGCCACCGGCTCCAAGTACTACATCGGCAACGGCAACGCCGCCGGACTCGTCTCCGTCTTCGGCCGCCGTACCGATGTCGAGGGTCCCGACGGCTACGTGTTCTTCGCCGCCGACAGCCGTCATCCGGCCTACCACCTGGTCAAGAACGTCGTCGACTCGTCCAAGTTCGTCAGCGAGTTCCGTCTGGAGGACTATCCCGTAACGCCCGCGGACGTCCTGCACACCGGCCGCGCGGCCTTCGACGCCGCCCTCAACACGGTCAACGTCGGCAAGTTCAACCTCTGCACCGCCTCGATCGGCATCTGCGAACACGCGATGTACGAGGCCGTCACCCACGCGAGCAACCGCGTCCTCTACGGCCGCCCCGTCACCGCGTTCCCGCACGTGCGGCGCGAACTGACCGACGCCTACGTCAGGCTCGTCGGCATGAAGCTGTTCAGCGACCGCGCTGTCGACTACTTCCGCTCCGCCGGCCCGGACGACCGCCGCTACCTGCTCTTCAACCCGATGACGAAGATGAAGGTGACCACGGAGGGCGAGAAGGTCATCGACCTGATGTGGGACGTCATCGCCGCCAAGGGCTTCGAGAAGGACAACTACTTCAGCCAGGCGGCCGTGGAGATCCGCAGCCTGCCGAAGCTGGAGGGCACGGTCCACGTCAACCTCGCGCTGATCCTGAAGTTCATGCGCAACCATCTCCTCGACCCGGCCGAGTACCCGAGTGTGCCGACCCGTCTCGACGCGGCCGACGACGACTTCCTGTTCCGGCAGGGACCGGCCCGGGGCCTGGGCTCGGTGCGCTTCCACGACTGGCGCCCGGCCTTCGAGGCGTACGCGCACCTGCCCAACGTCGCTCGCCTGCGCGAACAGGCCGACGCGCTCTGTGAGTTCGTCACCACGGCCGCGCCCGACGCGGACCAGAGCCGCGACCTCGACCTCGTCCTGTCGATCGGCCAGCTCTTCGCGCTCGTGGTGCACGGGCAGCTCGTCCTGGAGCAGGCCGGCCTGACCGGACTCGACGAGGACGTGCTGGACGAGCTCTTCGCCGTCCTCGTACGGGACTTCTCCGGGCATGCCGTCGAACTGCACGGCAAGGACTCGGCGACCGTACAGCAGCAGGAGTGGGCGCTGGCCTCGGTCCGGCGGCCGGTCGTCGACGAGGCGCGCACGGAGCGCGTCTGGCAGCGGGTCGAGGCGTTGTCCGGCACGTACGAGATGGCCCGGTAGGCGCGTCGCGTCCCTCACGGTGGCCGTGTCCCCGCCCTGGTCTCGGGCGGGGACACCTCTCCCCGGCACGGGGCGGCACCGGATGCCGATGTGCAGGGTCAGTCGGGCACGAGATTCCTGGGCCTGAAGACGGCTCTCCCCGGACCGCCTGGGAACCTGACCGTCATCGGACCGCAGGGAGTGGCATGATGACCCTCATGTACACGTACCGAAAGGCCGATGCCGCGTAAGCGCCCCGGCGCGTTGCGCGCTCAGCAGTCCCCCCGTTTCGCGTGGAGCCTGCCTCCAGACCGGATCCACGGCCTCTCTGCCCGAACCAGCGTCGCGATAGATCGAGTGGAGCAGCTCTCGGGCGACTACTACATCTACCCCGGCGCCACCGACCGTGCGCTGCGGCGGTACCGAGCATTCCTCCAACCACCCGGACGTCGGCCCCTGTATCCGCAGGAGGATACGTGTTCCTGCCGCGGCTGTTCTTTCCACGACGTGCGGCACGCACGCGACGTGCTCGCCGAGATCGTACGGCAGTTGCCTCACAGACCTCGCGCCGAGCTCGAACGCCAAGTGCGTGTCCTGGATGCCGGATACGTCGAGCGCACGCTGCCGGATCCCTTCGCCGCTCATCGGCAGAGGCGCTCTGACCTCTGGTGGAGACGCCGTCTGGCCAGCAGCCCGGAGGCCGGATGAGGAACGCAGGCTGTAGTGAGGTCCTGCCACAGACGCCCGCAGACTGCCGCTCTCGGGGAATCAGCTCATGCAGAGGCAGTGAGTGAGCGGTGCGTTCAAGTGAACGATGACCGGATGGACCTGGCCGGCCGCCCGCTCGCCGCGGTGCCTCATCGAGTGGTCGCCCTGGTCCCATTCGATGCCGAGCACCTGGCAAGGGCCGACGTCGATCGCGCCGACATGGAGCGGATGGTGCCACTCGGCTCGCCGGAAGCGGTGGAGATCGGTGTGCTTGTCGACCGAGACCATGAGGCCTGCGCATGGAGGCGGTCGCGCCAGGCAGTGAGTTCGGCCGACCGCGTACAAGCCCCATGAGAAGACATCGGTGAGCCCGTCATGCGGCTCGTCGTCCATGCCCGTCCACGCTTCCAGCAGTGCGGCGTCACCGGCAACTCGCCACTGGTCGATCCGCCCGGCTATGCCAAGCACCAGCACACCAGACGGCGCATTCACGGTTCCCAGGTCGACCAAGGCCTCTGACATGCGCCGATCGTGTCCTCCCAATACGACAAGCATGTCTCATCGGGGCGTTGAGAAGATCAAATTCTCGGCCAGGTCGTCACCCTACCCCGTCTGTCAATCATCAAGTGCGGGCTCGCTGGAAAGTGCGTCGAGGATACCTGGGGCGCGGGGATCGCCGATGGAATCCAAGGCCTCCGCAGCTTGTGTGCGGAACGAATCGTCGATGACCGAGTCGAGGGCCAGAGCGTGATAGTGATCTGCGGCACGAGGATCGCCTAGCTCAGCCAATCGCTTAACCGCCTCCATGTGGTCCTCCATATCGAATGCGGCTTCGTCGAAGCTGAAATGCTTGGAAACGGGCTTCGCGGTAGCCCCTTCCCTTCGGCGGATCGTGTCGAGGGCCAGGGTGTGCAGGAGGTCCGTGGCGCGGGCATCACCCAGTTTCGCCAACGAATCCGCAGCTTGGATACGGGATGAAGCGTCGATGGCGCCGTCGAGGGCCAGAGTGTGCAGGAGGTCCGTGGCGCGGGGGTCACCCAGTTTCGCCAACGAATCCGCAGCTTGAATGCGGGATGAAGCGTCAAGGGCGGCATCAAGGGCCAGGGTGTGGAAAACGCCGCCAGCTCGAGGATCACCTAGCTTCGCCAGGGACTTCGCCGGTCGGATGCGGAACGAAAAATTCGTGTCGAGGGCCAGGGTGTGCAGGAGGTCCGCGGCGCGGGCATCACCCAGTTTCGCCAGCGAATCCGCAGCTCGACCGCGGGATGAAGCGTCAAGGGCGGCCTCAAGAGCGAGGGCGTGGAAGACGTCGGCGGCTCGGTGATCATCCAGCTTGCTCAACCTCTCGGCGGCCCTTGTGCGGGAGTGATGTGCGATCTCGGTATGCAGTGCAATGTCGTGGAAATGATCGGCAGCCCGAGGATCACCGAGATCAGCCAAAGCCTCAGCCGCCTGCATGCCGATCACGGGGTCAGAGGCCAGTCTGTCAAGGAGATCGGCGGCGCTCGTGTCGCCTTGCCCGGTCAATGCTGTGGCGGCTCCCACCCGAGAGGTTGCGCGGATGGTGGGGTCGAGGGCCAAGTCCTGAAGGATGGCTGCGGCACGTGGACCATCGAGGCTGATCAACGCCGCGGCTGCCTTCATTCGTGAGGAGTCATTGATGGTGGAATCCAGGGCTAGGGTTTTGAGAGCACTGGCGGCGCGGCCATCACCGAGCCTAGCCAGTGTCACTGCCGCCTCGACCCGGGAATAGGCGTCGCCTGCAGTGTCGAAGGTCAGCGGGTGAACGAGATTCGCGACACGAGGATCACCGAGTCCTTCCAGTGCCTTGGCTGCCTGCAGACGCGACGAAGCGTCGATGGCAGCATCAACGGCAAGACTGTGAAGGTGATCCGAGGCTCCGGCATCATGGAGTTCGGCCAGTGTCTCAGCCGCAGTGAGACGGGACGAGGTTTGATACGTCGTATCCCCGGCGAGCGCGCGCAAGGCGTCAATGGACCGGGAGCGGTCGAGAGCGGCCAGCTCTTCGGCGGCATGCGTGATGTGGTCGCGACGAAGGCTCGTGTCGAGGATCAGATCACGCATGATGTCGGCTGCCTGAACACGGTCGAAGTCGGCCAGCGCCTTTGCCGCTTTCACTCGAAACGATGTGTTCGGAAAGTCCTCCACGACATCTGCGTCGCGGGCGAGGGTGCGGAGTATGTGGGCGATGTCGGGGTCGTTCATGTCGGCCAGCACTTTGGCTGCCGACATGCGACTGGAGCCGAGACCTTTCCTGTCGAGAGCCAGGTTTCGAAGGAGACCCATTGCGCGAGGATCTCCCAGTTCGGCCAGTGCCTCGGCAGCTCTGACACGGATGGACGGGCGGCTGATGGTGGGGTCGTGGACCAGGTCGTGGAGTCGGCGGGTGGTCGTGTTGCGGACATCGCCCGAGAGGACAGTCCCCAGGCGGTGGAGGGCGACGATGTACTGACAGCCCGACAATCCTCCGCGGGCTGCAAGGCGGCGGAGCGGTGAAGGGCGGAGGGTGAAGCCGTTGTCATGTGCGGCATCGAGAAGGAATCCCACGTAGGAAGGGTCCTCGGTCGGTTTGTTCCAGTACCTGCGTCCCCAAACGGCCTGGATGCCGGGTAGACCACCCCCCAAATCCACAGAGGGGTCATACACATCTGATCGGTTGAATATCCTGCGGACAGCTCGGACGCCGGTTGCCCGGTCACGCATGATGTGACGGGCAGCCAGGTACTCCAGCAGGGTTTGATGAAGGAAGACGAGATCACCGGCGGGCGCGACAAGCAAACCACTGCGACGCAGAGCGTTATGCAAGAAGGCTTGCCAATCGTCCTCGGGAACACGGGTCGGTGTCTGCACCTCGGGAAGGCAACCCAGAACGTCGAGTGCGGGCCGGGTGTCTCCAGCATGGCGCTGCGCGGCGAGGTACGCAATCAGATCATGGAGGTGGTCGAGGACATTCTCTGCGCGGGCGAGGGCGGCAGTTCCGTAGCGTTCCAGGCCGGCGAAGAGCGCGGCGTGAGCGTAAGGCGATCCGGCGGCGTACTGCTGTTTTTGGAGAAGAGTGATGAAGTGGCGGTAGGTCTGGCTGCGGCTGTCGGGAAGCGGCTGATCCGGGGCAGCGGCGTGGAGCTGGCAGAGCATCGCGGTCATGAGCGGAACGCGGGCGAGTTCAGACAGGCGAGTCCGCTTCAGAGCCTGGATGAACCGCTGCGTGATGCGGTCGGAGTCCGGCAATTGCATGTGGCGAAACCATCCAGCGGCGACGAGCGGTAGGTCGTCGCCGGCGAAGGGCCGCAACTCGTAGCGGGCCACGCTGGTGCCCAGGGCATCGACTTCCTCGTCAGCCAGAGGGCGGGTAGTGACGACGAACTGGTACAGATCTGCGTACTCGCCCTTGGCAACCGCGGCCAAGTGTCGCAGCACCCCTTTCCGGACCCGAGGGTCCGCGATCTCGTCGAGGCCGTCGACCAGCACCAGCCATCGCACTGATGGCTGCGGAGGGGTACTGAAGAATGACGGGGGCAGTGGCTCGACGAGACCTTCCAGTCCCTTGTTCGCCGCGGCGGCAAGTGCTTCTGCCAGGGGAATGCCGGCCAGAGCTGCGGCTGAAGCAAGGACTGGCACGGTCTCATGGCCGTTCCCGGCAAGCCAGCGTTCGGCCCCGCGAGCGAGCCACATGCGAAGTAGGCTCGACTTTCCGCCTCCGGGCCCCGCGACGACCACACAGGGTTTGCCGCCGGCCAGCACGTCGTCGCTGAGCACGTCTACTGTCGCGGCAGGTCGCAAGGCGATGGTGCTGCGCCGGTCGTCCTGACCGAGACGGTGGAATGTCTGGTTCAGGTATACGTCGGTGAGCGACGGCGCGCTCCCCGGCAACACCCCGGCGTACGGGTGGTGGCGCGCAGTGCCGAGGGCGGCGGCCAGATAGGCGTCGAGGCGGTGCGTGCGGACCTCTGCCCGTTCCCGAAGCCGATACAGGTCCTGGGCCGTCTGCTCGGGGAAGCCCACAGCGGTGATGAGGCGTTCGAGCGTGTCGAGAGTGGGCACAGATTTCGCGCTCATGATGTGGCTGACTGACGCCTTGGACAGACCGGCTCGTCTTGCCAGATCTGCCTGCCTCATCTTGCGGGCGGTCATGCCCTCGCGAAGCTGCGCGATGAGCTTCCTCTGGGCCCCCCCGGGCCCTCCGTCCCCCGTATCGGGCACTGGCGGCTCCTGACCTCACGGTTTGTCCTCGTTCACATCACCCCTATGAACGCCTGTCGAGACTATCCCTGGTACTCCGAGGCCGGCCGGTCTTTGTCCACACAGTTGTCATCGGACCCGCAAGGAGTGTCACCCATGACCCTGCAACTGGCTTTGCTCGCCGTACCGTTCGTTCTCGGGCTGCTCATCCGTCTTGCCCGCCGTCCACAGCACGCACTGGCTGGTCTCGGCCGCAGCCTGCGGGATTTGATCACGCTTCGGATGGTCCTGCGGGACACGGCCCCGGACGAACGTGCTGAACTCATCGAAGCCCACCGCGCTTGGCGCACCGAACGACCGGCCGGGAAAGCCGGCGAGCAGCGCAACACGACAGAACGCGCCCGCCGACGAGCAGCCCGCTCCCGCAAGGACTGACGCCTTGTGTCGATCCCAGAAGAGGCCCCGGACCTCGGCATACCTCATCGGGACTCCTGGGCTAACCGATCGGCCGGGTGAACTGCTCGGCCGAACGGCGTTGACGCCGGCCTGCGCGTCATGCCGTACGCCGGTTGGAGGCGTGTGATCACCCGGAGGTGGCTCCGGTGAACGGCGGGCGTCCGGTGAGCAGTTGATGTCCCGGTGGATCACACCCTGGCGATGTCCTGCGGCCCTCCCGAGCCAAGGTCCAGCCATCGACAAGGTCCATGCCCAGGTGCAACTGATCGTCGTGGGAGCCGGAGTCGAAGGCGTCGGCCAGGTTGGGGGGTGAGGCGGGCGGCGGTCTGCGCCGCCGGACAGAACCGCTCGACTGCGGATCGGGCCGGTCTGTCGAGTACGTGACGAGGCCGGTTCGACGGTCTCGGTAGTGGGTCGGGTCGCACCGCGTCCGGCGTCTCGGCCACGGTCGCCGCGCGGCCCACCCCCTCGAAGCCCTCCACGCGGGACGCGTAGGCACAGCGGATCGTGCCGCTGTCCGCGACCCGCACCAGCACCAGCACCAGCACCAGGTCGACGGCCTCGACCAGCGAGAGCTCGACCCTCGTCCGCCCGCCGCGGCGGCGATCGCGTTGTCCAGCAGACGTCCGACGATGGCCAGCAGCCGACGTCAATGCGGCGGGTCCTCACGATGGCCATTCTTTGATCATTGTTGACAAGACGAATGTGTTGGCCCGGCAGCCGCGAGGGCTAGCCTCGCCACGTCCGCACCCCCTGTATCCACCCCCCACCTGAGGTGGCGGACGCCCAAGTCCCCTTTCGCACTCAAGGAAGGACTCTGATGGCACGCACCATCAGACGGTGGCTGCTCGCGGGGGTGGGAACCCTCAGCCTCGCGGCGGTCGGCGCCGTCCCCGCGACGAGCGCGGCCCACCAGGCCGCCTATCCGCACGTACGGCCTACCGTGGCCGACTACACACAGGTGACCGCCGGCCAGACCCCACCCACCCAGTCGCAGTGCGCCTCCGCAGGACGCCGCTGCTTCACCCCGCAGGCCATCCAGGCCGCCTACAACGTGGGCCCGTTGCACTCTGCCGGGGACGACGGACGCGGTCAGACGATCGCCATCGTCGATTCCTACGGCAGCGACACCATGGCCCACGACCTGCATGTCTTCGACCGTGCATTCGGCATCGCACCCATGTGCGGAGAAGAGGGCGTCAGCTGCGCGTCCGGCATGCCGACCTTCAGTGAGCTTCGGCTGCAGGGCTCGCCCGCCACCAAGGCGCCGCCGTCCACGAGCAACAGCCCCGGGCAGGAGGACAAGAGCGCGTGGGCGCTGGAGGTGGCTCTTGACGTCGAGACCGCCCATGCCATGGCGCCCGGCGCCAACATCCTGCTGGTGACCACCCCCACCGCCGAGACCCTCGGGGTGCAGGGCTTCCCTCAGATGATGGCCGCCGAGCAGTACGTCGTCGAGCATCACCTCGCCACCGTCATCTCCCAGTCGTTCGCCTCCGCGGAGGGCGCCTTCGGCAGCACCCAGTCGCTGGAGAAACTGCGCTACGCCTTCAAGGCGGCGGCACAGAACGGCGTCACCGTTCTCGGCTCGTCGGGTGACGACGGAAGCGCCGGCTCGGCCAAGACACCGGTGGGCCAGGGCGGGTCGACGCTCTCCCGTCCCGCTGTCGAGTGGCCGGCATCCGACCCGCTGGTCACCGGAGTGGGCGGCACGAACCTGTGCACCGACCCGGGCGCCACCGAAGGCAGGGTCGTCGACAGCGCCTCCCCGCCGGGGGCCTGCCAGAACTCCCCCGGCCAATCGGAGACCGGCTGGACCGGTTCCGGCGGCGGCTACAGCAGCGTCTTCGCCAAGCCGGACTACCAGTCGGGCGTGCTGCCGACAGGCAGCACGGCCCTCGGGGCCATGCGCGGCGTTCCGGACATCTCCCTGCAGGCGAGTCCGTCGACGGGAGCACTGGTGTACCTGTCCCTCCCGCCCGACGGCCAGAGCGGGCTGAAGTGTGGCAGCACACCGTGCAGCACGGGCTGGTACGACATCGGCGGCACGTCACTGGCGTGTCCTCAGTGGGCGGGCCTGGTCTCCATCGCCGCCCAGATCAACCACGGTGGACTCGGACGGATCAACCCGGCTCTGTACAAGCTCGCGTCCGACCCGGCCACCTACGCGGCCGACTTCAACGACGTCACCGTGGGCAACAACACCGCCGACACGTCGGTCCCGGGTTATGCGGCCGGCACAGGATGGGACCCGGTCACCGGACTGGGGACGCCGAACGCGGCGAAGCTCCTGCCCGATCTCGTCAGCGCCGTGCACGGCGGCTGACCTCCGGGCCCCCAGTCGGGCATCGCGCCGCAGGCCGGCGGCGCGATGCCCGTCGCCACCCGGATCGGCTGGACGCCCTTGGCGGCCGTCGCGACCGGCACCTGGCACCAGAGCGCCTGGGCTCTCGCCTGAACCTCACCGGCTCATCGGCGCACCACCAGGACGTGGTTCCCGCGGGGCGTCAGTTCCCCCACGACCGGCGCACCGGGGATCTCGCCTGCCACCAGCAGCCCGCCGGAGGTCTGCGCGTCGGCGAGCAGCAGCGCCTCCTCCTCGGTCACCGCGGAGAGGTCGCTGTGGGCGCGCACCCACTCCAGGTTGCGCCGGGTCCCGCCGCTGACATGGCCCTCGCGCAGGGCCTGGCGGGCGCCGTCGAGGTAGGGCACCGCGGCGGAGTCGATCACCGCGGTGACCCCGCTCGCCCGGGCCAGCTTGTAGGCATGGCCGAGCAGCCCGAAGCCGGTGACGTCGGTCGCGCAGGTGACACCGGCGGCCAGTGCCGCCTCGGCGGCCTCCCGGTTGAGCCGGGTCATGGCCGCCACCGCGTGCGGGAACACCTCGCCGGTGGCCTTGTGCCTGGAGTTGAGGACGCCTGTGCCGAGCGGTTTGCTCAGCGACAGCGGCGCCCCGGGTTCACCGGCGTCACCGCGCAGGACGCGGTCGGGGTCGACTACGCCGGTCACGGCCATTCCGTACTTGGGTTCCGGATCGTCCACGCTGTGGCCGCCGGCCACATGACAGCCGGCCTCCGCGGCCACCTGAAGACCCCCGCGCAGCACCTGCCGGGCGAGCTCGAAGGGCAGCACTCCGCGCGGCCAGGCCAGCAGGTTCAGCGCGACCAGCGGGCGCCCGCCGGTGGCGTACACGTCCGACAGGGCGTTCGCCGCGGCGATCCGCCCCCAGTCGTACGGGTCGTCGACCACCGGTGTGAAGAAGTCGGTGGTGGCCAGCACCGCCGGGCCGTCGTGCAGCCGCACCACCGTGGCGTCGTCGCCCTCGTCGAGCCCGACGACCAGTTCGCCGGCGGGATCGCGGACCGGCACGCCGTCGCCCAGGCCGCGCAGCACCTCCTCCAGCTCGCCGGGCGGGATCTTGCAGGCGCAGCCGCCGCCGTGCGCGTACTGGGTGAGCCGGATGCGGTTCCCGGAAGTCGTGGTGCTCACAGCCACCGGGGTGCCCATCGTGCGGGTCGGCATTCCTCCGGCGCGTTTGCGAAACGGACCGCGAGGTGAGATGACCGTGTGGTACGAGGAGGCGTATCCGGCCTGGTGACCGGCGCGGTCTTCAAAACCGTC
This sequence comes from Streptomyces sp. NPDC029041, assembly GCF_040637515.1. NCBI lineage: Bacteria > Bacillati > Actinomycetota > Actinomycetes > Kitasatosporales > Streptomycetaceae > Streptomyces > Streptomyces sp. NPDC029041. Next base: position 10,659 of record NZ_JBEZWO010000007.1, on the reverse strand, counting down.
GGACGGCAGGAGCTGCCGTCGGCGGGTTCGATTCCCGTCCGCCTCCGCCACCCCGGGTCCGGGAGGTGCTGCGGTGAGCGATCCCCGGCGCCGCATCCCCAGCACCGACGCCCTGCTGGCCGAGCCGCGGCTGGCCAGGGCGACGCGGACGCTGGGACGCCCGCTGGTGAAGGCGGCCATCACCCAAGCGCAGCACAGGGCCCGAGCGGGTGAGATCGCCCCGGAGGACGTGGCCGAGGCGGCCGTGGAGAGCCTCCCGGAGCGGGTGGGCAGCCTTCGGCCGGTGATCAACGCCACCGGCGTGCTGGTGCACACCAACCTCGGCCGGGCGCCGCTGTCGGACGCCGCCCAGGACGCGGTGCGGGCCACGGCCGGCTGCACCGACGTCGAGTTCGATCTGGTGGCGGGCCGCCGGGCCCGACGCGGGCGAGGGGTGACGGCCGCGCTGTCCGAGGCCGTGCCGGACGCCGGGGCGGTGCATGTGGTGAACAACAACGCGGCCGCTCTGCTGCTGTGCGCCGTCGCGCTGGCCGGCGACCGGGAGATCGTGATCAGCCGCGGCGAGCTGGTCGAGATCGGTGACGGCTTCCGCATCCCCGAACTGCTGGCGAGCACCGGCGCCCGACTGCGCGAGGTGGGCACCACCAATCGCACCCGGGTGCGGGACTACGCCGAGGTCCTCGGTCCCGACACCGCGTTCCTGCTCAAGGTGCACCCGTCCAACTACCGGGTGACCGGCTTCACGGCCGCCGCCGGTGTCGCCGAACTGGCGGCGCTCGGGCCACCGGTGATCGTGGACATCGGTTCCGGTCTGCTGGCGCCGCATCCGCTGCTCCCCGAAGAACCGGACGCCGCCACGGCCCTGCGGGCGGGCGCCGCGTTGGTGACCGCCAGCGGGGACAAACTGCTCGGCGGCCCGCAGGCCGGTCTGCTGCTCGGCGATGCCGAGATCGTCGAGCGGCTGCGGCGGCATCCGGCGGCGCGTGCGCTGCGCGTGGACAAGCTGACCCTCGCCGCGCTGGAGGCCACGTTGCGCGGCCCGGAGCCGCCGGTGCGCGTGGCACTCGCCACCACCGAGAGCGCCCTGTACGACCGCGCGTCCGCGCTGGTGCGGCGGCTGCGGGACGAGCACGTCCGGGCCGGGGTCGTGCACACCGCCGCGGCCGTGGGAGGGGGCGGAGCGCCGGGAGTACGGCTGCCCAGCGTGGCTGTCGGCCTGCCCGAGGAGTTCGGCCGCCTCCTGCGCACCGGCACGGTCGCGGTGGTGGGCCGGGTGGAACACGGCCGGTGCCTGCTGGACCTGCGTACCGTCCCCGAGGCCGAGGACCGGGCCCTGCTGGAGGCGGTGCTCGCGGCTCACCGGTCGGCGCGGCCGACGCAGGACCGGCCGGAGAGCGGCGACGGCCGGATCGGCGACGGGAGCCACGAGCACGGGGGCCGGACCGGCCCCGCGATCCACCGGAGCGGCGACGGAGGCGACCCGCAGTGCACGTGATCGCCACCGCCGGCCATGTCGACCACGGCAAGTCCACCCTGGTCCGGCTGCTCACCGGAATGGAGCCCGACCGCTGGGCGGAGGAGCGCCACCGCGGCCTGACCATCGACCTGGGCTTCGGCTGGACCACCCTGCCGGGTGGCGAGCTGGTCGCGTTCGTCGACGTGCCCGGTCACGAACGGTTCGTGCCCAACATGCTCGCGGGTGTCGGCCCGGTCCCCGCCGTGCTGTTCGTGGTGGCCGCCGACGAGGGGTGGATGCCGCAGTCCACCGAGCACCTCCAGGCGCTGGACGCGCTGGGCGTCCGGCACGGGCTGCTCGCCGTCACCCGATGTGACCTGGCGGACCCGGAGCCGGCCAGGGACCAGGCTCTCGCCCGGGTCGCCCGCACCAGTCTCGGGCGGGTCGACTCGGTGACGGTGAGCGGGCGGACCGGCGAGGGCCTGGACCGGTTGCGCGCCGCTCTGGACCGGTTGGTCGGTGCGTTGCCGCCGGCCGATCCCGAGGCCGACGTCCGGCTGTGGGTGGACCGTTCCTTCAGCATCACCGGCGCGGGCACCGTGGTCACCGGCACCCTGACGGCCGGGACCCTGCGGGTGGGTGACCGGCTGGTGCTCGCCTCCTCCGGTACGGCAGCGCGGGTACGAGGCCTGCAGACCCTGGGCCGGGACGCCGGCACGGTCCGCGCGGTCGCCCGGGTCGCGGTCAACCTGCGCGGTGTCGAACGCGACGCGCTCACCCGCGGCGACGCTCTGCTCACGCCGGACAGGTGGCTGACCACGGGCGAGGCCGACGTGGCACTGCGTGGGGACGACACCGGCGAGCTGGCCCGCGAGCTCGTGCTGCACATCGGATCGGCCGCGGTCCCCGTCCGGGTCAGGCCCCTGGGCCCGGACACCGCCCGGCTCCGGCTGGCCCGGCCGTTGCCGCTGCGCACCGGTGACCGGGCCTTGCTGCGCGACGCGGGACGGCATCGGGTCGCGGCCGGTGTCGACGTGCTCGACGTGTGCCCGCCCGAGCTGGTCCGCCGGGGGGCGGCAGGACGGCGCGGCGCGGAGCTGGCCGCCCTGGCCGGGCCGCGGCGGCTGCCGGTGGCTGACTCGGTGCTGCGTCGCCGGGGGTTCGCCACCGCCGGGGAGCTGCGCGCGATGGGACTGCCGGTGGTGGGCCGGCCGGTCGGCGACGGCTGGCGCGTACACCCCGGGGTGTGGCGTGAGCTGACCGGCGAACTGCGCCAGCTGGTCGACGGCTGGCGCGGCGACCACCCGCTGGAGCCCGGCGTCCCGGTGGACGTGGTGCGGCAACGGCTGCGGCTGCCCGGGACGGGGGTGGTGAAACTGCTCGCCGAGGCCGCCTCGCTCGTGGTGGTGGACGGGCGGGTCTGTGCGCCAGGTCAGCGCGCGGTACTCCCCGCACCGGTCGAGACGGCGGTGGACGAACTGGCCGCCGAGTTGAGCCGGACTCCGTTCGCGGCGCCGGACGCCGGCCGGCTGACGGCGCTGCGACTCGGCGCCAGGGAGCTGGCCGCGGCGGTGCGGGCCGGTCGCCTGCTCAAGGTGGCCGACGGTGTCTTTCTCCTCCCCGGGTGCGAGCGGCGGGCCGGTGAACTTCTCTCCGGGCTGCGCCAGCCGTTCACCCTCAGCCAGGCCCGCCAGGCCCTCGGCACCACGCGGCGGGTGGCGGTGCCGCTGCTGGAGCTGCTGGACCGTCAGGGGATCACCGAGCGGCTCCCGGACAGCACGCGCCGGGTGCGCGCCGGCCGACCCCTGTGACCTGCGACGGGACACGGCCCCAGCAGGGGAACGGATGGGACCGCATGCACCCCTGGGCACCGGGCGTTACGTTGGTCGGGCGGAGTACGGCGGAGGCGGGAGATCGCCATGGGCCTGCGGCAGTGGCTCGAGGGCTGGCCGGTGTACCGGCAGCTCGCCGGTGAAGACGACCTCGGCCGGGGGGCGGCCGCGCGCTCCCCCCGTACCGAGCAGCTGCGCCCCCGCACCGAGCAGGCCGACCGGGTCGTCCGCTCCGTGTGCCCGTACTGCGCCGTCGGCTGCGGCCAGCGGGTCTACGTGAAGGACGAGGAAGTCGTCCAGATCGAGGGCGACCCCGACTCTCCGGTCTCGCGGGGCCGGCTGTGCCCGAAGGGGTCGGCGAGCAAGCAACTGGTGACGGGCCCCGACCGGGTCCACACGGTGCTGCACCGGCGTGGGCACGGCACGGAGTGGGAGCGGCTCCCCCTCGACCGGGCCATGGACATGATCGCCGACCGGGTGATCGACACCCGCCGGCGGACCTGGCAGGAGTCCTTCCACGGCGCCCCGGTCCGGCGCACGCTCGGCATCGCCAGTCTCGGCGGAGCGACGCTGGACAACGAAGAGAACTACTTGATGAAGAAGCTCTACACGGCGCTGGGAGCGATCCAGATCGAGAACCAGGCCCGCATTTGACACTCCTCCACCGTTCCCGGTCTGGGAACCTCGTTCGGCCGTGGCGGAGCCACGACGTTCCAGCAGGATCTCGCCAACGCGGACTGCATCCTCATCGAGGGCTCGAACATGGCCGAGTGCCATCCGGTCGGCTTCCAGTGGGTGATGGAGGCCAAGCAGCGGGGCGCGACGATCATTCACGTCGACCCCAGGTTCACGCGGACCAGCGCGCTGGCCGACCTGTACGTGCCGCTGCGGCCCGGGACGGACATCGCGTTCCTCGGCGCCCTGGTCAACCACGTGCTGACCAACGGGAAGGACTTCCGCGAGTACGTGGTGGCGTACACCAACGCGGCGGCGATCCTGCGGGAGGACTTCGCCGGTGCCGAGGACCTGGACGGGCTGTTCTCCGGGTTCGATCCGGACGGCGGTTTCTACGACCCCACGACGTGGATGTACGAGGGCGCGGACCATGCGGCGGCCGCCGGTGCCCGGGAACGCTGGGCGGCACGTGACGACATGCGGACGACCGAGCAGCACGGCGGTGCGGAACACCGGGAGACCGCCCGGTCGGAGACCTACGGCAGCGGCGGCCCCGGTCTGGGGACCGAGCCGAGGACGGACCCGACGCTGCGGCACCCGCGGTGTGTCTACCAGGTGCTCAAGCGGCACTTCTCCCGCTACACACCGGAGATGGTCGAGGACGTGTGCGGCGTTCCGCGAGAGCTTTTCGAGAAGGTGGCCGAGGCGATCACCGCCAACTCGGGCCGTGAGCGCACCACCGCGCTGTGCTACTCGGTCGGCTGGACCCAGCACACGGTGGGCGCCCAGTACATTCGCACCGCGTCGATCCTGCAGGCGCTGCTGGGCAACATCGGCAGGCCGGGGGGCGGCATCCTCGCCCTGCGCGGGCATGCCAGCATCCAGGGCTCCACGGACATCCCCACCCTGTTCGACCTGCTGCCCGGCTACATCCCCATGCCACACGCGCACCAGCACCAGGACCTCGACGGATTCGTGGCCGCCGACGCCGCGACGACGGGCTTCTGGGGCAACATGCGCGCGTACGTCGTCAGCCTGCTCAAGGCCTGGTGGGGCGAGGCGGCCACCGCCGAGAACGACTTCCGCTTCGACTGGCTGCCGCGCCTCACCGGGGACCACGGCTCCTATCAGACGGTGCTCCATCAGATCGCCGGAGAGTGCAAGGGCTACTTCCTCGTCGGGGAGAACCCGGCGGTCGGCTCCGCCAACGCCAAGCTGCAACGGCTCGGCATGGCCAACCTGGACTGGCTCGTGGTGCGGGACCTGCGGCTCATCGAGAGCGCGACGTTCTGGAAGGACGGCCCGGAGATCGAGACCGGTGAGCTGCGCACCGAGGAGATCCCGACCGAGGTGTTCTTCCTGCCGGCCGCCGCCCACACGGAGAAGGACGGCGGTTTCACCAACACGCAGCGGCTGGTGCAGTGGCACCACGCGGCCGTCGAACCGCCGGGCGACGCGCGCAGCGACCTGTGGTTCTACTACCACCTCGGCCGCATCATCCGCGCCAAGCTCGCCCGCTCCACCGATCCACGCGACCGCCCGCTGCTCGCCCTGACCTGGGACTACCCCACCGAGGGACCACTGGACGAACCGAGCGCCGACGCGGTGCTCGCCGAGATCAACGGGTACGGACCCGACGGGCCGCTGTCGACCTCCACCCAGCTGAGGGACGACGGCTCCACCGCCTGCGGAACGTGGATCTACTGCGGGATCCGTGCCGGAGGACACAACCAGGCGGCCAACCGCCGGCCACGCGGCGAGCAGAGCTGGGTCGCCGCCGAATGGGCCTGGGCGTGGCCCGCCAATCGCCGCATCCTCTACAACCGGGCGTCGGCCGACCCGGAGGGCAGGCCCTGGAGCGACCGCAAGCGCTGTGTGTGGTGGGACGCCGAGCAGCGCCGGTGGACCGGCGAGGACGTCCCGGACTTCGAGGCCGACAAGCCGCCGGACTACCGGCCGCCGCCGGGGGCCCGGGCCCAGGCCGCGCTGGCCGGCACCGATCCCTTCATCATGCAGAGCGACGGGCGAGCCTGGCTGTTCGCCCCGGCCGGCCTGGCCGACGGCCCGCTGCCCGTGCACTACGAGCCGTTCGAGTCACCGGTGGACAACCCGCTGTACCGGCAGCAGACCAACCCGACGCTCCAGGCGTACGACCGCCGGGACAACCGCTACAACCCCAGCCACAGCGAGGTGTTCCCCTACGTGTTCACCACGTACCGGCTCACCGAGCACCACACCGCCGGAGGCATGAGCCGTACCCTGCCCTACCTGGCCGAGCTCCAGCCGGAGTTCTTCTGCGAGGTCTCCCCCGAACTGGCGGCGGAACGAGGCCTGGAGCACCGGGGCTGGGCCACCATCATCACGGCGCGCACGGCGATCGAGGCGAGAGTGCTGGTGACCGACCGGATCAAGCCGCTGCGGGTCCGGGGCCGGGCCATCCATCAGGTGGGACTTCCGTACCACTGGGGCCCCAACGGCCTGTCCACCGGTGACGCGGCGAACGAACTGCTGGCCGTGGTACTCGACCCGAACGTGCACATCCAGGAATCCAAGGCGGCGACCTGCGACATCCGTCCGGGCCGGCGCCCTCGCGGCCCGGAACTGCTGGATTACGTGGCGCGCTACCGGCAGCGCGCCGGTCTCCCCGAGGACGCCCGGCCGCCGGGCACCCCGGAGGACGCGGACCCCGGTGCGGGAGGAGACACGCAGCCATGACGACCGACGCCAACCGCTTGTCCGGCCCGCTGGCCGACCCCAGCTCGGACGCCGGCTATCCGGAGTCGCATCCGCCCCGGATGGGGTTCTTCACCGACACCTCGATCTGCATCGGCTGCAAGGCGTGCCAGGTGGCGTGCAAGGAGTGGAACCTCCTCCCGCCCGAGCAGGACGGTCCGGATCTGCTCGGGGACTCGTTCGACAACACGGGCGCGCTGTCGGCCGACACGTGGCGGCATGTGGCGTTCATCGAGCAGAAGGTGCCCGCCCGGCAGCCGGTCGACCTGGGCATGCCGGCACTCGGCCCGCCGGAGCCGGACCCGCCCGGGGAGGCCGAGACCGGGATGCGCTGGCTGATGGCGAGCGACGTGTGCAAGCACTGCACCCACGCGGCCTGCCTGGACGTGTGTCCCACCGGGTCGTTGTTCCGCACCGAGTTCGGCACCGTCGTGGTGCAGGAGGACATCTGCAACGGCTGCGGCTACTGCGTGAGCGCCTGCCCGTACGGAGTGCTCGACCTCCGGCCCGGTGACGGCCGGGCGTTCAAGTGCACGCTCTGCTACGACCGTCTCGGCGCCGGCCAGGAACCGGCCTGTGCCCAGGCCTGCCCGACCGACTCGATCCAGTTCGGCCCGCTGGAAGAACTGCGCGAGCGGGCCGATCAGCGCGTCGCCCAGCTGCACGGACGCGGCGTGCCCGAGGCGCGGCTGTACGGCCGGGACCCGCAGGACGGCGTGGGCGGTGACGGGGCGTTCTTCCTGCTGCTGGACGAGCCGGAGGTGTACGGACTGCCGCCGGACCCGGTGGTCACCACCCGTGACCTGCCGTCGATGTGGCGGCACGCGGCGGTGGCGGCACTCGGCGTGGCGGCGAGCGTGGCACTGTCCTTCGCCGGGCGGCGCCGGTGACCGTGGGGGTGGGGGGAGCCGGAGGAGAGGAGGATGCCGTGACGCGACATGGCCGCCGGGAGGGCTCTGTGGTTCCTGAGGCGGAGTTCCGTTCCTACTACGGCCGTCCGATCCTGAAGCGTCCCACCTGGAAGGTGCCGGACGTGCCGGGCTACCTGTTCCTGGGCGGGACGGCGGGCGCCTCGGCGACCATGGCGGTCCTCGCCGACCTGACCTCGCGCCCGGAGCTGGCCAGGGTGGGCCGGAGTGTGGCCGCGGTGGGTGCGCTCGCCAGCGTGGCCGCGCTGATCCACGACCTCGGGAGACCCGAGCGCTTCCTCAACATGCTCAGGGTCTTCAAACCGACCTCTCCGCTGTCGGTGGGGTCCTGGATCATCGGGCCGTTCTCCGCGCTGGCGACCGCCTCGGCGGCCGCCGAGCTGACCGGGACGTTCTCGCGGCCGGGCCGGCTGGCGGGGATCGGCTCGGGCGTGCTGGGACCGGCGATGTGCACCTACACCGCGGTGCTGCTCGCCGACACCGCGGTACCGGCGTGGCACGAGGCCTATCCCGAGCTGCCCCTCGTCTTCGGCGGCAGCGCGCTGGCCTGCGGTGCAGGCGCCGCGTTGTGCGTGCCCGGCGTCGACCACCGGCCCCCCACCCGGATGGGACTGCTGGGCGCCGGCATGGAGCTCGCCGCCCTGCGCGGGATGGAGCGGCGGCTCGGGCTGGTCGGCGAACCGTACGTCACGGGCCGGCCGGGGCGGCTGCTGAGACTGAGCAAGTCCCTGACCGCGGTGGGGACGGGGCTCTCACTGCTCGGCCGCCGCAGCCCCGTGGCATCGGCCCTGGCCGGCGCGGCGTACCTGGGGGCGGGCCTGTGCACGCGCTTCGGCGTCTTCGAAGCCGGCCTCGCGTCCGCTCAGGACCCGAAGTACGTGGTGCTCCCGCAGCGGCGGCGCGGTGCGGCGCAGTCCTGACGGAGGCGCGGCCGTCGGCATCCGCGTCACCCCTCCCGGGAGTCCTCCCGGATGTCCGCGAACTCCCACCAGGCGAGCGGCAGCCAGTCTCCGTCGACGAAGCCGTCGACGGATCCTCCGTTGCCGCGTATGGCCACGCGGGTTCCCACCGGATATGTGGTGCCGGAAAGGCCACAGACCGGGACGAGCAGTGAGCCTAGACGTCGTGACAAGACAGTCGATCCTTCCGAAGAGCACGAACAGGCGAAAGAAGCCCCTGGGTGCAAATCGTCGCATCATGCACCAGTCTGGACTATGAGGCATACCACACAAGACCGGCCGAGCTGCGGGCCGGGGCCTTTCTCGCGGTGAAGCAGCGGGTTCCCGGCACTGCCGCTCCAGAGCGTGACCGATCCATCACGGGCAGTGGAGGTGCTCAAGGATGAGGGCCGTTGTGTACAAGGGACCGTTCGAAGTAGCGGTCGAGCAGGTGGAGGATCCCCGGATCCAGCACCCCAACGACGTGATCGTACGGGTCACGTCCACCGCGATCTGTGGCTCGGATCTGCACATGTACGAGGGCCGTACCGCCGCCGAGCCGGGCATCGTGTTCGGCCACGAGAACCTCGGTGTCATCGAGGAGGCAGGCGAGGGCGTGACGTCGCTCAGCCGCGGGGACCGGGTGGTCATGCCCTTCAACGTGGCATGCGGCTTCTGCAAGAACTGTACGGCCGGCTACACGGGTTTCTGCGTGACGGTGAACCCGGGCTTCGCGGGCGGCGCCTACGGCTATGTCGCGATGGGCCCGTTCGTGGGCGGGCAAGCCGAGTACGTACGGGTGCCGTACGCCGACTTCAACTGTCTGAAGTTGCCGGAGGGCACCGAGAAGGAGACCGACTTCGTCCTGCTCGCCGACATCTTCCCGACCGGCTATCACGGCAACGAACTGGCCGACGTGCGTCCCGGCGAGAGTGTCGCCGTGTACGGCGGTGGCCCTGTCGGCCTGATGGCGGCCTACTCGGCGATGGTGCGCGGCGCGAGCAAGGTGTTCGTGGTCGACCGGGTCGCGGAGCGGCTGCAGAAGGCCGAGGAGATCGGCGCCGTACCGATCAACTTCACCGAGGGCGACGCCGCGCAGCAGATCAAGGAACAGACCGGAGGAGAAGGCACTGACAAGGGCATCGACGCCGTCGGCTACCAGGCCCAGGCGCACGAGGCGGACCGCGAGGAGCCGGCGATCGTGCTGAACTCCCTCGTCGAGACGGTCCGGCCGACGGGCGCCCTCGGCATACCGGGACTGTACGTCCCGCGCGACCCGGGCGGGCCGGACGAGCAGGCCAAGCAGGGCATGCTGCTGGTCTCCATCGGACGCGCCTTCGAGAAGGGGCTGCGGATGGGCACCGGTCAGTGCAACGTCAAGCGCTACAACCGCCAGCTGCGTGACCTGATCATCGAGGGCCGCGCGACGCCCAGCTTCGTGGTGTCGCACGAACTGCCCCTCGACCAGGCCCCGTCGGCCTACGAGAAGTTCGACAAGCGGGTCGAGGGCTACACCAAGGTCGTGCTCCACCCGCACGAGTGAGGACACCCCGCATGAAAGGAGGCCCCCTCGCCAGGTCGGTCACGACAGCGAGGGGGCTTCGCGGCGGTACGGGCCGTCCTGCCGCGGCGCCCCGCGTGATGAGGATGTCGGTGCCGCCGCCGGCGCCCTCGCCGGAGAGAGCCGTTGCCGCTGTCCGCCGTCGAGCACCAGGTCCCCACCCGTGGCGGGGCGTTCCGTTCCCGGCGTGCTGACCGGCGGCGCGGTCAGGACGACCAGTGTCATCCGCGCGGCCAGGCACGCGCGATCACCACGTACTTCGGCATCTGCAAGAAGGACGCGGATCCCTGTCACGTCTGAGGCACGGTCCCCGCACCCGCGATTCGGCCCTCGCGCTGCGCCTCCTGTTATCGCTGCCCGAACGGGGGGGGATGCCCCGCGGCTTGTACACCGCGAGCACCATGGCCAGCGGCAACAGCTGGGACACGGCCCGGCCGGCCGTGGCAGCGTCTGGTCGAACCGGACCGGGCCAGCGACCTGAAGACGCCGCTCCCGACCACCTGCTCCGCCATGGACGGCCGCTCCTGCGCCCGCC